>NZ_FMZA01000034.1 GCF_900102685.1 Melghirimyces thermohalophilus
AGCCTCGGATCGATGATCCGGGCTTTTTTATGTCGATGAAAAAGTTCTCTGTCTAAAAATGGCAGGGGACTTTTTCTTTTTAACAGCAAATTTTAATCTATTCGCGTTACAATCGATAGGAAAATAATTAAAGCGGGGGCTTGTCATCCATGAGTGCGCAGATTTTGATCGTGGAAGATGAAATAAAGATCGCCCGTGTGCTGCAATTAGAGTTGGAATATGACGGGTATCGAGCTGAAATCGCCCATGATGGTGTACAAGGAATGGAGATGGCAACGGCAGGTGGCTGGGATTTGATCTTGCTGGATATCATGCTGCCGCGACTCAACGGGATCGAGGTGTTGCGCCGTTTCCGCCGGAAAAACGAGCAGACACCTGTGTTACTATTAACCGCTCGGGATACCGTTTTAGACAAAGTGATGGGATTGGATCAAGGGGCGAACGATTATATAACCAAACCCTTTGAAATCGAAGAAGTTTTGGCTCGGATTCGAGCCAACCTTCGCTTCAGCAGCAAAAAGGGAGAGGTGGAAGAGGATCGGCTCACTGTGGCAGACCTAACCTTGAACCCCAAAACGCGGGAAGTACGTCGGGGAGAGAAAGAGGTCCATCTCACCCCCAGAGAGTTTGATTTGCTTTATTATCTGATGCGCCATTAGGGTCAAGTGTTGGATCGGGAACAGATTATTCAAGGAGTATGGGGTTTCGATTACATGGGGGACACCAACGTTGTCGATGTCTATATTCGCTACCTACGTCAAAAAATCGATAAAGGTGAATCTTCTCCCCTGATTCAAACGGTGCGCGGTGTCGGTTACACCCTGCGGGAGAAAGATCGATGAAGATTTCCACCCGCATTCAACTCTTTACCACAGCGATGATGCTGGTTTTGTTAATCGGTGCAAATCTCAGCGTGTACACTCTGTTTCACCACCAAACGAAAAATGCGGAGGTGGAGCAATTACAGGGGAGAGCGGAGAGCATTGTCAGGGCGATCCAGGTATCCAATGAGGGAAGAGGAGAGAATACCGCTACGAGCAGCCTGTTGCGGGCTTATCTGACTGAGGGCGGCATGATCCGGGTGATCGACTCGGAGGAGAAAGTGTTATTAACCGTCACCGAACAACCGGAGTTGATCCAAGCTCAGCCTCCTGCCTACCGGGACCGCCAAGACCACCGTTTTTTTACTCGAAACCATCAACCCTATTTAACCGTCTACTATCCGATGATATGGAGCAACGGACAAGTCGTGACCTTGGAGGTGACAGAGAACCAGGGATTGGTGGGGGAAACCCTGCGGATTCTGCGTTGGGTATTGTTTTTTTCCACGATTGTCGTTCTTATTCCGATCATGATCTCTGGACGTGTTTTAAGCAAAATTCTTTTGCAGCCGATTCTCTCCTTGATCGGTACGATGGAACAAAATCGACGTCAAGGCACCTTTCAGCGGTTAAAATTGAACGATCGAACTCATGATGAGTTGACACAAATGGCGGTGACCTACAATCGGATGATGGATTGGATGGAGGAAAACTTTCGCAAGCAACAGGATTTTGTGGCCGATGCCTCCCATGAATTAAAGACACCGCTCACGGTGATTGAGAGTTACTCTAATCTCCTGAAAAGATGGGGGCAGGCAAAACCGGAAGTGAGGGAAGAGGCGGTAGAAGCGATCCATTCTGAAGCGAAGCGGATGAAGTCCCTCACCCATCAGATGCTGGACTTAGCCCGGGAAGATACCCATGAGCTTCTCCGCTTGGAGAGGGTAGATCTGGGCGAATTGTGTGGGGAAACGGTCCGATCCTTATCCCGTACTACCGGGAGGACTATTCGACTGAAAGCCGCAGATCCGGTGTGGGCTCAGGTTGATCGGGAGAAATGGAAACAACTGATGTTTATCCTTGTGGATAACGCTTTGAAATATAGCGAAGAAGCGGTAGATGTGACAGTGGAGAAGATAGATGAAGGGCCGCGCATTCAAGTGGCGGACCAAGGTATCGGCATCCCGGAAGAGGATCAAAAACGGATTTTTGAACGTTTTTACCGGGTGGATAAGGCTCGGAGTCGCAAGACCGGCGGAAGCGGTTTAGGCTTATCCATCGCCAAGCGGATTATCGATGCCCATCAGGGCCGATTTTTACTGTCCAGTGCGGAAGGGAAGGGGACCGTGGTGACGATCCAATTGCCTCCGTCAGGTGGTGATGGATGAGGAGGACAATCGGATTCTCATCATTTTCTCATTTGACTCACCGCGGTTTATCAGTTGGCCTTTTTATCATCATCATTAGTAACGTCGCTAAGGAGTGAATAGTTGTGAAAAAAAGGACAGGGTTGGCTGTGTTGGCGGGAGCGGTGCTTATCGCTGGAGCCGGGTTTGGTATCAACCAGATCTTTGCCGGTAAGGCCGATCCCGCCCTCACTTCGCAAGAGGCTGCAAAAGCTGCAGAAGAACGTTACCCTGGTAAGGTGGAAGACGTGGACTTAGACGATCAGGGATCCCGCAAGGTATATGAAATCGAGTTGGATGGTGACCAAGGGGAATACGAAATTAAGATGGACGCCGATACCGGTGACATCATGAAGGTGGAACAAAATCGGACAGAGCATCGGGCAGCTAAAGCAGATGAAAAGGATAAGAATGATAAGAAGCAGCAACACCCTAAGGGGCGTCAGCCGATCAGTGAGGCGCAGGCAAAACAGATTGCCTTGAGTCAAGCGGAGGGAACGATCAGCGAGATTGAGTTGGACCGAAATGATGGTCGGTTGGTTTATGAGGTGGAAGTGGAGGATGGACAGCAGGAAACGGATATGGAAATCGACGCATATACCGGCAAGGTTCTGTTTATGTCGATGGAAAATGACAATGGAGATGATCAGGACGATGATCGCGATGATGATAAAAATGGTGATTGAAAAGCGCAGGAATACCCTTCTGAAGCCCGCGTGAGCGGGACTTCTTTTTGCCGAAAAAAATCTCGAAAAAGGGGTTGATACAAATGCACATACGTGATATATTATTACTTGTCGCCGCGAGGTGACAGCGAAACCGAAGCAACGATGCACCTTGAAAACCGGATACGGAAGAGAGCCAAGAAGGTCACAATTCACCGGAGCAACTGAGGAGAAGTTACGAAGGGCACACGGTGGATGC
>NZ_FMZA01000031.1 GCF_900102685.1 Melghirimyces thermohalophilus
AAAGTCATCACCCGACACGTGTGGGAAAAACATAAGGAAAAAGTGCGAGCCCATCGCCTTTCCTCTACGGGAAAATACCTGTACAAAAAACGGAAAGAGACGATCGAGCGAAGCTTTGCAGACGCGAAAGAGCTGCACGGGCTTCGCTACTGCCGGTTGAGGGGAAGGGAAAAGGTCCAAGAGCAAGCGCTGATGACGGCCGCAGCGCAAAACATCAAGAAGATTGCCAACCACCTAACCAAAGCCGGTTAGGTGGTTGGGAGGCCTTTTTGATCCAGGTTTTGATACGTCGATGAGCTGGTTTTGTCCATAAAAAAAAGTGTGGAGAAAGCAGTGAAGGGCTTTCTCCACACTCTGAAAAACCGCCCGTTGACGGGCGGTTTTTACTCCCTTCAGATGAATCGTTCCAGCTGATCTTGGATGGTCTCTTTCAACAGTCGCGGCTTGGCCAGCGCAGCGTCAGTGACCGGAAACTTGACCAAGGTTTCATCCAAGTCCAGTTTTTCCGCCAGACCGGACCGCCGTTGGTCGATCAGCATCGCAACTCCCAGGTCCCCGTCGATCTCCTCAAAAGCCAGCTCCACCTCATCGAAGGTTTCCGCATAATGAGAACCAAATACGGGCTTCAGCTCGTATTCCATGACAAAGGGCCGCTGGGACCGATACTTGGAAGCGGCCTCGCTGTCCCGTTGATGAAGGCGAAAATTCAGCTTTTCAAAGACTTCAATCACCGCTTTCGCCTTGGGGTGAAGCTCCACCAGGATGCGATCGCTGTCCGACGGGTCGATTGCTTTCTCGATATCCAGTCCTGTTTTGATGGAGATGTGATGGTTAGCGCCCGATATGGGCAGGTCATAAGGCAGCCGAATGGTAAAGGGAACCCGCTGTTCTTCTCTGGGAGCAATCACGACTCCCTCCAAGGGATACGTCTGCCAGGTGTAGTGCCGGGTGGACGCTTCCCTCTGGATGGACACCATTAATCGGAGGTCGATCTTCTCCACCCGCTGTTCCACCGCTCCCCCTTTGATGACCACCTCCCCCTCCACTTCTTCTCCCGGATAAAAGTTTCGCTTGGCCAATTGGGTATCTACTGTGGCTGCACGGATTCCCACCCGGGACATATAACCGGAAAACCCAGACAATCCTGATTCCCCCTTATGTAAGAATTTGAAGAGTATGTACCATCCCCATCTTAACAAATATCTTCAAAATAAAAATGCAAAAAAATCCTCCTTGCCATGTTGCAAGGAGGCGGTTGGATTTATGATTCACTGGGCTGCTTCGCGGTCATCGCCACGGTGGGCACACCCTTCAAGGTATCCTTCACGGGGCAGACCCGCTCCACGTGTTCGATTAAGGCTTCAATTTTTTCCGGAGCAGAGGGGGAGTCAATTTCGATCTGGTATCGGATTTCTTGAAAGCCCGGCCGCACATCGGCTTTTTCCAGAAAACCATCCGGATCCAAATCCCCCTCCACGTGCACCCGACTCCCCTTCAATTCCACTCCATGCAGTTTGGCAAATGAGGAGACCAACACATTGATACAGCCACCCAACCCAGCCAAAATCAGTTCCACGGGATTGGGCCCTTGATCGGTGCCACCTAAGTTTTCAGGCTCATCGATGGTTACCTGTTTCCCATTGATATCCGCTACGGAAGCGACTCCTTCACCCGACCATGTCACATCGGAGGAAAAAATCTGTTTCGTCATCGGTCTCCCTCCCCAAAGAGTTATGATTATCAGGTTAATTCATCGATTGCGATTTGACAAGCGAGGCTTAAATAAGGATTGATGGCCCCCATTCAGTTAACCGTAAAAAAACCGCTGCCGATGAAAGGCAGCAGTCGCATCTTCTTCGAAAGCCCTGGGAGGCTTTTCAGTGTCCCACCATGGAAGTAGCGATCAAATTTAACAGGAACAGTCCGGCGATCCAATACAACAGGGCCGGCACCTGTTTCCATTTTCCAACGGCCGCTTTGGCCAAGGGGTAAGCGATAAACCCAAAGGCCAATCCGTCGGCAATACTGGATGTCAGCGGGATACAGGCGATAATCAAAAAGGCGGGAAAACCTTCGGAAACATCGGAAAAGGGGATTGCCTGCACACTTTTCATCATCATCCCGCCGATCACAATCAACAAGGGGGCCACCGCGTTGTCGGGAATGAGTCCGATCACCGGCAGCGCCAGGACGGAGGCGGCGAACAAAACCGCTGTCACCAGAGCGGGGATACCGGTTTTCCCTCCGGCAGAGACTCCCGATGCGCTCTCCGCCGCCGCGATGGTCGGGCTGGTGCCAAAAACTCCTGAGGCGATCGTGGATACCGCCGTCACTTTGTAAGCTTGGGGAAACTTTTTCGTGTCCGGCAGCAGCCCGCTCAAGGTCCCCATGTTTTCGAAAACGACAATCATGGTCATAGAAAAGACAGCCATCCAGAAGGGAATCTGTAACAAGCTAAAATCAGCAGAGGCGAATGCCTGGGCCATTTCCCGGAGATCAACCCTCGCGATGGAAGTTTCCACCTGGCCTGTCAGCCCCCAAGTGGCCAGGCAGGTAAAAAACAGGCCGATCAACAGGCCCCCTTTTACATCGCGAAGGAAGAGGAACAGGGTGACGGCTAACCCCGTCAGGGTGGCGATAGCGACAGGGCGTCCCAAATCGCCCAGGGCGATCCAGGTGACATCACTCGCCTGAATAATCTCCCCCTTCTGCAGACCGATAAAGGTGAGCAGAAGACCGATTCCCGCCGTGATCCCGTGTTTCAACGATACAGGAACCGCTCGGGTCAACCAGGTTCCCAATGGAGTGACCGCCGTGATCAGAAAGAGAATGCCCGATGTGATCACCACAGCCAACCCCTGCTGCCACGTAAGCCCCAGAGATTGGACCAGCGTGTAGCTGAACAAAGCGTTGATACCCATCCCGGGAATCACAACCATCGGCGCATTGGCCCAGAGCGCCATCAAGAGACATCCGACGACAGAGGCGGCAATCGTCGCCATGATTCCCGCGCTTAAGGGAATCCCGGCATCCTTCAGGATCATGGGGTTGACCAAGAGAATATAAGCGCTGGTAAAAAAAGCGGTGAATCCTGCCAGTAACTCCTTTTTCCACGACGTACCATGTGCTCCCAAGTCGAAAAACGACAAAAGGATACGATACACGTTTCCATTCCTTCTTTTAAAAGTTCCCTCTCCCACCCGTTATGCCCAAAAGCATAACCCATGCTGACATCTGATATTCAGGATTGACTAAAAGAAACTTGAGGAACGACACGACTTAAAAAGTGAGAGACAAAACGGTCGCTATCCACCTTGAGCGCGACTTGAACATGGGACGACAAATGTTCGCTTCCCACGGTTCGTCCCCGCTCCTCCCCTTCTGTGATCACCCTCACCTTCATCGGAGTCGTGCGTACAAAGGAAGGATCGATCACGATTCCGACCGTGAGGGGGTCATGAAGGGCACAACCTCCCAGCGAAGCGTCGACTTCTTGATGATAAGCATTCATATAAAAGTCGCAGATATCCGCCAGGAACCAGGACACCTCTGTATTTTCCCGTCGCCAGTCTTCCAATCGCTCTCGTCTGAGGAGGGTCTTCATGGTGACGTCCAAACCGACGAGGGTGATGGGCACACCCGATCGGAAGACCACATCCGCCGCCTCCGGATCCGCATGGATGTTGGCCTCCGCATGGGGGGTGATATTTCCGGGTACTGTGACGGCACCGCCCATGACCACCACTTGTTTCAGTAGCCCAGCGATCTCCGGATCCTGCCTCAGAGCGGTGGCCAGATTGACCAGGCTGCCCACCGTGATCAAGGTGACCTCGTGGGGACGACGGCGCACTTCGGAAATGATAAACTGCGCCGCATTTCCGTCGAGGGGACGTCGGGTGGGCAACGGCAGCTTCACATCGCCGAGGCCGTTTTCACCATGAATCCACGAAGCCTTCTCACGGGGCGGGTAGCCCGCTAAGGTGTTTCCGGCACCGGCGATGACCGGAATCTCCTCCGCCCCCAGTACCTCCAATACCTGCAGGGTATTCCGTGTCGTTTCTTCCACGCTCGCGTTTCCAAAACAAGTAGTGATCCCCAGGATCTCTAATTCCGGAGAATGGACGGCATAAGCGATGGCCAACGCATCATCGATTCCTGTATCGACATCTAATAAGATCGGGTTCATCTGGTTTCTCCTCTCTCGATGTTTTCTCGATGTTTTTATGTAAAATGGCGCCCTTACCGTCCACACTCCTATGCCGGGATGGCATAGGAGTGTGGGAAGGGAGGGCCGGCAAGACCGGTACCCTATGAATTACAACAGATCCTGTGAGTACACGACTCAGGTTAGGGACACTCCCATTCTCCCCTGCGTAAAAAAGCCTCTACCTGCACCGCATGTGGCATCCCTCCCTGGGCGCCGAAACGGGTGACCGACAAGGCGCTGGCCGCTGTAGCGTAACGGACCGCTTCCGCCATCCCTTTCCCTTCTCCAACCTTGCAGGCCAGGGCGGCGTTAAAGGTGTCGCCAGCCCCGGTGGTATCAACCACCTCCACCGGATATCCAGGCTGATGAAACACTTGTTGCTCCTCTCCCGTATAAAAGGCACCCTCACCGCCCTTCGTCATCACCACTTGTCCGGGGTAAACAGCCAACATCCGGCGAAAATCAGCCTCCTGCTCCTTGTCCTGGCCGAGGAGAACCGCCAGCTCGTATTCATTGGGGGTTAAGATCGACACCCCGTCCAGAAGCTCCCGCGAAAGCTCCATCGCCGGCGCCGGGTTGAGCACCACAGGCACCTGGTGACGCCGGGCGATCCCGACAGCTTCCGCCACGGCATCTATCGGGATTTCCAACTGCAGCAAAACCACATCCGCTTCCCGGATCGCTTCTTCCGCTTGGCCCACTTTTTCCGGGGTGACGGCATGGTTGGCCCCCGGCACCACGATGATGCTGTTGTCACCCTGTTCCACCACAATGGAAGCGACCCCCGTCGCTTCACCCGAAACCGAATCGACGTGGGAAACCGCAACCCCTTGCTTCCGCAGATTCTCCCTCAGCTCTTTTCCGAAGGGATCATTCCCCACACAGCCCACCATCGTCACATCGGCGCCCAAGCGGGCACAGGCGACGGCCTGATTGGCCCCTTTGCCTCCCGGATGGGTGGAAAATCGGGTGCCCAACACCGTCTCCCCCAAATCCGGAACCCGGGATGTTTCCGTTACCAGGTCCATGTTGATGCTGCCGATCACCGTGATTTTCGGCCTGTTCACCCGTTGTCCCTCCTCGTCCTTTCCTGTTCGTACGTACAAAAGCCCCCATAGCCTGAAGGGGCTGGTTGATCGTTGGTCGGTCAACCGGGGCTCGATAAGCACTCCACGTCCAATTTCCATCATAACCGATGATCGCCACTTTTGTCGCAAGGCCGCTCCAGTTGCGATAAACCTTGCAATATCTGGAATCCAGCAACCTTTTTGACGACATATATTATTTATTTTATCAAAAAGATCCTTGGTAGAGGCAAATTTATGTAACCCATTCAAAAACCCGAAGCCAATTGGCTCCGGGGTTGGGGCGAATCTGCCTGATCAAAGCTCCACCGTCACTTCTGTCACCCGGCCGGCGGTGATGGTAAAGGATTGGGAACTGCCGCCACAGGTAGCCACGTACTCTCCAGGCGGGAGGTCGACCACGGCGAAGTCGGAATGTCCGTCAGTGGAAACCGCCCTTTGTACTGCCCCCTCTATCTCCACATCGGTCCCGTCAAAGACGCGATCGGGATTTTGGCTGGAGCGGAGGCGACCGATGACGTGACCGGTTTTTGGATTCTCTTTCCACTGTAAGGTCGGGGGACGGGCCGGCCCCTGAAAGGGCGGGTCCGGGTGTTGGGAGGTGCCCTGGGTCAGCGCCCGGTAAAACTCCCCGTTCGAGATACCATCGCGATTGGTCACCGCGTAGGAGTAGAGACCGGTTCCGGCCAGCCGCTTTCCGGCGGAGGAAGGAGTCAACCCTTTTTCAATCTGGGTGAGGCTGTGATCGATGGTATTCAAATAGATCCCAACGCCGTTGACGCTAATCCGCCCGTACTGATGGTTTTTTGCCCACTCGATCCAATGATCATAGAAAACCGCCCAGCGGGACTCATCGAAGTAGTTCATAGGAATGGTCATATCCACCCATCCCTGTTCCATCCAGGTGCGCCAATCCTGAAAGACGGTGGTCATGGCAGCGGTTCGTTCCCAGTCCGCCTCCGACGCCGGTCCGTCTCCCCAGGTGATGACCGCGACAGACACCTTCAGTTTCGGCTTGATCGACAGCAGGCGAACATAAGCTTTCCGCACCAGCTGGTCCACCTGTCGCCGGCGCCAGGTCATCCAATTTGCATCGGTCGGCGCCGGCGGCACCGATACGCCGGTCTGTTTTTGGTAACGCTGGAGCGCCGTGGGGTTGTACCCCCAGTCCTCTCCCATATAGCGAACCAGGTCCAGCATGACCCCATCGATCTCATAGTTTTCGGCCACATGACAGAGGACATCGATCAAATGTTCATTGGAGGCCGGATGGCCGGGATCAACCACCGCCTCCCCCTGAAAGCGGTTGTCGCCGTTAGCGTCTTCGCTGAGCCAATAATCGGAGGTGCCGCGTGCCGCATCTCCATGGCGGTTGAACAAGTGATCGGGAGCGACGGGAGGCGTGTCCTGGTTCCATATTTTCATACAGGAAAACCAGGCGTGTACCTCCATCCCTTCCCCGCGGGCTTTGGTGATCAGGTCCGCCAAGGGATCAAAACCCTCCGCCAGAGCCGGATCCTCCGTCCGCGGTTCCATGGAATTGTTGTAATAGGCGTCTCCCCGTCTGCGCACCTGTAGGAAGATCGCATTGGCCTTGGCGGTTTTGGCGTCGGCCAGAAGCTGATCCACCTGGTCGGGGGTTTTGGCGCCAGCATGGAACTGATCCACCCAAAAGCCTCGATATTCTTCTATGGCGGGAGAAGCCTCTGGCGGAGTATAATCAATGGTAAGCGAAGGTAGCAACGCGGGATCCTCCGTGTAATCCGAGGAATAAAAGATGCGCCGCACCTGGCTTTCATCGACGGCTTTGAGGCCAATTCCGTAATTGGACCGGCGGCCGCTACACCAGTCCGCCACAATCTGGGTCATCCAAAAATCATACCAGCCCCGGGATTCCAACGTCTGTGCGCTGTAGCGGGGGCCCCACTCGGGCTGATCGGCCCAGGTCACCCCGCTCTCCCTCCAAGCGGTGGTCACTGGATGAATCCCCACTTCCACTGGAGTCGGGTCATCACCGGAGTGAAAGATCGACAGGCGGGCCCAGTGAATGGTGGACCCTTCTGGAATGGCGGACAGGTCAAATTGCATCAGACTGCGGGTGATGCCCAGAGTGGCGTCTGTTCCGACACAAAGGTAGGGCGAGTCGCCATACCCCGCGTCCCGATGGACATCTCCGACATAGGCATCGTGAAACTTGGCAGCACCGCGGATTTCCATCTGCATTGAAATAGCTCCCTTTCCTGCACGATTTCTTACTCTCAATCTATGAAAACTAGAATGAAAGCGTGCCGGTGGCAGCCTGCGCGAAAAAGGAGTCCTTACCCCATGTAAACCCCTCCGATTCTCCAATAACTGAATATGTTTCAGAAAGGAGATCGGGGATGAAACGCTCTTCCTTCCGTTTTTTGTGGATCGGCCAAAGCCTGGCCAACGGCGGCGACCTATTTTACATCATCGGGCTGTTGCAGATCCTGTACGATCGGACCGGGTCGGCTACCATCATGACCACTGTTCCCTTTGCGATCACCTTTTCCCGATTGGGAGGCGGGGTAGTCGCTCCCTGGGTGATGGATCGGTTCCCCTTGCAAAAAATCCTCGTCTCCTCCCAAGGGGGAAAAAGCCTCCTGCTCTATTTTTTGGTCGGGTTTGACCTCCAATCTATCTCGATTCTTTTCCCTCTCATCAGCGCCATCGCCTTTCTCGACGGATGGGCCACCCCCACCCGTCAAGCCCTGCTTCCGAGACTGGTTTCATCAACAGAGCTGGTAAAGGCCAACAGCTGGATGGCGATGGTGGACCAAACGGTGCAGCTGGGGGGATGGGCCGTCGGGGGCGTTCTCGCCGCCCTCCTGGGCGGCCCCGCTTTGGTCATGGGAGCCGGCATCCTTTTCACTATATCAACAGCGTTGATGGCACGAATCCAGGTAGGCGAGAGGAAAAAGAGCCCTCCTATCCGGCAGAAGCCCGGGCCAACATGGAGTGAAGGCTGGTTGGCCATACGCCAAATCCCCTCCCTTCGCACAGTGGCCGTCATCGATGGGCTGGACGGCCTCGCCAACGTCGTCTGGATCGCCGCCATCCTGTATCTGTACGTGGAAGAAGTGATTCGACAGAGTGAGGTCTGGTGGGGCCTGATCAACGCCGCTTTTTTTGCGGGGCTGCTGGCCGGCGGTCTGCTCGGCTTGAAAGGGGAGTCTGCCATCCGGCGCCGACTTTCCCTCTGCATTGGAGGCGGCACCTTCCTCCTGGCCGTGTTTACCCTTTGCTTTGGCCACTCTCCCATCCCCTGGCTCTCCTTGATCCTGTCCACCGGTGTGGGGGTGGCCACGCAGATCAAAGGCATCGGTCAACAGACCGTGATTCAATGGCAGACATCCGATCCGCTGCTCCCCAAAGTTTTTGCTGCCCGGGAATGGATCCTGACCGCCACCTTCGTTTCAACTCCTCGGGGAATGACAGCTTCATCTTATTTTCTGTGGCCCGGATTTCCTCTACCTTCGGGTGATAAATCCTCTTTGTCCCCGATTTTTCATCCAAAATCCCTTTTAATTCCGTCCACAGCTCTGTCACCGTGCTTATGCTGCCCCACCTCCCTGATGTGTTTGTTACTCGTCGAAGGCCTCCTCTAAGACGGTGCTTTGGCTCCTGTTGTTTTTGATGAGAGCCCTCCCTCTGTTCCCTCTTCCTTCTTCTTTTTTCTTTCCACTCTCTATAATCATCACGAGAGGATAAAACCTCATCAACAAAGGAGAAAATTGCTTCAAACACCCGAATAAAAGGCCACAAAATCCAGCGGAAAAACCAGAAGATCAGCTTGAAAAATCCTTTGATCAGGCCGAATAAAAACTCCAACAACTCATCAAACAACCCCAGTTATCGCGCTATTCTTCCCCCCTGTCGCTCAAGGGGAGAAGGTTTCCGACTCCTTTTCTGCGGTTCAGTAGGCCGGGACAATGGAGTAGTAATAGCGAAAATAAGAAGTCACCACGAAATACAAAACATACATCGGTGTGAGCAGGATGACTCCGCTCCGTAGGGTCAAGCGGAACTTGCTTTTAACTATGTCGAACGTCTCTCGCAATCGAGCCACGTAATCACCTCCTTATCATGGGTTGCGAGATCTACGAATCACTTTTTCAAATTCATCTGAGACCTTGACAGGGTCTTTGCCATCTATAAAAATTTCACTTAATTCCCGATATGTTTGTCTATCTGCATTTGATAAATGATTTGATTTGTTATCGAACAGATAAAAGAAAGCCAGGCGGATAGCCAGCCAAATCTTTCCCTTCTTCCAGAGATGGAAAATTACGTTTTTCCTCGATTCATAAGATTCCACCAATGATCGATTTTGCCGGAACATCCCATGAGCCATATCATACCGTAAATCCATGAGTTGTTGATACAAAGGTTCATCAAGATAACGTATTTCGTCTAGCTTCTCTTTAAGCTCTAAAATTTCCTTAGCATTTCTACGTATAATCGGTGACCAGTGAATAATGGTATCAAAAATATTTTTAAAGGCCAAAAAATGCTTGTGCGCGGGATCATTTGTTTCGATTAAGCTTTCGGCTTGGGTGATAAGATGGTAACTTCGTTGATACAAGCGATCATGCTGATTCCTGGCCGCTTTTTTAACAAAACGGAGATCGAGAAATACCCCATTGACAGAAATAATAACCGTCACAATGTCTTTCATTGTCGTTTTTTTTAGGGGCTCTCCTTTTTCATCTAAAAACAACCATATACTCTCTCTATTCGGATTATAACAAGCTGCATAGTAGTTTCCTCCATAAAGGCGGTATTCCCGGGGTGAAAAAAGATATATTTCTCCATCCTTTTTATACCGTTCTGCCGTTTCCACAACCGGTTGTGGGGGCATCCATTTGCGCATGTTAATCTTCCCCTCTTTTGGCTACGTAAATTTTCTCTATATCAGATTGTTATCTCTTAAACATACTAATCAAGTTTTGAATCCCCTCCTTAGGTGCTTTAACGAATTGAACTGCTTTTCTGGTGAGGGCTGCTGACGCTTGTGCGGTTTTGGAGATTGCCGCCACTCCCTTTTGATATCCTTTGGCAACCGATTTCATAATCCCCACTGGATCAGTAATTGGTCGAAGTTGAAAACTCCACCATTTTTTTAATCCGACAAAAGGAGCTGTTATGAAGACACGTACGGGCTTATAGTTCGTTAACCATTTCGCTACAGTAGTTACAACGAGAACCACAACAGCACCCGCAATCATTGCCCCACTGATTGACGCTCCAAGCAAAGCTAGAGAGATGATCAACCCAGCAATTCCTGAGATAACTCCGAGCATTGCATCAGCTTGCTGTTTAGAAAAATCGTCTGCTTGGGACAGAACGTACAAATTAACACCCGTTTCCGTAACAGAAAAAGCCGCTCCGACCCCACCGGCAAAGTATCCGAACCCGGTTACAGGAGGAGCCGGTGCTCTCGCTGATAGGATATCCTTGATGTTGACCAGTTTTAAACGTTCGAGTAAATACAAGCTTTGTGATCCCTCAATGCCTGATCCAGCACCGGTTACAAGGGATGAAATCTTATTCCAATCATATAGCGCCGCGGCCCCGGCCACTTGGTCACCCAATCCCCAAAGGTCGAGGACCTTTTTAAACCACGAATCTGGATCCACCTTTAAACCGAGAGAACCACGGACAATGGTTGAGGCCACAGCATAGATGCTTCCCTTCGACATACCCTTCGATAAATCTGGGTCATATAAGGGATCCCCTCGGGCCTTCAAAGCTTCTCCAACAGGACCTTCGATAAATCCTCCTATGTTTAAATACCAATCACTCATTAGATGTTTTAATGCCTGATATTCTGGAGAACTGGTAAATGGACTGTCCGGATCCAACCAGCCCCCTGATCCATCTGAAGAACTAGTTCCCGGTGCCGGAGGCGCTTCCGGCTGTGAAGGCGCATCCGGTTGCGATGGTGGATCCATCTGGGGCCTATCCGGTGCAGGCGGAGGAGTGGGAGCCGGTGGTGGTTCCGGTGCCGGCGGTGGATCAAATGTTGGAGCCGCCAGTACCGCAGGGCCGAAACCACTCAATGCCACCAATGCCACAAGTGGAATCAAAATAGCCAGAGCCACTCTGCGTTGATGTTCCATCCGTTTTTATCCTTTCTTCAGATTGCTTTAGGTTTATTGGTATTCATCGCCCTTTTGTTTCACCTTATCTTCGATTTGGTTTATAAAGGCATTTCTATTTATTTTTAGTAGTCGTTCTAATGATTCAAACTTGTCTTTTTGAAATTCTAATAACTCGTCCCCCCTGTCTACAATTCCTGAATATAATTCATCTCTTTGGTCTCCTGTTACCTTTCCCATTTTAGCTAACAAAGTGTGCGCCTTTAACATTCGCTTCTTTTCCGCGTTAATTAACTCATACAGCTCTCCATTCGTTCCTGCTATTTTGCCTAGTTCATCATGTTTATTGACATACTGATGACGAATATCTTCACGGTTTTCGATCCCCCAATCCATCCAAGCAATACGCAGTTTCCTGTTTTGCTCATCCAAATATTGGCGAAGATCCGCTTCACTATCCGCCCCATGATATTCACCGCCGCCTGCTTCTGCGGCTTTCTTCAGCTCCTGTTGGGCTTGATCCTGCAGGTCGAAGCCGATGATGTTGACCACAGCTTCTACATCGGATTCGTGCATTTGTTTAGCTACCTTCACAGGGTCCCCACCGCAGGTCTCCTCGCCGTCACTCACCACATAAATCAGGTTCTTTGTGTTTTTCCCGCCCTTTTCCAGATCTTTTTGAGCCGCTTTCATCGCCCGGGCGATCGGTGTCCAACCGGTAGGTTGGAACTGGTCCAGAGATTTTTGAAAATCCGCCTCTTGATAAGGAGAAAAGGGATATACCGACTCGGTGCTGCGACAGGAACGTTCCTTATCCTTCTTCTGGTTGCTCCCTTCATGGCCATAGACGCGGAGAGAGACTTCCGCCTGGGGCGGCAGGGAAGCAGCAAAACGGTTGATGGCTGCTTTGGCTACATCCATCTTGCGGCCATCTTCCACCGTACCAGCCATGCTGCCGCTGGCATCCAACAGCATCACCACACGCAGCTTTTCCTGCGGTGCATCAGGCGCTTCTAAGTCCCCGGGTCCCTGCTTGACGTAAAAGGGATTGGTATCAAAGGCATTGATTTTCTCTAGAACCGGCTCGTAATCCTCGGCCAACAGCTTCACCAGACGCGCATAGGCCTCTTTGGCTTCTAGATCATCTGGAAACTTCTCCAGCTCCTCTTTTAAACGCTCCTCCGAGTATTTATCCCCTGCGAGCTTGCCGGGGCCTTCATGTAACATGCCTGCAGCATCTTTGGCAAAGGTAAGCTCTTCATCAGACGCTTCCTCTTTAGCGGGCTCCGATGACTCCCTTTGACTGGCTTCTTCATTCCCGCAACCGATCAAAACACTTATACTAAGTACGATGATGCCAAAAACCCACCATCTACTTTGGCTCAATTGAAACACTCCCTCATTGATAATATTCACGCCTAATCTCGCAAACTTTAAACCCAGATGGGCACAGTACCATCTTCTAAATTTAAGTCATCTGGAGAGACCAAACATTCACCCTCGCTTACTTTTTCGCTTCTCTACAAGACTTTCTATTTGCCTCATACTAGAGTTTAGGAGAAGTAGCATGATAAATACCCAAAATGGTATGCCATACCCTATGAATAAAGATCCTCCACTTGACTGTCCAAGAACAAAACCCATAAATCCCCCACCTACTGGCCCAATGACACCTATAAATGCAAGAGATTTCCCAAATTTTGTTTTAGGGTTGAAGCACTCTTTCTGAATAAAATCACGGTATTTAATACCTACATATATACTACAAGAAGAATTCCATAGAATATGGGTTCATTTGCAACTCTCCATGACAAAAATGTATTTCCTATTAACATTTGCAAAGTTTCTTTGAACTGATTTTCCTTCAAAATGCTACCTCCTTCTTTTTAAATCAATGGATGAACTGGATACGTTAAGTCACCATTCTTTTCTGTCCATTCCGCATGGGCCACGGGGACAAATGGAAAAAAAAGCGACACAGCGATCACGATAAGGGCAAGAACCGCGATGTGCCGCTGAAGATGATTATCCATCCCTTCACCTTCTTTTATATCTCTTATTCATACTGATTTTGTTTTTCGTCTTTCAATTCTTGAATCTCATTTATTAATTCATCTCTATTTGACTCCAGAGCATCATGTAGCGTACTATAACGATCTTTTTTGAACGTATTTAATGTTGTATATCGCTCATAAATCAGGTCACTTAACTTGTCTACCGTTGTTGAGTCAATGCCTAATTTTTCCCTCATATAATCACAAATGGCATACATCCGTTTCTCTTCATTACTTAATTTAGTTCCAAATCTATCATCCACAATATCCCATAAATCTATTAATTTACCATCATGTTCTTCATACACTTTAAGCGAACTAGACGTCCCCCAATCCGCCCATTCAATCCACATCTCCTGTTGAAGGTCATCAAAATATCTTCTTAACTCCTCTTCGGACTGAACGGTCTCATACTCGCCACCGCCGGCTTCAGCTACATCCATCAGAGATTGTTGTCCTTCATTGTCCACATCAAATCCGATGATATTGACCATAGCCTGAATATTGGACTGGTTCAATTTCTTGGCCATCTTTTCGGGGTTGCCGCCACAGGTTTCAACCCCGTCGCTAACCACATAGATCAGGTTTTCCGCTTTGTCAGCACCTTTTAGATCCTGATACGCTTCCTCCATTCCCTTGGCGATGGGGGTCCAGCCAGTGGGTTTAAACTGGTCTAAAGCTTGGTTGAACTTTTTTTCGGAGTAGGCGGAACGCGGATAAACTTCCTCGGTACTGGCACAGGACTTGGCCTTGTCTTTTTCCTGGTTGCTCCCTTGATGTCCGTAGACCCTTAAGGAGACCTGGGCATGGCTGGGCAGGGAGCTGGCAAAGCGTTTGATGGCAGCCTTAGCCAGATCCATCTTCACTCCGCCATCCACGGTGCCGGCCATGCTTCCGCTGGCATCCAGCAGAAT
>NZ_FMZA01000030.1 GCF_900102685.1 Melghirimyces thermohalophilus
AACAGGAGCGTCAGGAACGTGAAGAGGCGGAGCGCCGCCGTCGGGAAGAAGAAGCGGCCCACCGGGAGCAAGAGCGCCAAGCTCCTAACGAGCAAGAGCGTCGAGCCCGTGCGGAAGAGGAGCGGCAGCAGCATGACCGGATTGCTGTCCAGATGGAAGAGTATGTTCGACAAGTGTTTCAAACCAGCCCCGGGGGAAAATAAATAAGGAGACAAATTTACTCCGGGGGTGAGATACGATGGCTAAAGAATATCGTGTCCAGAAGGACTCGTTGGGGGAAGTTCGGATCCCTAGCGACCGTTATTATGGAGCCCAGACGCAGCGGGCCGTGGAAAATTTTCCGATCAGCGGGTGGCGTCTGCCCCGTCCCTTTATCCGAGCACAAGGCTTGATCAAAGCGGCCGCCGCCCACGCCAACCATGCTTGTGGCGATTTGGATAAAAAACGGGCTGACGCGGTGATCCAGGCAGCGGAGGAAGTGATCGAAGGACGTTGGGACGAACATTTTGTGGTGGATGTTTACCAGGCGGGTGCTGGCACCTCGCAAAATATGAACGCCAACGAGGTGATCGCCAACCGGGCCACGGAACTGTTGGGCGGAAAAGTGGGAGACACGTCTCAGGTTCACCCCAATGATCATGTGAACCGGGGGCAATCGACCAACGATACGATTCATACAGCGATCAATATTTCAGCTGCGGAGGAATTGGTTCATCGGTTGCTTCCTGCGGGGGAAGCACTGATCGACAGTTTGCGCCAAAAGCAGGCGGCTTTTGGCGACATTGTCAAGTCGGGCCGTACCCATCTGCAGGATGCGGTGCCTCTAAAAGTGGGGCAGGAGCTGTCAGGGTATATCGGATCATTGGAGCATGCCTTGAGCGGGGTGAAGGAGAGCCTGGACCTTTTATACCAGCTTAGCCTCGGTGGAAATGCAGTGGGTACGGGGATCAATACCCCTGATGGCTATGCGGCGGAAGCGGTTGAAGAGATCGCTCGCCGAACCGGTCTTCCTTTCCGCCAGTCAGAGTACCGGTTTGCCTTTATGCAGAATACGGGAGCGGCCCTGAAGGCTAGCTCTGCGCTGAAAGTGTTCGCCATTCACCTGGACAAATTGGCCAGTGACCTGCGCCTGTTGAGCTCCGGTCCGCGCACCGGGTTGGCTGAATTCCGCCTGCCGGCAGTTCAACCCGGTTCGTCCATCATGCCGGGAAAGGTGAATCCGGTGATGGCGGAGATGATGAATATGATCACGGTTCAGGTGATCGGAAACGATGCCGCTATCAGTGCAGCAGGGCAACACGCCCAACTGGAGCTTAATGTGATGATGCCGGTGATTGCCCACAACCTGCTCCATTCGATCCACATTTTGACCCAAGGAATGGACGCGCTCCGGGAGCGTTGTATTGAAGGCCTCGAGGTGGATAAGGATCGCTGTCAGGAGTTGATGGAGCAGTCCCTGGCCTTAGCCACTGCGTTAAACCCATCTATCGGCTATGACAGGGCGGCGGAAGTGGCCAAGCAAGCGTATCGGGAAGGGAAAACCGTCCGGCAAGTGATTTTGGAGGAAGGGATTCTTTCACGGGAAGAAACCGATCAAGTGCTCGATCCGGACCATTTGATCCCAACAGAGGATGATCAGGCGAGGTGAACTTTGTAGGAGGTGAGAGCAGAGGGTATGTTTAACAAAGCCCTGGCCAGTCTTGGCGTGGGAAGCGCCAAGGTGGATACCCGGCTGGAGAAAACCCAGTACCAGCCGGGTGAACTTGTTCGCGGAGAAGTGATGATCCGCGGCGGTGGAGCAAAGCAGAAGATTAGTGACATCTACATGTACCTTGTGATGTATTACATGAGAAATGGTAAAAAGGTTTCTCATGTGATGGAGAAGTTTCAACTGAGCCGATCTTTCGAAATCGAGGAACAAGGGTATCAAATCATACCATTTCAATTTCGTTTGCCCTATCAGACACCGATGTCTTGCGGTCGATTCCCTATTTATCTGAAAACCGGTCTGGATATCAAAGTGGCCAAAGATCCGACCGATCTCGACCGCATCGAGGTTTTCCCCCATCCCACCGTGGAAAGGGTGCTAGGGGAGATTGAGCAGTCGGGTTTTCTCATGTACCGGGTCTTTAATGAATACATTCCACAGTCGAAAAGTTTGCCCTTTATTCAAGTGTTTCAGTTTCGCCCAGCGGAAAAATACCACGGGTACTTGGATGAGCTCAGTCTTTTCTTTGACGTGGATCCCCATGAAGTTCATATGGATGTGGAAATTAGCCGGGGAACCCGGACGTTGAACACCTCCTTCAGCTGGCAACTGAACGACCCGGATGGGACGCTGACTTATGACAGCAGTGGACAGCAGCAGGAGCGGGTGGCCAATCCCATCGAAACCATCCAATCGCTGTTAAAATCCTGAAGGAAGGGAGAATCCGATGTCGTTATTCAATAAAGCTCTGGCCAGTATCGGGATTGGAAATGCCAAGGTGGATACCCGACTGAAGCAGGCTCGATTTCGTCAGGGAGAGCTGATCGAAGGGGAAATCGTAGTTCAGGGAGGGCAGGTGGCTCAGCAGATTGACGAAATTTATCTGTATTTAGTGATTTTGTACCACTATAAGAACTCCCAGCAGGAATACATCATGGAGGAACAGCGATTGTCCGAGGTGTTTACAATCAGTCCGAGGGAAATTAAAGTGATTCCCTTCGAATTCCGCTTGCCTTATGACACACCGGTGACCACCGGGGGGTGCCCCGTCTTTTTAAAGACGGGGTTGGATATCCAAAAGGCGGTAGATCCTGATGATAAAGACGGGGTTGAAGTGCTTCCCCATCCAATGGTGGAAAAGGTGTTGCAGGTGGTGGAGAGGATCGGTTTTCAGCTCGTGGATATTCGGTTTGAGTTTGAAAAGTTTTATTCCCGGCACCCCTTTATTCAAGAGTTTCTGTTTAAACCGACAGGAGCTTTCCGTTCTTCATTGGATGGGCTGGAGCTGTTGTTTTATATCGGAGAAGATTTGGTGGAAGTCATTTTCCAGGTGGATCGAAAGGCGACCGATCTGATGACGTCCCTGGAGGAAGCTTTGGAGTTGGACCGGCAAAACTTCCGGATTTCCATTACAGCGGCAGACCTGGAAGATGGAGCTCAAGCCTTGGAGAAAAAATTATCCGAACTGATTCACCAACACGCTCATTGAGCGCTTTTCATCATTCAACCGCTTGCCACAGGCAAGCGGTTATTACGTTTCCTCTTTGACGTCGACTTCCTTGTTTTCTTCAGCGGAACTTTCCTTATGGACGGGAATGCTCTCATCCGGGTCTGCGTCGGCTGTGTCGGTGTCGCCCACCTGAAACTGGGTGTTTTCCCCGTCTTTCATTTTTTCAATCATCTGAGCGATGTTCTCGTCATCGGCTTGGATGTTCAAACCGATATCCAGCGTCCCGTTTAAGTTTTCTACGTGAAGTTCCTGGACTTTGTATTGAATCGAATCGACTTGAAGGGGTTGAATGGAGCCGATCTTTTGACGAAGTTCCTGGTTTTCCTGCTTGAGATCTTCGATCTCTTGCTCCAATTGATTCAATCGATCCCACAGGTAGGCGTACACGCCATTCACCTCTCGCACCTGGGTTTGTATTAGTATATGGGGGGAGGACTCGGTTTCATAACCGGGGAGTTCTCGTCACCCGGTGGGCGGATGTTTAATATACTGGTGAACAAAGAAGGGGTGAGCAGGGAGGAAGGAGCAATGAGCCGAAATCAAAATTTCGAGCAGTGGATCGGGCTGATGCGGGATTTCCTCGGGGACGATTTCTGGACAGAAGTGACCGGCAGCAATCAAACATACCAACCGAAAGCCGATGTTTTGCACAGCGATCATGAAGTGGTTGTTCTCATCGATATACCCGGAATACAAGATGTCGGCGTACTCGACATTCGAGTGGAGGGAGAGACGCTCTATGTGCGCGGGGAGGTTCCGCCTTCCTGGGAACACTGTGAACCGGTTTTAACGGAACGGTTTAAGGGGAAGTTTGAGCGGGTGATCCCTCTGGGCGAGGCGGTTCGCCGACGGCCCGGCGGTGCCCGTTACCGGAAAGGCGTGCTGGAGATTCGCCTGACAAGGTTGTCCGCAGATCGTTATCAAGCCCGTGTTGAGGCAGAAGAAGGTTGAAGGCGGGCACACTGCCCAGCATTTCGACATAGGATAGGGAGTACAAAGGAGGAGGGGTACCCATGGCGACGATGAATAATATTTTTGTCCTGAGAATAAACAGTGTAGCTGAAGGTTCTATCAGCTTCGGTAATGCCCTCAATGTGGCCACAGAACACACGGAAAAAGGGGTTGGGGGATCAACGGTGGTCGGTGATTTGGCCCGTAACGTCTCTCTGGAAGGTAACAAAAACTACGATCCAGACGTGGTGGATCAGCAGCAGGTGCTGTAGTCGGGAAGGCGGGTTGGATCACGCTCTGCGGAGGAGGGTGCTCCATGTGATGATGAACAAAGTTTATAGCATAAAGATCCAGAGCATCTCTGGCACAGCTTCCGTCAATTTCGGCAATACCATCAATATCGGCAATGACAGCAATTCCAAATCAGTGGGCGGATCCTCCTACATCGGTGACATGGGACGCAACATGGATTTCGAGCAAAATCGGGTTTACGATCCCGATCAGATCGATCAACCCTGATGTGGGTGTGGTAAATATGTTTCATGTTTGTATCCAGAGGATTAAAATCCAATCCATCACCGATGTCGGCTCCCTCAACATCGGTACGACCTTAAATATCCGTACGCAACAGCCGGGTCAACAGCCGGGTCAACAGCCGGGTCAACAGCCGGGTCAACAGCCGGGTCAACAGCCAGGTCAACAGCCAGGTCAACAGCCAGGTCAGGAACCGGAGCCGGGGCCGACACCGGGTAGTTAGTCATACGGTTTTTCGGAAAGGAGGAGTATCGGGTTGAATCCCTTTAGCTGGACCCATGGTTCCGATGCGGTCCCCTTGATTTCGGTGGTGAGTCCACCGGTGATCATTCGCCCGCCGGTGATCGTTCACCCCCCCATCTTCCACCCCCCGATCATCCATCCGCCGGTAATCATCCATCCACCTGTTATTGTCCAGCCGGAGACCTTCGTCGTTCCGCCTGTTTTTTAGATCACCACCCACCTCCGGTTCGACGTCCGCTTCGATCATGGCCGCTGTTCAGCCACCGGACAGACGCTTTCGGTCTGGCTGGCCTGGATCGGGAGGGGCTATCCAACTGTCTTTCGACAGGTCAATCCTCCTTATCCGGCTGTAAACGAAAAAGGGTGACGGTTACTCGATGCCAACCGTTGCCCTTTTTCGTTGTTGTATAATGGAGACATGATCAAACCAGGGACAGGGCGGGATCCGATTGAAACGAAAGGTATTGATTGTCGAAGATGAAAAGAATCTGGCCCGTTTCTTGGAATTGGAGCTGAGGCATGAAGGCTGGGATGTATCTATTGCTCCTAACGGTCGCGAGGGGATTCGGCTGCTGGAAACGGGAAACTGGAGCATCTTGGTTTTAGATGTGATGTTGCCGGATTTGAGCGGTCTCGAGGTTTGCCGGAGAATTCGGAGTCAGAGCGACGTTCCGATTATTATGTTGACCGCACGGGATGCTGTGCCGGATCGGGTAAGCGGTCTCGATGCCGGTGCCGATGATTACATGACGAAACCCTTCGCCATTGAAGAGCTGCTGGCGCGGATGAGAGCTCTATTACGCCGAAACCGCGGGGTTGACCCGGAAGCCGTGTTGGTTAACGGTCCGTGCTGCATTTATCCGGAGGAGCGAAGGGTGACGGTCCGAGGCGACGAGGTGAAATTTACCACTCGGGAGTTTGATCTGTTTCTCTATTTGATGGAGAATCGAGATCGGGTGAAATCACGGGAACAGATCATCGCTCAGGTGTGGAGATTTGAATACAGCGGGGACACCAATGTGGTGGATGTGTATATCCGATATATTCGAAACAAATTGGCCGCAGCTGGAGTGACCGGGATGATTGAGACGGTTCGAGGCGTTGGTTATGTGATCAGGGAGGTACCTGATGCCGATTAAGTGGCGGCTGGTCCTCCTTTCCACCACATTGTTGATTCTAGTCTTATGTTTCTTTCACGTGTTTGTGTACCAGTTGTTTGAAAGATGGAGTATACACACCGAGCAGGATGTCTTATCGCAAAAGTTGAACACACTGTCGGAAATCTATGTGAACCGGGATGTGGATCCTCACCTCAAAACTTGGCTGCAACCCTTTGTCGATGAAGGACAAGCCATTCGGATTATTGTGGAAGACGAGGTGGAATTGGAGATCAACCATGGGATTCCTGAGAATTTGTTTTTAACCGAAACGGATTCAGGGGAGCCAGTGAACCAGGTGAAACAAGAGGGAGAACATCGGATCTCTGTTTTGACCCGTTCCCTCTCTGGTCCAGGGGAAAGAAGGGTAGAGCTTTACACCGATTTCACCTCTCTGAACCGTTATCTGGATACGATGTTGCAAGCGTTAATGATCGGTTCGTCGGTGTTGTTGTTGGTCGTGGCTGCCGGTGGATACTGGATGTCCCGGATCGCACTCCGCCCAGTGCAGCAGATCTCCAAAACCGTTCGGAAGATGGACCCGTCACGGATGGAAAACCGCTTGGACGTCAAGAAGACCGGGGATGAGATCGAGGTGATGTCACATACTTTCAATCATCTATTGGATCGCATCTATGCCATGATCAAAAAGCAGAAGCAATTTGTGGCGGATGCCTCCCATGAGTTGCGGACTCCGGTATCGGTCATCCGGGGTTATGTTAACCTCTTGAAACGATGGGGGAAAGATGATCCGTCGGTGCTGGAGGAATCGTTGGCTGCTATCGAACAGGAGACGGCTCGGCTGGAGCGGTCCGCCGCCGATCTGTTGAAACTGGCCCGGCTGGAAAATGAACCGGAAGGTAATCTTTCTCCACTGGATCTGGTGGAGGAAGTCTCCTGTCGAGTGGATCGTTGGCGTCAGGTGACAAACCGTTCCTTCCGATGGGATCCCCCCACTACCTCCATAAAAGCGCGAATTTCCTCTGACCATTGGGGAGAGTTGGTGGACATCCTGTTGGACAATGGGGTTCGTTATTCGGAAGAGGGGACGGAGGTTCGCATGGCTCTGAGGCAGCAGAAAGATGAAGCATGGTTCGAGGTAGAAAACGACGGCAAGGGAATTGACGAGGATGATCTCCCTCACGTGTTTGAACGTTTTTACCGGGGGAAGACGGAGGAAGGCCAGCCAACGGGGACCGGTCTCGGTTTGGCGATTGCTAAGGAAATCACGGAGAAGTACGGTGGATCGATCCATGCGAACTCGGAGCCGGGGCAATGGACCCGGATTCGGGTGAAGCTACCCCTTTCTCATTGAACGTTCATCCTGGCTTTATGTGGGTCTCACCTTCGGTTGGTATGATCGAAGGACCGAAGGGGGAAGCCAATATGAAGTTGATTGGCGAGATCTTAGCGATTTTATTGGTGGTTCCCATCTGGGGTCTCAAGGTGGTTGTATCCCTTCAGGGGTTGATTCGTTTTTTTAAAGATTCCATGTAAATCCGGCTTTTCTGTCCGGGGCGGATCCCCGGTTTTTTTGTGCTTTTTTCCTCCTTGTCCGGGGAAATGGTAAAATGGAAGGGAATGAACACTTGGAGGTGGCCACAAATGATTCAAGCAGGGGACCAAGCTCCCGATTTTACGCTGCCAGCATCCAACGGGGAAACCATTTCCCTGTCGGACTACCGCGGTGAAAAAAATGTGGTGCTCTACTTTTATCCCAAGGATAACACCCCCGGCTGCACCGCAGAATCCTGCGACTTTCGTAACCATCATCAGGATTTTGCCGATCTGGACACGGTGATCTTAGGGGTTAGCTTAGATGATCTGGCATCCCACGAAAAGTTTATCCAAAAATACAACCTTCCCTTTCTTCTGCTAAGTGACACCGAGGCGAAGGTTTCTAACCAATACGGGGTTTACAAAGAGAAAAACGTCTTCGGTAAGAAGAAATGGGGAATCGAACGATCCACCTTTATTATCAACAAAGAAGGCCGGATCGCTAACGCCTGGAGGAAGGTGAAGGTGGACGGCCATGTGAAGGAAGCCCTGGAATGGATCCGGGAGCATCTGGAACAGTAAATGATCCCGCTGATGGCGGAAGCAGGGGTTGAAGGGGATCGTGCTTCAACCCCCTTTTTAATTGGGTGGAAAGAGGGGATTCCTATGATGGACGATCATATGTATCGTTGGCCGCAATACTACGACTGGACCTCGGACGGTCTGGATGGAGATGTGACCTATTACGCCCATCTGGCCATGGAATCCGGAGGGCCGGTGTTGGAATTGGGGTGTGGAACGGGACGTTGCAGCCTGGGAATGGCCCGGCACGGCATCGAAGTGGTGGGAGTGGATCGGCAACCGGAAATGATCCAGACGGCACAGAAAAAGGCGGAAGCGATGGGGCTTGATCGTCAGTGTCAGTGGGTGTGTGGGGATATGACCCAACTTCAGTTGGGTCGGCGATTTCCCCTGGTGGTGATCCCCTACCGCTCCTTTCTACATCTCCTCCGTGTCAAAGACCAGCTGGATACGCTCCGAACCATCCGGGATCATCTGACGGAGGACGGGTTGTTGGCTTTCAACCTGTTCGTCCCCGATCTGGCCCAGATGGTAGAGGAGGATGAACGCCTGGTTAACCGGGGACAGTTTCCGATTCCCGGGACAAGAGAGGTGGTGGAAGTGCACGATTATATGGAGTACGATCACTTCTACCAACAGGCGTCGGTTATTCGCTACTATGAACGGTTTTCAGCGGAGGGAGTTTCCCTGGAACGATTGCGCACATCTTTTGCGATGCGCTATATCTTTCCCACGGAACTGTTTCACCTTTTGGATCGGGCCGGCTTCCATGTCGTCAAGCGCTACGGAGGGTTTCGTGGCGAACCCTTTGGACCTGGAAGTGAAGAACTGGTGGTAGAAGCGAAACCGGCGCATGAAGGGAGGGCAGGAGAACCAGCACCCGACGGTTGATGTTGCTGTTCTCTCTACGAGAATGCTATAAGGAGGGGATCGAGTGGCACATATCGCTTCATCGGCTAAGATCAGTCAACGACATCGCCAACGGCTGCAGGAGAAGTTTCCGGAAGTCCGTTTTTCCTTTTATGAAGGGATCCATGAGGTGCTGGAACAGGCGGCAGACGCCGATGGGTTGATCACCTATGGAGAGGATTTAACCGGTGAGAGACTCCGTCGGCTTCCCCGATTGCGTTGGATCCATGTGATCAGCGCAGGCGTGGAGCAACTTCCTTTTTCCGAATTGGAACAAGCCGGGATCCTTGTGACCAACTCCCGCGGCATCCATGAGGTACCTATGGGTGAGTATACGGTGGCGGTGATGCTGGACTGGGTTCGTAAGCTGTCCGTCTTCCGAGACCGGCAGCGGGAGCGGAGATGGGATCCATCGATCCGGGTCGGTGAATTGGCAGGGAAAACCGCGGCGATCCTGGGAGCGGGGGCGATCGGCCAGGGTATCGCCAAACGGTTGCAAGCCTTTGATATGAAGGTATGGGGGGTAAATACAACCGGGAAGCCCCTGCCCCAATTTGATCAGGTAGGCACCTTGGCAGACCTGAAACCCATTTTGGAAGAGGCGGATTTTGTGGTGGTCACCCTGCCCCACACCCCGCAGACCGAGGGATTACTGGGCGAAGAGGCCTTCGGCTGGATGAAGCCGACATCCTTTTTGATTAATATCGCTCGCGGTCCCGTGGTGGTGGAAAGGGCTCTTTTGCGGGCATTGAATCAGCGCCAGATCGGAGGGGCGGTGTTGGACGTCTTTGACCAGGAGCCGCTGCAGGAGGATCACCCGTTTTGGGAGATGGATAACCTTTTGATCACGCCCCACATCTCCGGTCGCTCTCCGCTGTACATGACCCGGGCGTTGGAAATCTTCGAACGGAACCTGCCTGTCTACTTGTCCGGGAATGGGGCATATATCAACCGCTTGGATCTCAGCAGAGGATATTGAAGGGGGGAAACCGATGAAGGAAAAACCGAAACGCGTGCCGACGAAAAAGATATTGGCGACCTTGGCCCAGATGTATCCCGATGCTCACTGTGAGCTGGATTTTCGCAATCCCTTTGAACTGTTGATCGCCACAATCTTGTCAGCACAGTCGACCGATCACCAGGTGAATCGGGTAACATCAAAGCTGTTTGCCAAGTATCCAACCCCGGAGGCGATTCTTCAGCTGACGGAGGATGAACTGGCCCAGGAAATTCGTGGATTGGGCTTATATCGGAATAAAAGCCGAAACATCATGGCAACCTGTCAAATACTCGTGGAAAAATTCGATGGAGAGGTACCACGCCGCCGAAAGGAATTGGAAGCCCTGCCCGGGGTGGGGAGAAAGACGGCCAACGTGGTTTTGTCCAATGCCTTTGATGTGCCGGCTCTGGCAGTGGATACCCATGTGCAACGGGTGTCCAATCGGTTGGCGCTGGCGGACAGCCGGACACCTCTGGAGACGGAGCGGCAATTGACCAAGCGGGTTCCTCGGAAAGAGTGGACCGACACGCATCACCGCTTAATTTGGCATGGACGGAGAGTCTGCGTAGCCCGCAATCCCAAGTGTCACATATGTGATCTCGCTCCTTATTGCTGGTACGGGAAAAACCAGGGACAAGCAGGCCCGTTGACAAAAACCCCGTCCAAGAAGTAGACTGTTTATAGATATTATCAAGAGAGAATCATTTCTTTATGGCGGAACCAATGGGGTGATGGCAATGGAAAACAACCGCCTCAATCAAGCAATCGAAACTTTAAAAAAGACAGGTGTGCGTATGACACCGCAACGGTATGCCATACTGGAGTTTCTGCTGACCTCCATGGGACACCCCACCGCCGATGAAATCTACCGGGCATTGGAAGAAAAATTCCCCAACATGAGTGTAGCGACGATTTATAATAACCTCCGTGTCTTCAAGGAGGCAGGCCTGGTTCGCGAGCTTACCTACGGCGATTCTTCTAGCCGGTTTGATGCCAACATGGATTCCCATTATCACATTATCTGTCGTGAATGTGGAAAAATCGTGGACTTTGAATATCCTTCCCTGATCAATGTGGAAGAAGAAGCCGCACGCAAAACCGGCTTTCGGGTGGAAACTCACCGGATGGAGATCTACGGAATCTGTAACACCTGTCAAAAGGAAAAAGCCGTGTAACAAATACGGCAACAGTGAAAAACATCCAAAAAACCTGCCCGATCAGGGGCAGGTTTTTTTGGGTTCAGGTGATGGCAGTGATCCAAACCGAAAGGATATAAAAGAGAGTGATTCCGGCCAGCCAGGCCAGCCAGCGTGTGACCGGCCGGTTTCGGATGATGGCGGCGATGGTCAGTCCAGAGAAGACCAGGATGCCAAGAATGGTGAGGAGATAGAGTACGCTGAAAAACATGGCTCCTCCTAGTGGTTTAAAAGGTTTAAGTAGGCGAATTTATTGTTGATCTCGGTCAGCTCCCGGATGGAGACCCCGGTCAGATCATACAGGCGTTCGATGGTGCCGTATTCCGTGCCGGTCTGTTTGGCGACGGTTTGCGCTGGACCCTGTAGCGCCGCATTTTTCTGTTTGACCACCTTCATCTGTTGGATCACGTTGGCTGTGTTTTGGTTTAAACTGTCGAGACCTTGAACAATGTTCGCTTCACTGTCGATCACCTGGGCTAGGTTTTTGTTCATGCCGACCAGCGTTTCGTTGGTCTTGGTCAATTTTCCGTTCATCTCTTCCAGGGTGAGCGCTGTGGCCCGGAGTGGTTCCAAGCGTTGGTTGGTCTCCATAGTTAAGGTCTTGGCTTGATTGATATTGTTATGAACGTCTGCCATCACCTGATTGTTTTCCTTTTGTGTATCGATCTGCTTTGCAGTACCGACGCCGACCAGACCTAGAAGGACGAGGTTGATCAGGATAAACAGGGTACGGGTCCACACATTAACAACCTCCTTTCATTCAGGGAAGAAGGTCCGAGAGCAGTCCATCGCTTTCTCCGTCCTCTTCATCCTGCTTCTCCTTTTCTTGCGTTTGACCCGTCAAACTGCCTGCCGGATCCTTCATCACCTCCCCCAAGGGTCGTTGAGTAGGGTTTTTATCACCGTCCGACAAATTCAGCAAATCGAGGAGCGTGTCCCTCAATTTGGGGATCAGGGCGACGTAACGGAAATTTTCCACAGAGCGATCCAGTTCGTCAAGCAACACGTCGACCCGTTCGTCCATATTGCCGGTGGAGCTCCCCACCATCGCGGTGTACTGCGCGGTTTTCCCGAGGCTGGCTACTGTATCCGACATTTGAGCTGTCACTTCATTCCCTGTTTTTGCCGCGGTTTCCGTCAGCTTTGCAGTTTTTTGCTGCCGGGCCAGGATATCCTTCATCCGCTCCCGGGCTTCTACGTTTCCGGAGCGTTGCCGGTCCAGCTCCTCTTTGATCGAATCATTGGTTTTAATCTGTTTGGCCAGGAGTGCTTCTTGCCGGTCCAGTCCCTGCATGGCCGATTGCGCTTGGGCTACCTGATTTTCCAGCTGACGGGTATCTTCCACCATTTCACCTGTGCGGTGCACCAGATCAGAGGTCAGCCCAAAAATATTATTTTCAGCCAGCGCGGGCATCACGGTCTGGTCACTCCAGCGGGCGAGAGCGGGGGAGGCCGCAAGCAGGGCGATGACGGCGACCCCGGCCAGCACTTTTTTCTTGTGGAGCACGATCAGGTTCCAAACCTGATTCAAGGGACTCACCCCCTTGGTTTCTCTGGGATGATGCGGGTCTTTTGATTGATTTCCTTCAGGTTGACATTGACCTTGGTTTGGATTTGCTCCATGGTGTTCAAGGTGTTGACGATATCTGCATTGGAGTTCTGGATCGATTTCAGTACCTGTGTGCTGTCAGCGACAGTGGCCTGGATCGCCTTCAGATCTTTTTCAGTCACAGCGGTATTGCTGCTGATGGCGTTCACCCTGTTGGCGATGCTGGCCACGACTCTATCCAGATCCTTCAGCTCTTGATCCAGGCCGGCGGTGTTTTGTTCGATGGCGGTCACTTTTTTATTCAGCTTGTCCGTCTCTTGTTTCAATTTCTGCACTGCTTCCAGTTGAGCGTTCATTTTGTCTGACTTTTCAGCCGATTGGGCCAACTGGGCCTCCAATTGCTTGGATTTCTTTACGATATCCTGTTGAATCCAAAGCTGTAACCAAGTGTTGCCCGCGGCTGCGCCTAAAAGAAGTGTGATCAGGACAGGGAGGACCTTGATCTTGGCGAGCATAGCTTTCATCAGGGCGTCACTCCCGGTGTCTTATTGTTCAGACTTTTGGTTGATTCCAAAATACCTTGTAGATGTTGTTCATCCTTGGCTGCTGTCTTGCTCAGATCTTTCAGCATGCTGTCCAGTTGGTTCATGTACGGAGCCAGTTCCTCCAGGGATTGATGAACGGCCTTGATGTTGTCGCCCGTGGTGGTGGAGTAGCTTAACATTTTATTGTTGAGTTGCAGGGTGCTTTGGTTGTAATCCACCACCTGGCTGAGCAGAGTTAAGGTTTGATCTGTTTTAGCGACGGTCCCGTCGAGACTGCTGTTCACCTTATCCACCGTAGCCAACATGCCTTTTAGTTCCTCGTTTTTCTCAATGACGGAAGCCTGGACTTGATTCAATTTTTTTCGTCGATTCCAAATTGTCTTCCAGGCCGGCATGCAATTTCTTCATGTTTTGGGTCATGGTGACCCCATTGATCAGAAATCCGGCCAAAACAAGGATCCCCAGGATGGAAAGCACTTTTTGGACCATGACGGCTCCCCTCCTTTTTTACGGCAAGGAGCGTTCCGCTTGCCGGCTTTTTGTTGCCGCGGACTCCAGTTTTTGTTCCAGCTTTTTATTTTCATCCAGGACAGATTTCATCTTTTCCTTGGTATCCAGGGTGATTGCCTGCAGCTGTCCCACCTTATCAATCTGACTGTCGGTGCTGCTGTTGATCACATTCATCTTGCCTTTCAAAAAAATGCTCAAATGGTTGAGCTGTGAGCTCAGCCCCACCTGTTGCCCCGTCACCCGTTCAATATCAGTCAGGGTGTTGTTTTGTCCACCGAGTCCAGAGTGAACGGAGCGGAGTTTGCTATGGATGTCCTGGGTGACCAATGACTTTTGATCAATCTGTCGGATATTTCCAAGAATAGATTGATTGCTGTCTCCGAGGCGGCTGTTGTTATCACCGATTTTCTCCAGCATGCTGTTCAGGTCTGCTTGATGATGAATCTTTTCTAGTTCTTGAGCAAGGGATTGATTACCCGCAGCAGCCCAAACGGCGAGACCGAGGAGGATAGCGATGCCTACCGCCAGAAAAATGCGGACAGGATGAGTCATAAAATTCTCCCTCCTTTAGCAGTGGTTTCCTCAAGTGATGGAGGAATGGTTCATTCTTTCACTGCAGGGAACGGCTCATCATTGCCTCCAACGTTTCCGCCAGGTGACGGGAGTCGGGGGGAGTCTCCTGGATCAGGGAATGGATGATCACCTCCTAAACGGTACTTGCCATGGCGTAGGACAAGACCCATGGGTCGCAGTTGGATGTTTCGATGTGGGGAGATGGGAAGCGAGGTATTCCTCCTCATTCTTGATCAGCACTTCCACTACGGATCAGAACGGCCTCTTTATTTCGGAAGTATTTGTAGAAGGTACTTTTGGATGATCGTGCGTTGGTGACGATGTTATCCACAGTAGTATGAAGATACATTTCCGTAAGCGCTTCCAAGAATGCTGCGATTAGTCGAACTTCCTGGCAGGGAACTTCCCGATCTCCGAGGAGATGATGTTTAAGGGATGAAGGTAGATCTCTTGTTTCGACTGTGTTGCCATCTTCATTTACAACCTCCACTGAGTACGTCAACGTACAGTTATAATATCAGACTGATACCTAAACACAATAGAACTTTCTGGATATCTTTCTAAAGATTTATGCAATCCCATCCGTAAATATATGTCCAACAAAAAACCCCCGCAAGGGGGCTGGATATGGAGATGAAAAAGCAATAAATCATTGCTCCTTTTTTGCAGCTTGTCCTGTGGCGTAGTCGGGGTCCAGAGTCAGATTAGCTTTACAAAACATGCATTGATCCATCCGGCCTAATATTTTCGTGATACGGCCGCATTGAGGACATTCTACCTGTACCGCTTGGGTGGATAGAACCCCCACCCAGAAATAGATGGCTACACTGGATCCTACACCGAGCAAGCCGAGAATAAAGAAAAACATCATGGCCTGAGGCCAAAGAAAACCGAGGTACATAATGCCCATCCCGGCAAAAATCAGCACCAGGGCGACGGTGCGGAATTTGTTCAGTTTACTTGCAAACAACAATTGGGTTTCCCCCCTTGGACCGTTGCCTGTCCCAGGTCAGTTGGACGCCTGGAAGGCGTTCATTATTCCTCAGTATAACACGGACATTGGTGGAGAAAAACGGAACATGTCCCGCGGCGGGAGCGAAAACAGAGGAAAGGAAGGAGTTTTCACGGAACCGTCGAAAACCTTGAATACTACCCGTGGATGGGGGAGAAGGCCATGTTCCAGAGGGTCTGCCCGAAGTTGAGACAAAAGTTGATCCAGGACTGCCATACCGCGGGTGCGATGGTGTTTTCGGCGGGTAATCAATCCCAAATGGTCCCGGCGCCGGCGGATCTTATGGTCCTTGTCTTTACCGAAGCAGAGGAAAGCAGCCAACGGAGTATCACATACACAATGGAAGATTTCAGGGTGCAGGAGATCTGGACCACCATGATGGATCTGACTGTGGAATTAGTGAATGGGGAGCGGGAAGAAATTATCGACGGTCTCCTGAAGGGAGACGTGCTGTATGATCCCGGCGGAATGGTGCAAAGGATGCGCACTCAACTGAAAGGATTTCCCTCTGAACTGAAAAGGAAGAAGATGTGTGTAGAAAGCTCCCGTTTGCTGCATCATCATTTGCAGGTGAAACAATATATTAAGGAAGATAAACAGCTCGACGCTTTTTTCTATATGTTGCAAAGCCTGCGGTCTTGGGGGCGTTTGGCTGTTATCGAAGCCGGGCAGTATCCGGGCTCTCATTTATGGGATCAGGTGGAAGAGATCCATCCAGGTATCTTTAAGTTGTATCGGGAGCTGGTACACGGGGATGAGCCGGTGAAACAACGGATGCGTCTCGTGTTACTGGCGGAGGAATATGACATTATGAGCCGGCTCAAGGTGTACTGCGCATTTTTGTTGAAGGTGCTGGCTTCAAAAGAAAGCAGCTGGGATTTAGACGAGATTCACGACCGTCTTCATTTGGAACAGATCCATCGGGATATGACGCTGGTGCTTGAAGAACTGGTCCGGCAACAAATAGTGGACGAAGTAAGAACAGAGGATACGGAGTGGGTTGAATCCCGCTACCGATTACGGGAACAACCTGAACTCAAATAAAAACAAAAAAAGGTTGACCCCGAGAGTAGTTCGTGTTAGATTATTAAATGTCGCCGTTGAGGCGGGGCTTCGCGCCCCGCACCGGCAAAAGAAATAAAAAACCCTGTTGACAGGATCGATTTGGTTTGATAATATAGATCTTGTCGCCGCGAGAGAGCGGCCGC
>NZ_FMZA01000029.1 GCF_900102685.1 Melghirimyces thermohalophilus
TCCGCATCGGGGATCGCGCAACTGGAAAAAGCTTTACGATGAACGGACGAGCGTGGAACGATGTAACGGTCGATTAAAAGAAAACCTCACGACGAACGATCTTCATGTTTGCGGGATTTCGAAGGGAACCACCCACGTGTACCTGAATGCCATCGTTTTATTAGCGACCGCGCTGGCTGTTAAGAAAACCCAGGCTTCCAAAGAAGTAGCTTAAAAAGAGAATCTCCAAAATTCTGCCCGTATGCCCATATCACTTTAGTTTGCGAAAGTGAAAGACTGGTTTCCCTGAGTGTTATTCTGGTTTATTGAACCAGAAAGCCATTTTGCAAAAGGCTCATTTATTACCCCATATTGGCTGACCATCTTTTAAGCAAATTTTCGAAGGAGGGTTAATCGAAGAGACTTCAATCAACGAGTTTAGCTGTATATTTTTTGTGTCAGCAGGTTGACTAACAATTGCCTTCACACGTAAAGCGCAAGCAAAATATTCTCTATATCCATCTTCATCCATCTCGAATCTGTTGTCGGTCTCATAAATTGTATCAATCACTCCTTCAATCTTTAAGTCGTCTATCCACTCAACAACGAGGAGTGTACCATTCGGATAATCATTGAGTGCTTTTATTAGACGGTCCAATTCTTTTCAACTCCGATGATTCTCCGCCTTTTTTAAACTAATCTCTACTTCTTTAAAAGTAAATTTTCAAAGTTTCTTGTACCATTTGCTTAAATTCAACAGTGCTTAGCCAATCTTTTTTGTTCAAGCCGATGACTCCATCACACTGATCGGCGATCAGAATGGCTGCTTGGTATATAGCTTTTTTATCACCAATAAAACAGGTTCTTCTGCTTCAATCATGATTTGTTTATCTCAAGATAAGGTGAACATGTCACACTTCCAAAAAGGTAAACGAAATGCGGCGATCGAGATATTTCCACCCTGTTCCCACATCGCTTTAACCAACTGTTCTTTATTCGGAAAGTTAGATCGTTCGTTAATCTCCAGAAGGATTTCCACAAAACCACCTCATGAAAATTATTTGTGTTCCTTAACGTACCATGCAGGTACGAAAAGTGCATGAGAGTGGATTTTAAATTAATTTATTTTTTTCTTTTAAATTCCTCTCCTAATACCGGCGTTATTTGATCAAATAATTCTTGATCAATATTAAACGCTCTTAGCTGTGATTCGATTATTTCTAAAACATCATAGTATGCAAAATTAAGTCCATTATTAAATTCGTCGCAGTTGTTCAGTGAATCATTGTATTTATCCTGAATTATTTCAATTAAATCAGATAGAAAAGACTGCAATTCACTGTCCATGTTCAATTCCTCCCGGCTAATTTCTTTCCTTCAAAATACCTTCGAGTATGGTCTTTTGTTCTTTTTGTCTTTGTATATCCGATGGCCATTTTTTTGTTAACAACGCCTGTTGTTGTCTTGGATCAAGTTCTTTGAAATTAGGGATATACTTAGTAGGATTCTTAATCTTATCTTCATGTTCTTCAATTTGTTTTTGGATCGAAGATATCCCCTTTTTCACCTGTTCATCAGACTTTGAAACATATTGTTTATAGAACCCAGAATGTTTTCCGCCTTCCTTTGCAGCTTTATAGTGGGGACTAAAAGGACATGCACACGCGGTCTTTTTCCAGTTCCGGGTGACATCGTCCAGCTTGGTTTTGCCGGCGGCCAGGACGTCGTCGCCGTATTTAGCCACCATCTTAACGCCTTTGACCGGTTTGGCGATGGGGAGGACCATGGCTCCGCGCAGGATGCGTTCGCCGATCCCGATTTTGTTTCCGTTCTCGTCCACACCGGTGATGGCGGCCTTGGCGTCGGTATAGCCGAGAAAATCCAGTGTGCCTTTCCCGATCTTCTCCAAAGCCCCCTCTTCTTCCTCCTGAGGAGGGGCAGGGGGTGTGGGATGGTTTTCATTGTCGTCTGCCTTGTCGGTCGATCCTCCGTCGGGATTCACCCCGTCATCCGGATTCGATGGGGCCGGCATCTCGGTAGTACCGCCGGCAGGGCTATCCGGAGTGCTGCCCGGATCATCCACCGAACCGGGTCGATGAGACCGGCCTCTCGGTGGAGCCGCCGGCTGGACCATCTGGAGCGCCGCCCGGATCCGTCGAACCGGGAAACGGTGCATCAGGTGTCTCGGTTTCTTGGCCCAAGAGTGCCGCCATCACCTTCTTCTGTAAGGACCCCTTCACCTCATCGCTGGTCAAGGCGTGGGTCAACGCCAGGGCGAGGATCGCTCCCGCCGCCAGGATCACGACATACTCCAGGGTGGCTGAGCCTCTTCGGTTCCACCACCGGATGTTCCTTCCTTTCACTCCTTCGCCTCCTTCATCGTCAAAAAGGCATGAGGACAAAACCAAAGACATATTTCAGCACGACCCACAACATACGAGGGAGAGCAGGACGACGGCCGCTCCTCTCCAGGCGGAAAACCGGTGGGCTTCCGCCACGCTTTTGATCAGGATCAGGTAAAACCAGATCGTCAATACAGTGTCTACAATAAAGAAAAAGAAATAGAGGAATAAGAGTGGAAAACTGTTGTCGATGGTCGGAGTGTACAGGGTAAAGGTTTCCTCCCCGAAACAGAGCATCCGAAACAACCAGATGATGAGCTTCGCGGTATACGGCACCAAAGCCCACACCAGCGCCCACTGCATCTCCTTCCAGCCGGCTTCCCCTCCGATGAGGCGGCCGGCTCCCCAGAACAGCGCCCCGTACAGCAGCCAGACGACCCAGCCCGCCGCCAACCCGATCGGGAGGGAGACGAGGAGCAAATGAGAGAGGGTGTACCAAACCCCGTATTCGCTGAACGAGATCTGGTCCAGCGTCATACTGATTCCGAACAGCGGGATGAAGAAGAGCCCCCACCGGGAAGGGAAAGGATCCTCCAACCGGGAACGGATCGTCATCCGCGTGCGGACCCAAACCGCCCACCCGGGTTTGTTTTCCACCCACATTACAGGTTCCATGAACACCCTCCTTACAGCCGCCGAAACAGCACAGCCAACAGGATGAACGGCACCAACAGAATTACCCAACCGATGAGCAGGGAGAAAAAGCCCCGCCAGGCCGAGAAATCATGGGCTTGGCCGACCCCTTTACAGAGTACGACGAAATACCAGATGCTGATCACCGAATCGATCAGGGTAAGCAACGTGTACAGCACCCACAACCACGCACTGCCCTCCAGAGAGGAGACCGTGGTGGTAAACATCTCCTGGCCGAAAAAGGCCAGCTGAGGGATCCAGAGGACCAGTTTCATGCTGAAGGGGATGCTGGCCCAGGCCACCGCTGTTTGGATTTCCTCCCAGGAGGCCGTCCCGTCCAACCAGCGGCCCACCCCGTAGGCGATCCCGCTCACGATGTACCAGGCGAGGGCACCGAGCAAGGGGCCCAACACCAAGGAGAGGATCAAGATCAAAGAAAAGGAGAGGGCATCCCCCAGGCTGCGGAGGGAAGCCTGTTTCAACCCCAGCATCAGACCAAATAGGAGAATAAGTAACCATTCCTGTTTCCGCTCACTGTGAATCAGCGCTTCCCGGATGACGGACCGGGGATGGATCCAGATCCGGATCCACGGCTTTGCCATAAACTCCAACAGAAAACCCCTTTCCATCACATCAAGAATATTCTACCAAATCGTAGCAAGTCATTTCCAGCGAAACAATAAGACTAATAGACTATAGCGTCCCCTTAGACGAATCCCGGAACAGCGATGGATGCCGCATTTCTCCGAAATAAGAGAAAAGCCCATCCGTTCAGGGACAGGCTTCCCAAATATTTAGTATGAGTCAAATCCGAGACGCCTTCACCAACAGGAACCAGCCCGGCTTCCGGTTGGTGGCCCGGCCGCCTTTTTTGGAAAAGCGGAAGTAGATCTTTCGCTCCTTCAACGGAAACAGGACCTTGTTCAATTCCCAGCCGCCCACGACCCAGAGGGAGCCGCCGGCAGGCCGCTTGTCAATGGGCTCCAGGCCGTGTTCCTTTAGGTAGTCGATCAGGTCGAAGGAACTGTCACCCGAATCGGAGCCCCCGTCCTGCTTCGGCTCGGCGGTGGCAGCCGTTTCCGTCCGGGGTTGTTTCAGTATGTCCTCGATCCCGCGAAACTTCTCGTTCAGGGTTCGGCTGATCACTTTCTCAATCGCTTCCGCATCCACCCCTTTGTCCACGGGGGGATGGCGGTAGGAGGGGGCCTGAAAATCGGGGTCCCCGTAGACCTCCGTCCACCAGACGGCCAATTCGTACACCAGCCGGTGGGCTTTCAGCGATTCTTCCACCGTTCCGTAACCAGTCCGGTGGGCGGCTTTGTTTCCCTCCAGACGGAGCCACTCCATTTTCTGATAGATAGACTCGGTGATCCACCCGCCCCGGTACAGTTTTTGGATCCGCTCGACCAATTTTTCATAGACATCGACGATCTTCTCTTCCCGCATCACCCAGCGTATCAGTGTTTCCATCCATTTGCGGCTTCGGGTGAGGGCGGAGGGCGGGTCGTGGTAGACGACCCGCTCCATCTCCTCCGCTTCCTCCGCCCAGGCGGGCTGCCGCTCCTTTAAAAAGGCGAAGAGGGATTTTTCCTCCATGCTTTTTGATTCTCTCCTTTCTCTGGTGTCAGAAGTTTTCCGCTTCGTTTCGACACATCAGATGAGCCTGCTTCATCACCGTTTCGATGGCGTCCTTCCGTTTATCTGGCGGGTAGTCATACTTTTTCAGCAGGCGCTTGATCGTCACCCGCATCTTGGCCTGAACGCTCGCCCGCAGGTTCCAGTCGATGCTCATATCGTTTTTGATCGCTTGAGTCAGATCCCGGGCAATCTGCTTTAAGATCTCGTCACCCATCACCTCTTTAGCGGACATATTGGTGGACAGCGCATCGTAAAAGGCCACCTCATCGGCGATCAGACCGAGATCTTCCCCCCGCCGGTGAGCCTCGTTCATTTGCTTGGCCAGCTCGATCATTTCCATGATCACCTGGGTCGTCTCGATCGCCCGGTTCTGATACTTAATGATGGACTCCTCCAGCATCTCGGAGAATTTCCTGGCCTGGATCATGTTTCTTCGCTCTACGGACCGCACTTTTCCTTTGAGCAGGCGGCGGAGCAATTCGACAGCCAAGTTCTTCTGTTCCAACCCTTTGACCTCTTCCAAAAATTCATCAGACAGAATGGCGATATTGGGCTTGTTGAGCCCGACGGAGCCCAGTACGTCGACCACGCCTTCGGAGATGACCGATTTGGAGACGAGCTGGTTGATCTTCGCGTCCAGTTGAGCGGAGGATTTTTTGCGGTTGTCGGCGGGGATCAGTTTGACGATGCCGGATTTGACCGCTTTGAAGTATCCGATCTCCAGGTTGAGCCGTTGGGCTTGATCGGTGGTGGAGCAGAGGGCGTAAGCGCGGGACAGCTCCGTCACCCACTGGATGAAATTTTTCTTTGCCTCTTCGCCCAATCCGAGGACGAAATCCACCCCGGCGGTGATGATCCGCATCCGTTCCGATGCTCCAGCAGTCGCGAACCAACTGTAGTCAAACCCGCGGAGGAGATCGCGGATCAGATCGATTTTCTCCAGCAATAGTTCCACCGCTTGCTCCGTATCCACCCCGGCGGTGCGCCGGTCCCTCTCGGTATACTCGTTCAGCGCCGTCTTCAGGGAATCGGCGATGCCGATGTAGTCCACCACCAGGCCGCCGGGTTTGTCCCGGAATACCCGGTTCACCCGGGCGATGGCCTGCATCAGGTTGTGACCGCGCATCGGTTTGTCCACGTAGATGGTGTGCATGGAGGGGGCATCGAAGCCGGTCAGCCACATATCTCGGACGATTACCATCTGCAAGGGGTCCGACTCGTCTTTCATCCGCTTGGCCAGCATTTCCCGCTGCTTTTTCGTGGTGAGATGAGGCTCAAATGACTCCGGATCGTCGGCTCTTCCGGTCATCACCACCTTGATCTTCCCGTCGTCCAGCTGATCGCTGTGCCAATCCGGGCGCAGACGGACGATGGCGTTGTAGAGGTCGACGGCGATGCGGCGGGACATGGCCACCACCATCGCTTTTCCGGTAATCGCTTCCTGCCGCTCCTCGAAGTGGGCGACGATGTCCGCCGCCACCTCCTGGACACGCTTCTCCGACCCGACCAGGGCTTCCAGGCGGGACCACTTGGATTTGAGTTTCTCCCGCTCCTCCGCTTCCTCGTACTCGGTGATCTCTTCGTAGGAGCGGTCGATCACGGGCCGCTTCGACTCGGGCAGGTTCAGTTTGGCGATGCGGCTCTCGTAGTAGATCTTCACCGTGGTACCATCTTCCACCGCCCGGGTCATGTCGTAGACGTCGATGTAATCGCCGAAGACCGAGCGGGTATTTTTGTCCGCCAGCTCCACCGGGGTTCCGGTGAAGCCGATGTAGGAGGCGTGGGGCAGAGCATCCCGCATGTGTTTGGCATAGCCGTATTTTACTTCGGCCCGCTGGCCGTCCTTCTTTTTCTTCACCTTGGCTTCGTGTCCATACTGGCTGCGGTGGGCTTCGTCGGCGATGACGACCACGTTTTTGCGGTGGGTGAGAGGGCGGACGGTTTCCTCCTCTTTCCCGGGGGCGAACTTGTGGATCGTGGTAAAGATGATTCCCCCGGACTCCCGGTCCAGCAGCTCCCGCAGGTGTTTCCGGCTCTTCGCATGAACCGGCGTCTGTCGCAGCAGTTGGAGGGATCTGCCGAAAGTCCCAAACAACTGATCGTCCAGGTCGTTGCGATCGGTGATGACAACCAGGGTGGGGTTGTTCAGCTCCTGTACCAGCTTCCCGGCGTAAAACACCATGGAGAGGCTTTTTCCCGAGCCCTGGGTGTGCCAGATCACCCCGATCTTGCGGTCTCCTTTTTCCTCCGTCGCCCGCAGGGTGCTTTCCACCGCTTTGTTGGTGGCGTGATACTGATGGTAGGCGGCCAGGATCTTGGCGGTGTGGCGGCCGTCGTTCTGAAACAGGAGGAAATGGCGCAGTATATCCAGGAAGCGGGGCGGGTACAACATCCCTTTGATCAGCACGTCCATCTGGGGCACCGCCTCCGGGGCCGTTTCGCTCCCGTCCATGGTGCGCCACCACATGAACCGGTCCTCATCCGCCGTCAAGGTGCCCACCCGGACATTGGTCCCGTCGCTGATGACGGTGAAGGCGTTGTAGGTCAAGAGCGACTGCATCCAGCGTTTGTAGTTTTGGATCTGGTTGTAGGCGCGGGTCAGCTCGGCCTCCTCGTCGACGGCGCTTTTCAACTCAAACAGGACCAGGGGCATCCCGTTGACAAACAGCACCACGTCGGCCCGAGGTCGCTTGTGGTCGTAGCCTTCCCACACGGTGAACTGATTGACCGCCAGCCAATCGTTCCGCTCCGGTTCGTCGAAGTCGAACAGCCACACCTTAACCGTGCGAATGCTGCCGTCCTCTTGCCGGACCGGCACATCCACCCCTTCGGTGGCCATCCGGTGGAAGGCGAGGTTGTTTTCCAGGAGGTCCGCTCCCTGGGGGATCTTCACCTTGCGTACCGCTTCTTCGATCCCCTCGGGAGGGATGAGGGGGTTGATCTGCTCCAGCGCTTCCCTAAGGCGCTCCTCCAGGATCACCTCGCTGTAATCCCACCGCTCGGGGTACTCCCCCTCGGGGGAGATCTCGGGACCATAAACCCTCTCAAACCCCAGCGCTTCCAAAGACTCCATTACGGCAGGCTCATCCAGCTTCGTTTCCGTCAGCTCGTTCATGGGCGGCCTCCTTTTCATCCAGGGGTACGCGAATCTCACCGGACATCAGTTTGGGGAGCAGAGTGTCGCGGAGTTGGGATAGGGTTTTAATTTCATCATTAAACTCGTTCACTAGGTTATATAAAGCCTTTGTTTGATTCTCAAAATCAGACAACACAAGGTCACTCGGAAATACAATTTGTGTATTTTTTATATCCCTTTGAGTAATAAGTGGTTGAGTTGAACCCCGATTCATGGACTTATAATCAAGGGTTTTTAATATTTGGTATACAAATTCATAATAAGGCGTTTTTATTACAAGTGTGTTATCCGACGGCCAACTTTCTCCGCGAACCCTTTGTATAACACCATGAGTACCTACTCGACCAGTCACTAGAATAGGTTCTTTATATAGAGCCTGATCCACATAACCTGTAATCGAGCTAGCACCTATTAGTGCGACATTAAATTTCTTATTTTGTTGCTCAGCTTTATTAGTAGGTCTTTTACCACTAGTAATATTGATGATGTCCCCCAATTTTCTTACTTTCCACCCCTTCGGAATCAACCCCAGCTCGCTCTCCACAAATTCCCCGTCCTGAAAGGGTTCGAAGTCGACGAACCAGGATTGGAACAGGGCTTGGGCCATCGCTTCGAGGTTTTGGTTGATGCGGTGGTTGAGCTCGATCTTTTCGTCCAAGGTGGACAGTATGGAGGCGATTTGTTTTTGTTCTTGGAGGGGGGGGAAGTTAACCGGCAAAGCGTAAAAATCATTTCTACTCGTTGATGGAATTGCCGAACCACTATCCATATTGTTTATATCTTTCGTAAGTAATTCATAGTAAGCCCATTTTATATCCAAGTCCCTAACTTTGGGATTCAGATAATATGCTGTATCAATTACAAAAAATGGTTTGTCGGAAAAATGTACCCCTCTATAAGCTCCCTTCCTACCAATGATAATTCCGGGCTTTTCATATAAGGGCTTACTTGTAAAGCCAATGTGACCATTAGTACCAAAAACAGGGACTTTATCTGTAGAATTTTTATATCCTTTTAAACCCTTACCATACTCTAAGGTGGCTAAATCTCCCCACTTTACTTCCTTCCACCCCTCAACACCCACGCCCATCATCTCCTTTCTTTCTCCTCAAAACTCAAACCCGATCTTCTTCAGATTCTCCCGGATCTCGTCCTCCAGCTGCTTCGACTTGGCGAACTGCTCCGCCAGCTCGCCGGTGAGGCGGGTCATTTTGTCCACGAAGGGTTCCCCGTCGTCCTCGGTTTCCTCGATGCCGACGTAGCGGCCGGGGGTGAGGATGTATTCATGCTGTTTCACATCCTCCAGGGAGGCGGATTTACAGAAGCCTTTGATGTCTTCGTAGTCGCCGGCTTCCTTTTGTCCCCGCCAGGCGTGGTAGGTGTCGGCCACTTTGCGGATGTCGTCATCACTGAATTCCCGGTGGACGCGGTCCACCATGTGGCCCAGCTTGCGGGCGTCGATGAACAGGATCTCGCCCCGGCGGTCCCGGTGGCCTTTAGCCGCTTTGTTTTTGGTCAAAAACCAGAGGCAGACCGGGATCTGGGTGGAGTAGAAAAGCTGCCCCGGCAGGGTGACGATGGCGTCCACCCGATCGTGGTCGACCAAGCCTTGGCGGATGGCGGCCTCGGAGGCGGAGTTGGTGGACATAGACCCGTTGGCCAGGACGAAGCCGGCGGTGCCGCTGGGGGCCAGTTTGGAGTCCATGTGCTGGATCCAGGCGTAGTTGGCGTTGCCGACGGGCGGGACGCCGAACTTCCACCGCTTATCCTCGGTCAGCCGCTCGCCGCCCCAGTCGCTGACGTTGAAGGGGGGATTGGCCAGGATGTAGTCGGCCCTGAGGTGCGGGTGCAGGTCCTCATGGAAGGTGTCCGCCGGTTTTTCCCCCAGGTTGCCGTCGATGCCCCGGATTGCCAGGTTCATCTTTGCGAGACGGCGGGTGGTGGGGTTGGACTCCTGCCCGTAGACGGCTACATCGCCGATCCGTCCCCGATGGGCGCGGATGAAGGATTCGCTCTGGACGAACATGCCGCCGGAGCCGCAGCAGGGGTCGTAGATGCGCCCCTTGTAGGGCTGGATCATCTCGACCAAGAGTTTGACAACGGTACGGGGGGTGTAGAATTGGCCGCCATTTTTCCCTTCGGCGTTAGCGAATTTGTTGAGGAAGTATTCATAGACGCGGCCCAGCACGTCCTTGGCGCGGCTTTCTTTGTCCCCCACCTTGAAGGAGAAGAGGTCGACGATCTCTCCGAGGCGAGTTTTGTCCAGGTCGGGGCGGGCGTAATTCTTGGGCAGCACCCCTTTCAGGGAGGGGTTATCCTTTTCGATGGCCACCATGGCGTCATCGATGATGCGGCCGATCTCCGGCTTTTTGGCGCTGTCCTTGATATGTTGCCAGCGGGCTTCCTTGGCCACCCAGAAGACGTTGTCGGCGAGGTACTCATCGGGGTCTTCCGGATCGGCCCACTCGTCCTTGAGGAGCTCTTCGTATTTTTCTTCAAAGGCGTCGGAAATGTATTTGAGGAAAATGAGCCCGAGGACGACGTGTTTGTATTCGGCGGCGTCTATGTTGTTTCTCAGTTTGTCCGCCATGTTCCACAGGTGCTGTTCAAAGCCGAGGGCGGCTCCCTTTGTCGCAGCCATGCCGGTTCCTCCTTAGGGAAAGAGTTGTCTATAGATGGATTCCTTCTGTTCCTGCCAACGTTGTTCCGCCCGTCGGATAGCCTTTTGGTAAATGGTCCATTCCCGGCGGTAATGGTCGATCAGCCGTTGTTGTTCGGCCTCGCTCAGGTGCGGGATCTCCAGTTCTCCGATATCCCCCGGGTTGATGTTCATCACCGTGGTCCCCCTTTGGAAGCTTTTGACCAGTGCTGAGCCGACGGGGCTTTCCAGGAACATCTTGGCAAAATGGCTATTGACTCCTTGTTTGAAGCGGATGACGATGATATTGGCGGAAGCGATGACGAAGCGGGGGAGGGTGTCGACAACGGCGAACTTGTTGATCGTTCCCCGGCAGGTCATGACCAGATCTCCCTCCTCCAGCTGGTAGCGCTTCACTTTGCGCTCCTCTTCGTCGATGGTGTCCATCCCGTCCCACCGGATCTCCCCGTCTTCGAGGTTGGAGATGTTGAGGACGGCGATCTCCCCGGGGCGGATATCCTTTTTCATGATCGATTTGCCCCGGAAGATGTCGGCGCTGTCCTTCAGTTTGATGCGCGGCAGATCGGAGGCTTGATATCGGGCGAGGTCGGCCCGTTCGTCGGCCAGGAAAAGCTCGACGCGCCAGTCTCTCTGCTCCGCGAAGAGGGAGTGGGGAACGGTCTGTTCATCGACGGGTAGGAGCGCCTCGTCTTTGAGCTGCAGCCTGCTCAGCCGCACGTGGGAGGCTGGCTGCCGGGATAGGGTGATCCAATAGGTTTTGATCGATGTAAAGGGGCGGAAGGTCCCCTCGGGCAGGGCGTCGATCCGCCTGACACTGTAATCTTTATTGATTTTGTCGCGCAGACGGGCGAGGCGTCCCCCGGCAAAGGTGAGTTTGGCGGGGGCGATCAAGGAGAGGGTGCCAGTCTCCGACAGGTGCCGGAGCAGGTTTTCCGCCGCGATGCCTTCGGTTTCGTTGGTGATAAAATCCCCTTCGGTCTCCGCCGGATCATAGCGGCCGCCGAAGGCGGGCAGGGAGAAAATGAAGTTATAGCGGGACAGTTCCATCGGCCGGTAGAGGGAGACATGCCGGATGTCCACCTGCTCATAACCGTCGAAAGCCAGAGTGAGCACCCGGTAGATCAGCCGTCGCTCCGTGGTTAAGGTGATGGAGCGGTCAGGAAATTTGCGGATGAAGGTCTCCAGACCGGTGATCGCTTTTTCCGCTTCCGTGATCAGGATGGTTTGAGGCGGATCGTCTGCGTCAAGGATTCGTTGCTCGATGGTTGAGATCAGCGGGTCGGGCAGCAACGGGCCCCCGGACCGGTCCTGTTTCAGGATCTCGATGGTGGTGGGGAGGATGGCAAGCTCCTTGCCGATCCGGTACCATTGGCAGAAGAGATCCCGATCACCGGGAAAATGGGCGAGCTCTTTTTCCACCTGTTCTTTCATCGTTTGAAAAAGCCGTTCGGGATCTTGTTCGATGTCATCGGTAAGATTGGTCTGCTCCAGATATCGTCGGGTCAGCCAGATCCGAAGCGCTTCGGTCAAACGCTCATCCGCCCGCACTAGCCCCCGCTGACTCAGCACATCCCAGAATGCCCTGAGGGTCTCCTTCATCCGTCCCGCCTCCTTTCGGTAACCATTTCCTCCTTGCAACAGTAGTATACGATAATCTTTTTGGTATTGGCAATACTAAAAATGATGATTTGGGTGTTTTTTATCGACGGCAAACAAAAACCGGGCGGGAAATACCCACCCGGGATGTCGAATGTTTCAAGCTCAGCTGGAGAGAGACTAACCGATAACTTGAACGCTGGGAACTTTCGATCGCAATTCTCGATCAAGATGACTCAAATCTTGGGTATGGTCAGAACCGAGTCCCAATCTTTCAGAGTAAGCTACTCCTTTACCTAGTCATCCTGTTGCAGACATTACATAAAGGAGCGATAAAACTCTCCAAATCTCATAACGATATCATCCAAAATCAATTATTCTCCCAACTGTGGATAGAATCCTTAAATCGCTCATATAGGTACTCGAATAGGTTGTTGTACTGTATTGTTCCTGTTCCGTTTTCCATGTCCCAGTCTACAATTGGACATTCACCTTTTTTCATGTCCGAAGTATCCAAACATATTTGGTACTCGTCGAGATTTTCAATGACAACGTAGTAATCAGGTGAACCAAACTCTCGGTATTGCCTTGTGTTATCTATACCTTCATATGAACCATAGATCTCTGCGCCAGCGACTGTGCATTCACCGTAAGTGCACAGAAACCATTTATAACTTTCTGGGAAATTGACGCGAAGGTCTTGTTCCATCTTTTTTATTGTTAGGTCATCTGTACCACCGACCGCTCGTACAGGAACACCTCTAGCTTTCGCGTCATCTAAAAGACGCTTTAGTTTTTCTTGCACTATTTCAACTTCCTTTCGACTTGCTCGGCTCGCCATCGCCAATATTGTTGACGATAATTATTATACATTTCATTTAGGGTCGGGTTTCGACGGAAACTTTTCTCAATTATACCGTGTAGTTGTTTAGAATACTTCTGATGAACGCTTCGCGGTATCTCGGCCATTGCACCCGGCTCTTTTCCGATCACATGATGCAGTTGAATCGATTGACCATCTGAACTAAGAGGTGGATCCCCATCCTTTACCCTATCTAAATTAGTTCGACCATATTTATCACGAAACTGGGAGGATTTCCAATCGATATCGTTTCTTTGATAAACTCGACGACTGATATCATATGTACGACCATTTCTGAGGGTCGTTGACCCCTTCCATGTAATTGGTGTGTAAAGATCGCTTTCAAAGTGATAGGGATTTCCCGTCTTAGGATTAATCCCCTGAATTTTACTGCTTCCTGCCGCCGTACTCGCCGCCTGCTCCGCTTTGGGGGTAATACCGAATACAGGTGTTTTGGTCGCCATATGAGGGACGACGGTAAGTCCGACCCCCATGATTGCTGCGACAGTGGCATTCTTCCAATTGAATTTGCGCCCGTGAAGAAAATCGTCGGCAAGGCTTCCCGCAGATGCTCCGGCGGAGTTTCCGATCAGTTGAGCCGCCCTTCGACCAACATAACGGACGGCTCCTTTGGCAACCCCCCGGTGACACCACCCCCAAAAGCTCCAGCAACGCCGCCGATGGACGCATCGGATACGATAGTCTTTAAATCATTTCCCTGATAGGCGGAGATGCCCCCGCCAGCCACCATCCCGATGAGGATGCCAGCTACAAAGCCTTGTCCACCCGGAACAAATAAGAGGACGACACCGGCAGCTGCGGTCAGGGTGGCCGCGATGGCTTCCTTATGTTCCTTAACCCATTCCCAGGCCGCTTGTGCTCCGGATGTGATCCCATCCCAAGCGTCGCTGGCTACTTCCTTCGTTTCTCCCCATGGATCTTCAACAAAATCCTCTAAACCCTCTTTCACCCCCGTTCCAAGTATGGGATAGGTCATCCTTCAGTTGTGCAAAGAATCCATTATCTTTATCATGGTCCTTATTAAGATCAGGGTTTTGCGCGGAGTGTTGCACCATTGCAGGTATGACTGGTTCCTGTCCCGATGTTATCAGCGATTTGGAACAGAAGCTGGCCCACTTGTATACCCAGGTCCTTCCCACCCCAAATCGGCAACAGAGTTGACGGCTGATCCACCAACCGACTTCATCGTCTATAAATCAGACGGACTCCGGTAACGGAGTCTTTTTGTGTTTGGGTGAAAGAAAGATGAAGGGCACATCGATCATGATGGTGTTGGCCAAAAATGAGCATCATGTATAAACTTTTCGTACACGTGTCAGTTGTTGTTCTTCTTTCATTGATCCGGTTTATCTCTTTCGGAAAACCAAAAGGCGCCCGTTTTTAGCCAAGACGCTCGGTACACTTCAAATGTCCATCCCTCGCTTTGATCATCAAATCCAAACTGAAAACCACAGCAATCACAAATTTCATAAGAAGGGTTTCCGTCTGGGTCATATGGGGGTTCTTTCAAGAGGTGACCACAAACGGGACATACATGACCCATTTTTCACGGCTCCTTTGTCACAGCTTGTGGGAGGAGGGATGAGAGATTTCATCCCACTTATGATAATCGATCTGCAAAGCCGTATTGGAAGCTTCCTCGATTTGATTCTGATGCAACAAGGATCGTATCTGCTCTACTTCCTCTTGCCAATCCGGGCCGCTGTGGATATCGACATAATCAACAAAATCTGTTATTAAATTTTCGTTGGTTGGATCCAATTGGATGGCTCTTTGGTAGATCTCAAACATCAATGAAATATGCGGGTACATCAACTCACCGATATCTCGATTTAATGCTTCAGCCAACGGTTGGGGGTTGGTCTCTTTTCTTATTTTGGCCCTAAGAAGCACATAGATTTTCTCGAACCCCTTTTCAGAATTCGGTTCCTGAGTTTGATGCATCATGATCACTTTCGTGAGGAGATCGGAAATTTTATTCATCATTCACCCCTCCCTAGTGGTTGAGTTGGCGAAATTTCGAAAAGGGGCACGGGAGGGACTATAGCTCTCTCATCCGGTGATGATCGTCGTCGTGCGCTTTTAGTCGGAGGAGGGTTGCTAACCCATACATCTATCATCCCAAATGGGCGGAACCTCTTTTAAATATATTTTTGAAGGAGGGTCAATGGAAGAGAGTTCAACGAACGAGTGGAGCTGTATTTTACTGTGCGCGGGTTGACTCAAAATCGCCTTCACTCGTAAAAGACAAGCAATATACTCTCGATATCCATCTTCATCCATTTCGAGATGATTGTCCGTCTCATAAATGGTATCGATCACTCCTTCCATCTTTGAGCCATCGATCCACTCAACAACGAGGGGGGTGCCATTGAGATGATCCATTTCTTTTCTCCGCCTACTTTAAACTTACTCTGCGGCTTCTTTAAAAGTAAATGTCAAAGTTTCTTGTACCACTTGCTCAAATTCAACAATGCTTAACCACTCTTTTTTGTTTAGGCTGATGATTCCATCACACGGATCAGCGATCAGAATGGCTGCTTGATAAACGGCTTTTTTATCGACCAATGATACCGGCTCTTCTGCTTCAATCATGATTTGTTTTTCATCAAGCGTGATTTGTCTTTCCTCAAGCTCCTCATTTGGTTCCAGATAAAAATTTATATGAGTCTTAGACCTCAATAAGCCGGTCCATCTGTTGTCATCCAGCCATTTATCCCATGATAAAGTGAACATATCACATTTCCAAAGAGGTAAATGAAAGGCTGCGATTGAGATATTTACCCCCTGTTCCCGCATCGCTTTTGCTAACTGTCTTCTATTTGGAAAGTTCGATCAACAGTGAATCCCCAGAAAAATTTTCAACCAATCAACTCATGGTCAGCTCCTTAGATTTTATAGGTATGGAGATCGATAGGGTTCGATATACAATCCAGTCTTTTTAATCTTGCTGAGAACTTGTTTATCACAGTGATTGCTACCCAGATACATATAATAATCGTAACCGAAGTGGGCAAACATCCTGTGGTGCTTATCCTCCAGCATCATTTTGCCCCAGATATGTTCACGGAGGATGAGCCGACAGAGAGGATCGATTTGATTGTAGTCAAGGCGACAACCATCGCTCAGTGTGGTAAAGAGTCGTAGCAACTCCGGGGAATAAAAGGTGGGGTATTTTCCCTGCATTTCTGCTAACGCCTCAATATGGTCCATATATTCAAGATCACAAAATGTTACAGGGATAGGTTTTACCGGTTCAAAAAAGGCTTTTACCGCTTGGATGTATGCATCTTCCACTCGGATATAGTCCTCCACCGTTACCTTGGATCCATCCACCACTTTTCCCACATCAGAAAATGACGTCCAGCTTTCTTTAAGAAAAACTCCATTTTGATCACGATCCTTCGGATCGTATTTCGTAATTCGCCAGCTAACCATTTTCCAACCTCTTTTGGATAATTTTTAATCATTATCTCTAAAAACATCTACCCTACAGTAACATCCTCATCCACAAGTGGGCGATCCTTTTTTAATAGGGCAAGTATATGCTATTTTTCCAGGTCGGGGTCACATCGTCTATTTTACAAACTGTCTTCTGGACACGCATCCAGTACGTCATGAAAGAGAGCATATCGCACGGTCACTTGCTTACCGAAAATATTTACACCATCGACAAATGTTAAGTCAGCAACAACTTCTTCTAATTCGTCATCAAACAACTCAATGAGCCCTTTTGATGACAAAGCTTTTCTTATCTGCTGATGTAATTCGTATTGTTGCATCGTATATGGTTCATTGCCATACCCGTCCAGGCAGGGATCATACATATGGGGCCATATTTCTGAATCAGTGAGATCTACATCAAAGGTGTGGTCTACATAATAAAACGGACTTAATTTAGAAATGACTAGTTGCGTGTGAAATCTAAAATGAATCCCGTTTATCTGTTTGGAATCAAAGTCAAAAAATCATTGATTGGAGGGCCATACATCATCCCGGTACACTTCTTCGGGTTTTAAGCCTTTCATACATAGCCATTCAATCAACCTTTCTGGCAACCTGATTTTTTTGCTACATAACCTTAAATATTCTTTTTTATTCGGTCTGTTATAAACCAGTTCCATATATCTCTGGACATTTTTATTCATTTCGACCTCCCTGAGTAAAAAGGATGTTCCCGTTGCTGATAGCAATCGAGGGTTTCATTCTCTATTTTCCCGGCGTAATCGTTTATAGGATTTTTGGAATTTTACTCTGGATTTTTTAAATTGGCGTGGAACTTCTGTAAAAATACCCATTTCCCATAGATGGAATAAAACAGGATGATGTCGCTTGGCACATTCTAAACAGACGGGCTAATTGGTTCCTTCTAGAAAAAAGCCGATAAGAAACTCAGACATTTCAACATGAATATGATGACAAATCGCGCATGGCTCGTACTCTAGATTTTTATTAAATTCTTTATCTCTAATGCTTTTTCCTGACTTCAAAATGATTTGTTCATTCATGTTAATACCTCTTCTTTTTAAAACCCCGAATGATTTCGACGAAATCAGCTAGAAAAGCCTGTCATTGATGGTCCATGGTCGTGCCCGCTGCCTTATTTGTAACATGTGTTCAAACACACCAATAAATTATAATAGATTAATTTGCAAATTTGGATTTAAGTATACCGTTGCAGAGGGCTGTTCCTTGTTCATTTCATAGATCTCCATATAGTCACCAAGTGTGTGATCTTTTTGAACCAGGATTTGATTCACTTGTGTAAAGCAGGCTCGAAGGATCGGGTTTGGTAAATGTTTTTGATGTACCTCCAGACTTGCCTCCAGATCGAAGACCGAGAATTTTAGTACCAGGTGATTGTTGTTTTGATCTTTCAGATTATATTGAAATATATCATGATCATCCTCATCCTTGATCGGTTCACTCTCAAAAAAGTTTAATAGATCAAACGAGTTATACTTGATTTCAGACATTTTTAAACCCACCTTGCGTTGTTAAATGAGCGGTAACTGCACAATCAGGTCATGTCGCCATCTTAACCCTTATCGGCTCCTGGGCCACGGGACAGGCGTTGGGTCTGGTCGGGTTGTGGCTGTTGGTGGTGGCCGTATGTATGGGGGTTTTCACCGGGATCAACGGGTTTTTTGTGGCCACCAGCCGCTTGCTATTCGGAATGGCCCGTGCCCGGGTGCGCAATGTGCATCCCGTTCATCGTATCCCGATCATTCGGTCCTGTTTGCCGCGATGCTCTCCCTGGTCGCACCCTGGTTCGGCAGGGCAGTGATTCTATGGGGGGGGTATGGCCGCCTTCGGGGCGCCTTTGGCTACCTGTACACCTATTTTACTGCTTATGGTCTGTCGGAAGTGGGCGGTGCCGGTAAAAGGGGGGCCCTGGTCGGAAGCCTTTTTTCCATGGGGTTTTGGTTTTGCTTATGGTACCGGCGAGCCCGGGTTTATGTCGCCTCCTTCCTGATTGTCGCTGGGTGTGTGGTGTTGATAGGGATAATCTTTTATCTGGTGAAAGCCCGGGAGTACACCCGTATGCCCCAGGTGGCGCTGGATCGGTTGATTCTCGGCGGAAAAGAAAAAAGCCGGCAGTAAAGCCGGGTTCATCGATACCGGATGAATCCGGTTTTTTATTCAGGACCAACCTTCCTCCGGTGTATAAATGCCTCGAATGTCGTCTAAAAGACGACGAAGAGCGGAGGAGTGATGTCGTTCTTTGGGGTAGACGAGCACACCGGGAATTTGACTTTTCAGGCCGGGCACTCGCAGCTGCCGCAGGTTGCCGTCTGTTTTGGGATCGATGCAGAGTTGGGGGATCAGGGCCAGCCCCAGCCCTTCCCGCACCATCCGCTTCACCTCTTCCAGACTGGACAGTTCGATGGAAAACTCCGGTTGAATGTTATTTTCCCGCAGGACCTGATCGATCAGTTTGCGAACGATGGCTTCAGGCACGAGGGAGATCAGCGGTGTCTCCTTGAGCCGCTCCAGTTGAAAGTAAGGTTCTTGGGCGGCGGGATGGTCCGGCGGGGCGACCAGGGTCAGGTTGTCGTAGAAGAGGACTTGATATTCCAACAGATCCGTCGGGTGGAGCTGATAGCAGATCCCCGCGTCCAGTCGGCCCTCCAACACGCCCTGTATCACCTGATCCCCAGGAAGGGTGTGGACCGTGACCTGCAGAGAGGGACGGACATCTCGAAAATAGGTGAGCAGACGGGGCAGAATGGTGATCGCTGCCCCAGAGTGAGCGCCGATGGTAAAACTTCCCCGCTGAAGGTTTTCCGTTTCCTGGACTGCTTGTTTTCCCTCTTCCAGGAGGGCTGCCACTTGACGGGCGTAAGGCAGGAAGGCTTTGCCGGCGGAGCTGAGCCGGACCCGTTGGCGCAAAAACAGAGGAGCGCCCAGCTCCTCCTCCAGGGCGCGAATCTGCGCGCTGACGGCAGGCTGAGTCAAGAGGAGGGTTTCCGATGCTTTACGAAAGCTGTTCTGCTTTGCTACTTCCAAAAAAGTGAGGATTTGGGTCAGATTCATGGGCGCCTCTCCTTCCATGTGATAAACAAACATTATTAACTGTATTATAATCATAAATTAGATTTTTCTGAAGGGATAGGGTAGGATAAATTTGGAGCCACAGATGGGCTCGGGAAAGGGGGAGAGGCAGCATGAAAGTGATTCCGGGTTTGGAAGGCGTCGCCGTGGCGGAGACGGATGTGTCCTTGGTCGACGGAGAGAGGGGGCGGTTTGTCTACCGTGGTCACTGGGTGCGGGACCTGGCTGTTTCCCGTCGCTTTGAAGAGGTGGTCCACCTCTTGTGGTACGGTCATCTTCCTTCGATGGAGGAAGAGAGGCGGTTTGGCCGGCTCCTATCCGAGCATCGGGAATTGCCGCCCCATGTGAAGGAGATCATCGACCAGATTCCGGCGAAGACGGATATGATGAGCGTGCTGCGGACCGCCGTCTCCGCTCTGCCGGTTACCGGGAGCTGGCCACCTGCTCCGGAACAAGCAGCGGCGGTGTTGGGTGCGATCCCGGCGATCATCGCTTACCGTCACCACCGGATGCAAGGGACCCCGATGCCCAAAGTGCAGAGGGACTTGTCCCACACCAGCCATTATCTCTACCTGCTCAAGGGAACGGCGCCTACCGTCGCCCATGAGCGGGCGCTGGAAGCGTACCTGATTCTGACCGCCGAGCATGGGATGAACGCTTCCACCTTTGCCGGCCGGGTGGTCACCTCCACCCAGTCGGACCTTTTATCCGCGCTGACGGCGGCCATTGGCGCCTTGAAGGGGCCGCTCCACGGCGGGGCCCCTTCGGAGGTGGAGGGGATGCTGGAAGCGATCGGTTCGGTCGACAAGGTGGAAAGCTGGTTGCGGGCGCGGCTGGAGGCGGGGGAACGGCTGATGGGCTTCGGCCACCGGGTCTATAAGACAGTGGATCCCCGGGCGGAGGCGCTGCGTCGGGTGTCGCAGGAACTGGCTGGCGAAGACCCCTGGTTCCAACTGGCCTTAGAAACGGAAAAAATCGCCCTTTCTCTATTGGAAGAGTACAAGCCAGGCCGCCGATTGTATACCAATGTAGAGTTTTTTGCCGCTGCCGTGCTGCGGGCGGTGGGATTGCCAAAACAACTGTACACGCCAACTTTTGCCCTGAGCCGGACGGCAGGCTGGTGTGCTCACATCCTGGATCAGGCGGAACACAATCGGATCATCCGCCCCCAATCCCTCTACACCGGTCCGATACCGGCGACTTCTTAAAATGATAACTGGAGACCGGGTTGATGGGCCGGTTTTTTGTGTACCTTGTAAGCTGGGCTATCGTTCCGTATTTGTGAGACGAAGCTTCCGTCATGATCGACAGGAGCTAGAATTGTAACGAGCTCCCCCGTTAAACAGATAGGGTGCATGCTGATTGTTGTTCAGTTCGACTCGAATCGTATATGTCCCTGGAGGCAGATCCTCCAAATGGTACCACGGTCCGTACAAACGGGCCTTTTTTGTTCGTTTCCATAGAGATGGGCATGCCCTTCTCCAAAGCTCCAGGAACAGGGTCGATCCCAATGGCTATCCCTTCCGGGTCCAATGCCACCGCCCACAATAGGCCGATGCTCACCGGCCAACCACATCCTCAGACCCTGATCGAACCACTCTCTTTTCTACCCTACGATACTTCCCCCGATCAGATATCCCAGTGGGAACCAGCGTCCATTCCCAAAACGTCATTAGGTATCCCTCCCTTTCCATCCATCTCGTTCCATCTCGTTGTGGATTGATGTGAACAATTGTTGAATCATTACCCATTTCCCATTCTGACACAAAACCTCTATTGATAAAGGTACGACACTTGGGGTAATGATGGTGTTACGATATGTGATTCGATGTGATTCATTAAAGGGGGATCCATGAACATTTTCATTTCATTGTTTGTGTAACCGTCGAATGGGAATCTACCATTGAACCTGCTCCGGTTTTATATGAGGGATATATAAGCAGGGTGTGAAATTAACAACATAATATCACGCTACCCTTGGTTTTAGATTGTTGTTTTTTGTTATCAGTCCAACACAGCGGGCGTATCCGAATGTGCCTAAGGGGTTAAATCATCCGAGACACTCAATCTGTCCAGAAAAAATAGAAGTTAACGAAATGGAGGTATATCCCATGTCCCCCGTTGACTCGATCCAAACGAAACCGCCGGCTGATTCCCATCGCAACCGTCAGCCATGGTATGCAATGGTTTGGCGCTGGCATTTTTACGCGGGGATTGTGTTCGCCCCTCTGATTATTTTCTTGGCGATAACCGGTGGCATTTATATATATAAACCGCAGATCGAATCGATATTGTACAAAGACTTGTACTATGTGGAAACCGGAGATCAAAAGCTTTCACCCTCCGAACAAATAGCAAATGTCAAGAAACATCACCCCGATGCGGAGATCACGAGTTACAAGCCTTCATTCGAGGCAAACCGAACCTCAGAAATCGAGATTTCGAAAGACGGAAAAGAGCTGACCGTTTTCGTAAACCCTTACAATGGTGACATTGTTGGAGATTTAAACAACAATGAAACCTTCATGGAACAAATGAAAAATCTGCACAATGGGGAGCTATGGGGAGGTGTGGTAGGAAATCGGTTAGTAGAACTCGCCGCTTGCTGGGCTGTTATTTTGATCATCACAGGCATTTACCTATGGTGGCCGCGTCAGAGGAAATCGATTTTCGGAACCTTAATCCCCCGCTTACGCTCATGGAAAGGTAAACGCATGTTTTGGCGCGACTTACATGCAGTTTTAGCGGTTTGGCTGTCTGTGTTACTCGTCATTCAATTGTTTTCCGGGCTCATGTGGACGGAGGTTTGGGGAAGTATAGCCCATCGTGTGGAAGCATTAAGCGGGGAGGGCAGCCCGGTCGGGGACCAACCTTTTGAAAAGGATGCCTTTCCAAAATCCACGATTCCGACAAAAGAAGTGGCTGATGTGCCGTGGGCTGCAGAGAATCTGGCCGTCCCGGCATCCGAGTCAAGAAACTCAGCCTCCCTTCCTGTGGAAAAGATCATACAGATCGCAAAGGCCAAAAACGTCCATCCAGGCTATAAAATTGCCTTTCCGGAAGGAAAAACTGGGGTTTACACCGTCTTTCTCGATCCAGCCGAGGTGTATCCCGATCGCCCCAGCCCACAAGCGCAACAAACCCTGCACATTGATCAGTATGACGGAAAGGTGTTAGCCGATTATGGGTGGGATGATTATGGTTCTCTCGGAAAACTTATCTCAATGGGAATCGCATTCCACCAGGGTGAATTTGGCCCCCTCAATCAGCTCTTGATGCTCGCCTTAGTAATAGGGATTGTGGCCATCGTCCTCAGCGGGATTGTCATGTGGTGGAAACGGAGGCCCAAAGGCCGGCTGGGAGCACCGTCGCGACCTCGAAATATCAAGATGTTAAAATCCGTTGCAATCTTGATACTGATCTTAGGGGTCTTCTTTCCTCTCGTAGGTCTTTCCTTGATTTTTGTCTGGTTGTTGGATCGATTCATCCTACGTCGGATTCCTGCGATACAGCGATGGATGGGATGACAACCTTTGATTCGACAGCAAGGTACATTGGTGTAACCCCGAAAAAAAGAGTCGACATCCATCGGCTCTTTTTTATACCAAGTAGAAGGCGGAGCCTAGGATCAGGTAGACGATGAGGAGCATCACCCCTTCATACCAGTTGGTCGAACCGTCCCGGGAGATCGAAGCGGCGATAAAGGCGCTGACGGCGACAGCGGTCAACTCGGCAGTGGTAAAGACCAGATTCATCGGTTTTTGGAAAAATAGACTGATGAAGACGAGAGCCGGGGAGACAAAAAGGGCGATCTGCAGGCTGCTGCCCACGGCGATCTCCACAGCCGCCCCCATTCGATTTTTCATCGCCAGGAAGATGGCGGCGCTGTGTTCAGCTGCATTTCCGATGATAGCGATCAAAAAGGCGCCGACAAATAGTTCTGACCACCCCAGGGCATGGGCGACGGCCTCAATGCTTCCCACCAGCCATTCACTCTGAATGGCCACAAAAAAGGTGGAGACCAAAAGGAGCAAGATGGACAGCCCTTTGGACCAGTCCGGTGTTTCCGAAGCGGGGTTGGCGGACAGCGCTTCATCCTTCTCTCCCTCCACTTCCTTTTGATCCACCGTCAGTTCGCGTTTATGGGTGATCATGGAGAAAATCAACCACAGGATGTAACCGATGATCAACAACCCGGCGATAATCAGACTGAGGGTTTCCCGTTCTCCGGCCGATAGTTGGAAGGATAATGCGGCGGGAACGAACAGACCGATTACCGCCAGCAGCATCAGGGAGACATTGTGTCCGGCCAACACGGGGTTGAAGGACTGCACCCGATACTTCAATCCTCCAAACAGCAGACTCAACCCCAGCACCAGGAGGAGGTTGCCTATAATCGACCCGGTGATGCTCGCTTTCACCATGTCCAACAAGCCTTCCCGGACAAGAAAGGTGGCGATGATCAGTTCTGCCGCGTTGCCGAAAGTGGCGTTTAAAAAGCCGCCCAGTCGGTCGCCGGCATAATGGGCGACACTCTCTGTCGCCTTCCCGAGCATAGCTGCCCACAAGATCAAGGAGAGAGAAGCCAGGGTAAAACGAACCGCTTCACCGGGCCAAAACCAGTGAGCCAGTCCGCTGAGCAGGGTGCTGAGGAATAATAGGGAATAAAACCAGCGGGGATTCATGGTCAGGTGTCCTCCTTGTCTTCTCCGGTCACCGAGGATTTTTTCGGAATCTGTCGAAGCACTTATGATATCATTGTTATTATCAGTGTTTCGTAATCAGGAGGGTTTATCCAATGGGTGATGATAAATCGGTCGCCATCTGGATCGACCTGGAAAATGTTTATTACGGGCTGAAAAAATACCATATGAATCCGGATCATCCGGACCCTCGTCACAACTTGTTTCTGCGATTATGGGAACACTATGGACGCCGCCGGGTGCGAATGATGGAGGTTTACGCTGACTTTGAACAGATGGGCCGAGACGTGTCCATGAACCAGATTCAGAAAAAACACGCTCACGTGCACCACGTGCACGGGAACGGACGGGGGGAGGGGGGACGAAAAAATGCGGCGGATATTCAGCTCTGCCTCGATGCGATGGATATCCTGCATACGGTGCCTGAGGTGGATACCTTTGTGATTGTCAGCGCTGACCAGGATATGATCCCGCTGATGGATCGGTTATGGTCCCGAGGAAAGCGAGTGGAACTGTTTTGCCTGCAGGATGAAAGTGTTTCTCCCACCGCTCATCTGGACGCCTTTTGCGACCAGATTTACAATCTTTTCGACTTCTTGCATATCTCCCACTTTCAAAAGCTGTCCCGGATGGACCGGTTCCTGCAGGGAGCGGTGTTGCAGATCTACGAGTGGTATAAAGATGTGAACAATATCGGCAAAAGTTACGGCAGCTCCTGGATCAAAAAAGATCTCGTGCGGAAGCTGAACCTGACCGAAGAGGAGGCAGCGGGCTTATTTACTCGTCTGGTGCAGGGCGATTATCTGAGACCCGTCGAAGTGGCTGTGGATGGGAACACCTATTACGGTTACCATGTCAATGAATCCCATCCTCAAGTCAGAAAAGTAATACGGATCGCCGGATACCAGGTCGGATGAGAAACAGTTGGGATATCGAGGAGTTCCGTGATATAATAAAAACAGAATTATCCGGAAAACGATGAAGCCATTGACAGGAGAGGAGTCATGTCCGACATGGATCTAGGGATCGCAGGCAAAGCCGCTCTGGTCACTGCCGCAAGCCGCGGATTGGGGCGGGCGGTGGCTGAGGAGCTGGTCCGGGAAGGAGCCCGGGTGCTGTTGTCCAGCCGCAGCCGGGAGGCGGCGGAACAGACCGCGGCTGAGATCGCCGACAAAACCGGTTCTCAAGTGATCGGCTGCCGCTGTGACGTTTCCCAAGCGGAGGAGATCACGGGACTGATCAAGCGAGCCCGTGAAGCCTTCGGAGGCATCGACATGCTGCTCTGTAATGCCGGGGGTCCTCCCGGCGGGTTGTTGGAGGATTTGGAGGACGCGGATTGGCAGAAGGCTTTTGAGACCAACCTGCTTAGTGTGGTGCGGTTGATCCGCGCCGCTTTGCCGCTGATGCCGCAGGGGGGGAGAATATTGACCATCGCCTCCTCCTCCGTGAGACAGCCGATCCCAGGTCTGATCCTGTCCAACACCATGCGGGCCGGAGTGGCAGGGCTGATGAAAACCTTGTCCCAGGAGCTTGGTCCCCGGGGGATTCTGGCCAACACCCTGTGTCCGGGCCGGATTGCTACGGACCGTCTGAGGGAACTGGATCGCTCCCGAGCAGAGCAAGAGGGGGTGGCGGTCGACGACTTGCAAAGTCACATGCTGAGGGAGATTCCCCTCGGGCGTTACGGTGAACCCCAGGAGTTTGCCCAGGTGGCCGCTTTTCTGTTGTCGGAGGCGAATACATATGTGAGCGGCAGTGCCCTGATGGTGGATGGCGGGATGGTGAAAGCGCTCTGAGGGAAGGGTAAGTCCATCATCCATTACTTTGACAAAAAGACGGGAGGCTTCAAACATGACTGAAAACGGAGACGGATCGATCCGCATTGCCGATGACGTCGTAGCGGTGATCGCCGGTCTGTCCGCAACCAAAACCCCCGGTGTAGCTGGCATGTCCGGAGGAATTACCGAAGGCTGGGCCAAACGGGTCAGCGGGAAAAACGTCACCCGCGGGGTATCCGTCGAAGTGGGACAAGTGGAGACGGCGATCGATCTCAGGGTGATCATGGAATACGGGGCGAAAATCCATGAGGTGGCCCGTGAACTTCAGGAAAATGTGAAGGAAGCCGTGGAAAACATGACGGGTCTTGCTGTCGTGGAGGTCAACATCAAAGTAGAAGGGGTCGACTTCAAAGAGGAGACCCCGCCCCCGGAAGAGGAGAAAGGGGTTCGCTAACAGGATGAAAAAGGAGCCGGCGGCGTGCCCGGCTCCTTTTTCAAAAAGGGTTAATCCGATAAGTTCTCTTTCACTTGTTGGATCGAGGACTGAACCTCTTCCTGGAGGCTTTCCGGGATCTCGTCGGTCTCTTCCAATCCGTGGGGGAAATAGTGCCTCAGCAGGACGGGGTTTTCCAACTGGATCACCGCTTGGGCTTTTTCCGGCCGCCCTTTTTTGGCATAGGCCCGAATCCGCAAGTAGTATTCCGTTTCTCCATCCAACAGCTTCTTGTCAAAATTGACTTTGGTATAATCCCAGGCGCCTCCACGGAAAAAGCCTGCTGCGTTCATGACCGGTTCTACTGCGCCAAGGGTTTTTTCCATGCCTTTCAGTCCTGCATCTTCCAATACCATGTTGCAGCTCCTCCTCTTTCCGGTTTTAACCGTCAGCCCTCCTTCTCATCATATTATGTCTCATCCCGTCGTGCAATATGGGGAGGGTGACAAGTTTGGCACCTTTGCCGGTGATGTCGTTCTCTGTCTATTTGATAAGATGATGTGTAGAGAAAGGGGAAGTGAAACTTGGGTGAGGATTACATCAGAGACCGGATCGAAGCGAAATACGAACAGATGGTGGAACGCCGGCGTCATTTTCATCAATATCCTGAATTGTCTTTTCAAGAAGAGAAGACATCGGCCGCAGTGGCCTTCCTCTTACGGGAGCAGGGGTTGGAGGTTCGCACCGGAGTAGGCGGACATGGGGTGATCGGAGTCTTGGAAGGGGGACGGCCGGGGCGTACCGTCGCCCTCCGCTCCGACATGGATGGGCTGCCTATCCAGGATCAAAAAAACTGCGCGTACCGTTCTCAGGTGGAAGGTGTGATGCACGCCTGCGGCCATGATGCCCACATGGCCACGCTGCTAGGCGCGGCGGAGATTCTCGCTGAGATGCGGGAGGAGATTCCCGGGCGCATCGTCTTTCTGTTTCAGCATGCCGAAGAGCAGGTGCCCGGCGGAGCCGCCCCGATGATTGAAGCCGGGGCCCTGGACGGTGTGGATGCGGTCTACGGCGCTCATCTGTGGACGCCCCTGCCTTATGGGGTCGTGGGTCTGCGGGAAGGGGCCCTGATGGCCGCCGCCGACTCCTTTGAGATTCGGGTCACCGGAAAAGGAGGGCACGGGGGCCTTCCTCATGAAGCGACCGATGCGGTGACGATCGCCTCCCATCTGGTGGTCAATCTGCAAAGCATTGTCAGCCGACAATTGGATCCCCTGGAGTCAGGGGTGATCTCCGTCGGCCATATTCAAGGCGGCGGCGCCTTCAACGTAATCGCGGATCGCTGCACCCTGGTGGGAACGGTGCGCACCTTCGATGCCGACATCCGGAAAAAGATTCAACGGCGGATTGGGGAAGTGGCAGAGGCCACCTGCCATATGTTCGGTGCCCAATGTGACTATGAGTACGGCTGGGGCTACCCCACCTTGGTGAATGATCCGACGGAAGTTCGCCGGGTGGCCGAAGTGGCCCGCCATAAACTGAAGGATGTCGACGTGCGGGAGGTGGCACCGGTGATGGCCGGGGAAGACTTCGCCTACTACCTCCAACACCGCCCCGGCGCCTTCTTCTTCGTGGGAGCGGGCAATCGGGAAAAAGGCTTTGTCCATCCCCACCACCATCCCTACTTCGACCTGGACGAACGGGCGATGAAAATCTCAGCGGAACTCTTGATCCAAAGCGCCTTAGCCTACTTAACCGCAGAAAAGGAGTCGGAAACCATCTCCCCTTGAGCGACAGGCGGTGAGAAGAATAGCGCGATACCGATGCGGCATTTCCTGTAGGGAGTGCCGCATTTCTATTTTCGACAAACTTCAACTTATCGCGTGACCCTTTTCATCAATTTCTATAAACTGTACAGTAAATCGATTGTTTAGGAGGTTGGAATCCGTTGAAGTGGATGCAGTGGAAAATAACCGCGCTCACCTTATCTTTTGTGTTGATAGTGGGCTGCACCTCTCCAGCAAAAGAAGCGGAACCGGAAAAGGAAAAAGCTGAAATCCCGGAGCCGGCAGAGACGGTGGAAGGGATGCTCAAGGAAGGACCGGGGAAATATGCCGGTAAAAATTATGACAAGCAAAAAGTAAACCAATACATAAAAAAACTGCCGAAGGATTTATCAGCGGAAGAATACTATAAACATCTGGTCTACCTGTTGGCGGAAAACTACGAGAAGGAAGTCGAGGATCTGGATCATTTTGATACCAGTTTCGTGGTGGATAGGGAAACTCCGGATGATCCCGAAGCCAAAGAAGCACCCAAACAAAAACCCCTCAATGTCACCATTCTGCTGGATGCCAGCGGAAGCATGGCCGGCACCGTGGATGGCGGAGTGAAGATGGATCTGGCTAAGGCTGCCATCAAACGCTTTGCCAGCTCCCTGCCCAGCCATGCCCAGGTCTCCTTAAGGGTCTACGGACATCAAGGGAGCAACCAGGAAAAAGACAAGGCCAAGTCCTGTGCCAGTACCGAGGAAGTTTATCCGCGTTCCGCCTACTCCGAAAAAAAGTTCAACCAAGCTTTAGACCAGTTTAAACCCACTGGCTGGACCCCCATCGCCAAGGGAATGGAGGAAGCGTATCAGGATCTAAAAG
>NZ_FMZA01000028.1 GCF_900102685.1 Melghirimyces thermohalophilus
AAAGTCATCACCCGACACGTGTGGGAAAAACATAAGGAAAAAGTGCGAGCCCATCGCCTTTCCTCTACGGGAAAATACCTGTACAAAAAACGGAAAGAGACGATCGAGCGAAGCTTTGCAGACGCGAAAGAGCTGCACGGGCTTCGCTACTGCCGGTTGAGGGGAAGGGAAAAGGTCCAAGAGCAAGCGCTGATGACGGCCGCAGCGCAAAACATCAAGAAGATTGCCAACCACCTAACCAAAGCCGGTTAGGTGGTTGGGAGGCCTTTTTGATCCAGGTTTTGATACGTCGATGAGCTGGTTTTGTCCATAAAAAAAAGTGTGGAGAAAGCAGTGAAGGGCTTTCTCCACACTCTGAAAGCCGCTTAAGCGGCTTTTTTAGGGTTGGGGATGTGATCGATAAAAAATACGGATCGTAGCAGAGAGAAAGGGATCCCCAACGTAGCCAGCAGGATGCCTGCCATCGACAACCAGCATCCATGCTATCTGACACGCACCTCAATCACCCGGTAGATGACTAGAAAGAGCTGCCGGAAAAACTTACAAAATGAGGGTAAATAGAGGATGACAAAATACCTTCGTCAAAAATAAAAGGAGTTTCATATACTCCTTCTACTTTTGGTAAAAAGGGCATGGCACTAAAAAGAGGCTGTCGAGAAAATCGTGACAGCCTCTCTGGCACTTAGCGAGTGCCGTCTGCTTGCGGTTTCGGGGAGAGCAGATGGTCCACCTGGTTGATTGCTTCCACCTGCCAGCCCTCTGTGTCGCTGTAGCGAAGGCGGCAAATACCGGTGTTTCCAATGCGGGAACGCCCCGGGCCATACTGGCCGTCACTGGCCACTGCCAAAAATGCGTTGATGCTGCCACCGTGACTGACGACGGCGATCCGTTGATCAGGGTGATGGCGCACCAGTTCTCCCAAGATGTCTGTCATGCGCCTGGTCGTCTCTTCCACTTTTTCCACACCGTATTGACCGCCTTGATGCCAGATGGTTCGCCAGTGTTCCGGGTGGCGTTGGATCACCTCATCGATCAGCAATCCTTCCCATTCGCCTAAATTTCGTTCCCGGAGCGACGGCAGCTGATGAACATCCAGTCCCCGGTCGGCGGCGACGCATGCTGCCGTTTGGGCCGCACGGGCCAAGTCGCTGGAATAAATTGCGTCAAAGGGGATGTCCCGGAGGAATTCCCCCAATCGACGGGCTTGCTCTTTCCCTTGCGGGGAGAGCGGCTCATCCCAGTGCCCCTGCACCCGTCGTTCCCGATTCCACCGTGTCTCCCCGTGTCGGATCAGATAGACTTCCGTTTCCATTCCCATCCTCTCCTCTCATGTTCCCCACACTTATGAATCACCCTGATTGAAAACGATGCTTCTCTCGATTCCATATCAGTTCGGCGGCGATCACCGTCCACCGTGCTCCCGGGAAAGGTGGCGAACTGATCTGCCAACGGGAAGCGAGCCGCTCCGATTCTCTCAGATGAAAGCGGGTTAACTCCCATCATTTTTCCCCGAACCGCAATCAGGATCACCGCGTCACGCTGCTGTTCAAGTGAAAGGGTTAAAGTCGCTCCCTCTCGGTTTCAACGGGGTGGGTGACAGCTTGGGTACGGGGATACGAGGTCAGCTTTCCCTGGTCCCCACCCGGATCCGACTCTATTTGCCTTCCTCCGCCACAGGAGACACTGACGATGAGCAGAGAGACCAGGAGTCAACCCTTCCATCATTGCGGCATTGCGTACACTGCTTGAGTGTTACCTCTATTTTATCGGAAAAGAGACGGTATAGACCATCCGCCCGTCCGCCCCATCACCCGGATATAAAAACACCCGCAGGTGAACCCTGCAGGTTTACTCAAAAGAAGTGACCGGACGGATCACGGTTTTCCCTTTTTCCTCTACACGCTGAAAAACCGCCTGATCATCCCGCAACGGTTTGATCCGCTCCGCAAAATTACCGTGTCCGCTATAGTTTACGTAATGAATGACTTTGTCCTCTTTGGTAAATACGAGTAAATCTTCATTTTTCTCCAGTTTTGAAGTTAGTTTCTCGCCTTTTTTCCATTGGAATCCCAAAGCTTGATCGATTTCCTTCGCGGTTGTCCCGGGACCGAAAATATACAGCTGATCCCAGGAAAAACGGGTCACATAATTCATGCGAAGGATGCCGTTTCCCTGTCCGCCGTCAACACTTCGCTCCAGTTGTTTGACCGCGGTGTCCAGATCTTTCTCCAAACTGGGCTGTGGATTGCCGCAGGCGGTCAGAAGTAGACACAAAGCTGCTATTGTGAAAACGGAACGCAAAGTGCTCACGCCGCATCCCTCCTTCCCCTTATCACCTTTGTGTCCCTCCATATTATACAACAGCTTACACTGTTAAGGACCCCTGTGAATATGGCAAACCAATCACGAATCTAGGGATGTGCTCTCTCTCACCACCAGCTGATGGGGGATGGTGATATCCCCACCGGCAATCGAGGGATCTTCAAGCTGATTCACCAATAACGTAGCTGCTTTAAACCCCATTTCAAAGGGTGAATGGCGAATGGTGGTCAGACGGGGGTTGACGATGGATGCCAGTTCCTCATCGTCGAAACCCGCCAGCGCCATCCCCTTCGGGACCGGGATTCCCGACTCCTTTAAATACTGGAGCGCACCAGCGGCCATTCGGTCACAGGCGCAAAAGACCGCATCGGGACGCTGGGGAGCCTGTAGAATGGACTTCATTCCTTCATATCCGTCCTGCAGGTGAAAACCCTGCCGTTCCACAACCCATTCCGCGCGGAGAGGCTGCCCTCGTTTCTTAAGGGCTTCCTGAAATCCCTCAAGGCGTTCTCTCCCCGAGGCGAGGTCCCACAGCGGCCCGGAAATGATGCCGAGATTCTGATATCCACAATCGAGCAGATGGGAAGTCACCTCAAAAGCGGCTCGGCGGTTATTCAGATAGACGCAAGGGGCCGCCTTCTCTGCCAACCGCTGACCGATCACCACATAGGGAACGCTTAAACGGTCCAAAGCTTCCTTAAGCGAGCGCTCCACTCGGGCAGCAGCCAGGATCACTCCGTCCATCTGCCGCGCCTGAAAGATCCGCAGCAATTCACTTTCCCGACGCGGTTTTTTTTCAGAGACGGCCAGCATGATGTATGACTGATGTTCCTTCGCCACATGTTCAATCCCTTGTACCAATCCGGAAAAGTAAGGGTTGAAAATTTCCGGGATGATTACACCGATGACACCGGTTTTTTTCTGAATCATACTGCGCGCGACGGCATTGGGCATGTAACCGGTCTCCTCCACCGCCTGTAGGATCCGCTTCTTCAACCCATCGCTGACCGGTTTGGACCGATTCAGCACCCGGGAAACGGTGGAGATGGAGACGCCAGCCCGTTGGGCAACCTCCTTGATCGTTACGTTCTTCCCACCCCCTGTATGCTGGGGATTACTCTTTGACCGCACCTGATGTCAATCCCGATACGATACGGCGTTGGAACAGGAGGACCATAACCACGAGAGGGATGGTAACGATCACGGAGGCGGCGGAGATGTCCGCCCAGGGGATGGAGAAGCGGCCCTGGAAGAGAGCGATCCCCACAGGAACGGTCTTCATCCCTTCTTCCGTGTTGATGGTTAAGGCAAAGAAAAACTCGTTCCAGGCTGCGATAAACACCAGGATCGCCGTGGTAAAGGTGCCCGGCACCGCCAGCGGAAAGATCACTTTCCACAAGGCCTGCCAGGTAGTGGCCCCGTCCATCTTGGCGGCCTCCTCCAACTCGAAGGGGATCTTACGGAAAAAATTGGTCATATTCCACAAGGCCAAGGGCAGGGCAAAGGTGGTATAGGGGATGATCAGCCCCAGGTAACTATTGGTCAATTCTGTCGACTGCATAAACATGAAAATCGGGGAGAGGGTAGCGATCTGCGGGAACATGCTGACCGCCAACACAATCCCCAGAACGATCGACTTGCCCCAAAACCGAAGTCGGGCGATGGCATAGGCGGCAATCGAGGCCACAAAGACACAGTAGACAGTGGTCACCACCGCCACCACAGTGCTGTTCCACATGTAGCTGGCGAAGGGATAGTCCGTAAACACCTTGACGTAGTTATCCAAGGTGGGATTGTCAGTCAGAATCCGAAAGGCATCCGCACCGAACAACTCTCCCGCCGGCTTAATTGATGTGATCGCCAACCAGAAGAAGGGGAACAGCACGGCGATCAGGAAACCAGCCAGAAACAGATAGAAGAAGAATCCAGGTTTATTCCGCATCTCGTTCACCTCCCGCTATTTTCCGCTTCCATCGCTGATCAGATCCCGGCCGAGCAGCTTGACAAAGATCATGCTGATGATCGCGATACAGATAAACACAATCACGGCCAGAGCGGATCCCTCGCCGAAATTCATCTGAGAAAACATCGTTTTATAGGCGTAGACGGAAATTGTCTCCGTGGCGTTGGCCGGTCCGCCGCCGGTGAGAACGTAGATCAGATCGAAGACCCGGAAGGCATCCAACAACCGGAACAACAGAGCGACCAGCACCGTCGTCCGCAACATGGGCAGCGTAATTTTAAAAAATTGCTGCACCTTGCTCGCTCCATCCACTTCCGCCGCTTCGTACAAATTCTTGGGGATGGTTTGCAATCCGGCCAAAATCAACAAAGCCATAAAGGGTGTGGTCTTCCAAACGTCGGCAAAAATAACGGCGAACATTGACCAGAATTTAGTGGTTAAAAGAGTTCCCATATCCGGAATCAAGCCCACTTCCGTGAACAGTTTGGCCATCACCCCGTTTTGACCGTCAAACAAAAACTTCCACATCAAAGCGGCTACCGCCGTCGGCAACGCCCAAGGGATCAACACGGATGCCCGCACCAGACCGCGACCGAAAAACTGCCGATTGATCAAAAGAGCGATGGCCATCCCCAGCACCAGTTCCAGCGAGACGGAGATCACCGTAAAGATCATCGTATTGCTTAAGGAGGCCCACATCCGATGATCTTGGAAGTAATTGGCGTAATATTGGAGGCCGACAAAATTGGGCTCGATAAAGGCGCTTAAAAGACCTTTGGCTAGCCCCACCACTTGTCGGGATTCGTCCAACTGTTCCGCCTTTTCCATCGACTCTAAATTCTTTTTCACCCCAGTTATGAGCTGGGTGGCGTTGTGAACCTTCTCCTCATCTAAATGCACACTTTTCATGTTTTGGGGGACCTTTTTCCCCTCATTCAGAATCTGGTTCACCTGTTGATAGGTATCAGCTAGCTCCTCGTCGCTTTCCAATGTGGAGCGGGCTTTTAATACGTCCTGTTTGATATTTTTTAGCCGCTCTTTATGCTTCCCCTCCGCCTTTTCAATCTCGTGATCCAGGGAGGATACCAGAAACGGCATGACATTAGCATAGCGCTCCACATTGATACCGTAACTGGCGTGTGGCTCCAATTTCGTGGGATCGTTTAAACGAACATCATACAAACTCAGGTAAAAGGATCGACCCACCGGATAGATAGCAATCACCAGGATGAGCAACATGGCGGGTAGAATCAGGAGATAACCCAGACTGCGTTCCGACAGCCCCTTCCCTTTTTTCATGTTTTCACCACTTTTCTCCGTTGATTTCGGCTTTGTGCCCCTGCGGATTTTCCTGATCAGCTGTGAGAGACGGAGAGGCCGCAGGCTCAAGCGCCTCTCCGGCCAACGATTCCAGATCGATCGCGAAGCGGTCAGTTGACGACAGCTTTCAGCTTCTTATCCATTCGTTTTACCGCTTCTTTCGGTGTCTGCTCCCCGGCCAGGGTTTTGGAGACTTCAATCTGGATGATTTCCGAGATTTTGGGGTAAGCCGGGGAGATCGGGCGGGGAACGGCAGCTTTCAGCCCTTGGATATACTCTTCATTTTCAAACAATGGGCTGGCTTTTTTCACGTCCTCATCGTCAAAGAGAGGCAAGTAGGTTGGCGCCAGTCCCCCTTCGATGGCGGAGATCTTCTGCCCTTTGGGTCCGTTCATAAATTTGATGAACTCCCAGGCTTCCTGTTTGTGATCGGAGTTTTTATTGATCCCGGTCATCCAGCCGCCCAGAGCAGGCGCGCTCCGCTCGTCCCCTTTCGGCAGCGGAGCCACCTCCACATCGCCTTTCACCTCGGAACTCTCTTGGTTCATCACCGCGTAGTGGTAGGGCCATTGCCGATTAAAGACGGCTTCTCCTTCCCCGTAAATCGCGTCAGTCTCAATTTCGGTAATCGTGGTCACATTGCCCGGCACCATATCGGATTGGGCGATTTTGGCCATCATGCTCAGACCCTGCATCGTATCCTCGCTATCGATGGCTACCTTCCCCTGTTCATCCAGCACTTCCCCGCCGTAGGAGCCGATGTACTCGATAAAATTGCAGACCAGCCCTTCATATTGCTTCCCCTGGAAAATGAAGCCGTATTTCGTCCCTTTGGTCCCTTGGTACTCTTTTGACTGTTGCAACAGCTCATCCCATGTTTCCGGCGGCTCCTTCACGATATCGCTTCGGTAGTAGAGGAGGCCGGTGTCCATAAATTTGGGCATCGCCCATTGCTGGCCGTTGTAACGGGCGGCCTCCACCGCCCCTTCCACATAATCGTCCATATGGATCCCGTCCCGCTGGATATAACGGTCCAGCGGCTCCAGGTAACCTGCCTGGGCAAACTCCGCCGGCCACACCACATCTAGATCAAACACATCGATCTCATCGGATCCGCCGCTGAACATGGTGACATACTGATCATGACTGGTTCCGGTATCAGCCGGCATCTCCTTCAATTGGACATCGATGTCAGGGTGTTCTTTTTCAAAGGCGTTGATAATCTTTTCAGTCGCCTCGGTCTGATCTTTTCCCCGGGCGAAAGTGATGGTGACCTTGTCGCCTTCCTCTTCGCCCTTCGCCTGATCGGTGCTGATATTGCAAGCCGTCAGGGAAAAAGCCAACAGGGCCGATAAGCCTGTAAAAGCGATCTTTTTCCACCGTTTCAAGTGATGAACCCCCTTGAGAATGGTTTGAAAATTAGGAGGTGTGAAACCACCTCCTCCCTGTCATCACTTTTAAAAATTTGAAGTATCATTCGATTCAAAGCGAAGGTACGTTGCACTCCAAAGCACCAGATGAGCTGACCCCGAGGGAGGACATGCATTAAGAGTGCTCAGGGCAACGGACATCTAAAGACGGGTTTGCTCTGCCCACAGCAGGATGACTGGGGCAGGACACTCCCACTTTTCAAGGACAGCATGGGAGGACAAGTGATCTGGCGAAACTTTCTCCTAAAGGTCTCCACTCCCCATTTCACGACTCATTCGGTCACAAGGACGGCACCCGCAGGATGGTACGTTTTTCCGAGGCTTCCAACGCGGTCAGGATCACCTGCAGGGACTTCATTCCCTCTGTCCCGGGCACAAGGGGCTCATATCCCCCTTGAATCGAATCGATGAAAGCTTGGATCACACCGCTTTCTGTCTGCCCGCCCTCTTCGTTGGTGGCAACCCCGCCAACTTTATATTTTTCCACTGTCCCGTCAGTACGGTGAACCACTACTGGATGTTCCGGGTCCTCGGCGATGCGGATATGGCCACCCTCGCAATAGAGGACCGTGCTGTTGTCTTCACCGGGATAGTGGGTCCAGCTGGCGGTGAGAGTGCCGATGATACCGCTTTCAGTTCGCAGGATGAGGGCGGCATGATCTTCCACATCGGTCTTTTCTTTGTCCAATGTGTCCACAAACGCCCCCACTTCACTGATTTCCTCCTCCAACAACCATCGGATCAGGTCGGTTTTGTGGACGCCCAGATCCCCCATCGCACCGACAAAGGCCCGTTCCTTCTGGAAAAACCAGCCCCCAGGCCCTTCCACGCTCCATCCTTCCGGCCCCCCATGGGCAAAGGCGGTCCGGAAGCTGAGCACCCGGCCCAAGCTGCCGCCGGAGAGGATTTCCTTCGCCTTCACGTGGGGCGGCATCAGCCGTTGGTTATGACCGATCATCAATTGGACCCCGTTTTCCCGAGCGGTTTGGATCATCCCTTCCGCCTCCTCCCGGGAAGTGGCCATCGGCTTCTCGCAAAGGACGTGGAGACCCGCCTTCATCGCATCGATGGAAATCGGGGCATGATCGGCATTGGGCGTACAGACGCTAACCGCATCCAAATCTTCAACCTGCAGCATTTCCCGGTAGTCGGTGTAAACCTTGCCGCCATGTTGTCGGGCCGCATCACGGGCCCGGCTCTCTTCGGTGTCGCAGAAGGCGGCCAACTCCACCGAGTCCAAAGCAGCATACTCCGGGATGTGCCGATGAATCGCGATGCTGCCGTTACCGATAACACCTACGCGAATTTTTTTACTCAATCCCATCTCTCCTCTCCGTCGTTTAGACCCACCATGCCTCGGCAGGCTGTTCTCTGATGATGATCGGCTTCAGATTTTCCACTGCTTTTTGGAATCCTTCTTCGATGGACATCATGGCATCTTCGTGTTCAATGCTGACCACATAATCATAGCCAAACTGACGGAGCGCACTGATCATGTTTGTCCATTCCTGCATACTGTGACCGTAACCGACCGTGCGGAAAATCCAGGACCGATCCTGAAGGTTGGCATAAGATTGCATATCGGTCAGACCGTGCATATTGACCTGCTCAGGATCGATGTAAGTATCTTTGGCATGGAAGTGGTGAATCGCGTTTTCCCGTCCTAGGATCTTGATGGCGGCTACCGGATCGATTCCCTGCCACCACAGGTGACTCGGGTCGAGGTTGGCGCCAATCACTTCTCCCACCTCTTCCCGCAGCCGGAGCAGCGTCGCCGGTGTGTGAACGGAGAAGCCGCCGTGCAGTTCCAGAGCAACTTTCACCTGGTGGTCCTTGGCAAACTGGCCCGCCTCTTTCCAGTAGGGGATAATCTTCTCCTTCCACTGCCATTCCATCACTTCCCGGTACTCGTTGGGCCAGGGAGCAACGGGCCAGTTGGGATATTTGGCTCCTTCATGATCCCCCGGGGTTCCGGAGAAACAGTTGATCACTGGCACTTCCAGCTTTTCCGCCAGTTTAACCGTCTTTTGAAACAGCTCACGGGACTCCTTGGCAAAAGCGGTATCCGGCGTCAGCGGGTTGCCGTGGCAGGAAAGGGAACCGATCATCAAACCGCGATCCTCCACCGCTTTTTTAAAGGCTTTCAGCTTCCCTTCATCTTCCAGCAGAACATCGGGATCGCAGTGGGCATTCCCGGGATATCCCCCCGTCCCCAGCTCCACGGCATCCAGTCCAGCTGCAGCTACATCATCCAACATCTGCTCAAAGGATTTCTCAGAGAACAAAACCGTAAATACACCCAACTTCATCGGTGGAAGACCTCCTTTTGAAATCGTTATCATTTGAACCTATCAAAAACGTCCCAAAACATGAACCCAAACCACTTCCGTCTTCTCCCCGGGAGCATCGCGGACAGATCCAACCGGCGGAAACGATACAAGCTTTCCAACCACTATGGGGATATCAGAGCCCAGCTCGTCCATCTCAGAAGGAGCGGGCAGCCGATTCCCGAGGGAAGATTGCATCAATACAAACCATTGGCACTCTTTGTAATGAGGAAAACGTTTTCCTGATTAGAGAATAGATAATTTTTTGTCAGGTTGCAAGGGAGAATTTCAGTTCGACCCACTCGTCTCCTCCTTTTTCTCCGGGCTGACTTATTCTTATAGGAAATCACCGAAAAACTGTAACCCACCGGGTTTTCGTAAATCCGTCCAATCTATCATCGCCTAGTGAAAACGGCAAAGGATCATTCCATCAGTAACAAAAGCGGGAAATCATCGACTCACCTGTTCTTAACCTCGGTGCCCCGCAGAACCCGGATGCGAGTGATCGCTCACCAATACCCGCCCAACGATTAACCATCTGCCGTCGGCGACTAGTTTTACAAATTGAATCATACAACCGGAAGAGCTCCATTGCTTTTTCGGCCATATTAAAGTTATCATAGATCTATAATATCTACGATCGGGGTGGAAAGATGAAGTATTCAAAAGCGACAAACTATGCTCTTCACACGATGCTTTATTTGTGTTCCGTTTCGTCCGACAAACCGGTAGGCGTTCAGCAGCTCGCCCAGAAGCAAGGCGTCTCTCCCTCATATCTTTCGAAAATACTCACGAAGTTGGTGAAAGCGGAGCTGATCGAGTCATCTTCGGGGGCCAACGGGGGATACCGGCTGAAGGGCAGGAAAGAGGATATTTCCTTTCTGGACATCATTCATGCGGTGGAAGGGAGCGCTTCGCTGTTTGAATGCTGTGGCAGCGAGGATTCCCGTTGCGTGATCCAGCAGGTGATGCTGGCCGCCGAGGAAGCAATGGAGCGGCATCTTGAGAACACTAAAATGATCGAGCTTGTTGATACATCCTCTTGTGATTGAAGGAGCCATGCCAATTTTTGCGTATTAGTACCTGACAAAGGCTTTGCGATATGAGCTGCGATTGTTCCAATGCCGCCGATGAACCGGCCAATCCGGAAAAGGGAGATCACCCCCAGCCCTAAATGCAGGAAAATCAATTCTGAGGAGTGAATACTGTGAGAGATCATGAGGGGCATAGACACCATCATGAACCAACAAAGCATCAAGAAAAATTTGACCCGAAACGCCTCCAAAAGATGGAGTCCCAGTGGCAACGCTATATGAATCCGGCAACCATTCTGCCGAAATTCCTGACCCGCTCGAACCTGACGATAGTCGATCTGGGTTGTGGGGCAGGCTATTTCACGATTCCCGCTGCAAAAATGCTCCACAATGGCCACGTCTATGCAGTCGACCAGCTGGAAGAGATGGTGCATACCACCCTCAACCGGGCCCGTGCCGAAGCTCTGACCAACATGGAGGGCATGGTCGCCGCAGCCACCCATCTCCCGATTCCAACCGCTTCAGTCGACGCGGTGCTGATGTCCATGGTGTTTCATCATGTGGACGAACCAGCGCAGACATTGGATGAAATCAGAAGAGTACTGAAGCCAAACGGGATTTTGTTCATAGTAGAGTGGGACCGCGTGGACACCGAATTCGGGCCGCCCATGCAGATTCGACTCCGGCCGGATGGGCTTTGTGCCCTGCTGACAGACCATCACTATACGATTCATGATGTCTCTCATTTGGACATGGAGCCAGCTGTCTACTTTATCGAAGCACGAAGCCCCTCAATGGTAGTCGAGTGAAGAAGAGCCCTTCTTTTCGAAGCTCATGGACAGAATGCCGAAATAAGACTTCTACCAAATGAGTTCGTTAACGTCGGGATTTAGGTCCTAATCGAAAGGGAAAAAAACCTCCCGGAATCCTGACAAGATTTCCGGGAGTCTTGCTTCCATTTATTTTACCGGTTTAATCTAAGATCCCGACCGGATCCTTGATTCGATTACGATTTCAGCGCTTCTAACACCTTTTCTGGAGAATCGGCCTGTTTTAAGCCCTCCCGAAAGGATGCGTGCATCAGGCGCCGGGACAGATCGGCGAGAATCTGCAGGTGAGCGTCACCCGCTTGTGCTTCGGGAACGGCGATCAAAAAGACGAAGCGGGCGATCTCCTCCTGTTCCCGATCCCAGATGATCCCGCGGCGGAGGCGGGCAAAGGCGACGGCCGGCTGTTGGACCGCCTCCGATTTCCCGTGGGGAATGGCCACGTCGAAGCCGATCGCCGTCGACCCCTGCTCCTCCCGTTTTAACACCGTCTCGATGTATGAAGCCGGATCGGTCAGCACCCCGTCTTTCTCCAGGGAGTCAGCCAATTGGCGAATCACTTCTTCCCGGGACTCCGCCGCCAACTCCAACCGGATCCACTCCGGTCGGATCAGTTCTTGGATGTTCATGATTGTTCAGCCTCCTGTGCAGGGATGTTTTTTTTCAACAAGGAAACAAGAACGGCGGTGACCACCATACCCACAGCGATCGCCAACAGGAAGGCGCCGATATTTCCTACCGCATGGGGGATCGGTAAGACGAAGATGCCCCCGTGAGGAGCGCGCAAGGTACTGCCCAGCCCCATGGCCAATCCACCGGCAACCGCCGAGCCGACGACGAGAGAGGGAATCACCCGGAAGGGATCTCCGGCAGCAAAGGGGATCGCACCCTCTGTGACGAAAGAGAGGCCGAGCACCCCCGCCGCTTTTCCTGCCTCCCGTTCCTCGGGGGTAAACTTTTTCCGGGTCACCAAGGTGGCCAGCCACAGTCCCAAGGGCGGGGTCATCCCGGCAGCCATCACCGCCGCCATCGGACCGTAGATCTCGCTACCCAACAGGCCCACACTAAAGGTGTAGGCCGCTTTATTGACGGGGCCGCCCACATCAAAAGCCATCATCCCCCCCAACAGAATCCCCATCAATGCCGCATTGGTTGTTCCCAGCGACTGAAGCCAAGCGGTCAATCCATCCATCAGGGCCTTCACCGGTTCTCCGATCACGTAGATCATCAACAGACCAACCACGAGGGTCGCCAAAAAGGGAATGATCAAAACCGGTTTTAACCCTTCCAGGGTTTGGGGGAGGCGGATCCACTCCTTGATCCATTGGGCCAGATAACCGGCGAGAAACCCGGCCACAATTCCTCCGAGAAATCCGGCGCCAGTGTTGGAAGCCAACATACCACCTACCAAGCCCGGGGCCAACCCTGCTTTATCTGCGATCGAATAGGCGATAAATCCTGCCAATACAGGCACCATCAGAGCGAAGGCGCTTTCCGCACCGATCTGCATCAGGTTGGCCGCCAAGGATCCTTCCTGCTCGGCGGCGTTGATCCCGAAGGTGAAGGAGAGGGCGATGATCAGTCCACCGGCCACCACCAGGGGAATCATGAACGAAACCCCATTCATCAAATGTTTATAAGGCCCGGTTCGTTTTTCCGTCCCTTCTGCCGTGGGCGCCGCCTGTCCCCGCTTTTCATCTGCGGGGACCGGCTCCTGGGCCAAGGCTTGTTCGATCAATCCGCCGCCCTGTTTGATCGCTTCGCTCAGGGCTGCTCTTACGACCGGCTTCCCTTGAAAACGGGTTTCCTCCGCATCCACATCTGATGAGAGGATCACCGCGTGGGCCTCCCGGATCTCTTCTTCCGTCAACCGGTTTTCCACCCCGGTGGCTCCGCGGGTCTCCACCTTTATTGGGATCCCTTTCTCTTCAGCGGCTTGCTTCAGTGATTCCGCCGCCATAAAGGTGTGGGCAATCCCAGTTGGACACCCGGTTACCGCAACCAATTTTTTCATGAACCTTCCCTCCTTCGTCTTCTCATCCTATCAACAACTGGACAGTTGGACGCGCTCGGACAGGGATTGCGCCTCTTCCCAGGTGCCAAGCTGAGTCCCCGCTTTTGATGCGGTAGCGGAGCCCGCGGCGACGGAAAAACGGGCCGTCTCCTCCAGGGACCAGCCCCGCACCTTTCCCATCGCCAGGGCGGCCACCATCGTATCCCCGGCTCCGACGGGACTGGCGACGGATATAGCAGGGGGAATCGCCCGGATCCCACGTTCCCCAGCGAAAAACCAAGCTCCTTCCTCTCCGAGGGAGAGGGTGACCAGTCCAATGCCTTCTCTGCACAAATCCACTCCAGCCTTGATTCGATCGTCTTCCTCCGGCAGGCGGCGCCCCAAAACCTGCTCCAACTCCGCCAAGTTGGGTTTGATCACATGAGGGAAACGCTTGATTCCCTCTTTCAGGGGGACGCCGTCGGCATCGAGGAAGACGTGGGTTCGCCGCTGTTTGGCCCGGAGAATCAAGGTCCCGTAAAAATCCGACGGAACCCCCGGCGGGAGACTGCCGGCCAGCACCACCACTTCCGCTTCCGCCAACGCCGCCTCATAAGTTTCCAATAAGGACTTCATATGCTGGTCCTGCACCTGGAACCCCGGCTCATTGACATCGGTCACCCGGCCGGTTTCCTGTTCCATGATCTTCAGATTGGTCCGAGGCTCTCCCTCCACTGCCACAAACCGGTGGTCGATCCCCCAATGGTCCAACTCTTCGATCAAGGCTTTCCCCAAATGACCCCCGACCCATCCTAAAGCCAAGGGCTTCTCCCCCCATTGCTTCAGGGCCCGGGCCACGTTGATCCCTTTCCCCCCCGGATCGGACCGCACATCGGTGATGCGGTTCACCCGCCCTGGAGTGAAGCGGGGGAGACGGATGGTTTTATCGATGGCTGGATTTAATGTAACGGTGACGATGCGTGCCATGTTGCTCTTCCTTTCAGGCCAGGATCACGTCTGTGCCATCATTTTTGATCTGATCCAATAAATCGGCGGAAATTCCCCGATCGGTGATCAAGGTATCGATCGCCGACAGGGGGCAGACTTTGGCGAAGGTGGTTTTGTTCAGTTTGCTGTGGTCGCAGAGGAGAACCACTTCCTTCGCCGATCGAATCATCGCCTGTTTCACCTGGGCCTCCAACAGATGAGGGGTGGTGACTCCCTCTTCGGGATGAAGGCCATTGGTGCCCAAAAATAATTTATCCACCTTCATCATCGAAAGCCCCCTTTCCGCAAGCGGGCCGACCAGGGACAGCGTCTCCCTCCGTACGGTCCCCCCGGTGCTGATCAGCTCCAAGTGTTCCGCCCATTGCAGCTCCTGCAAGATTTGATGGGAGTTGGTCACGATGGTCAACGGGGAACGCCGTTTTAACAATTTGGCCAGCTGGTACGTCGTCGTTCCGGAGTCCAGGAGAACGATTTCATTTTTCTCAATCAGACAGGCTGCCTCTTTCGCAATCCGCTGTTTTTCATCGGCGAATCGATCCCGCTTCTCCAGAAAACTGGGTTCCACTCCCACCGCTTCCCGGGTGATCGCCCCTCCATGGGTGCGGCGCAACAGACCCGCTTCCTCCAGCTCTTTTAGATCCCGGCGAACGGTGGCCTCAGAAACTCCGAAGGTTTCACTCAGCTCCGATACCGCCGCTCGTTGACGCTCCTGCACATATTGCAACATTTGTTGCTGCCGCTCTTCCGTAAACATCGAAAACTCCCTTTCCTGTTTTCGTATGTGATTATATATGATTATCTATGATCGTTACAAGATTATTTGTGATCATTTTTACAAAAACCGGCCCACAACACAGAATAAACCGCCTTCGTGCAGGCGGTTTCACTGATTACCCATCCATCGGAGCATTATTTGAAATAGCTGTTCATTGCCATACAATCATAGCAATAGATCCGATCCGGATCGATCCCCATCAATTCCATCGGTCCCAGGGGTTCCGTTCGTTCTGATAACGCTTGGTTTAATGCCTCTCGGTCCGATTTAGTCTCAATCACCCGGCCACAGGTGTCACAGGTGGCCACATACTCTCCCGTGTTCTGATCCCGTTGAATCATCCCGATCACCTCCCGTTACAGTATCGGGAGAGAGGGTTTATTTCATACAGGTCCCCCCTTACACGCCGGGCACGCGAAAGGGAGGGATTCGTCGCCCGTCGAAACAGAATCCTTCAAAAGCCATCTGGAACCAGCCAAAAATCCAGTTCCAGTAACCGTGCCACCCATCCTACGTATCCGATCCGGGTCAGCAGATAAAATAAAAAAGCCCTCTGAGCAACACATGCTCAAAGGGGCTATTTTCAACCAAACAGATACTTTATGATCAATAATCGTAGGGGTTTCTTCTTTCTGGTCCTGCCTCGTAGAGCAATTCCACGAGATGAACGGCTCGCATCCGATTCTCCAAACCTTCCCTGTGTATACCGAGTTTCATCTGCAACAGACAACCTGGATTTGTAGTAACGATTGTATGGGCGTCAGTTGGTTTTATAGCATCCATTTTTTGATCCAGAATCTTCATCGATTCATCGTATTGAATGATGTTGTATATGCCAGCGGATCCACAACACCGATCCGACCCCTCCATTTCCCGGTAATCGATTCCGGGTATGGACTTCAACAAACGAAGTGGCGGTTCTGCTACGCGCTGCACATTCAACATGTGGCACGACGCTTGGTAGGTTACAATTTCGTGTACAGGTTTTGTAAAAACAAGTGTGTCCAGTTCAACCAACAATTGGCTAATGTCTTTTACTTTGGCAACGAACGCCTTGGCACGTTCTCTCCATTCCGGTTCATCCTCAAACAATTCCTCATACTCGATCAACCTCGCCCCACACCCGCCGGCGTTATTGACGATAAAATCAACATTTTCCCTTTCGAAGGCCTCGATGTTTCGCTTGGCCAGCTCTTTGGACGATCCGAGCTTTCCCGAATGAGCATGCAAGGCACCACAACAAGTCTGCTCATCTGGAATAAAAACATCCACACCCGCTCGAGTCAATAGATCGATCATTTTGGCGTTAATCTTAAAAAAGATGCTATCCATCACACAGCCAGTAAAAAAACCAACTTTGGCTTTGCTTCGGCCGATTGCTTTCGCAACTTTCTGGCGGCGTTTTCTTTCCGCCGGTGAGGGCAAATCAGGTAATACCTGCTCAAATTGACCCAGATGTAGCGGAGCCCATTTGGTCAGACCGGTTTTTTCCAACAAGGACTGCAGACCCGACTTTTTATATAACCAAGTCGCTTGGCCTATCATGTTCATCCAGGTTTTCGATGGAAAAACCTGATCAAAAATGATCTTTTCCGCGATTTTTTGTTTTTTCGTTTTGGGCTTTTGTTCATCCAGAACGCCTTTGGCACTCTCCAAAATCTTACTGTACTCAACATTGGTGGGGCAGACGACAGCACAAGCGTTACATCCTAAGCATTTGTCGATCGGTTCTTGTAGTGCTTCAATGTCAATTTTTCCTTCAGCAAATTGTTTAACGAGATTGATTCGTCCCCGCGGTGAATGGGTTTCCTTTTGCATGGACTCATAAGTTGGACAAGCAGGAAGACAATAACCACAATGAACACAGTCGAAGGTTTTCTCATAATTGATTTTTTCCTGCAGTTGCCTCAATTGATCATCCATCTCGCAACACCAACGAATTTTGATCGGGTTCGGGAAAGATTTTTCCCGGATTCAAAATGTGATTTGGATCCCAGGCCGTTTTGATCCGCCTCATCATATCCAGGGTGATTGATCCCAGCTCTTCTTCCATGAACGGCGACTTCATCGTCCCGATCCCGTGCTCACCCGACAGTGTCCCTCCCAATTCGATCGCCGCGTTGAAAATCTCGCTGACCGCTTGCTCCACTTGGATCATTTCTTCTGTATCCCGTTGGTCACAGATGATATTTGGATGTAGATTTCCGTCACCTGCATGACCAAAAACGACAAGGTGGATATTGTATTTTTCCTTTATCCGATTCAAACGATCGATCATATCGGGAATCTTACTCCTCGGAACTGCTACGTCTTCAGACACTTTTGTCGGCTTAAGCGTCACGATTGCCGGAGAAACCAATTTTCGCGCCTGCCAGAGTTGATCAGCTTCTTCTCGCGATCCGGGAATCACCGTTTCTCGCGCACCAACCTCTCTTACGATGCGATTGGTTTCCTCTATCTCTTTGTTGAGGGTTTCTTCATGTCCGTCTAACTGGATCAACAGAATCGCTTCGGCTTCCACTGGCAGTCCAAGGGGTCGGTAATTTTCCACTGCGATGATGGATGACCGATCCATCAATTCGATTTTGGCTGGCAAGATACCTGATGTCAGCACTTTCGAAATCGCTTTACCAGAAATGACCAAATCGTCAAACACGGCCATCATGGTTTGGGTAGTTGGTGGTTTTGGAATCAGTTTCAGGAACGCTTTGGTGATCACACCGAGGGTGCCTTCCGAACCAACAATCAACTTGGTAAGATCATAACCGGTCACGTTTTTAATCGTTCGTCCGCCGGTACGGATGAACTCCCCTTCCGGAGTCACCACCTCCAGACCCAAGACATAATCTTTCGTCACTCCATACTTCAAACCTTTCGGTCCTCCTGAGTTTTCCGCCAAATTCCCTCCAATCGTGGAAACGTGGGAACTGCTAGGATCGGGAGGATACATTAAACCGTACTTTTCAGCCGCTTTGTTAATTTCCGAGGTGAGAACACCCGGAGAAACGATCGCCACCAGGTCATCCGGATAGATCTCCAATTTCTGTTTCCATTGAGAGAGATCCATCACGATTCCACCCTTGACTGGCAACGGACCGCCACTTAAAGATGTCCCCTGCCCCCTCGGGTAAACGGGTACCCGATATCTGTTAGCCAACTTCAGAACCGCAGAAACCTCATCTACATTCTTAACTTGAACGACCGCATTCGGGAGATAGGTACCGAAAGAGGCGTCGTAACTGTAACTATGCAAATCGGATAGATTCGTAAGTAATTGGTCCTGAGCAAAAATTTTCGACAGTTCTCTAAGGCATGCTTCATCCACGGTACAACCCCTCCCATTCTATCTCGGCGTTGTCTAACGACCGTTTTTAAGAAAGGTTAAGCAGTTCTCTAGGATTGAGTGAGACCATCTTTTCAACTTCTCGCTCTGAGATGCCGTTGTCCATCAGTTGTTGTATGAACGCTCCCAATGCCTGTATGGGGGGTGGATTATGCACCTGCCCGTAATCCGTCACCAGAACACACGAGTCAGCGCCCAATGCTCGGATACTGTCGGCCATGAATCGCAAGGAAATGTCATGAAAATCAGGTCCGCACGCCAGATAACATTTCTCTAGGATACACCCCTGACGTACCAGTTCTTTTTGCATGTCCAGGGGGATCTTTGCGATCCCGAGATCCGCATGTTGGATCAAGATCTTCTGGACTCCGACCTCTTTCGCTTCCCGCACGAGAACAGTAACCTCATCAGGAGCGAGGTGTCCCGTGGCCAACACGATATCTTTTTCAGCGATGAGATGCAAAATTTCATAGACCTCGGGCCATAGTCTCCCCTCGTCGTTTACAACCCGGATCCCGTCGAACGGATGGGGCAGTGGTTTTTCACTCTTAAACAGTTTTCCGGTCGATCGGTGGGTATAGTATTTTTGATGTTGTTCGGCAGAAATCGTCGGCATCCAAATGATCTTGGCTCCCATCTGTATCGCCACATCCACCACGACAGGAGACAATCCTCCACTGAAGGCGTTTAAAACCAGCCCTCCATAGATGTGTAGGTCTGGATGTTTTTCTCTAAGCAGTGTGGCCCGGTCATAGGTTTGACCTTCATGAGCTTTTAAGACGACTCCCGCCATCTTCGCACGACGGACATCTTCAATTAGCTGCCAATCGCTCTGTCTGCGAGGGAAAATGCTTGGTGAACTGTGGACATGCATCTCAATTGCTCCGTCTAATAACGGGTGAAAAGAATAATCCATTCGGATCCCTTCCACTATGACATGCTGGGAGGTACTGCCGAGGTTTGACGCAAGCTTTTATTAAAAAACAAGATCAGTTTCTCGGTCAGTTTTAGGAACTCTTCGTGATCGGAATACATGAAATCATTGTGCTTGCCATCGATCGTGTACAACTCTTTAGGTTCGTTGGCGGCCTCATAAAGGAAAATGGCTTCTTCATAGGGGTGGAGGAGATTGTTCACACCATGGGCGATAAACAGCGGGACCGGGGCCATTTCCTTCACATGCTTTTCCACGTTCATTTCAATGATGCTTTCCGTAAACTGCAGTTTCGTTCGTTCACCGAATCCGTTCAGCGGAGACAATTCTTTAGCCACGTATGATTTCGTCGCTGGATCGAGCGGATAGTGAATGAATGGATCAGCCAAGAGGGAGTCTCCTTTAGTCACCCTACGGATCCGGTCTTCTTCCAAGGTTTCGAGGATGTTACGCCAATCCCTATAGGTGTGAACTGATTTTAGCCACCGTTCGCCATTGTAGAACCCATTCAGTGCAGCCACCGCTGATACTCGTTTATTCTTTGCCGTTACCTCGATCACATGGGATGCGCCCATCCCCCAACCGATTAAACCAATTCGGTTATGGTCAACGTTTTCTTGGAGTTGCAGGAAGGTGATTGCGTTGTTGATGTCCTGAACTTGCTCGGACAGGATCACACGTCCCCTTTCACCTTCACTGTCGGCAAAACCACGATAGTCGAATCCCAAACAAATATATCCTGACTGCGTCAGTTTTTTCGCAAACATCCTGGGATAAAATTGATTAAATCCGTTATAACCCGAGTTCGGGATGATGGCTGGCCGTTTCTCACCTTCTTTCAAATCTTCCGGCAAGTAAAGAGTACCTTGCAACGAATAGCCTTCGCTATAAAAAGAGATCTTTTTCTCAATCACGTGAATGGGCCTCCGTTCGTGTGTTTTTTGATTGTTGATCTCGGTATTTTTCCAACTTCTTTCGTGCATTCCCGAGATGGATCAACATCGCTTCACTGGCAGCTTCCGAGTCCCGGCGTGCAACGGCATCTTTAATGGCTATGTGTTCTTCTAACACTTGTTTTCTTTTCTTATAGAATCCAACGTTTTTCGTCAAAGAGAATTTCACGGCTTTATAATATAGATTGGATATTCCAACTATCGTTTGTTTCAACACCGGATTGTGCGAAGCATCGACAATCGTTTGGTGGAACAGAATATCCTGTTCATGCCCGATAGCCTCTTGGGTTTCAATGGCCCTCCGGATTTCGTCGAGGGCCTTCTCCATCTGTTCCAAATCTTCCTCCGACCTTCGTTTGGCGGCAAGAGCAGCAATTTGCGATTCGAGAATCATCCGCACTTCCAATAGCTGTAGCACTTCATCAATATCCACCATTTCAAGCGTGGTTTCTTCCATCAAGTTGGTAATGGAAACCGGCTGAACAACGCTTCCGCCACCTTGGGTGGATTTGATCATCCCACTGGCCTCCAGGATGCTGAGCGCTTCACGAACCGGCGTTCGACTCACTCCAAACATTTCCGAGATCCTGTATTCCGCCGGCAATTTATCGCCGGGTCGAAACTTTCCTTCCTTGATCATCTCTTTGATTCGATCAAAAACCTGTTCTGAAACTTTCTTTCTCTCAATCCTCAGGATGCATCCCTTCCTTCATTCATCCCTGACGTACGAAACGCCATTTGATTCTTTGAAACCAGCCAACCTCTAAAATGAGCGAGGGCGAATAAAGTAATTCCAACACCCAATACGATTGTAGTGAACAACCATCCCGTCCCAGCAACCATCATAATTGGACCAAACGTGATAATCATTAACTCAACCGGAACCATACCGATGTATCCCAAAGAATAATCTTCCAACGTCGTCGTCTTGGTGTCCGGATCAACGATACGCAACAACGCCATGCCCATGGCAACCGTACCAGTGGACCAGCCCCACCCAAAAAGCGCATTTTCAAACCAATGCCGGTAAAAGACTCGGGGAGCGATAAATCGGTAGATACACCACGCCCAAAACAAGCCGAAAATGAACAGCAGAATCAACGGATAAGCGTACTTGGCAACCACCGACAGTTTAATGGAAGTCATACCGAAGGCGACCAAGAGGTCCGTCGCCGTCCCACTGATCCGATTGACAACGCGCTTGTCAATGTAAGCGTCAACGCCTAGCCGGCGAAAGGCGATTTGAAAAACCAACCCGACAACGTACGCGAGGCTGAGTAAGGGGAGACTGACATTCGGAAAAGCCTGCCCCAAGACCTCCTGGAGATAATAACCAATCAAGACAATTACGGAAATCACGGAGAAATGGAAAACGATCGGATCGATGGAAATGGAGGATACCGTGTCATCCCCCATCGATTTCCTCTTCTCCTCTTTGATAAGCCCGGTACGAAGTTCTTCCGGGAGTTGATCGATATCCTTAATAAATTGGGTTTGGTTCTTCCTAGCGTTTGACTTAATTAGAATTAAACCTCCGACGATGGAACTGATAATCCCCACGGTCGCGGAGGTGAATCCGAGGGACATCGCCTCGTCCCAGCCGAGGGAGGAATACGCTTGTCCGATCGCCGCCGCGGTACCATGCCCCCCGACGAACCCGGCTCCTAAAATCAACCCAAAGCCGTCGGGCAAATCCCATACCGAACTTAAAATGATATAACCAAAAAGCGCTCCGCCCCCCCACATCAGTGTGGTTAACAACATGGAGTAGAGCCACATGTTACGAACACGTTTAAAGGTCTGACTCCATCGTACTTTCGCCGCCCCAACAGGAATCGCCCCAAATATAACAGCGATCAAAACTTCCGGATACTCCGCGATATAACTGGTGAACGGGAGTATCTGAAATCCGTTCGGTCCAAGAATCAGCCCCAAACCCCCTGCAATAATACTGGCCGGCAAAAACAATGACTGAACCATGCGAATCTTGGCTCTCAAAAACGTACCCATTAACAACAGCATGCTAATCAATCCGATATCGATAAATAGATACCATAACGAAAAATCTTTCATCATTCATCTCCTTTCAAAAAGTACTACCTCCTCGCTAAGAAAGCGCTATCATAAACTTGTATTACAACTATACAATATGAAAACATTAGATGTAAAGTAAGTAAAATTGGATTATATGGAATCAACTGATCATTTCCCCTGCCGAGTAAATGGATAGTAAAACATGACATCCAGGAGCGATTTTTGGTCAGTAAAAACTTAAAAAATAAGCCCCATTCCGGACGAATGAGGCATTCCGATGAATAATGAAACTACTGATGATCTGAAGCTTGGGAATTTGGTTTATTGTGGTTTCTTTGATCTGCTTGGAGATCGATTGACGAAAATGAAACACGCCCCACCTCCCCGGCCGGGTTTCGGCTCAGGGATTGAGACGCTCATTCGTATGCCTGAGGGATGATATTGCTTCATCATGTGATCGTCCCTTGAAATGATTGGAGCACTTCGACATCCACTTTTCGATAGTCCACCAGATCGTCAAAATAGACGAGGTCGGGAAGCCGGGTTTCTTTGAACCGGCCTGGGGTGGACGATTCAAAGTGAGCTTGCCTGTATAGTTCAGCAACGATGAATTTGCGTCCGTTTCCATCCGCCCCCGCCTGATCCTCAGCCTCTTTCAGGATGCAGACCAGCTGGTAAACATCGACAATCTGATCGGAGAGGGGTTTGAGGTAATAAGTGAGGATCTCTTCCGGCTGTGTCTTGAAAAAGGTGAGGTTTTCCCGGATTTGCTGAAGGCGATGATTGAGATCGGACTTAAAAGGCTGAGACAAAGGATGCGTCAATCCCTCCACCTCGCGGTGCATCACCTGAAAGAAAACCTCGTCTGCTCGAAACTTCTTTATGACCCGCCAGAGATCTAGCGCCAAGATATTGGCCGTACCTTCCCAGACGGTGAGTACCTGTGCATCCCGCAATAAGCGTGGCGTCACATACTCTTCGATGTAACCGTTGCCGCCCAAGGTCTCGATCGCCTGGTGTGTCATTTCTTTGGCTACTTCTCCCGTGCGGTACTTGATGAGAGAGATAAGCATCCGGACCATCACTTCATCCTCAGTACCGGCCTCACCGGCGTCCACTTGGTCATAGCGATGGATCATATCAAAGGTGGATCCGGTGTTCACTTCCAGCTCCACCAACATCTTCGCCAGGGTCTGCTTGACCATGGCGTATTGAAGGATCGGTCGGCCAAAAGCGTGGCGTTCTCTCGCATAATGCAAGGCTTCATAAAAAGAGCGACGCATGATCCCCGCGGCAGCTACTGCATTGCAGATACGGGAAATATTCAAAGCTTCCGCCATGTACTTAAAGCCCTTGTCCGCATCCCCGATCAGATACCCTTCCGCCTCCTCCAAGATCACCTCGGCTGAAGGAACCGCGTTGACACCCAACTTCTCTTTCAGACGACGGACATAGATGCGATTGCGGGTTCCGTCCGGTTTGGTCCATGGAACCAGGAAAAGTCCCAGTCCCCGAGTGCCGGGACGATCCGGATGGATTCGGGCAAGTACGGTAGCCACCATGGCACCTGCGTTGCTGGCAAAAAACTTCTCGCCGGTCAAGCGGTAGACGCCCGGTGCTTCCGGGTCCTCGGCCGCCACCGTCAAATTGGCTCCGACATCGGAACCGCCCTGCCGCTCGGTCAGCCAGGTGGCTCCCTCATAGAGGGTCTCTTCTTCAAGGGAGGTCAAACCCGTCAGATAGGTTTCTTTCTGTTCCGGTGTACCGTAACGGTCGATCAAGTGAGCAGCTGACAAGGTCAGGGTGACCGGACAGTAAAAGCCCGGTTCGCTTTCACTCACGAGGTATCCCTGCAGATAAGAGTACAGGTAGGGGGCTTTACGGCCCAGTTCCGGTATCTCGCGATACAGGTAACCGACGATCCCTGTACCGTACACTTCTTTGACGGTCTTCAGGTAGCCTTCGTTTTTAACGATTTGCGAGATATCTTCGCCCCGCCGATTGTATTTAACCAGACGAGGCTGCCCCTCCTTATCGGTATAGGCGGCACGTTCGTCAACTGGGCCGGCGACCCGTGCACCCAAGCGGGTCAGCTCCCGATCCGCCCATTGATGCATGGAGGGGGGAAGATACCGGCGCATCAGATATTGCAGATTGAAGTCTTCCAGGTAAAAATTAGGGGACTCCGGCGGCGGAGGGATATTCTTTCCGTAATGACCCACATCGATTTCCCGCTGGATATTACGCTGATCAGGCATATGAACCACTCCCCGTCCGATTTTCTTTCAATTGGTGTTTCAGAATTTTGCCGCTGGTATTTCGCGGCAACTCGGTCAGCACCTTCACTCGCCTCGGGATTTTATACTCAGCGATCTTCCCTTTTAGAAAACAACGGATTTCCTTTAACCAAGCTTCTTCATCCAATGGCGATTTCCCCGGCTTTGGCACAACAAAGGCTGTCACGGTTTCTCCCCATGTTTGATGAGGGAGACCCACCACCGCCACCTCTTCTACCGCGGGATGGCTGCCCAAAGCATCCTCCACCTCTTTTGGATAAACATTGATCCCACCTGTGATGATCACATCTTTTTTCCGATCCACGATCCAGAAAAAACCATCCTCATCCCGAAAGGCCAAGTCGCCGGAATAGACCCATCCGTTTTTCAGCGTCTGAGCCATCTCTTTCGATCGGTTGAGGTAACCCTGCATCATGCCTTCACCCCGCAGACGGATTTCCCCAATTTGACCAACGGGGCAAGGCTGTCCCTCCTCGTCTACGATCTCGACTTCAGTGAACAAGGCGCCCCGCCGGCCGATGCTCCCCGATTTTTCATGGTGATCCCGGTGGTGCATCAGAGTCCCGCTCGGTCCCGCCTCGGTCAAGCCATAAACACAGACCAGCTTATCCTTGCCAAATCCTTCGGCGATCGCATCCGCCTGGGTCTTGGACAGTGGAGCACCTCCGTACAGCCAGTATTTTACCGAGGAGAGATCCGTCCGGTGAAAAGCGGGCTCCTGCATGCTCAGCAGATAAGCCACGGGTGCGCCAAAGAAGTGGGTAACCCTCTCCTGTTCGACCAGGCGCAAAAAAAGATCAGGGGCAAAGGAGGGATAAAACACGTGGGATGCCCCGACGATGACAGCGGATATAAACATCAAGTGCAAGGGGGCGGAATGGCTGAGCGGCATCATGTGTAAAATACGACTCTCCAGATTGACCTCAAATTCGATGGCGGTCATCGTGCCAACCGTCAATAAATTGCCGTGGCTGAACCGTACCCCTTTCGGACGTCCCGTCGTCCCGGAGGTATAGAGGATATCCACCTCGTCCTCCTCGGTCAGTGTCATCGGGTCAAAGGTGTCAGCCTGTCCCCTGGTGAGAGAGGATTTCCAGTCCCCTAGGCTTTCCCAACGCCCTTCAGGGGGGCCGGTTTTGACATAGAAGCGGGAGGATTGCATCTTTGCCAGTTCAGCGACAGCTGGAAAAACCCCCTCATGGACAACGAGCCCCTTAGCCTGGCAATCCTCTAGAATATAAGCTACTTCATCTCGGCTGAACTGGACATTGATCGGTACCACCACCCCGCCGGCACGGAGAACAGCAAAGTATAGAATGGCAAAGTCAGGGACATTAGGCATCATCAACACCACCTTGTCCCCCCGCTGGATGCCTCTTTGTTGCAGGTGCTGAGCGAGGTGATCCGCTTGTTCATTCCACTGTCTGTAAGTGAGGCGCTGTTCTCCCAAGACCAGCGCCTCCCGGTCCGGATACTTGTTCCCGTTGATCTGCAGTATTTTTGACAGATTCACATGGAGCCCTCCCCTTCGTTCATTCCTTGGACTCTCGGTTCCCCTCAACCGCTTCTAAGGAGGCCATCTTCTCTTCAAAACGGGTTTTAAACTCCAAGATCTCCTCCCGCAATCGAATGAGCTCATCGATCCGGGCGTCCAATTCGCGGATTTTCTCCTCACCGTATTGGATGGTTCGCTGCAGCTGTTTGCGTCCCGTCCGATCTTCATCGAACAAGGTGATCATTTCCTTGATCTCGTGCAAAGAGAAGCCGAATCTTTTCCCACGCAGAATTAGCTTCAGACGGGCGCGATCACTGCGAGTGTAATAGCGGGTGCCTTTTCCGCTCCGCTGCGGCAGGATCAAGCCGATCTCCTCATAATACCGGATCGTCCGCGTACTGATGTCCAACTCCTGCGCTAGTTCGGATATGGTAAAGATACCCTTGTGAGTCGATGACGACACAGGATCGCCCCCAATTATCACACTATTCACACTCTATCATTATATAACGTTAACGTCAACGTAATTATTATTTTATTCAGATAATAAACCCGCCAAAAACCCTCCGCACAACTATACCTGAGCCATCTCGGGATGGGTGTTCACCGTTAGGACAGAAACAAGCTTGTGAAGTCTCCGATGTAAATGTTCTGGCAGCATCCCTCATCCCGAATCGCCCCTATCGCAGGCTTTACGAAAAAAAGAAAGTCCATCAAACATCTTCAAAACATCGTTCCGTCGAAAAAGGTTCAGGAATATGCGCTTATGACAGCCGCAGCGCAAAACATCAAGAAGATTGCCAACCACCTAGCCAAAGTCGGCTAGGTGGCCGGGAGGCCTTTTTGATCCATGTTTTGAAACCCCAATGAGCTGGCTTTTCTCTACAAAAATAGAGTGTGAAGAAAGCATTAAGGGGCTTTCTCCACACTCTGAGGAGCCCGACATGGACTTCCCCGTCATTTGGTTGTGCAACCTTCCCCGATCGCCTCACGGGGACAGCCGGCTTTTTCCGTAATGTACAGCACCGCTTCCCGATTGCGTTCTGTCTGCTCCTCAATCACCTCATCCGGCGGGTAGAAGCCGGGAACAGAATCTTTGGGATACATCTCAAAGGTGAAGGCAAAAATGCCGTGTTTTCCATAAGCCCAGTCTGTCATATCACCATCGGTGATGTAGAGATCGCTAGCCTGCATCGGTTGATAGCCGTTGGTTTCCGCCATGGCATGTCCCATAGCACTAAAAATCTGATAATCCTCGGCGTCCATATCCTCGGGGACATCCTCGTAAGTATATCCGTAAGGCCACAGGATCAACTCACTGTATGTGTGAAAGGTGATCGCCGTCTTGATCTGCTGCTCCCCGTCCACCACGCGGCTGTTGATAAAGTCTCTCACGCGGGCCGTCTCGGGAGCGGAGAAGGGTTCGGCTCCCCGATAGGTTTGGCTGGAGGGATCTCCGCTGGAACCACCACAACAACCCCACTGGTACCCGTAGTTCCGGTTTAAATCGGTACCGACAGAGAGCGATCCGTTGGGCTGCCGGTTTTTCCGCCAGTGTTTGTAGGTGCCATCACGGATATCATACTCACTTCCGTCGGGATTGACGCTAAAGATGATGAAGATCTCCCGGTTGTTCACCAACTCGGTCAGCTGTTCATCCTTCCCGTAGGAATCGGTAAACATCTTTAATACCGACAGGGTCATTTCCACGGTCAGATGCTCCCGGGCATGGTGTTGCCCTGTAAACAACACTTCCGGTTCATCTTCGTCCGTGTCGGGTTGGTCGCTGATTTTGACCGCCCATAATTCCCTGCCTTCATAGGAGCGGCCGATACTGAACTTCTTTACGATCTCCGGATGATCCTCCGCAGCTCGGTCGATTTCGGCCACCATCTCGTCATAGTTATGGTAGTCGGAGTCCGCAACCGGAAAATCCTGCGCCGTCATCATCTGTCGCATCGCAAAGCCTTGTTGCTTCAGCTCGTCCGCTGTCGCTTGATCTGCCGTGACCACCACATAATCCTTCCCCACCTGATCGATAGAGGCTCCGCTACCGGCGATCTGCGTCCGCTCTTCCTTTGTGGTGACATCATCGATCCGATAGATTTGCGGCTCTTTTTGACCGGAATCCACCGCTTTGCTATCGGATTGTCCCACAGCGACAAATGGCACGCATAGGATGAGTAAGGCTGTCATCCATACCGCCGTCCACCACCGATGACTTTGCAAAAAAACCTCTCCTTTTTTGAAAATTCAACCTTTACTTTCATCTTATAGTAATAGAAAAAGTTGTCAAGACATAAAAAGCCCCCTCCACTGCACAGGAAGGGGGAACCTTAACCCATTCAACCACCGCTGGGTTCATCATTGGATTGTTGTTGGGCGGCAGCGAGATGGTGAACATCCGCTGACGAATAAAAAGCACCGACTCCGAGCAGGAGCACAACAGCTGCCGCAGCAGCGATCAGAGGTTTACTCCACTTCATCCAAAAAATCCTCCTTGTCCTGAATATCCTTTTGTATCTCATACATATTTCGGATATATCTGAAAAATTCCTCTTCATCTTTATTTTTCCACATTTCTGCTAAACAATACAGCGCCCGGTGTTCCGGCTTTTTATATCCATAATCCCTGGCGAGATGCAAAGCTTCCTCATAGACACGGATCGCTTCTTGATCCTTATTCACTTTCCCGTAGAGGTCTCCTTTTAACAACAGGGCGTTGACGAGGCGAGGAGCATCGTTATGTTCTCTGGCATTCTGTATCGCCTGATCAAAAGTATCCAATGCTTGTCCATGATCTCCTTGCCGGCTGTATAACACCCCCAATCCGATCAACGTTTTCGTCAAGGATTTGGAAACTCCCACTTGGGGACAATTTAGCGCCGTCTGATAGTACCGTTCCGCGATATGAAACTCCTTTTCCTTCATATAGATATTGCCCAAGACCGTACAGAGAGTGACGATCGATCGGTAATGAAGGCTGCGGCGGGCGATGTCCAGCCCCTCTGAAGCATAGTGGATCGCGTCCGTCGCCATTTTCATGCGGTAGCACATTTCCGCCCGCAACCAATAGAACGCGAGCACATCCGCGGTGTTATCTATGTACTTAAGCTTCGGCCATATATCTTGCACCAATTTGAGACATTCTCCCACCCGTCCCAGTCGCTCCAGAAACAGGCCGCGATTTTTTTGAAGTATGTACCACAGATAGGGACGATCTCCTTCCGCTTGAAAGGCGCTGATCCCACTGTCTGTCCATTGCAAAGCCCGAACCAGATCATTCTGTTGATAGCGGGCGACCCCCAGCTCCAAATAGGCGGCGGCCTCAATATTCGTTTCCGGCGACGTCTGGTCTGCCAAGTGAATCGCCTTGTGCAACGATTGTTCCGCCCGCTTCCATTTCTTCTGGGAGACCCAGCATTTTCCCCTGATATAAAAAAGCTGCGGGGCCAAAGGACTATCATCCCCAATGCTGAGATCCCTCAATTCCTTCAACACCGCCTCGGAATTACCGATTTCACATTGAACCTCCGCCAGTTTCAGCTGCCGTTCCAAGGATTGATACCAATGTTGTTCTCCCGACAATAGCTCCGGCACCTGATCCGATGAGATCCCCAACTTCTCCAACACATAGAAGGCCCGATCAGAACGAACATGAGGCACCCCCCGTTCGATGTTACTGATGGTTGCCGGCGAAATATTGCCGTCGGCTAAATCCTCCAGCCGCAGACCTCTTTCTTTTCGGACCTTTCTGATAACTCTGCCTAAATCGTAAATATCCACGGTTTGCAACACCCACTCTTCGCCTCCCATTAACTTTTTTATCCAACAATATTTTACAATAATCCAGAGGTGGTTCAAAGGATTTTTGTTTCGTTTATCTTAATTTTTTCCGAAAGGGAGTGAAACTCTTCTCTCCGGCCGGATCGGTATCGGCATGCAGTGAATGGCCAGATGAGGTTCCCCCTCTCCCTTTCCCTGCAACCATACCGGAGTGTTTCTACTCATAGATTGAAATTTTCTCTTCTACCCACGAAGCACGGCGATGATCGAAAAGGCGGCCCCCGGATCAGGGACCGCCCTTATTTTTAGTAATGCTTCCACGCATCGCCATACAAATCCATCAACACCGGATCATTGAACGTGTTGGGACGAAGTTTACCCGGGTTTTGTTCATCCTTGCCGAAATGAAAGAGTGAAGGCAAGGTATCCTCAGTTAAATAGCGGTTCTTCTCTTCCGTTTCCACGCGGAGCGCCTGTTGCTTCACCGGCTCCCGGGTAGCCAATACAAATCCCCAGTTGCCAAAACTGGGTACATCCACGTGATACGAAAGGGTGTGGAGCCCCGCCGCCTTCACCGTCTCATAAATCGTCCAGTAACAATCTCGGGCGAAGACGGGGCTGGTCCCCTGCAAGACCAAAGCCCCCTCCGGAGCGAGTCGCTTTTTCAGCATCTCGTAGAACTGCACGGTATACATCCGGTTGATGCTCTCATTATTGGGATCGGGCAGATCGACGATCACAACATCGTAGAGGTTACGGTTGTCCCGCACATACTGAAACGCATCCTCATGCACGATATTCACCTGCGGATGGTCCAATGCCCCCTGGTTGATCGCCGTCAACAGCGGATCGCTCCGGGCCATCCGGGTGACGGCTGGATCCAGCTCCACCAGAGTGATTTTGTCGATATCAGGGTATTTCAGCAATTCCCGGACAACGAGACCGTCTCCGCCCCCCAAGACCAGGATGTGTTTGTGTTGCTCCGGAATGGACATCGCGGGGTGAACCAGGGATTCGTGATACCGGTATTCGTCGGTGGATGAAAACTGCAGGTTTCCGTTTAGGTAGAGACGGGTGTCCCCCTCTTCCCGGGTGACGACAATCCGTTGATACGCCGTCTCTTCCACTCGCAAAACCTGGTCCCGGTACAATTGACTCTCCAGGGCATGGCTCGCTTTGTCTCCGAAAAAGATACCAAAGGACAACAGCGCGAGACAACCGAGGGCAAATCCCTTCACCGCCGACGGGCGACGAAGGTCTCCCGCGAAGCGCCAGGCGATCAGCAGACCGACCAACGCGTTGATGCTCCCGACCACAAAAGCAGACCGAACCAACCCCAGCCAGGGACGTAACAGCAAAAGAAAAATAACTGCACCGATCAGACTCCCCGCGTAATCGAAAAATAAGACCCGGGCCGCGCTACGGTTAAGCTGTTCCCCGATACGGCGGGCTTCGCGGATCAGAATCGGCAGCTCCATCCCCGTCAGCACGCCGACAGCCAGCGTCACCAACACTAAAAAGATCTGGCCGCTCTTCGGCCCCCCATAGGCGGTGATCAAAAACAGAAGCAGCACGGAGACCCCGCCGATCAGGGCAACTCCCAACTCCACCAGCACAAAAGCGGTAAGCAACCGTCTCCTCACATATTCACTAAAATAGGCTCCCAGTCCCATTCCGCTCAGAAAAAAACCGATGGTAAGTGCATATTGCTTTACTCCATCACCGAAGGCGTAGGAACCCAAGGCGCCGAACAAGATTTCAAAGATGATTCCACAGATGCTGACAATTCCGCTGGACCAATAGATCCAGCGGATCTTCCGGCTTGCTTCCGGTTCCATCCTCATCCTCCTCAGGTAAGGCTGGCCCCGATCACCACAGCAAGACCGACAGACAGCAGAAAGGAGAAAACCCCGGCAGCGGTGTTTCCCTTGGCGATCTCAGCGTCCACATGGTGGCGAGGGGTGGCCCACTCCAATCCTTTGTATCCCAGTATCAAAAGAAGAATGCCGATTAAGCCCCACAGAGCTGTCCACCACAGACGATCGTTGGTCACGATAGCAAACCCGAGCACGATCGCAGTTCCGACCACTTTGCCGCCGGAAGCCAAGGCAGCCGCCACATTTTTCTTTTCAAAGATTTCTACCGTGTCATCGTACCGGGTCACCCTGGAAAACAAAAAATAGCCTAAAAAAATAGCGATCCCGGAGAATGATGTATACCCCATTGTCAACAAGATGGAGCGCAACAGCGGATACTGGTTTAAGATGTCCATGTCGATTCCCCCTTTGCTTATTTCCCTGCGCTGATCCCCCCGCCCCGAGAGCTGCGGGTACCCGCCGACCCATTTCGAATAGAGGTGGTTGAGGAGCGGTTTTCTTCAACAAAGTAGGGATATCGCGTATACTGCCGATCCCAGTTAATAAACCCGGTATAATAAGAGCGATAAGCATGAAACTTAGGCATATCAAAGGGATCGTCATCGAAGAGATCCGTCTCCTCTGTAAAAAGCTGCGGGTGATACTGCTCCCTTACAAACTCTTCAGGTGCCACTTCCACCAACACATCGGAAGGATCATCCAAATCCTGGTACACCGTCACCAGGGCCTCCGGATAGGCGAGAAGGTGGCGGTGATAAAAGGGAACAGCCTGCTGTTTAGGTTTTTGCAAGGATTGAATATGTTTAGAAATCTCTTCTACGCTCTTGCCTTCCACCCGGTAAATATGAGCGGAGTCCTTCTCATCATCGGAACGGCCGTTGGGAACTTCAGCAAAAAAATCGTACTTCGGATTTTCACTCTCCTTCAATTTCTCCTCCACCGGCGCGACCGCCTCCACACTGCTTTCCACAAGCAATGCGACGAGGATGACGATTAAAAGAAGCGGCAAACCGATGAGGAAAGCAACGCTCTTCCATATGTTCCTCTCATCCAAACACATCGCCTCCTTTGCAAGAAAAATCAACGTCTATTCTAACAACACCCATCTCTTTTTTCGAGACGAAAAGTTTCTGCTGCAGGCAAAGAGGAAGCCGCTCCCCCTTGCTTCCTCGGCCTGTGATCTGTCTATAATATGTAGACGGCAACACTGGAATAGAGTACCCCTTCCGTTAAACGGGGTTAGCCGTGTACCCCCAAAGCGAGACCCGGGAGCGGAGTGACC
>NZ_FMZA01000032.1 GCF_900102685.1 Melghirimyces thermohalophilus
TTGGGAATTCCCCTTTGGCCGGCATTGATCAAATCCTTCTTTATGTTTATCGCTCTGTTTTTAATTCAGCTCCCCTTTATCAGCATGGCTCTTCAATATGCACGCAATGAGGACATTCGGCTAGGAAAGACATTGGCTGATGCTTTTCAGCCGATGCTTTCCATTTACGTGATGAGTTTTTTTGTTTCATTTCTCATTGTGACTGGTTCACTACTGTTGATTATTCCCGGTTTGGTTTTGTTCCTTCTGTTTCTCGGAATTTCTTATGCAGCTATCATTGACGGTAAAACATGGTTGCAGGGGGTCAAACAATCTTTTGCATTTGGGTCCTCTCATTTTTTTAAATTGCTCGGTTTGTTGTTTGTGTTTGCCGTTCTTGGGTTGATCACCAGTTTTGCAGTCCTTTTTGTACTCTATTTAGTTACCGGGTTTTATCTGATCTTGAACGTGTCCGTCATAATTACCAATTCCCTTCTTTTCTCCATCCTTTTCTTTACAGTTTCTTTTTACTATCTGGATTGGTCAGATGGGGCAGTTGGTACAGAGGTTATATAACTATAGCGAAAACAATTTGAGAAAAAGGAGCGAACCATTCCCGAGGTGAAGAGATGGAGTGGCATAATAAACGGATCATTCGTTTTTTCACGTTAAGCCTGTTGTTGTTTTATGCCATCAGTTTAAGCAGTCCCTTTGTCGGAGTGGCGTTAGCCGATTGGGAGCCGCCAGCGCCCTATGAAGCCCCTGACGATACTTATATATCGCCCGATCCCTATAAAGCGCCGGAACATAAACAGTCCGATCCTTATCAAGCGGAAGATCCGGGAAAGCGTGAGGGGGAAGAGCGATCGGGTGGCGCAAACTCAGGTGGGGGATCAAGTAACGGGAAGGACGAATGGCCGAAGGATTGTGATGAGGAATATGATGATAGAATTTGCACTGCTCTTACCTATGCCGGAAGCATCTTTGATGGGATCAAAGGGCTTCCCAGCATGCTGTCGGCGGCAAACGGTTATCAATTAAAACCGACCAATCTCCCTCCATGGATGGGACAAACCCGGGAACAAGTTTTTGAAGTGGTACGAAAAAATAGGCTCAAATTGGGGAGTATTGGCGAGGGTGTGCCCCGTTACAGTTGCAAGGCGTTGGAAAAGCGGCGAAAGGAAATGCCGTAATCGGTGGTGTATTTAATTCAGCTCAAACCATCGTCATGGCAGCCACTGAGTGGCACGATACGGGGCCAGATTTCGGATAAATCGAAGTTGACGGCCGATCTCATCGTCGATTTTGGTGTTGGCGCCACCGCAGGGGTGGCGAGTACTGCTATTGGTGCGGGAACTGCAGCGTATGTTGGTGCTAGTATCGGATCTGTGGTTCCTGGCTTAGGTACCGCAGTTGGTTTTGGAGCTGGTTTAGTAATAACGGGGCTATTAAACACAGAAGCAGGTCAAGCCTTTACTAATTCGCTTAAAAAAGGTACCAATAAAGCAATAGAATGGGGGCGTGAAAAAGGAAAAGAAGTAGCGGATACGGTGAAAAAGGGTGCCAAGAAGGCGTGGGATACGGTGACAGGATTATTCAGTTAAGTATAGGGGGATTCGTATTTGTCACAACAGCTGGTTAATACCCATCACATTTATCATGGTTTTTGGGTGTTTTCGATTATGGGAGTATTTGCAGCACTGTTTCCGGAACCCTCCGCCTTCTGGGGCTGGGTGTTGCTGGGTAGTCTGATCGTGAGTGGAATTTGGTCAGGGATCGGTTACTATAAACGACTGGATCGGAGACTCAAATGGAGGGTCATTTATGGAATTGTCCATTTCGATTTATTTTCCGGTTACGCAGCTGTGATTGCCTGGAGAGGGAATGGCGAGACCTTTTTAGGTGCATTACTCTTTTTTGTGCCAATAATCCTTGCAGGGTGGATCGGTCATCGTTATCGCCAACGCATTTTGTCCGAGATTTTAGAGCCTCGCTCTTAGTTAACCTGTTTTTTGTGGTTTGTGGCAACGGGAGCCGGTGGAGGGGCGATTGCGGGAATGGCACTTGGAAAATCATTTCCCCAAATTGGTTTGTGCTGGTTCTTTTCGCCCATTCAGGATGGATCAAGGCGGAAGATCCGGATTTTTAGCCGCATCAGGATGAACAGGTAATATGCCCCGTTCCCTTTTAACATATCATTGGGGAAGGAACCATATAAAGTTCTTTGATATCTGTTCCATGCCGATGGTTACCAAAAAATTGTAGAAACTAATTAAAAGAGTGATGGGGCATCTGTGAAGAATGTAATACGGTTTGGGAAACATCAGATAGAAGTGACAAAGTGGATAGTGAGTTGTTGGAAACTTATATGAGTAAATATGGGCTGAGTGGGCTTTGGTCTGAACTTGAAGTGATCAGGTAGTTGAAAAGAGGGAGACAGACTTTCCAGTCCCTGTCAAAACCGAAAGGAACCAGCAGATGTAAGTCCCGTTGGTTCCTTTTATGTATGGCTTGTCGTTTTATAATAGGTCGATAATAATTACAAGAGGGATTAGCAATAAGAATCCAACGATTGGCCACACAATCACGACACTGATGACTATGATAGCTAATTTCCATAATTTATAATCCGAAGCCCACTGGTTAAGTCGATTAATAACACTTTTTATCTGCTTTATCCAGGAAAGAACCAAAAAAAATAAAACAGTGGTGTAGAGACTCATAATGAGTAAGAGTGTAAAATCACTTGATCCGTATTTTAACATACCATAGATTAAACCGGTCATAAATACTGCACCAGAGTATAATAATCGTTTGCCCAGGATCAATCAAATCCCCCCCTTAGGTTTAAGTAAACTAAATTTTATCTTATAGGCGTTTCAGAATGATCTCCAAGGAGAAGCCGGTGCGCATTTCAACCGCTAAAAGTCTCTGTAATAGGATTTCGCATAGACTGAAAACCGAATTGAAATACGAAAGAAACTCAGCCGGGGACCGTGCCACGGCTGGTTTTTTGCTTTTATTTCCCCTTCAGCACCTCATGCAAGCGGTCGGGGTGGTTGGTGAACATGCCGGTGACGCCCCAGGCGATCAGCTTGCGCATGTCTTCCTTTTCGTTGACTGTGTAGGGGTGAATCTCCAAGTCGTGGGAGCGCACCTTTTGCACGTATTGCCGATCGATTTGATCGAAGTTGGGGCCGACGCCGATGGCGTAGGTTTCGATGTAGTCCAGTTTTGCATCATCGATCTTGGCCGGCGCTTGATAGGAGAGGAGCTGGATCAGCGGGATATCGGGGTTCATGTCGTGGACTTTTAGAAGGCTGTCTTGACTGAAGGACTGGATCAGCACGTGTTCCTTGGCCAGCTTTTTCTCCGTCAGCAGCCCGTGGCGTTCCAGCGTCTCCAGCAGTTTCTCCTCCATCCCCGGATACACGTCCGGCGCCTTGGTTTCGATATAATACTTCTTGTTGGGGCCGAAACGATCTAGGACCTCATCCAAGGTCGGCACCTTCAGCCCTTCGTATTCTGGTTTAGCATGCTCGGGGTTGGCCTCGTTAAACCAGGAGCCAGCGTCCAACTCCTTGATCTCCGCTAGGGTGTGATCTTCCACCCGGCCGGTGCCGTTGGTGGTCCGGTCTAGCCGCTCATCGTGCATGGCGATCAGGTGGCCGTCTTTTGTCATCTGTAGATCGATCTCGATATAATCGCCTTTCATCTGATCCCCCAGTTGATACGCAGGGAGCGTGTGTTCCGGAGCGTAGGCGGACGCTCCTCGGTGGGCGACATTGAGCACGTCCTTTGACTTGTCCTTGGCAAAGGCGGCCCCGGGGGAAAAACCGGCGAACAGCACGCCGGCGGCCGCCACACCGGTCAACAGTTGATGCCAGCTCATCTTCATCGAACCCCTTCCTTTCTACTAACATGTTTCCCGTTCATCCTAACCTTTCATTATGAAGCGATTATGGTTACAAGGTAAAGATACGGTTGACAGTACGCTCGATGCCCTGTTTCTATTTCCCCATCGGTCGGAGAATCTCCTGCCCGTATGGTTCAAGGGTTTGGCGGATGCGGTGCCGAATATAAGATGAGCTCCACGAAACCATTTAACAAGGGAGTGATCGGATGCCGCGAAGGATAACCAGCGGGCTCAGCCTGACGTTGATGGTTTTTTTGCTATTTACAGGGATGCTGCCGGCGGTTCAGGCTGAAAAACCGGCCCATCATCCCCGCCAAGTGGATGTGGGGCGGACGGGATGGTGGTCACCTCTCATCCCGCTGCCTCCAAAGTGGGCGCCCAGGTGTGGCGCCAGGGCGGAAACGCCGTGGATGCCGCCGTCGCTATCCAGTTTTCCCTCAATGTCACCGAACCGATGATGTCAGGAATCGGCGGGGGCGGGTTTATGATAGTGTACAACCAAAAGAGCGGCGACATCTCCATTGTCGACAGCCGGGAGCGCGCCCCGGCAGGAGCCGAGCCGGATATGTTTCTCGATGAGAAGGGAGAGCCCATCCCCTTCCGGGAGCGTCACACCCACGGGAACGCCGTCGGGGTGCCCGGCACACTGAAAGGCTTGGAGACCGCCCTCGACCGCTGGGGGACAAAACCCCTCTCTGATCTGATCCAACCCGCCATCCGCCTTGCCGATAACGGGGTCAAAGTCAACGGGGTGCTGGCCGATGCGATCGAGGAGAACCAGTGGAAACTCTCCGGTACCGCCACCAAAGAGGTGTTCCTGCCGGGTGGCGAGCCCCTGCAAGAAGGGGATCGCCTGGTCCAGAGGGATCTCGCCAACACCTTCCGCCAGATCGCTACACAGGGCGCGGATGCCTTATACCGAGGGGAGATCGGAGAGGCGATCGCCGAGACAGTCCAGGCCTATGGAGGCAGCATGACCGTCGATGACCTGGCCCGTTACCAGGTCACCTGGGATAAGCCCATCCGCGGAACCTACAAAGGCTACGAGATTGCCGGCATGCCGCCTCCCAGCTCCGGCGGGATCACCGTCCTTCAGATCCTGAAGCTGCTGGAGGAAAAAAACGTGGGTTCCTATGATTCTCTCTCCTGGGAAAAATACCACCTGCTGGCGGAAGCCAACCACCTGGCCTACGCCGACCGAGGCGCCTACATCGGCGATCCCGAATTTGTCAACGTGCCGCAACAAGGCCTGCTCCACCCGGATTACATCCGGGAGCGCGCCGCCGGCATCTCTATGGACCGGGCCAACCCCGACGTGGAGCCGGGCGATCCCTGGAAGTACCAGGAGAAGGAAGAGCCCTCCCCGACCGTGGAGCAGAAGGATCCCAAGCCGATCGGCCAGACCACCCACTTCACCGTCGCCGATCGCTGGGGCAACCTGGTCTCCTACACCACCACCATCGAGCAGGTCTTCGGCTCCGGGATCATGGCCCCCGGTACCGGCATCATGCTGAACAACGAACTGACCGACTTCGACGCCACCCCCGGTGGCCCCAATGAAGTTCAGCCGGGCAAACGTCCCATGAGCTCCATGAGCCCCACTATCGTTCTAAAAGACGGCCAACCGATCCTCACCGTCGGCTCCCCCGGTGGTCCGACCATTATCAACTCCATCTACCAGACCATCCTCAACGTCCTGGAATACGACATGGAGCTGAAACAAGCTATCGAAGAACCGCGTATCTACACCAGCCAATACCCCACCATCCGCTGGGAGGAGGGCATCGCCAAAGAGGTCCAACAGGCCATGGAGGCGAAAGGTCATCAATTTGAATCCAGCCCCCGCCCCATTGGCAACGTCCAAGCCATCCGCATCGACCCTAACACCGGCCTCTACCACGGCGCCGCCGACTCCACCCGCGAAGGAATGGCGATCGGTATCGGGGGGAGGAGATAATCGGCGGATTACATGAGAACGCCCCCAACGTGAGTTGGGGGTTTTTTGTAAGTGGATGGGTCCAATGCATTATAATTTGGGGAGCTTTGATCGTGATTTTACGGTGAGGAGATGTCGTCTCGTAGACCAACCCCTGTCGGATTTCATCGCCGTGGGCCACTTGAATTGGGAGAGAAGGGCGAGTGTATGGGGTATTATGAACGTTGTAGTTAAACGTGTTTTGTTAAAATTGTTTTAAGTATTAGCCACAAAGTCGTAAATTGTCGAGAGACTCTTGCCAGAAAGGTGGGAATATATTAATCTCTCAATAAGCAATGGTTTCCAAATTCGAATGCTTTTCTTGTGTAGGTGAGTTTATTGGCCGAACATGTTCTCTATTTGGCATTAATCGCTCTTCTTATCGCAGCGACCGTTACCGACCTCCGCGAACGGTTGATCTATGACCGGTTTGTGTTGATCGGCCTGATCGTTGCGATCTTTATTCGCACCTTTTACCGTCCAGAGCCGTGGTGGACCTACCTATTGACAGGAGTAGGGGTGTTTGTTGTTCTCTTTATCATTGCAGCCATCACTCAAGAACGTTCCATCGGTGGTGGCGACGTCAAACTCTTTGCCATGCTCGGCCTGGCTGTCGGTTGGGAACCATTTCTGATGATTTTCATCCTGTCTCATGTGATCGCTGCATTCTACATACTCTTCCTAAAACTGATTCGCTGGAAACATGTCACCGGAAAAAGCGAATTTCCCTTTGCGCCGTTTATTTTGATCGCGACAATATTGACTTCGTTCTATAACCTATTTATTAACGGAACGGCGTGATTTTCCTGTATTTGCAACAATTTTTTGGATTTGGGTGATCGATACTTTAGGTAAGCAGGTGAATGCCATCATGCAGGATGCAAAGCGTAGAGCACTCATATTTTTAGTAATGGCCTTAGCTTTAGCAGCTATAGCCGGGTTTTTATTTCTACAAAAGGTTAGTGCGGTAGACGCAAGATTGGGAGACAGGGCTACCGTTTGGGTCGCCAAACAAACTATCCCCCCACGGGAGCCTTTGAAAGCTCAATATTTCGAGGCGATGAAGGTCCCCGAACAGTTTGTACAAGATTCCATCGTGACCGATTTGAAAGCAGTTGAGATGGGCGAGTATACTTATTCCATCGATCAACTAATATCCGTGGCACCGATGTCAGAAGGGGATGTGTTAACTGATAACGTTTTAAAAACGAAGTCTTTTCTTTCCTCCGAAAATAAGAGAATGGTTACTCTTGTCAGATCGGACCGGTTAAGATTTGATGGTTCTCTGGATATTAATGACCACGTGGATATTATTGTTTCTGAAGAAGGAAAAGGGACCTACACCTTTTTGAAAGATGTTCCAATTGTAGGGATGACAGAAGATGGGTCAGGGATTGGGGTTGAGGTATCGCTAAAAGAAGCGGAGAAATTGATCGATAAAGAGAACTTTGCTATATCAATCCGTGTGTTGAAAGCTCCGAGTGAGCAATCGAAAGGGTCGAGTGGACAGTCGCCAAAACAAACCCTGCCCAACCAAAACCCGTCACCCAATGCAAATGATAAAGATGAGCAACCGGTACAAAATGGTGGTAATCAGAAGGAAGGGGACGGTACCGCTCCTTCCCAGTAATGGACTTATTTCATCATCCTCATCCTTAGTCTAGAAGATGATTCGATTGGAGGTTCCAGCTCCATGAGGAATAAAGAAAAACTACTTATCGTTAGTGAAGACCCATCACAGGCGGAAGATATTGTAGAACAGATCGGTTCTTTGTATCCTCAACATCATCACATCGAACCAGATGAGGTTCGAAAGGAAATCGTGCGCTTACAGCCAGATATCGTGTTGCTTTGTGAACGGAAAGATGGGAGTGGTGTACAACTGCTTCCTTACCTTTCAAAAGAAGTACCGGATGCCATAACCATATATCTGACGAATCGCAGGGATCCGGTTCGTACACGGGATGTAAATCGTGCTGGTGCTTTTGATATTCTGTTTCTTCCAGATGAAATTAATGCTTTGGAGGATGTGTTAAACCGTGCGGTGAAGGCGCTTCAAACCAAATTGGATTCTCGTGATGAAGTCGAAGTTAATTTTGCTTGGGCTCAAGGGAAAGTGATCGCTTTTTACAGCGGCAAAGGTGGTTGTGGACAAAGTTTAGTTGCTTCAACTCTCGCCCAGACCATCGGGCTTGATTCCAGCTCAAGTGTGCTTTTAGTGGATCTTAATATGCAATACGGAGGTATTGAAACCATACTTAACGTTGATAATCCCCGCAACTTATATGACCTTGTGCCTGTGATCAATGAGTTGAACGATAACCATATCCGAAGTGTGACATCTGTGGAGGAGTATTCTCAGATTGAAGTCCTTTCAAGCCCAGTGGATGCGGAGACAGCCGAGAATATCACAGAAGAACACGTAGAACGTTTGATCCGTACGGCCCGCCTTTATTATGACTATATTCTGATAGATCTTCCGACCGAGATGACCCCCATGACCTATACTGTTTTGGAAGAAGCGGATCATATCAGTTATGTGATGGTACCGGATATGTTGTCTTTGCGGGTATTAAGCAATGTTCTGGATCTTTTTTCCAAGTTAAACATTGATCCGACAGACCGTCTCCACCTCTTGTTAAACAGAGTTAGTCGGGATACGGAATTAATGCCTAAAGATGTTAACCGCCACTTTTCTTTTCCTGTAGTCGCCAGTTTTCGGGAGGATTATAAACGGATTCAACAATTGCTGAATAAGGGGAAGCTCATTCGCAAGTCACGCCGAGAACGGGCTTTACCAAACTTTGCTCGGGATGTTCAAAAATTAGCCAGTTGGTTGTTATCCAGACAAGGAAATAATCAATCGGCGTAGTATGAGGGGGTGTCCTGATGTCGCTTTTTTCACAAGCTAGAAAACAACAGCAAAAAAAGCCTTCTCCCCGTCAGGCTGCGGTCGAACGAAATACGCCAGCCATCGGTGAAAATCGAATTGATCAATTAGCTAGGCACTTTAAAGCCCGGCTTCTCCGTGAAACTGATCTGGAAAAGCTGACAAAGATGCCATCCTCTGAACTCCGAGTTACATTGGACAGGCTGATCGGTCGATATCTGGCGGATGAACAGGTCGTTATTACTCAACAGGACCGAAACAAGCTGATTAGTCGGATCATCGACGAATCAGTCGGTTACGGGCCACTGGAGCCTTTGTTGGAAGATGAAGAGATTACAGAAATTGTAGTAAATGGCCCCTATGAAGTTTTCTATGAAAAAAACGGGCAACTCCATAAAACCGATATCCAATTTCGGGATGAAGAGGCCCTGCGTCATGTGATCGACCGAATTGTTGCTCCCATCGGACGACGGATCGATGTCAGTTCTCCGATGGTGGATGCGCGGTTACCGGACGGGAGTCGGGTGAATGCGGTGATTCCCCCCATCAGTCTTAAAGGCTCTTTGGTATCCATACGGAAATTCCGGAAAGAGCCGATACAAATGGAAGATCTGATTTCCTTTGGAAGTTTAACTTCGGATATGGGTCAGTTTTTGACTAGTTTGGTAAAAGCCAAGCTAAATGTAATTATCTCCGGAGGAACCGGCAGTGGTAAAACGACTCTTTTGAACGCGTTGGCTTGCTTTATTCCGGAAAATGAACGGATTGTTACCATTGAGGATATGGCGGAGCTTCGCATTCCCCATGGTCATGTAGCCGGAATGGAAGCCCGTCCGGCTAACGTGGAAGGCAGAGGGGAAGTCACCATTCGCCAATTGGTTCGCAACTCTCTTCGTATGCGCCCGGATCGGATCATTGTGGGAGAGGTACGGGGAGCAGAAGCTTTTGATATGCTTCAGGCGATGAATACCGGTCACGAAGGATCGATCACCACGGTTCATGCCAACTCTCCCAACGATGCATTAAGTCGCTTGGAAGGCATGGTGATGATGTCCGGCATGGACTTGCCTTCGGAGATTATTCGTCAATATATTATCGGGGCGATTGATTGGATCGTCCAAATCGGCCGCTTGCCGGATGGCCAACGTAAGATGCTGGCCGTTTCCGAGATGCGGGAAAAAGAAGATGGCTCCGTGAAGCTCGTGGATATCTTTCGGTTTGAGCAAACCAATGTATCGGAAGACGGGAAGGTGGAAGGCTTCTTTACTCCGACCGGCGAGCTCCCGTCTTGCTTAAATCGGTTGAAAGCTTACGGTGTGGGAGTCGATCCGAACATATTCCGTCCCAACAGTGGAAGGGTGAAACCCTGATGAACAGTGGATTGGTAATCGCTCTGTTGGGCGGAGCAGCAATCTTTTGTTTAATGGTGGCACTCTATTATCGGTTGAAGATCAACAGGGAAAAACAGCAAATCCATGAGGCCGTGGGAAAATGGATTCAGGCTGAGGGCCCCACTCAAGGTTGGTCGGATGATTTGGCGGACCGCTTGGATCAAACCCAGTGGGCCAAAAACCTGGCCCCCAAATTGAAGCGGGCCAGCGTCAAGCTTCGTCCTTCGGAATATGGGGCGGTACTGTTTTTGTTGGGTGTAATGATGATTTTTCTCTTCCACTATGGAATGGATGCGCCGGTGTGGATAAGCTTGATCATCTCCACAAGCTTAACTCCCCTATTATCCAAGCTGTTTTTAAACTCACGAAAGCATATTTACATCCATCGAATGGACGCCCAATTGTCGGAAGCTTGTCGCCTGCTCAGCAGTGCAGCCCGAGCCGGCTTGTCCATCCCGCAGGGGTTGGAGTTAGTGGTAAAGGAGCTCCCCTCCCCCATTAAAGATGAATTGGGGGTAGTAGTAAATGAGCTACGGTTGGGGCGGGATTTGGAACTTTCCTTAAATGAACTGTTGACCCGGGTCTCCAGCAGGGATCTTCAGGTGTTTATTAACGCCCTGATTATCCAACGGCGCGCCGGAGGAGATTTGGCCAAAGTATTAGGGGAGATGGCTACCACCATGGAAGAACGGAAAATTATCCACAAAACAGTGGAAGCGTCGATTGCACAAGCGCGGTATTCGGCGTACTTGCTTCCTGCTGTCTCTTTACTGATCGTTTATATGATGAGTCAAATGGTGGATAATTTCTTTCAGATGTTTACGGACCCGAAAGGTATGATCTTGCTTGCCATTTTCATTTTCTTGCAAGTGATTGGGTTTATCTTTATTAAAAAGATTGCCGACATCCGTATTTGAGTAGGTTGATAGATATGTCCACGATATTTTTATATTTCTTCGTATTTATGGCCTGGTGTTGTTTACTCGTGGCCGGCTTAAACTATCTATCTTATCGAAAAGAGCAGGAAACTGTGCACGGAAACTTGCTGCAAAGGATCAATCCGTGGAAATTTACCAAAAAGGAATACTCACGGGTTGAAATCCTGCATAAATGGTTGGATAACCTGGCACCTATCGGCCATAAAATTGAAATTTTGAGCGACCCGGAGGAATTGGAGGATCATCTGGTAAAAGCCGGACACCCCTATGGAATGACAGTGGATCGTTTACAAGGTGCCAAAATCATAGGAGCTCTGATCGGGCTCATCTGCGGGATCATGTACTACATCTTGGGCCTCCCCTTTGCGGTCATACTATGTGTTTTTTCTCCTTTTTTGGGCTATATGGCGCCCATCACGGTCATCCGAATGATGGCCAAAAGGCGCCAGGAACAAATTCGTTACGAGTTGCCGGACTTTCTGGACATGATGAGCATCACCTTACAAGCCGGGATGGGGATGGATGATGCCTTACATTACTATGTGAGCACCAACAAAGGGCCGCTCAGTGAGGAATTTGCCCGGCTCAATCAAGAGATTAGCTTTGGGGTGCAGAGGGAGACCGCCTACCGTGCCTTCATGAAGCGAATTACCTCCACTGAATTAGAAGCCTTAATCCAATCACTCATCCAGGCACACAATCTGGGAACCCCGGTTGCCCAGACGTTTGCCCAGCAAGCGGAGGAAATGCGCCGCATGCGCTCCGAACAGGCCAAAGAGGCAGCCGGGAAAGCGGCCCCAAAAATTTCCTTAGTCAGTGGTCTGATCATTGCTCCTTCGATCATGTTGTTGATCTTGGGGTCAATTGTATATAGCTATTTCATCGCCAGAGATATTTTTGGCGGAATGTAAATGATTTGAAGGGAGGTGAGGAAGGCCGCGATTAGGTGGAGTTGTTCTCATTATTGGAGTTATACAGGTTATTCTAAACAAACCAAAGGAGGAAGTCTTTTGGACAACAAAATGAAGTGGAAATTGCGCTGGACGTCTGTAAAAGAGTATTTGCCGACCATGAAACCGTTAAAAAGTCGGAAAGGGTCTCCGACCCTGGAATATGTGGTGATTATCGCCGTCGGAGCCGCATTTGCTGCACTATTGTTGCAGGCGTTTAAAGGTGATGGGAAAGACTCAGTAGGTGGTATGTTAAAACAAAAGGTTATAGATACAGTTGAAAAATCGGGGAATGTGGAGAAAACCAACGGAAATGGTGACGACAACAAGGAAGAGAAACCTGAAGGTTAATAATTTAAATCATTGCTTGGCAGTATGTGACATTCTTGCGGTCACATACTGCCGGTTGTTTAAATGAGGAGTGGGTTCGATGAATATTCAATGGCAAATAACCGCGCTCATCTTATCTTTTGTGTTGATAGTGGGGTGCACCTCTCCAGCAAAAGAAGCGGAACCGGAAAAGAAAAAAACCGAAATTCCGGAGCCGGCAGAGACCGTGGAAGGGATGCTCAAGGAAGGACCGGGGAAATATGCCGGTAAAAATTATGACGAGCAAAAAGTAAACCAATACATAAAAAAACTGCCGAAGGATTTATCGGCGGAAGAATACTATAAACATCTGGTCTACCTGTTGGCGGAAAACTACGAGAAGGAAGTCGAAGATCTGGATCATTTTGATACCAGTTTCGTGGTGGATAGGGAAACTCCGGATGATCCCGAAGCCAAAGAAGCACCCAAACAAAAACCCCTCAATGTCACCATTCTGCTGGATGCCAGCGGAAGCATGGCCGGCACCGTGGATGGCGGAGTGAAAATGGATCTGGCTAAGGCTGCTATCAAACGCTTTGCCAGCTCCCTGCCCAGCCATGCCCAGGTCTCCTTAAGGGTCTACGGACATCAAGGGAGCAACCAGGAAAAAGACAAGGCCAAGTCCTGTGCCAGTACCGAGGAAGTTTATCCGCGTTCCGCCTACTCCGAAAAAAAGTTCAACCAAGCTTTAGACCAGTTTAAACCCACTGGCTGGACCCCCATCGCCAAGGGAATGGAGGAAGCGTATCAGGATCTAAAAG
>NZ_FMZA01000026.1 GCF_900102685.1 Melghirimyces thermohalophilus
ACTTCCCATCAGGCGATGAAAAGTCCTATCCGGTATTAGCCCCGGTTTCCCGGAGTTATCCCGGTCTTGCAGGCAGGTTGCCCACGTGTTACTCACCCGTCCGCCGCTGATTCCACCGTCTTCACCCCGAAGGGATCCGTCGGCTTCCTCCGCACGACTTGCATGTATTAGGCACGCCGCCAGCGTTCGTCCTGAGCCAGGATCAAACTCTCCATAAAAGAGCTTGATTCGCTCAAATCATTTGACAGGGTCGTGTCAAACGCTCTTCAGTTTTCAAGGAACGCTCTCCTGTTCCGCCGCCCCCCGCAGCGGCCGCTCTCTCGCGGCGACAAGATCTATACTATCAAACCAAATCGATCCTGTCAACAGGGTTTTTATCTTTTTTTGATCCGCCCGGTAGCGGGCTCGTCCCGTTTCAGGGACGAATAGTATAATAACACCTCTGCCCGACTCAGTCAACATTTTTTTGCGTTTGTTTCGATCAGCTTTCATGCTTGATTCCACTCAAATCTAATGATCACCCTCCAAAATGCTCCTGAATCGATTCATCGGATTGCTCTTTTCCCCGTTTTTTCATGTCGGCCACCCAGTCTTGTTCCAGCTGTTCCAAGGTTTTACCGAAAACCTTCTTTATCGCTTCTCGGGTTCGTCGATTCACCTGGGTCAGCTTTTCCCCGGTATCCTGGTCCACCTCCGGGCTCAACGCCAGAACCGAAAAGAGGTGGCGCATCTTTTCCTCACCATAGGTCTCAATCATGTACCGGAAGAACCGATAACATTGGAAATAATAATCCTTTGCTTCCTTGTCCCCGAGGCGTTCTAGATTGATCTGTTCCAGTCGCGACATTTTCCACTGCGGTTGATCATTTTTTTTGGCCTGCTGTGTTCGCAGTCCAGGCAACAGATGGGACTGATAGTACTCTGCTGCCCCCTCCTGTAACCAGTAGGCCGCATTATCTCCCGTCAAGTCGCTCACCATCATATGGGTTACCTCGTGCACAATGCCGGAGGTCGTCAGCTGTTGGTCCGTATATCCCCGCGCTCCGATCAATTTGATGGACTCCCCCGCTTCATGCCAACCTCCGGCCCACTTGGGAAGGGATAATTTAACGGATTGGCGGAACCATTCCGGTTTATGGTAGATTTTTACCTCAACCGGGTGTTTCGGCTTCCAGTCCATCTTTTTTTTTAATTGATGAACCGCCTTATGGGCCGCCTCTAAAGCGATGGAGGCCTGTTCACCCCAACCGGATTCCGTGTAGCGCACGACGACGTTTTCCCTTGCCACAGTGTGGAAGGGATAGTCCGAATCCTTCCAACCGGACTCCGTTTCCTGAAATAAGAGAGGAAAATGAGTGGTATGCACCTTTCCTTTTCTCCGATAGCTCTGCTCGATCCAGGCCCGAAGTTGATGTTCCCGTTCGGGGATAACGGAAATGAGCCGCAGTCGGTAGGATCCTGGATCGATCCAGCGCACGGCATCATCATACCACCGTTTCTGCTCCTGTACATAAAAAGGATAAGAGGGGTTGATCACACTTAAAAACCGGCTTTTTTCCTTTGCGTTAACCGCTGCCTCTTTTTCGTGGATCAGCGCTTCGATCTGCTGTTGCACCGAGCTGGCCCGAAGCAGGGACGGAGTCGCCCAACCGATTGCAAGGGATAACCATGTCAAAATGAGACAAAGAGGGAGCAACTTCTTCAACATCGAGCCACCTCCAAGGCGGGATAAGACTAGTTTGAAACCCGCCCACCTTGTTTTATGCAAATAAAAAACCCCGTCGATCTCGACGGAGTGAGAAGGGTCAAATGGCCCCTAGAAAGACGAAACGCGCGATAAAAAGGAGGGCCAGAATGTACAAAATCGGATGAACCTGACGCGGTTTACCGGCAAAGATTTTGGTGAGGGGATATAGAATGAAGCCGATGGCGATCCCCGTGGCGATACTGAAGGTTAAAGGCATCATCAACACTGTCAGAAAAGCGGGAGCTGCTTCCGACATTTCATGCCACTGGATCTCTTTTAGGCTGGAAGCCATCAACACGCCCACGATGATCAGAGCAGGGGAGGTGATGGCAGCCACCGAGGCAAAGGTTTGGACCAGCGGAAACAGAAAGATGGAGACCAGGAACAGCAAGGCGGTTGTGACGGCGGTCATCCCCGTCCGTCCCCCGCTGGCGACACCGGCTGTCGATTCGATATAGGAGGTGACCGTGGATGTACCGAGGCCAGCGCCGGATATCGTAGCCAGGGAGTCCGCTGTCAGTGCGCGGGAGGCCCGGGGGAGGCGGTTATTTTTCAGGAGACCCGCCTGGTTGGCCACCCCGACCAGCGTCCCGGCAGTATCAAACAAATCGACGAAGAGAAAAGCGAAGATAATGGCGAAAAAGCCCATATCTAATGCCCCGACGATATCCATTTGCATAAAAGTTGGCGCCAGACTCGGCGGAGCCGAAAGGATACCGGAAGGCAAGTTGATCACACCGATAGCCATACCTGCCAGGGCAGTGCCGATCATTCCGAAGAAGACAGCCCCCTGGATCTGGCGGATCATCAGGAACAGCGTTAAAAGCAATCCAAACAGGGTTAACAAAATTTCCGGCTGCAACAGATTGTCATTCAAGGAGATAAAGGTTGATGGATCAGCCACGATCAGCTGGGTGTTTTTCAGCCCGATAAAGGCGATAAACAACCCGATTCCCGCTGATACCGCATGCTTTAGCCCGGAGGGAATGGCGTTGATGATCATCTCCCTCACCTTGGTCAAGGTCAAGAGGAGAAAAATCAACCCGGAGATAAAAACCGCACCCAGAGCCGTTTGCCAAGGGATCCCCATTCCCAAGACCACTGTATAAGTAAAGTAAGCCGTCAAACCCATCCCCGGAGCGAGGGCAATCGGGTAGTTGGCCAACAGCCCCATCAGCAGAGAGCCGATCGCCCCCGCCAAGGCCGTGGCCACAAAGACCGCCCCGAAATTCATGCCCGCTTCCTGACCGAGGAGAAAGGGATTGACCAGCAAAATATAAGCCATCGTCAAAAATGTCGTCACACCGGCCAGCATTTCGGTTTTCAGATCGGTGCCATGTTCCTGAAACTGAAAATACCGGGCCAGCATATTGCTGTCCTTATCCAAAATCGGTTCACCTTCCACCTATTTTCAACATTATTCCCACTCAATGGTAGACGGCGGCTTGGAGGTGATATCGTACACCACCCGATTCACCCCGTCCACCTCATTAATGATCCGGTTGGAGATCCGCTCCAACACCTCGTGAGGAATCCGGGCCCAGTCGGCAGTCATGCCGTCGATGGAGGTGACAGCACGGATGCCGACAGTATATGCGTACGTGCGAGCATCCCCCATTACACCGACACTGCGAAAGTCGGGAAGGGTGGTGAAGTATTGCCAGACCTCCTGATCCAGTCCATGGTTTTTAATTTCATCCCGCAGGATGGCATCGGATTCTCGCACGATTTCCAGCTTGTCCTCAGTCACCTCTCCGATCACCCGGATACCCAAGCCCGGTCCGGGGAAAGGCTGACGCCAGACGATCTCCCGGGGCAGCCCCAGCTCTTCACCCACTTTGCGCACCTCATCTTTAAAGAGCGTGTTGACGGGCTCGACCAGATCCATCTGCATGTCTTCCGGAAGGCCGCCTACATTATGATGGGATTTGATGGTCTGGGCGGTTTCTGTTCCCGATTCCACTACATCGGTATATAACGTTCCCTGAGCGAGATAGTGATGTTTCCCCAGCTTTTCCGTCTCTTCTTCAAAGACCCGGATAAATTCGTTTCCGATGATCTTCCGTTTCTGTTCCGGATCCATCACACCTTTCAGCTTGCCCAAAAAGCGATCCTTGGCATCAACCAGAATCACATTCATATGAAAGTGGTCGGCTAAATTACGCATCACGCCTTCGGCTTCCCCTTTGCGCAACAAACCGTGATCTACAAACACACAAGTGAGTTGATCTCCGATCGCACGATGAATCAGAGCAGCCACCACCGAGGAATCCACGCCGCCGCTGAGAGCACAGAGCACCCGTTTGTCTCCGATCTGTTGTCTCAACTCAGCCACCGTATCCTCGATAAAGCTCTCCATGCTCCAATTCCCAGCACAACCACAAACCTCATACAGGAAACGACGGATCATCTCATTTCCGTTTTGCGTATGGCGCACTTCCGGATGGAACTGAACGGCATATACCTTCCGATCCGGGTCGCTCATGGCAGCCACCGGAGCAGACGGGGTCCGGCCATCCACTTGGAAGCCCTCTGGAGGAAGGGTTACAACGTCCGAATGACTCATCCAGACGGATTCGGTTTCGCCCTGCCCCTGGAACAGAGGGGAATCAGAAACGATCTCCACGTCCGCCTTCCCGTATTCCCGCTTTTGTGCGCGGTCCACTTTTGCGCCGAAATGGGCACTAATCAGCTGCATGCCGTAGCAGATCCCCAAAATCGGAATTCCCAGTTCAAAGATCGCCGGATCGCAGGTCGGCGCTCCTTCGGCAAAGACGCTGGCCGGTCCGCCGGAAAAGACGATCCCCTTCGGCGCCATCTCCTTAATTTTCTCCGCACTGGTTTGATATGGCACCATCTCACTAAAAACACCTTCATCCCGGATCCGACGCGCGATCAACTGATTGTACTGTCCCCCGAAATCCAAGACCACCACTCGTTCTGTCATCTGTTCCATCGAAGACACCCACCTTTTCATTCAGGAATTCTCATGAAAAAAGACCGGGCCCCGCACCGCTTCTACCCGCGACACGAAGCCCCGGTCATTCCTTTGATAACAGGCCCACAAAGAAAAAGGACCGGCAACTCCGCCCCGTAGTCCGACCATTTACGGTGGTCGGGTAGAAACGTTCAGGCCCATTCCTGAACATATACGAGACAGATCAACCGTGAGAAACGTATACGTTTTAAGCCTGCGTACATCATACCAATCGGAAATATTGAAATCAAGAAAGTGACATCAGGGGATATTTCCCACATCACGCCTTCGATGAAGAGCAAGCCCCACACAGTGACAGGGGGTTCGGTTGCCGCATATATGACAGAACGGCCGGCCCCGCAAATCCCTTTGTTGAATACGTCCAATATTTTTTTAAGCAGTCTATAAAACTAGCGCAGGAGCAACCTTCTTGCTATAGACTTAAACCGGCTTCCTCAGGTACGCTTTGGATGACCACAGCGGGGAGGGGACCGGGATGAAGAAGCGGGCGGAGACAGGGGCATGGATCAGTATCAGTGCCTACCTCTTTCTGTGCACAAGCAAAATCGCCTTGGGTCACGCACTGATGTCGGAGGCATTAACGGCCGATGGGTGGAACAACGTCACGGATGTGCTGACATCGGTGGCGGTGTTGATCGGTTTGCGCATTTCCCGGAAACCGCGGGATCAAAACCATCCTTACGGCCATTCCCGAGCAGAAAGCGTATCCGCCCTACTTGGCTCTTTCATCATGGCCACCATCGCCTTCGACGTGCTGAAAAGCGCACTCCAGACCGCTTGGTCGGGCCCGCCCTCCCCACCGGATATATTCGCGTTTTGGACCGCTTTGACAGGCGCCGGAGTGATGCTGATCGTTTTCGGATATAATCGATGGCTGGCACACCAAACAGGGAGCCGCGCCCTTCAGGCGGCATCCAAGGACAACCTGTCCGATACACTGGTCAGCCTCGGAGCAGCCGTTGGCATCCTCGGTTCCCAGTTTGGCCTTCCCTGGTTGGATCCCGCGGCCGCCGTTCTGGTCGGCCTGCTCATCTTATGGACAGCCTGGAACATTTTTAGCGACGAGTCCCACCTGTTGACAGACGGTTTTCATGAACGGGAACTGGCCCGTTATCGCCGGACTATGGAAAGCATCGCTGGCGTTCGTTTTGTCGTTGACCTCAAAGGACGTCACGACGGGCATCAGGTAATCCTTGACGCCGTCATCGAAGTAGATCCATCACTCAATGTGGAAGAAAGCCACCGGATCACCGAAGAGTTGGAATGGGTCATGTGGCGAGAACACCAGGTGAAAGAAACCCTGATCCATGTGGAACCGGCACAGAAAAACCGGCACCATGCCTAAATCACCTGGTGGATGATAGTTATAGGACGCAAACCCTGCAACAGCAACCCCCGATCTCCTTTTCAAATTTAAAACGGGCATAAGGAAGGTGTCTTTAATGAAACCGGTTATTCAAATGCGCGATATCCGCCAGGCGGAACAATGGCTGGAAGGAATCGCGCACCGCACTCCCGTCGTCACTTCCCGCACCCTTAACCGAATGGCCGGATGTGAAGTATTTCTCAAATGCGAAAACTTGCAACGAGCCGGCGCATTTAAATTTCGGGGAGCATATCATGCCATCAGCCGCCTGTCCGAAGAGCAAAAACGGACTGGCGTCATCGCCTTTTCTTCGGGCAACCACGCTCAGGCTGTCGCCCTGGCCGCTCGATTGGCTGAGGTGCCTGCTGTCCTGTGTATGCCGGATGACGCCCCTCAGGTTAAGGTGGAAGCCACCCGGGACTATGGCGCGGAGATCGTCTTCTATAACCGGTTCAGAGAGGATCGGGAACAGGTGGCGGCCCGTTTGGCAGAAAAGCGAGGCCTCACATTGATCCCGCCCTACAACCACCCTCATATCATGGCTGGAGCAGGAACCGCCGCCCTTGAACTCCTTCGGGAAATCCCCGGATTGGAAGCGGTCATCACCCCGGTGGGAGGTGGCGGACTGCTATCAGGCACCGCTGTCTCCGCTCACGGAATCAACCCCGGGATTCGGGTGTTTGGGACGGAACCTGATCAGGCCGATGATACCCGGCAATCCTTCCTCTTGGGAAAACGGGTCACCATCCCCGCCCCGGAGACCATCGCCGACGGCCTTCGGATCACCATCCCCGGCGAGCTTACTTTTCCAGTCATCCGCCAACATGTCGAATCAATCCTCACGGTTACCGAAGAAGAGATTCGGGAAGCGATCCAATTCGCCCTGTTCCGCCTGAAATTGGTGGTAGAACCCTCCGGCGCCGTCCCCCTGGCCGCCCTCCTGTTTCGGAGACTGCCGAAGGATCTGAAGCGGGTCGGAGTTATCATCAGTGGGGGCAACATCGATCCGGGAGTATTAGCGAAGTTGGTTTGACCGGTGGCAGATGGAAGCGATGGATGGTAAAATAAAAGCGGCTACATTCCACGGGTCTTCCATCATATAAGACCGGAAGGACGGCGAGAGTTGTTCTCGCCGTCCTTTTTTTTTTGCGGGCGAACACCTATGGAGGAGATGGAGAATAGATGTAAAGAGAACCGATTGTTTCCGCAATCGAACTTGAAGAAAGGAGCGGTCCCCATGGGTAAACAGCGGGAGGCCACCAGCTGGAAGCAGATCCGGCATAAAATGAAGGGAATTCTGGGAGAGGACTTGTGGAAAAAGGTAGATCAGGCCCTGTCCAAACAGCGCCCGGCTATCGATATGTACCAAACCGATGGCGAAGGGGTAATCGTAGTGGAATTGCCGGGGCTTCGCTCCCCTGATGATGTGCAAATCACCCTCGACTCCCAAAAGATTATTCTGGAAGGAGAAGTTCCCGATGGTTCCCCCGTTCCACAAAAACAGATGCTCTCCCGGGAACGATGGACCGGCCGATTTAAACGGACCATCCGCAATCCCTTTCCCTTCGCCCCGGACTCCATCACGGCCCATTACCGGTATGGCCTATTGGAAATCCGGCTGACCGGGCAAGAAACTAAACAGCAGGTATCGGTTCAATTTGATAGGAAATCTCCATAATTTCAGCAGAAAAGGGCGTGCCATGGCACGCCCTTTCCAGGTAATGCAAAGTTATAAAACCTTTTCCGCCCGGACACAGTCATCGAATTTCCCTTTATGCGTGCCGTCGCAGAAGGGTTTGTTCTGCGATTGACCACACCGACAGAGAGCAAACTGCTGCTTGGTTTCAAAGCGGTTGCCCTCAGCGTCCACCAGCTCCACATCACCACGGACAATCAACGGTCCTCGATCCATCGTTTGGATCTTGACATCAGCCATGAGAGATCCCTCCTTCATTCATGCAATGGAACAACATTAACAATCTTGACTGCAGCCGACCCGGCTATACCACCTCACCAGGTCCAGACATTCCACTCCGTAGTCGTTCGAAGCCGTTTCCGGTAAGTTTTTGCAAAGTCAATACAGCCGTCATCGTCAAATCTATTCTCCAACATTCACATAGTTTTGGCAAGTAAGGGGCGACAATCTACGGAATAATCCGGGCCTTGGATCATGGGATGTCCGCATCCTTTCCAACCAGTCTAAATCCTTAGATCATCCCCTCATCTTATTAAAAAGGACACAATCAGCGTTTCGGTTGCACCGGCTTAATCGTTCTCTCATAGAGGATGGCATTTACCTGTCCGCCTACAATCAAAATCATGGCCGACAGGTAAAACCAGACCATCAACACGATGATCCCACCAAGACCGCCGTAAAGCTGAGTCACATCCGACATCAGCACGTAATAGGAATAGCCGACAGAGATCACCTGCCAGCCCAAGGTGGCCAGCAGCGTCCCCGGCCACACGTCCCGGGGACCGAGTCGTGCGTTGGGAGCAAAGCAATAGAGACAATAGAATACCAACAGCAGCACCAAGCTGCTCAAAAAGTAACGGATCACCACCCACATTCGAACCCAGACCATGGTCAACCCGGCCTGCAGCATCGACCATTCCACAAGCTTCAACAATACCGGCAACAAGAGGGAGATCACCATCGCCGTCACCAATCCGACCACCAAAAAAAACCGTTCTGCCATTCCCCGCCACCAGGGCCGCTCTTCTTCCACTCCGTATGCATGGTTGAGAATGCGGATGATGGAGCGAAGCCCCCTGGATGTCAGCCACAGGGTTCCCAACACGCCGAAGGAGAGGAGATTGACCCGGTGCACACCCAAAACGCTGTCCAATTGGGATTTAATCAACCCGTGGGTCCGGGGCGGGGCGTAGGGACGGATAAAATCGAGCACATGATCGGTGGAGACAGGGAGATAACCGAGCAGGGTAATCGCCACGATCAAAAACGGAAACAGGGATAAGAGGAGATAGTAGGCCAGTTGAGCGGAAAGATCGGGAACACCGTCTCTAAAGAAGCGGGTTTTCAACTCTTTCAGCAAGGTAATGGTGCTCATCGATCAGCCGCCTTCGTTTTTTGTTCCCATCCATATGAATTTGTCCAACGGTCTATGACAAACCCAACCCCTCGCAGGGGGTTGGGTCGAATGGAGCGTCTACCTTCATACCGAAACGGAGACGATCTCATCTCCTCCAGCGGCACATCTTTGATATGCGTGGCCATCTACCCAATATGTCCAAAAGGATCGATCACACCTCTACGCCGATCCCCTTCCCGATGTTCTTCCACGGGCAGCAACTCCTTGATCGCACCGGCTGCACCCTTGATAATCATATAGGGTACCCTCTCGGGATGGCTTTTGCTTTCGACGTCATGTGTACCCTCCCTCTTCTCTCCTTTTCTGGTGTACGAATCTTCTGTATCCATTATAGAAAAATAAACACGCCTCCGAATTTTTCCGCAGGGGTGACTTGACTATCATTCATCATTCATAGTATTTCTTCCACCGCTTTCGGGACTAATTCCAAATCATTTCGAAGTTCATCATAGAGGGACGGGTCATCGTAAAGGAACGAATAAAAGGTATTTGCCAGCGCATGACTGGTTGTTTCAACTCCGGCACCTCAGATGAACATCGATATTCGTACAATTGCATCATCGGTAAACCGGTCACCATCTACCTCAACCTGGATTAAGTCCGAAATGATGTCCTCGGAGGGATTGGATCGTTTCTCCACCACAATCGGGTACAGGTATTGATAATATTCTTTGGCAGCCACTTGTTTCTTACGTTCCATATCCGCCTGGGTCTCTTTATCGTAAGGTTGGAAAAGAATATCCACCCACTTTTTAAACTGAGATCGATCCTTTACTGGGACACCAAACAATTCAGTGATCACCATACCGGGCATTGGAGCTGCCAGCGCTTGAACGATATCAACCCTTGATTCTTCTCCGATGTTTTCAATTAATTCATCTACCAATCCGTTGAATGCGAGGTTCCCAATTTCGTAGACCCCGAGGTGTAAAATAATAGAGAACGGTTTTTCTGATGCCGGGGTGGATCCAGACTGAGGTTGATACGATCCGGAGTGGTTCCTTCCTTATTTTTAGCCCACCGGACTGGTTGTTTTCCCTTCACTAGAGAAGTATTGATAATTGCTCAATGCTTCTTTCACATTTTCAACGTGCCACGATCCATCGGGTCACCTTTTATTCCCATTATCGAGACATTCCCGATTTGGTGAACAAGATGGCTGACGAAATGGCCGATCAACTTTCTGCCATTTTGCAGAAATCACCGGGTGAAGCGAACGCCTCCACTGGAGATGGAGAGTGGGAGATGACGATATGGATCCACTTTCTCGAGCATATAGCGAAACAGGCAAATTTTTATCGAGTCATCCTCGCCTCTAAGCGAATCCCTATCTTTAGAGACCGTTTATTAAAGTTGCTGACGGACATGATCGTGACCTGGATCGAAACAAAGGAACGCGACTCTTTGATGCTGAACATGGGCATTAAAAAAGACTTTTTGATTTGGTACGCTTCTCCCGCTTTGTTAGGTACTAGCACAGCCTGGCTGCAAAACGATATGCCCTATACCCCCTCCTTTCTCGCTAAACAATTTTCTATCCTTCACCAGCGAGGACTTAAAAAGGATTTTAGCAACTAAAAAACCCCGCGGGATTCCCGCGGGGTTTCTTGGAAAGGACAGGGGCTGATTTACATCATGCCGCCCATTCCTCCCATGCCACCCATATCTCCGGCGCCTCCAGCAGCACCGCCGTTGTTCTCTTCTTCCGGTTCGTCAGCCACAACGGCTTCGGTGGTAAGCACCATGGCTGCAACGGAAGCGGAGTTTTGCAGTGCGGAGCGGGTCACTTTGGCCGGGTCGACAATGCCGGATTTGACCATGTCCACCCACTCGCCAGTAGCGGCGTTGAAGCCAGTACCCACTTCCTGACCTTTCATCCGTTCCACGATCACAGAGCCTTCCAGTCCGGCGTTGTCTGCGATCAGACGGAGCGGCTCTTCCAGGGAGCGACGGATAATCTTGACGCCGGTCTTCTCGTCGCCTGTCGCTTCCTGTTCCAGCTTTTCGACGGCGCTGATCACGTTGACCAGAGCGGTGCCGCCGCCGGCGACGATCCCTTCTTCCACTGCGGCGCGGGTGGAGTTGAGGGCGTCTTCAATCCGCAGCTTGCGCTCTTTCAATTCGGTTTCGGTAGCGGCTCCCACTTTGATGACAGCAACGCCACCGGCGAGCTTCGCCAGACGCTCTTGCAGTTTTTCTTTATCAAACTCGGAAGTGGTCTCTTCCAGTTGCTGGCGAATTTGGTTGACGCGGCTGTTGATATCGGCGCGGTCACCGAAACCGTCGACGACGATGGTCTCTTCTTTGGTGACCCGGATCTGACGGGCGCGACCCAGTACACTCATGTCAGCGGTTTTCAGATCCATACCGAGATCTTCAGTCACCACTTGGCCGCCGGTCAGAGTGGCGATATCCTGCAGCATCGCTTTGCGACGGTCACCGAAGCCAGGGGCTTTCACAGCAACTGCGTTGAAGGTGCCGCGCAGCTTGTTAACCACCAAGGTAGCCAGTGCTTCCCCTTCCATATCTTCGGCGATGATCAGCAGGGGCTTGTTTTGTTGTACTACTTGCTCCAACAGCGGGAGAACTTCCTGCACATTGGAGATTTTCTTATCAGTGATCAAGATGTAGGGCTCCTCCAGAACAGCCTCCATCTTGTCGTTATCCGTCACCATGTAGGGGGAGATGTAACCGCGGTCGAACTGCATCCCTTCGACCACTTCCAGCTCCGTAGCGAACCCTTTGGATTCTTCCACAGTGATGACACCGTCGTTGCCCACTTTCTCCATCGCTTCGGCGATCAGGCGGCCCACTTCGTCATCGTTGGCGGAGATGGATGCCACCTGAGTGATGGAGTCTCTCCCTTCGATCGGCTTGGCGATGTTTTTGATCTCATCCACCGCCGTATTCACGGCTTTTTCAATACCGCGGCGAACCACCATCGGGTTGGCGCCGGCTGCCACGTTTTTCAGCCCTTCGCGAATCATGGCCTGAGCCAGCACGGTCGCAGTGGTGGTTCCGTCACCAGCCACATCGTTGGTCTTGGTCGCCACTTCCTTCACCAATTGGGCGCCCATGTTTTCAAATTTGTCTTTCAGCTCGATCTCCTTCGCAATGGTGACACCATCGTTGGTGATCAGGGGAGATCCAAATTTCTTTTCGAGCACCACGTTGCGTCCTTTGGGCCCGAGGGTCACTTTTACGGCATCGGCCAAGGCGTCCACACCGCGCAGCATTGCGCGACGGGAGTCTTCGCTAAATTTGATTTCTTTCGCCATTGTTGCTTTCCCTCCTATGTAGGGTTTTTATTGAAGACAGAGAACCGGGGTCAAAAGTTTAGTCGAGAACAGCCAGAATATCGCTTTCCCGCAAGATGAGATATTCCGTCTCGCCAACTTTCACTTCGGTACCCGCATATTTCGAAAAGATCACCCGGTCGCCTTGTTTCACTTCCAGTTCCACTTTTTGTCCGTTTTCATAGCGGCCGGTACCCACGGCGACTACTTCGCCTTCCTGGGGCTTTTCCTTGGCCGTTTCCGGTAGTACAATACCGCTGGCCGTTTTTTCTTCTTTCTCGATAGCTTGAAGTACGACTCGATCCCCTAACGGTTTGATCATCGTCAGACACCCTCCTTCATGAGGTGAATGGTTTCCTGTTAGCACTCGCCTAACGTGAGTGCTAACACCAATTATAATAATAGCGATCCCATTTCCGTTTTGCAAGACCTTCCCCGCAAAAAATTCCTTTGGAATCGCCGGGTGTGTATCGAGGCTCACTTGCCGATGCGATGCCCTTTTTCAGCTTGTGGTTTCCTCTGAAAATCAAGGCTTGGTGCGTATCCTCCGCAAGTGAAAAAGCTTCGCCCCCTGCACTTCACCAGTGAGGCTGAAGCCCATGGTCAGCCGGTTTACCAGCCGTCTTCCAGATTCGATTTCTCTCGTTCCTGCCATGTGCGCTCCCATTCTTCATCTTCCTCCTGAATGCGGCGATAAACCCGGGAAGACAGCCAGATACTAACCTCATAGAGCAGAATCAAAGGGATGGCCACCAACACATTGCTGACAAAGTCTGGCGGAGTGACAAAGGCTGCCAGCACCACCATCAGCAGATAAGCGAAGCGGCGGGCTTTACGTAACAGATCAGGGTTCAAGATCCGAATCCGGGTCAAAAAGAGGATCACAACCGGCAACTCAAACAACAAGGCGATCGGAAAGACCACCCGAAACAGAAACCGGAAAAACTCATACATCCCATAGGTTTCTGTTGCTCCCAAGCTGGAAGTTAGCACAAACATGAAATTGAGGAGAAAAGGAAACACCCAGAAGTAGCCGAAGAACAATCCGAGAATAAAGAGTCCAGCGGCAAAGGGAATATAACTTAAGGTCGCTTTTTGCTCCCGGGGCGTCAGTCCCGGCCGGACAAACTGCCAGGCCTGATACAACGCTATCGGCATCGTAAAGGTGACTGCCACTACAAAGGCGAACTGCATATAGATGCTGAGGGCTTCCCCCGGCGAAAAGATGTGTAGCTCCAATGTCTCCTTCAAGTTACCTTGAAGAATATCCTCTTTCATAAACTCGATGATCGGCTTGGCGAAGAAGAAGCCCACCATCAGCATAATCACAAAGGCCCCAAAAACAATGAGCATCCGGGACCGCATTTCATTCAAATGTTTTGTCCAGTGCTGTTGATCGCCGCTCATCTTTTGTACCCTCTTCCTTTTGCCTCTCGGATTTTACTGTATAGTTAATCGTCCTCCGGGAAGAGATCTTCCTCTTTAAACGGACCGTCCTCTTCCGGCGGAAAATGCTTCAGAAAATAGATCAGCGTCTGCAGTTCGATGGTAAGGTCGATGTTGTGCAACCGGACTGTGCGGGGGACGGTCAGCCGAGCCGGGGTAAAATTGAGAATCCCCCGGATTCCCGCATCGACGATCTGATCGGTTATCGACTGGGCCACACCGGCAGGGACGGTCAGGATGGCCACCTCGACGCCATGCAGTTGGCATACTTCGGCGAAACGATCCATCGCATAGACGGAAATCCCATCCACTTCCGTCCCCACCTTGGTCGGATCGGTATCGAATCCGGCCACAATCTTTGTACTGTGACTCCGGTAGAAGTTGTATCCTAACAGCGCTGTACCCAGATGACCCACTCCCACCAGGACCACATTAGTCACTTCGTCCTGGCGCAAGAAGTCGCGAAGAAACTGCAACAAATAATGGACGTTATAACCATACCCCTTTTTACCCAGCTCACCCAGATAGGAAAAATCCCGGCGGATGGTAGCAGGGTCGATTTGCAAGGCGTCGCTCAGCTGTGCCGAGGAAACCCGCTTTTTTCCGATGGCGTACAGCTTCTCTAAGTATCGATAATACAACGGCAAACGTTTGGCCGTCACCTGGGGAATTTTGATATCTGACAATCTCATGCCTCCCTGCCCGCAGGTCTGGTTTCCCTGTAAATGGAAAAATGGCTTGTAATGATAGGTCTCAAGCGGTCAGCAGGAATGGAGTCCGCCGTAACCGAGACGGGTCACATCTTCCCGACGCACCTTTTCACCAGCGAGAATCCGGGGCAGAAAAACGTCAAAGGATGTATGTGCATCGTGAATCACGCATCCGGGAAGACCCAACACCGGCACTTCCCGGTAGTAAGCAATCATCAACATGGAGCCGGGAAGCATCGGTGTCCCGTAACTAACTACTTCCGCTCCCAACCCTGCAATCGCTCCCGGTGTTCGGTCATCGGGGTCGACAGACATGCCTCCAGTGACCAGAACCAAATCCGCCCCTCGATCTACGAAGGAACGGATTTGAGCCTGAATCCATTCCTTGTCATCACCAGCCAAGGTTTGCCCCATCACAACAGAGCCGTATGCCTGCAGTTTTTCCTGGATCACCGGGCCGAATCGGTCCCGGATTCGTCCGTGATAAATCTCACTGCCTGTAGTAACCACGCCTACCTGTAGTTTGCGGAAGGGATGGACTTCCACCACAGGACGATCCGCCGCTCGGGCGATCGCTTTCACCGACTGGATCCGGTCCTCAGGATAAATCAATGGGATCACCCTGGAGGCAGCAACCGGCTGTCCCTCGGTGACAGGCACATCTGATGGCAGTGTGGAGACCACCGCCTGCTCCACTTCATTGATCGCATGTACGCGGGACGCATCCACCTTTAGCAAACCATCGATGTCAGCGGAAAGAGTCACCTTTCCTTCCCGAGGCTTGGTCAGGGACGTCCGGGAACCGCTGACGGCTCGGGCGATGGATAAAGCCGCATCATTTTCGTGCATCTCACCCGGCGCCAATTCCATCACATAGATATGTTCCTTACCGATGGAGAGAAAATCATCAATCTCATCTTCCTGGATGATATGACCTTTGCGAAACAAGGGTCCTTTATAGCGACCGGGCAAAACCTGAGTTAAGTCGTGTGCCAACACCATCCCTACCGCCTCTGTCACAGGCACTTCCTTTAACGAACTTTTCACCCTCAGCCCCCCCCTTTCATTTTACTCTTTACGAGTACAGCCAAGGCCGTCTTTATTGTAACAACGCCGATTTCCATGTGTATAGATTCACAAGACGCTTAACCGTCTTCACGTCTGCGCGCAGATAAAGGAACAACGGTGAAAATGAGGTCGATGGTATCAGGGGGATTCTCGTCCTCGAAATATTATTCCCTTATCCTGTGAAAGACAGCCCGCCCCATTACGAGTTGCCTTTCTTTATTCTTCTGAGATCCGAATCCCATCCGGTGTAGCCACCGCGTGGAGGGGCTGATCGTGAGCTTCTGGATAGACCGTGGCCACCAGTTGAAAAGCGTATGCCGCTCCGACCCGTGCCACATGGGATCCCGCTCCGGAAAAAAACCGGTCATAATAACCCCCTCCGTACCCCAGGCGATAACCGCGTCGATCAAAACCGAGCCCTGGTACGATCGCCAGCTCCAGCTCTTCCGGTAAGACTCGGTAACGATCTTCCGGCTTCGGCTCCATAATTCCGTAGGCTCCGCGGGTCAAATCACCGAAGCTGGTAAGGGCATACAATTCCAGAGAACGACTGCCGGGAATCGCCCGAGGCAGCACCACCTTTTTTCCAGCCCGCCAGCTCGCCTCGATCAGCGACCGGATATCCACTTCACCCTTGTGGGGCATATAACAGAGAATCACCCCTGCGTTCCGGTACATCGGGTCTTCTTGCAACCGATCACAGATGGCGATGGACTGCTTCTGGGCCTCTCCCTCGTCCAAGGCGCTTCGTTCGGCCAACAATCGCCTGCGCAGCTCCCCCTTTTTGCTCACCTTCTCCCCTCCTCTCCAACCCATCGTTTAAACTGATTGTATCATAATCCGTCCCTGTCGCCTGACACGTCTTTTTTCCTGTCGCCCCATGGGATATAATGGATTCGTCCTGTCGGTCTGACGGAAGAGGTGAATAGATTGAGCATCCTGCAAGTCAATCATGTGGTTAAATCCTTCGGCTCCACTCCTATTTTAAACGGGGTGAGTCTTAAAGTGGAAGAAAAGGAACGGGTGGGTCTGATCGGTCCCAACGGGGCAGGCAAATCCACCCTGTTAAAAGTGATCACCTCCCGCATCCCCGCTGACAGCGGGGAGATTCACCTTCATAAACAGGCTCGTATCGGTTACCTCGCCCAGGCGATGGAACCGGAATCGGCCGGCACCGTATGGGAGGAGACGATGCGGGCATTCACCGGTCTCAGAGAAATGGAAGTCCGTCTGCGGAAATTGGAAGGGGAGATGAGCCAAGAAGCGGTCTTCTCCGACGAAAAACGCTTCCAACAGGTAACGGAAACTTACGCCCAACTGCAGGCAACCTTCGAACGGGCCGGTGGATACGAATATGAAACCCGGGCCCGGGGCGCCTTGACCGGGCTAGGGTTAGGGCATCTCGATTGGCATGAGACCCCGGTCAGCGCATTAAGCGGGGGTCAAAAAACCCGGCTCGCTCTCGCCCGTCTGCTGTTGGAACAGCCCGACCTGATCATCCTGGACGAGCCGACGAACTACCTGGATATGGATGCCCTCGCCTGGCTGGAACAAACCCTGGAAACTTACCCCGGGGCCCTGTTGGTCGTCTCCCACGATCGGTTTTTCCTGGACCGAGTCGTCACCGTGATCTACGAACTGGACCGACACCAGACCACCCGCTATCCGGGCAATTACTCCGCTTACGTCCGCCAGCGGGAAGAAAGACGGGCCCAGTGGGAACAAGCCTATCAACAGCAGCAGGAAGAGATCCAACGGATGGAAGACTTTGTGCAGCGCAACCTGGCCCGCGCTTCCACCAGCAAACGGGCGCAAAGCCGTCGAAAAGCCCTGGAAAAAATGGAGCGTATCGAAAAACCTCCCGGCGACCGGAATCGAGCGGCGATCCGCTTTGAACCCAAGGTCACCAGTGGACGGGAGGTGCTTAAGGCGGAAGAGCTCTCCGTCGGTTATCACCCTGGCCAGCCGTTGCTCCGTAACGTGAACCTGGAGTTGAAACGGGGCGACCGGGTCGCCCTCCTCGGACCCAACGGCACAGGAAAATCCACTCTGTTGAAAACCCTTGCCGGTCAACTGGAGCCTCTTTCCGGCGAGATTCACCTGGGCACAAAAGTATCGGTGGATATGTACGACCAGGAACAGGCGGCGCTCAAGGGGCAGAACACGGTGTTGGAAGAGGTGTGGGCCGCCCATCCCACCATGGACCAAACCCAGGTACGGACTTATTTAGGGCAATTCCTCTTCAGCGACGATGAGGTGTTTAAGAAAGTATCCAGCTTGTCCGGAGGGGAGAAGGCCCGCCTTTCTCTGTTAAAACGTCTTCTCAATCGGGGCAACCTGCTGCTGATGGATGAGCCGACCAACCATCTGGATACCGACAGCAAAGAGCGGTTGGAGGAAGGGTTGGATTCCTTCTCCGGAACGCTGTTGTTCGTCTCCCATGACCGGTATTTTATCAATCGGCTGGCCAATCGGATCTGGGAGGTCCACGGGGGAGGGATCCGCGTTTTTGAGGGCAATTACGAAGCGTATCGAGAAGAGCGCCGAAAAGCCGCGGCACCCTCAGATGCTCCCGCCCCCACCCGCTCCCCTTTCCGCGACCGAAACCGGCAAAAACGGGCCCAAGAACGAGAACAGCGAAACCTGCGGCGGGAGGCGACTCGACTGGAAGAAGAGATTCGATCTCTGGAAGAGGAAAAAATCCGGCTACAGGAAGAGCTTTGCCAGGAGGAGATTTACAGCAACCCCGAAGAAAGCATCCCTCGGCAGCGGCGTCTGGATGAATTGGAAGGAACGATCCAGGAAAAAACGGAACGCTGGCTGGAGATTGCGGAATAACACAGTCACCCGAAAAGGGGGGCTGTTTTTTTGGTTTTTTCGGGGATTCCATAAACCAAGTGAAAATGGCATCCTATTAAAGAGACCCAACACGGAGGAGGAATTGGACATTGAATCGACACGTTGCGGAAGAAAACCGAAACCAAGCGCGCAAAAACGTCTATGCCCGTATCCACCAGTTGGCCGGCCAGATGGAGAAACGGCCCAACCTGCCTTCGCAATATATTGAAACGGAGCTGCTCGGGATCCTTGCCGATGTCCGGTCCATGGCCTTTTTTGAAGGGCAAGTGGAATCGTTTTTCCAGGTGGAAAAGGCCCTCACCCCGGACAAGGAGGAAAAATAATCCAATAGCGGAGGTTATACGCACTCATTTTGTTATAAGGGATAAAAAAGTCCACCGGAGGGATGCTTTCGGTGGACTTTTTCGGATGAATGTGTTGTTGGCTTATCCATTGATCCCGACCAGATCTTCCTGCTTCATATCGGTGATCATCATATGGCCGGGAGCATGGGTGATCATCCACTCCGGGCGGCTGGCGGCGGCCACCGCCTGGGGAGTGACGCCGCAAGCCCAGAATACGGGGGTTTCACCGGGGCGAACCGTCACCGCATCTCCGTAATCGGGGCGGGATAAATCGTTGATGCCGATTTCCTGGGGATCCCCCACATGGACCGGCGCGCCGTGGACTTGCGGATATCGGGAGGTGATCTCAATGGAACGGATCACATCTCGGGATGCCAGCGGCCGCATGCTGACCACCAGGTTCCCCTGAAAGGCGCCAGCCGGCTCACAGGGAATCGCGGTCCGGTACATGGGAACATTTTTCTCCTCCTCGATGTGACGGACCGGGATGTTCTGCTCCAGTAAGATCGATTCAAAGGTGAAGCTGCAGCCGAGGAGAAAAGCGACGGCATCCTCCGTCCAATAGGGGCGGATATCGCTTACCTCCTTCACCCATTCCCCATGCCGGTAAATCCGATACCGGGGAACATCGGTGCGCAGGTCCGCACCAGGGGCGGTTTTTCGTGGCACTGGCGAGCCGGGATCGGTCACTTCGATCAGCGGACATGGCTTGGGATTGCGAACACAAAACAGGAGAAAATCGTACGCCAGCCGTTTCGGTAAAACCACCAGATTGGCCTGGACCCGCCCTGGAGTCAATCCGGCAGTGGGGCGCTGCCATCGGCCACTGCGTATCTCCTGTCGCACTTGGGACAACTGGTCAACCTTCATGGACAACCCTCACTTCCCCTTGATTCCGTACTCGATGGTTCGCAAAAATTGTTCCTGCTCTATAGCTGCATCACGAGCCTCGTCCACGCTGACACGTTCGAAGCGTACCTGACAGCCGGGACCCGCCTGGGCCAACCGGAATAGGTCGGCAGAGATCACCGTGGCGATTTTGGCATAACCGCCGGTCGTCTGCCGATCCGCGGTCAAAACAATCGGTTGACCCTCCGCCGGCACCTGAACCGAACCCGGGGCTGTGGCGTCAGAGATAATATCCGCTCCACTCCGATGGCTCAGCTTCGGCCCATCGAGGCGGTACCCCATCCGGTCCGATTGGGTCGTCACCTGGTAGGGTTCCCGAAAAAATCTCTCCACTGCCTCATCGGTGAAAGCTTCTTCTTGGGGGCCGGGTACGGCCCGGAGACGTATCTCCCTTCCGTAACAGGGACGGTACTTCCGGCTCAACTGAATTCCCCTTACTCCCGGCCTTTGGTGTCGATCATCCGTCTTCCCTACCGGCAGTTGATCCTCCGATTGCAGCGCCCGACCGTGCAAGCCGCCGACTTCGCCCTTGATATAGGTGGAACGACTCCCCATCACCACCGGGACATCGATCCCACCCTGTACGCATAGATAAGTACGCACCCCTTCCCGAGGGGTTCCAAAGGATAATTTTTGTCCTTTTTTCACGGAAACCCGTTTCCACATGGGCATCGGCGATTCATTCAAGCGGGGGGACAAATCAGCTCCGGTGAGGGCTATCGTACAGGGACGTTCAAAGCGGAGCACCGGACCTAGCAGGGTGATCTCCAGCGCAGCCAACCCCCGGGGATTTCCGACCAACAGGTTCCCCACCTGGAGGGCGAGAGGATCCATCGCTCCCGCCGCCACCATTCCGTATTGCTGATACCCGATCCGGCCCAGGTCTTGTACCGTGGTCAGCAATCCGGATTTAATCACGGAAATCGCTTGGGTCATCGTTTTCCGATCCTCTGAATATGGATTCCTTTCCCTGTCAGTCCCTCCCGCAACGCTTCCACAAAGGCGAGGGCTTGGGGGCTGTCTCCGTGAACGCAGACGGTATCCGCCTGGATCGGCACATCGGTCCCGTCGACTGCCGTCACTTTGCCTTTTGTCACCATCCGAACCACCCGATCTACCGCCATCTGCGGGTCGTCAATCAAGCAATTCGGCTGGGAACGGGGAGTCAAACTGCCGTCGGGCTGGTACGTTCGATCAGCAAACACTTCATGAGCTGTTTGCAGACCGGCCTTTTCCCCCGCTTTCACCAATTCGCCACCTGCCAACCCGAACAGGATCAGGCTCGGATCGACAGCAGCCACCGCTTCAGCAATCGCCTGGGCCATCTCGGCATCTTTGGCCGCCATATTATACATCGCGCCGTGGGGTTTTACATGTTGTAGCTCCTTTCCTTCAAGGGCGGCAAAAGTTTTAACGGCTCCCAATTGGTACACTGTCATGTTATATACATCATCCGGATCGACTTGGATATAGCGCCGTCCGAATCCCAACCGGTCTGGCAGCCCGGGATGGGCCCCCAGCCCGATCCCCTTTTCTGCCGCCATCTTCACCGTGCGACGAAGCACATTGTGATCCCCGGCGTGAAAACCGCAGGCGATGTTGGCGGAGGTGATCCGTTCCAGAACCGCTTCATCCTGACCGATCACGTAACTTCCGAAACTTTCTCCTAGATCGCTATTCAGATCAACTGTCCATCTCATCGCTGATCGCTCCATATAATAAATCTTCCAGTCGAAGTTCCTCTCGCTCGAGCTTCTGCTGAATTTGGCTGTATGCCTCCTCGGATACCGGGCGGAACCGGATGGTGTCACCGGCTTTGAGAAGAACCGGCGGTTGTCGGTGCGGATCGTACAGGCGAACCGGGGTCCGGCCGATAATCCGCCACCCGCCCGGCGTCTCCAAGGGATACACCCCTGTCTGCGGACCAGCAATTCCAACAGAGCCGGCAGGGATCCGGGGGCGAGGGTTTTCCATCCGGGGGGTAGCGATCCGATCTGGCATGCCGCCTAAGTAAGGAAAACCAGGCACAAACCCCAGCATGTATACCCGGTAGCGAGCCCCGCTGTGGATCCGGACCACATCCTCCGACGTCAATCCATTGTGACGGGCCACCTCTTTAAGATCCGGGCCCTGACTGCCCCCATAAGTGACAGGGAGTTCCCATTCCCGAACGGCCTCTTTCGACACCGATCTGTCATTTTCGTTCAGTTGCCGCAATTTTTCCAACAAGTCCCCGTAGGAAATATCCAGGGGGCGATAATAGATAGTGATCGCGCAATAAGTGGGAACCCATTCCACGATTCCGGGGATCGACGTCTGCTCCAGCTTGCGGGTAAAATTCCGAATCCGCCGGTGGATCGCTGGATCAATCGCCTCCCCGAAGCCGATGCGCACCCCTGTGTCACCTAGTGGTTGAAAACGGAGCGTCATGATGTCACCCCCATGCTCATGATCCCATCAACTGGGGCAGCTTTTCCATCAGGGTGATCACACCAAGATACGCCGTCCCTAAAGCGACCAGAGCACCAAAGATGGTCATCCAGATCGGATGGCGATAATCACCCACCACGCGCCGATTGTAGGCCGCCACCAAAGTGGTACCCAAGGTAAGCGGCAGGATGAGTCCATTGAGTGCCCCAGCGAGAATCAACAGTTGAACCGGCTCACCAACCCACACCAACACCAAGGTGGACAACAGAATAAACAAGATGATCAGAGAAGTTCGAAACCGTTCCAAGCCCTTGGATAGAGAGGTGAGGAAGGTGACCGAAGTATAGGCGGCTCCGACCACCGATGTGACGGAAGCGGACCAAAGAACCAGTCCAAAGAGTTTCAACCCGACCGTGCCCGCAGCGGTTTGAAACACCGTGGCCATCGGGTTTTCTGGGGATAAGTTCACCCCTTTGCTCACAACGCCCAGCACTGCCAAAAAGAGAATGATCCGCATGATCGACGCCACTAGAACCCCGGTGACAGAGCTGCGGGTGGCCTCCCCCACTGACTCCGGCCCTCGGATTCCCGCCTCCAACAGACGATGGCCGCCGGCAAAGGTGATATATCCCCCGACGGTGCCCCCGACCAGAGTAACGATGGACAAAAAATCCACCTGTGCCGGTACGACAGAACGAAGCGCCGCTTCACCCACCGGTGGACTGCTGACCACAGCCACATACGCGGTAAGGAGAATCATCAACCCCCCAAGCCAGCGGGTGACGCGGTCCATCAAGGCCCCGGCTTCACGGACCAAAAACAATGCCACGGCCACCCCAGCGGTCAGGACAGCTCCCCATTTCGACGAGATTCCGAACAAAACTTGTGTACCCAAACCAGCGCCGCCCAGGTTTCCGATATTAAAGGCGAATCCGCCCAAGGCGACTGCCAGGATCAGAAAATATCCCAGCCCCGGCAACACTGTATTGGCCAGATCCTGCCCCTTTTTTCCGGAAACAACAATCACCCGCCAAATATTGAGCTGAGCGCCAATATCCAGCAGGATGGAGATCAAGATCACAAATCCGAAACTGGCCAGCAGTTGTTGGGTAAAAACCGTGGTCTGGGTAAGAAATCCCGGACCGATGGCCGAAGTCGCCATCAAAAAGGCCGCACCCAACAACACACTCCGTCTTTGCTTGCCCTCCTTCAGCCGTTCGTTCATCCTTTTCCCATTCCCTTCAAGAAGTCTGCAACTGATCAGGTTACGAAATCAATTCTAGCACACCAACTGTCACAGACAAATCACCTTCAGCTTCCCCCATCCGCTTCATCGGCTCCTGGGTTCCCCATCCACTCCCGCATGCCCAGGATCATAACGGGCATCACCACGTATATCACCGCAGTGGCCGCCGAGACAATTCCAGAATCATTGAAGGCGAGAGCAGCCAGCGAACCGGCCAAAATTGCGGTGAATCCATTGAAAAGCTGCGGATACCGATCGATCAATTGTCTCAAACCGCCAGCAGGACGAACCGAAAGAACGGCCATCGCCAAAAGAGAGAGAAGGAAAACTTTTCCCCAAGAGGAGACGCGAATCAATTTCAGATTCATTTCCAATTTACGATTGATGATATGGGTGATTTCCTCCAAATTCCCGCCTTCCAGAAATTGAAGGGCACGCCCGATGTGGCTGGGATGTTGCCCCGGCAACCAGCGATTGAGTGCCACCAAAATCAACAGTCCCAAGATCGCCAGGCCAGCCATTTTAAAAAACGTCCCCCGATCCCAGCGAGCTTGAAAAAAACGGAGATAGGCGACGCTAAAGCCGACGGCGGAGGCGAGTGCTCCCCCGGCGTTCGTTCCCCAAAAGGGGGCCGCGAAAAAGATCAAAAGGGCGACAAAAAACAGACCGACGCCTAAGCGCAGCTTGCGGGAGTCCGTCGACCGTTTCTCCAACCAGGCGGCACAGGCCAGAATGGAGGAGCCGAGAACCACTCCCATATACTCATTTCCGATACCGTAATAACGGGCCCCTTTGATCGGATCATATCCTAGAAAGGACTGTTGGATCAGAGGCCCTCCCAGCAAACCGTCTGCCACCACCGGCAAAAACCCCAACAAACCAGCACACAGGAATAAAGGGATGGTGTGAACTCGGGTCAACAAAAAGGAGAGACCCAACCCGGCCAACACCAGCAATCCGGAAAACAGCCACCAGGAATAGGCGGTCATCCCGGAGATGACGAGAAAAAGGAAAGGAGTGAGCATCACCGCCAACAACACAGACTCCATCCAGCTCCTAGCCCTTCCCTTTTTTAAAATCAACGTTAAGCCGGTCATCAACACCAGCATCTGCAACAGGATATAGGAATACAGGACAGAGGGACGCAAGGAGTAGATCGTTTCCATCCGGTCAACCGTTTCCCAAAACGATTCCATGGAACCCGCCACAGATCTCATCGGCTGTCCCAGAACCTCGTCGGGGGCATCGATCCCCAACCAGGTGAGCAGGGTGGGGACCAGATCGATATTGCTGACCACACCTGTACGGCGGGTGGTGGTGGAGGTAAGCAGACCCGGCGCTTCCCCCTGCCGATGCAGCAAAACCGGAAAAAGCCCTTCTTTCCCAGCCACCCCGGTGCCAGTAGAGGTGAGCACCAAGAGATGTTCCTCTCCAGCCATATTTAGCAATTCCCCGAGGAAATGATCCACTTCCCGCAGGGTGATCTGTTGCACTTCTTTGCGGACCGCCGGGAACATCTTGTCCCCCACCCGGTCCAATCGATAAAGGTCCCCTAGCTCCACTGCGGCCAGCCCCGGTTTCGTCCAAGACGCAAGGCGCGCTTTTATGCGTCCATAATCGGTTTTCACCCCATAGGGTCGGGTGGCGTCCGACCTCAATATGGATCGGCCAATCTCTCCCTCTTCCGTCACCCCTTTTTTATCCATGGTCAGCAGGGGAGCGTAGCGGACCGGCTTGGTTCCTTCATCCAAGTTGCCTAGTACCAAAGTGGAAAATCCCCGCTGACGCAGGGTCTCACCCAGAATGCCGGGAGCGACAATATAACCACTGGCCTCGTTTTCATGAATATAAGAGATGATACCAGGATAAATGACGGAACCGGCCGCCGGTTTCATTCCCATGCGACGGGTGTACAACAATCCGGCGGATAGTTCTTCATCCATCCGCTCATCGGGATGGTAAAACATTTCTTGGCCAGATGCCACCGCCCGGGTTCCGCTTCCCAAGGTGGCATAGCTATTGGAAACCGTTCCCCGGCCGCCGGTTTTCATATTCATCGCACCTACGGAAGCGGTTTTCATCAAGTGTTTTAAGTGAGGGAGATCAGTTTTTCGAATTTCATCCAGGGTCAGACCCGGGACATTGATCCACCAAATCTGCTTCAGCCCACCTGTCCCGGCTGCCTGAACCGGATGAACAAACCCGGATAAACAGAAAAGCCCGATCAGACAGAGGAGTGGCAAGATGCATTTCCCTTTCATCTTGATTCCCCGTTTCGATCTTTCTCTTCTTTGGTATCTTACCCGGGGGATTCGGAAGTATGCCGGAAGGGCTATCCACAGAGTTATCCACAGGATTCTCCCTCTCTCCTCACATATCCACATAGCTTATCCACATTATCCACAGGTCCATGGGCCTATTCATCCACAACCCATCATCAAAAAACCGACCCTTTGGGGGTCGGTGATGTTGTCGTCATGTACCGATGGCCTGCCCACCATCCAGCTGCTCGGGATCCTTAAGCTGTGAGTGACTCTGATCCGCCAAGGGACGGCTTCCTCACCCACCACTTCTCCTAGGTGCCACTCGCTCGTTTGGGTAAACCTTTTGTAGCAAATGGCTCTACGTCAGTTTTAAGTTGGGCTCCGCGTTAAGATCCATACCGGCCAGCTGTCCGTCCAGGTATTGAAAAGTGCCTGCGGTGGCAATCATACCCGCATTATCGGTACACAATTCCAGCGGAGGCACGGACAGGTGGATCCCCTCCTCCATACAGCGGGCCTTTAGCTGTTTTCTCAAGGCGGAGTTGGCGGAAACCCCGCCCGCCAGCACCAGGCGATCCACCTCTTTCCCTTGGACGGCACGAATGGCTTTTTCCGTCAGCACTTCGACCACCGATTCCTGAAAACTAGCAGCCAGGTCTGCCGCAGGGATCTCCTCCCCCCTCTGCTTGGCATTGTGCAACCGGTTGATCACCGCGGACTTGAGGCCACTAAAGCTGAAGTCGAGGGAATCCGGTTCCAGCCAGGCTCGGGGCAAATCGATAGCGGGAGTACCTGTTCGGGCCAGTCGATCGATCTCGGGACCGCCAGGATAAGGAAGGCCGAGGACCCGGGCCACCTTGTCAAATGCTTCTCCTGCGGCATCGTCCCGAGTTCGTCCCAAGCGTTCAAACCGGTTGTGCTCCGACATGTAGATCAGTTCTGTATGTCCCCCGGAAACCACCAAGGCCACCAGGGGAAACTGTAAGGGCTCCACCAGATGGCTGGCATAAATATGACCAGCGATATGATGGACACCGACCAGCGGCAACCCTGTCGAAAAAGAAAGCGCTTTGGCGGCGGACACACCGATCAACAATGCGCCCACCAAACCAGGACCTTGGGTGACAGCGACAGCCGATAGGTCGGCCAGCGTCACCTTCGCTTCATCTAAGGCTTGCTGGATAATATCGGTAATTCGCTCCACATGGCGACGGGAGGCCACTTCCGGCACGACCCCGCCGAATCGACGGTGGACCTTCATCTGGGAGGAGATGACATTGGATAGGAGCCGCTCCCCCTTTTCCACCACCGCTGCCGACGTTTCATCACAACTGGTTTCAATTCCGAGAACTAATGGATTCTGGTTTGGTTTCATCGGATCCTCCACCTAACTTTACCCACATGATCACGGCATCTTCCTGGTTGTCGCTGTAATAGCGGGGACGGATGCCCGTCGGTTCAAAGCCTTTCTTCCGGTAGAGGCGTTGGGCGGTTGCGTTGGATACCCGCACCTCCAGGGTCATGTGAAGGGCTTTGGATCGGCGGGCGGACTCCATCAGATAATTTAAGGTCTTCTCCCCAACCCCCTGACCACGGTAATCAGGATGGATGGCGATATTGGTGATGTGGGCTTCTTCCAGGATCAACCACATCCCACCATACCCAATCACCCGTCCGTCCAAGATCACCACCGTGTAGTAGGCAAACTGATTATATGCCAACTCATTATAAAAGGCTTGCCGAGACCAGGGCGTCCGAAAGGACGCCCGCTCCACCTGCAGCACATCCGGGATATCTCCGAGTGTCATCGGCCGAAACTCCAGCCCGGAGCCTTTCATCCCTGCCCCCTCCGTTGTTGCGACACCCACTTGGCCTCTGCCTCTGTCATCTGCAGGTATTCGGGGGTGGCTTCCGGTCCTTCCACATGTCCTGCTTCCAGACGGGTAACAGCCAGCTGCCCCAGGTGGGCGGCACTGACCAGATTCTCCCTTCCGGTTCCAAACTGAGCCTCATCGCCTAACACCTGCTGGATCTGCTCCTGGAAACGGAAGGCGTCTTCCCCTAAAAAGAGCAGCGGCCCCTGATCCTCCAACTGTTCCAGCCATTGATCGATATCGATCACCTGTTCTTCGACGGCGCAGGTGACCTCATCCCCAATTCTCCGATACAGACCGGTATAGACCCGATTCCGCCTGGCGTCAAAAAGGGGAACGATTCCCCCGGGAAAGCGAAGCCCATTCATCGCCAGAGCTGCCAAACTGGAGACAGTGACGAGGGGAATCGACCGGCTCCAGGCGATGGTTTTTGCAGTGGTAAAACCGATGCGGATCCCGGTATAAGATCCTGGCCCTGAGGCCACCGCCACCCCGTCCAGCTCCTGCGCATCCAGGCCCAGATTCTCCATCAGCTGAACGATAGCTGGCATCAAACGTACGGAGTGATTTTTATGTAAGTTAGTCGTCACTTCCCCCAGCACACGCCGGCCATCCAGCAGACCGACGCCCAATACCAGCGTAGAAGTGTCAATCGTGAGCAGTTTCACGGTCCTTTACCCCCCCGCAAATCCGGTCCGTCTCCCCCTCCGGCGGCTGGATCTCGATCCGACGCCGGCTGTCGGTTTCCAGTTGAATCTCGATTTGAATCCGGTCTCTCGGAAGCATGGGTTGAATCCGACTGGGCCATTCGACGAGGGTGATCCCCTCCCCGTAAAAGTACTCGTCCCAGCCCAGTTCTTCCGCCGGAAAATCAAGCCGATAAGCATCCATATGGTAGAGAGGGAGTGCTCCCTGTGGGTATTCCTTGATCAGGGTAAAAGTGGGACTGTCGACGGGTTCCTCAATCCCCAGACCCGCAGCTAAACCCTGAGCAAAGGTGGTTTTACCCGCTCCAAGATCCCCCTCCAGGGTGATCACATCTCCCGGATGCAGGCACCGGGCCAGCTTCTGCGCCAACTTTTGTGTCTCCTCCGGATCGCGGGTTTGAAAAATGCAAGCCTTCTCTTTCATGCCATCACCTGTTTGAAAAATGATTATAACCCTTTTGGACCCTTTCTCTGCGGTGCCCGTCCACTATACAGTCTACCCCGGGAACCCCTTCCTCGACCCGCCCGACGGCAAAAAGGCGAATACCGACGCGGCCCGCCTCTCGATGAAGGCGAGGCCAATCAGCTTGGGGCAACGTTCCGACCAAGTGAAAATCCTCACCGCCGGACAAGGCCCATTCCAGCGGATCCTGTCCGATTTCCCGGGCATAGGAGCGCACCTCCTCCGCCAGAGGGAGACGTGCCCCATCCAAAACCAACCGCACCCCACTGGCCTCGGCAATTTCCCACGCCTCATGAGCCAGCCCGTCACTCACATCATCACAGCTTACGGTGCATCCGGTTTGCAGGAGCCAGCGTCCGGCTTTCACATCAGGAAGGGGCCGGCGATGGGCCTTTACCAAGCCTGGATAACGTTCCATCCAAAGATGCCGATCTTCCCGCAGCATGAGATGAAGGCCAGCGGCCGATCCCCCCAGTTCTCCGGTCACGAAAAGCACATCCCCCGGGCGGGCGGTGGAGCGTAGGAGAGAGCGACCTGATTCCACGCTTCCCATCAGGGAAATCGTCACGACCAGATGCTGTGGGGAACGAACGGTGTCACCACCGACCACCCGGGTCCCAAATCGCCGGCAAATCTCATGCATGCCCGTGTACAGTTGCTTGAGCGCTTCCGGCTTCCACGTCTCGGGAACCGCAAGGGAGACGAGGGCATAGTTCGGCTTCCCTCCCATCGCGGCAACGTCGCTGATATTGGCCGCCATACACTTCCAGCCAATATCCTCCGGCTGCATCGTCTCTGGAAGGAAATGAACCGTCTCCACCATCGTATCACAGGCAAATATCGTGGACATGCCTGCCTCCGATTTCATCACCGCCGCATCGTCCCCTGCATCCACCTCCACTTCGGCAGGAGCCGGCCCTCGTTTGTTTAATAGAAAACGGATCAGCGCAAACTCATCCATCCCTGTCACTCCCTAAGCCGTCACTACGCAAAAACCGTAGCCTCACAAGGGCTACGGTCGTCATGTGGAGCGGGTGAAGGGAATCGAACCCTCGCATTCGGCTTGGAAGGCCGATGTTCTACCACTGAACTACACCCGCATATCCATATTTGATGAGTGGTCGGGGTGACAGGATTTGAACCTGCGGCCTCCTCGTCCCGAACGAGGCGCTCTACCAAGCTGAGCCACACCCCGGTACCAAACAGGGTTGGAATACCCTTTTCAATCATATAAATGGTGCGGTCGGCGAGACTCGAACTCGCACGGCCTTGCGGCCACTACCCCCTCAAGATAGCGTGTCTGCCGATTCCACCACGACCGCACGTTTTCAATTCGGTATTGGTGCGGGTGGAGGGACTCGAACCCCCACGCCAGAGGCGCTAGATCCTAAATCTAGTGCGTCTGCCAATTCCGCCACACCCGCGAGTTGCGTCATGTTTTTTAATAGGGTTGCAATCGACAAGAAATATAATATCACAGCAACTTTTATGCGTCAAGGGCATCGCGGAGATTTTCTTCGATCGGCTCCTATATCCCCGGGAAAAGTTGACGCGGGCACGGCCTTCCGTACCCGCGCAACCGGGACAGATCCTAGTGGTGACCCATCCAGGATTCGAACCTGGGACACCCTGATTAAAAGTCAGGTGCTCTGCCGACTGAGCTAATGGGTCGTAGTAAATGGCTGGGGCGGTAGGGATCGAACCTACGCATCACGGAGTCAAAGTCCGTTGCCTTACCACTTGGCTACGCCCCAGCGGTAAGGAAAATAAAATGGGGCGACCAGTGGGAGTCGAACCCACGAATGCCGGAGCCACAATCCGGTGCGTTAACCACTTCGCCATGGCCGCCATAATAATGGCGGAGCTGACGGGACTCGAACCCGCGACCTCCGGCGTGACAGGCCGGCGTGAACTCCAACTTCACCACAGCTCCGCATTGAACCCCGGAACAGATCCGGGTATGTGGTGGACGGTGCAGGGTTCGAACCTGCGACCCCCTGCGCGTGAAGCAGGTGCTCTCCCGCTGAGCTAACCGTCCAAAAGTTGGTGACCCGTAGGGGATTCGAACCCCTGCATGCCAGCGTGAAAGGCTGGTGTGTTAACCGCTTCACCAACGGGCCACATGATTCAAATGGCGGAGAGAGCGGGATTCGAACCCGCGCGGGGCCGTATGACCCCCTAACGGTTTAGCAAACCGTCCTCTTCGGCCACTTGAGTATCTCTCCGCATAACTGGCTCCTCCGGCAGGACTCGAACCTGCAACCTACCGGTTAACAGCCGGGCGCTCTACCATTGAGCTACGGAGGAACACTTTTTGAAGCGACATGAATCATTATAACCGACTGCTAGGTAAATTGCAAGGGTTTTTTCTTTTTTCGTCCTGCTTGAGGGGGCTGTCCCTCAAGGCGCTTTAATAAATTAGCATATCCCCTGAGGGTTCGTCAACCGTTATTCGGGATTTTTTCTGCAGGACTCACCCCAAGAGCGCCACCGCCTCCCCATCCGATCCCGGAACGCCTTCCGAAACGGTCACGCTGCCGTCATTCAGACGGCGCAGCTCTTCAGAATCGAGTCGCACCCGTTTTTCCACTTCGCCGTCCACTGTAAGCGTCCATCTGCACTCCATCGAAGTTGCTCCTCCGCGTCCCTGATTCTTATCCCTGACCATGCTCTCCTACATGCCCCTGCAACGTCTCTAAGCCGTGGGGAAGAATATCTAACACAGCTTCCAGACACTCCTGTACCGCCTTGGGACTGCCCGGCAGATTGATCATCCAAGTCTTGCCCCGGATGCCTGACACCTGCCGGGACAAAAGGGCAAAGCGGGTCTTTTCCAGGGATGCACGTCGCATCGCCTCGGCCACTCCCGGCACTTCCCGTTCCATCACCGCCTGCGTCGCCTCCGGTGTCACATCCCGGGGGCCTAGCCCTGTTCCGCCGGTGGTGAGCACCAGGTCCAGGGCTTGTTGGTCCGCCATTCGGATCAAGCAAGCGACGATCGTCTCCCGCTCATCGGGGACGATCTCGTAAGCCGCTACATGACCATTGATCCGGGGAAGCAGTTTTCGGATCGCTTCGCCGCTCCGATCCTCCCGCTCGCCCCGCCATCCTTTATCGCTGACCGTCAGAATTCCGACCCGCCACATGAGCTTCCCTCCTCCCGGTGGAAGGAGCCGCTTTTGCCGCCGGTCTTGGACCAGAGGCAGGTTTCCTCCACAACGATCTCTTTATCCAAGGACTTCACCATATCGTATACAGTGAGGGCGGCAATGTTGGCAGCTGTCAAAGCCTCCATCTCCACTCCGGTCACATGATCAGTTTTCGCTTCCGCCTCCACTACCAGAATGTCTTCCCCCTCCTCCCAAAAACGAATATCGGCCCCTTTCAAAGGAACCGGATGGCACATAGGGATCAGTTCCGCGGTTTTTTTGGCCGCCATAATCCCTGCCACTTGGGCCACGGACAACACATCGCCTTTGTCGATATCGCTCTGTCGAATTCTCTTTAAAGTGTCAGGCTTCATTCGGATTCGCGCCCGAGCAACGGCGTTGCGCCGGGTGACTTCCTTTTCGGATACGTCCACCATTCGGGCCCGGCCCTGTTCGTTGAGATGCGTCCATCCTTCCACGAGTGTTCCTCCTTTATTAACCGCCGATAAAAGACATCTCCACTTTCTTCCTTCGAGAGAGGGAGGTAGCGGATAAACGTTCCTCGGAGTAGCGATCCCGCCGACTTCCCCAGACCGACCGGATCCGATCCCGCAAACCTTGATCATCGGTCCCGTCCCGGAGTGGCTCCCTCAAATCTTGCCCCTCGGATGCAAACAGGCAGGTATACAGGCGACCGTCGGCAGACAGACGAGCCCGAGTACAGGTGGAACAGAAGGCGTCAGTGACAGAGGCGATCACCCCGATCTCCCGGTCGCTTCCCCGGTACCGGTAGCGGTTGGCCACTTCGCCGTAGTAACCCGGTTCCACCGGCTCCAGGGGCATCTCCTCATCGATTCGCCTCAGGATCTCTCCCTTAGACACCACCTGGCTCAAATCCCATCCGTTGCTGTTGCCCACGTCCATAAACTCGATGAAGCGCAGGATATGTCCTTCTCTGCGAAAATAACGGGCCATGGGCAGGATTTCTCCATCGTTGACCCCTTTTTGCACCACCATATTCACCTTGACCGATAACCCGGCCTTCGCCGCCGCGTCGATCCCTTTCAGGACCCGGCGGACGTCGGAAAACCCTCCGTTCATCCGCGTGAAAATTTCGTCATCCAAGGCATCCAGACTGATATTGACCCGATCCAGCCCCGCCTCGCGCAAGGAGCGGGCCATTCCGGCCAAGAGAGAGGCATTGGTGGTTAGAGCCACGTCTTGGATTCCAGAAACGCCTTTCACCATCTGCACCAGCCGGGGAAGATCCTTACGCAACAGCGGCTCGCCCCCGGTGATGCGGACTTTTTTCACCCCTTCGGCGGCAAAGAGCTTCACCAGTCGGGTGATCTCCTCAAAGGTGAGTAACTCCTGTCGCGGCAAAAATGCGTACTCCGGCCCAAACACCTCCGCCGGCATACAGTAGCGACAACGAAAATTACAACGGTCCGTCACCGAGATGCGCAGATCCCGCAGAGGCCGGCCCAAGGCATCCCGCAGTTCGCCATTTGAATCTGCCATCCCACTCACCTGCCTTTCTGTCGGATCACTTTCCAGGATACCGAACCGCTTCCGCCCAGAGCTGCCACCCGATGGGTGAAGGCCTCAGAGCGAAGGATCTTCAACAAGGCCTGCCCCGCCGGTGATTTAAACACTTCCTCCGGCAAGATCAGGCTGAATGGCTCCCTCCACAAGGGCATCCAATCCAGGCCCAGCTCTTGAGCAACTGAGCGGGGGCCGATCGTGACGTCGGCGGTTCTCTCCCCGACCGCAGCCGCCGCTTTCCATAAAGAGGGTATCGATCGCTCCCAATCGGAGGGGTAGCTCCCCGCCAATGCTCGTTCCAACCGTCGCCTCGTCTCCGTACCGGCGGGCCGGTTGATAAAGGTGAGGCCCGGTTGAAGCAGGTCATCCGCCTGCCGCACCTGGATTCCCGGTGCGGTGATCCAACCGATTTCCCTCTCTGCCAGGTGAATCTGGATCAGGGATGGGGAATCGGAAGGAACCACCTCGCTCCAGCCTTCCCCATCGACAGCAACCCCGTGGCACTCCCGCTGTTGAAGCATGTTGAGGCCATCCCTTTCACCGGTCACCATCTGAGCAAGCGACCAGCCCTTAGGCTGGCGGGCCATCAACGCCCCTAACTCTTCCAGCAGGGGGTCATCAGTACCTGTCAAAAACAACGTCTTCTCCACTTCCTGCGGCGAGCGGGCCAGTTCCAGCTCCACCCTCTCCCCCGCGGGATAACCGGTGGAGGAAGGCGGGACGCGCAACCAGCCGTCCGCCCGCACCATCGACAGCGTAACCCCCGCCCCCCGAGGGAGAGGGGCCGCAACATACTGGCCATCGACACAGGCGACCTGCATGCGAACAAAATCCTCTGCCCCCGTTTTGGTCCGAACCTCCCGGATCAGCCGGGCGGACAAGGTGGGAGACACCTCCGATTCCTGGCCGTACCACTGATCGATCAAGGGGCGGACAAACCAGTCCAGGGAGAGATACGCCGACACCGGATATCCGGGGATCCCCACCACAGGCGTTCCCCGAACAACGGCCAACACCACCGGCCGTCCCGGTCGAGCCGCTACCCCATGGAGCAGCACCTCCCCCATTTCCCGCAACACCTGGGGGGTGTAATCTTGGCTTCCCGCCGAAGAGCCCGCATTGACTACGACGATATCACAGCTGTTCACCGCCTCGCTGATGGCATGGCGAATCGCTTTCCTCCGGTCGGGGACGATTCCCCGGTAAACCGGCTCCGCCCCCCATTCTTCCAGATAACCGGCAAACGCGGTTCCGTTAAACTCCCGCAGCTGCCCCCGCTGCATAGGTGTGCCCGGGGGCACCATCTCTGAACCCGTTGGCAAGATCGCCACCCGAGGACGACGCAGAACCGCTACCCGCTCCACGCCGGCAGCCAAAAGCGCCCCCATATCCACCGGCCGAACCCGGTGGCCATCCGGGAGTACCAGCTCTCCTTGCGCCACGTCTTCACCTGGTTGCCGCACATGTTTCCAAGGTGGTGAGGGTTCCGTCACTTCCACCCAACCCTCGGCGATCTCCGTCACTTTTTCAATCATGATCACCGTGTCCCATGGTCGGGGAAGGGGATCGCCTGTGTTGATATAGGTGAAGTCCCGTCCTTCTCTGAGTTGTACCGGGGAGGAGGGAGAAGCATCGCTCACCGCTTCAGCCCGCAGAGCGATTCCGTCCATCGCCGCCGCCGGGTAGGGTGGGGTGGATGCCTGAGCCCGCACGGGCTCCGCCGTCATCCTTCCCCTAGCCTGGGCGATGGGGAGCGTCTCCGTCTCTCTCCGAAAAGTGAAAGATTGACTCCATTGATCCAAAGCTTCTTGTATCGGCACATCATCTAAGCGGGTGTTTCGCATCCTGCCCCCCCTTATACCTGACCGGATCCGTCTCTCATCTATCTCAAGGATACCAACCGGCCTGGAAACTGTCGAGGCGACTCCTTTTTTACATGAGCCTTTTGCAGATTTCAAACCCCTTGAGCAGCAAGGCTCCTCAGGCATAGAAAAAGGACTTCACCCCATCATGGAGAAGTTTTCAAGTGACCAAACCGAAAACCCATGAGGAGGGAAGTCACTTGTATCTTCTCCAAGGAACGCTATTTTCCTTTGAAGAATGGCTAAAAATTGAGTCCAAAGATCGGTTGCCCTTGTTTTTTGAAACGCTCGATCTTCGACCCTATGTGAAGGAAATGAAAAAATCTTCCCCCCAAGGAGCTCGCGGATATTCCCGGGAGGCGATTCTCCGTGCTTTTTTAGCCGCTCCTATGGAAGAAATTTCGACTTTGACCCGCCTTCATCAACG
>NZ_FMZA01000024.1 GCF_900102685.1 Melghirimyces thermohalophilus
CACGTGTGGGAAAAACATAAGGAAAAAGTGCGAGCCCATCGCCTTTCCTCTACGGGAAAATACCTGTACAAAAAACGGAAAGAGACGATCGAGCGAAGCTTTGCAGACGCGAAAGAGCTGCACGGGCTTCGCTACTGCCGGTTGAGGGGAAGGGAAAAGGTCCAAGAGCAAGCGCTGATGACGGCCGCAGCGCAAAACATCAAGAAGATTGCCAACCACCTAACCAAAGCCGGTTAGGTGGTTGGGAGGCCTTTTTGATCCAGGTTTTGATACGTCGATGAGCTGGTTTTGTCCATAAAAAAAAGTGTGGAGAAAGCAGTGAAGGGCTTTCTCCACACTCTGCAGCCGTTACGGCTAACTCTTTTTTTATCAGATGATTGGCTTGCGGGAGGGTGTCCCCGGCTTGCGAGGGTAGGTCTTCGGTGTCGGGGACTCCTTCCGGATCATCAGCAGATGACGCTCTCCTAATCCTTGCGGCAAGGAAAGGGAAACTGGATCAACATCGGCTCCTCCCAACTTTTCCACCGCTCGGTTAGACTCCTCTATTTCCTCGGAAATATCCGGCCCCTTCATCGCTGTAAACCAGCCTCCTACCCGAACGAAAGGCAGGCAATATTCGGCAAGCACATTCAACCGGGCAACCGCCCGTGCCGTCGCCAAATCAAAGGATTCTCTGTACTGACGGCGTCGGGCCACTTCCTCCGCCCGTCCATGAACACACTCCACCCCCGTAAGTCCCAGCTCTTCGGTCAGCTGCTGTAAAAAGGAGATCCGCTTATTGAGGGAATCCAAGAGCACGACCTGAAGATGAGGAAATGCGATTTTTAAAGGGATCCCGGGAAAGCCGGCCCCCGTACCTACATCGATCACCGACTCCAATTGGGTAACCGGCAACCGGACCGTCAAGGTTAGAGAATCATAAAAGTGTTTAATATAAACATCCTTTTCTTCAGTAATCGCAGTCAGGTTGAGCCGCCGGTTCCCTTCCACCAACCGTTGATAATACCGACCAAACTGATCTAACTGCTCCCCATTTAACTCCAATCCCAAATATTCCCGAGCTTGGCCACCTAACCAGTTTCGGTAATCCATCATACTCTCCTTTCTTCGATGAAAAAAGAGACCGGCTTTGGCCCCAGGGCCTTCACCGGTGAACACTCATCCGCTGGCATGGGTGTGTCCACCCTGCTCGATGTAAACCAGCAGGATGGACAGGTCAGAGGGATTGACACCGGATATGCGGGATGCCTGACCCAGTGATAGCGGACGAACGCGACTCAACTTTTCCCGGGCCTCTGATGACATACCGCTGATCTCCTCATACTTGACCCAATCCGGGATCCGTTTATTCTCCATCTTTTTCATCTTTTCCACTTGTTGCATCGATTTTTTGATATACCCTTCATATTTGAGCTGAATTTCCACCTGCTCCGCCACTTCCGGGGAGACGGGCTTTTCAGGAGGAGATAACTCTTGAATATGGGCATATTTCACTTCCGGACGTTTGATCAGTTTGGACAGCTCCACCGCATTATCCAGCTCGCTGGATTGGAGGCTTCGGAGCAGCTGTTGCACCTGTTCCGTCGGCTTCACCGTGGTATTCCGAAGGCGGGTGATCTCCTGTTCGATCGCCTCCCGCTTAGAAACAAAACGGCGATAACGCTCTTCGGAAATCAGGCCTACCTGATAGCCCAACTCCGTCAGGCGCAGATCAGCATTATCGTGCCGTAACAATAGGCGGTACTCCGCCCGGGAAGTGAGCAAGCGGTAAGGCTCATTGGTCCCCTTCGTAACCAGATCATCGATCAAAACCGCAATATACGCTTGGGAACGATCCAGCACCACCGCCTCTTTTTGCTGCACTTTGCGGGCGGCGTTGATTCCGGCCATAATCCCTTGGGCTGCAGCTTCTTCATAACCGGATGTTCCGTTGATCTGTCCAGCGGTAAACAGGTTTTCCACCCGCTTGGTTTCCAGGCTGGGCCAAAGCTGTGTCGGAACGATCGCATCGTATTCGATGGCGTACCCCGTCCGCATCATCTCCGCTTCCTCAAGGCCATCGATGGTTCTGAGCAGGGATTGCTGCACCTCTTCCGGCAAGCTAGTGGACAAACCCTGAACATACATCTCCAACGTTTCGCGGCCTTCCGGTTCCAGAAAAATCTGGTGACGGTTTTTATCAGCAAAGCGGACGATTTTATCTTCAATCGACGGACAGTAGCGCGGTCCCTCCCCTTCGATCACCCCGGAGTACATCGGGGCCCGATGCAAGTTATCCCGGATAAACTCGTGGGTTTTCTCGTTGGTGTACGTAAGCCAGCACGGTAATTGATCCGTGATATACTGCGTCGTTTCATAGGAGAATGCCCTCGGCTCCTCATCCCCCGGCTGAATCTCCATCTTGGACGTATCCACCGTCGACTTGTTCACCCGCGGGGGCGTCCCTGTTTTGAAACGCACCGTTTCAAAGCCCAGATCGTGGAGATGGTGGGCCAGGTTGATGGAAGGTTGCTGGTTGTTAGGGCCGCTCTCATAGGTGAGGTCACCGATGATCACCTTCCCGCGCAGATAGGTTCCCGTAGTCAAAACCACGGTAGTGGAATAGTACTTGGCTCCGGTTCGGGTCAGGACCCCTTCACACACCCCGTCGTTCACCAACAGTTTTTCCACCATGTTTTGATGGAGCACCAGGTTAGGCTCATTCTCCAGTGCCTTTTTCATCTCCTGCTGGTACAACACCTTATCCGCCTGGGCGCGCAGGGCATAAACCGCTGGACCCTTGCGGGTATTCAGCATCCGCATCTGAATATGGGTTTTGTCGATGTTGCGGCCCATCTCACCGCCCAGGGCATCCACCTCCCGAACCACGTGCCCCTTGGCGGGTCCGCCGACGGAAGGGTTGCAGGGCATATAGGCGATGGTATCCAGGCTCAAAGTCAGCAGAAGCGTGGAACAGCCCATCCGGGCGGATGCCAACGCCGCTTCGCAACCGGCGTGACCGGCCCCGATCACAATCACATCATACCGTTCTCCCGAAGTGGGCATCCGTATTCCCTCCTTTTTATTTCCCGAGGCAAAACTGGGAAAAAATTTGATCGATCAGATCTTCACCGACGGTATCCCCGATGATTCCGCCAAGGGTTTGCCAAGCATTTTTCAAATCGATTTCCACCATATCCAGAGGAACACCGGACTGGATGCCGTCAATCGCCTCCTCCACCTGCTGTCGTGCTTGCTTCAACAGGGAGATGTGTCGGGTATTGCTCACATAAGTGGCGTCGGCGGAAGGGGCGCGACCTTCCATAAACAGGTCGGCGATCGCCTCCTCCAGGCGATCCAAACCTTCTTCCCTTTTGATCGAAGTGGTGATCAAGGGGATATCCTGCAGCGATTCCTTCACTTCCTGCAAATCCAACTGCGGTTCGAGATCTGTCTTATTGACCACCACAATGGCAGTCAAATTGCGTACCACCTGCAGCAGTTTCCGGTCCTCTTCGGACAAGGGCTCCGCGTAGTTGAGCAAAAGCAAAACGAGATCCGCTTCATCCAGCGCCTGCCGCGAGCGCTCCACGCCGATTTTTTCCACCAGATCCTCTGTTTCTCGGATTCCGGCGGTATCCACCAGTCGCAGCGGAATCCCCCGCACATTGACATACTCCTCGATCACATCCCGGGTGGTACCCGGTACATCGGTCACGATCGCTTTATTTTCATGGGCCAGCGCGTTTAGCAAGGAAGATTTCCCCACATTGGGGCGGCCGATGATTGCCGTGGCAATCCCTTCCCGGTAGATTTTCCCCTGCCGCGCCGTCTGCAATAATTGCTCAATCTCTTCTTTGATATGACGGGATCGTTCCAATATGGTCTGTGCGGTCAATTCCTCCGCATCATACTCGGGATAATCCACATTGACCGCCAGGTGGGCCAATGTCTCCAGGATATCTTGCCGCAGTCGTCGCACCAGCTGGGACAATCGCCCCTTCGCCTGATGCATCGCTACCCGGGCAGCCCGGTCCGTCCGAGAACGGATCAGGTCGATCACTGCCTCCGCCTGGGATAAATCGATCCGCCCGTTCAAAAAGGCCCGCTTAGTAAATTCACCGGGCTCCGCTGAGCGCGCTCCGGAGGAGAAAAGGGCCTCCAATACGTTTTGAACCGGCACCATTCCTCCGTGACAACTAATCTCCACCACATCTTCCCGGGTGAAAGTGCGGGGAGCCCTCATCACCGTTACCAGCACCTCATCGATCTGTTCCCCGGAATCGGGGTCGATGATATGACCGTAATGGACGGTATGGGTGTCGGCTTCAGAGAGCGAGCTTTTTCCCTGATAGATTTGATCGGCGATACGGACCGCATCGGGGCCGCTCACGCGGATCACCGCGATTCCCGCTTCCCCGACAGGGGTCGAGATGGCTGCAATCGTATCGGTGTCCATCCCGCTTCACCTCAAATTTCGATCGAATATCTTTAGAATAACCTATGAAAGAAGCTTCGCATACGGTTTTTAGATAAACAGCAAAAAACTCCCCGAAGGGAGAGTCATACAGGGACCATCAGACCTTAACGAAACGGTATCAACGTTTGTCTCTGGGTGCCACCACCACATTTCGTCGAGGTTCCTCCCCCTCGCTTTGGGTGGTCAGGTCGGTATATTGCTTCTGGATGTGATTGTGGATCACCTTTCGCTCCATCGGGCTCATCGGTTCCAGAGAGATTGCTTGTTTGGTCCGCTTTACCTTTCTGGCGATCCGATCCGCCAACTCGATCAAGCTCTGCCGACGGCGTTCCCGATATCCTTCCGCATCCAGGATCAAGCGGGTATAGGGACCCGTCGCACGATTGGCAGCCACATTGGTCAGATACTGAAGCGCGTCCAAGGTCTGACCCCGGCGTCCGATCAGGAGGCCCAGGTCCTCCCCTGTAAACTGGATCCGCACATGATCGGATTCCTCGCTCTTCTCCATCTCTACTCCATCCAGACCCATGTGGTCAAGCACTTCACGTAGAAAACGGAGCGCCTCCTCCGACGGGGAGGAGATCAACTCCACCTCCACCTTCGCATCCCGCCCGCCAAACAGGCCCAGAAATCTCCGGCTCGGTTCTTCCAAGACGGAGATTTTGGCCCGCTCCCGGTCGGCCCCCAGTTGACGGAGCGCTTCCGCTACCGCCGAATCAACCGTTTTTGCCGTTACGGTCACTTTTTTCAACGGGCTGCACCCTCCCGTATCCCTTTATGATTGGGCTTGGTTGTTTTTATTGGGTTTATATTTGTCGGAGATGAAATAGTACTGAACCATGGTGAACAGGTTGCTGTACACCCAGTATAACGCCAAGGCCGACGGAAAGCTGAAGGCCAGCACGAAGATCATCACCGGCATGATAAACATAAACGCTCGCGCCTGGGGATTGTCTCCCATCCCCATCACTACCGACTGTAGGTAGGTGGTGGCTGCGGCGATCACCGGAAGGATGAAGTAGGGATCGGCATGACCCAAATCCATCCACAGAAAACTGGCGCTGCGAATATTTTCATCCCGCATAATCGCTTGATAGAAGGCGATCAGAATCGGCAACTGGATCAATACCGGCAGACACCCGGCCAAGGGGTTCACATTGTGCTTCTGGAAGAGCTTCATCGTCTCTTGCTGCAATTTTTCCTGGTTGTTCTTGTATTTCTCCTGCAGCCTCTTCATCTCGGGCTGCAATGCCTGCATCGCCCGGGAGCTCTTCATCTGTTTTAACGTCAGCGGAAGGACAATAAGACGAATCAGGACGGTAGCCACCAAGATGGACAAACCATAGCTTCCCAAAAGATCTTGTGTCGCATCCAACAAGTATTGCAAAGGTAAGACAAGATAACGTTCCCAAAAGCCGGCATTTTCCGGATCGATCGGTTTCATCTGATCCGGAGTAGGAGCGCAGCCACTCAAGGCCAACAGCGCTACTGCCATCATCATGGCTGGGAGCAGACGTCGTCTGAACAAAAAGGATTCCTCCTTCAAATCATCCGGTTTCTATCTATTTATTGTACTGAGAGATGGTGTCGGACGGATTTATGGGACCGGATCGTAGCCGCCGGGATGAAAGGGATGACATTTGGCAATCCGCTTCACCGTTAACCATCCCCCGCGCAAAATTCCGTAGCGGGAGATCGCCACAAATCCGTAGTGGGAACACGTCGGGGCAAATCGGCAAGTGGGGGGAATGAGCGGGGAGATAAAACGTTGGTAAAACCGAATCAACAGGAGTACCAAGCTTTTCATTGCGATCCCCCTTCGCGGCTGTCTGTTTTAGGCCCCTCCGGACGTTTTTGGAACAACCGGGCTTTTTTAGCCACATGACGCAGACTGGACTTCATCTGATGGTAATCCATGTCCGCTGCCGGTTTGCGGGCAATCAGAACAATATCCGTCCCTTCCGGAAGTTGGTTCACCCACGATCTCATAATCTCTTTTACCAACCGCTTGATCCGGTTGCGGGTCACGGCATTGCCCACTTTTTTGCTGACGGAAACCCCGATCCGCACCGGACCGGCATCCCTTCTGACACTCCGGTATATGACAAATTGCCGATTGGCCACCGATGTGCCCCTGCGGAAGGTGCGGCGAAAATCCCCCCGCCGTCTCAAGCGGTGTTCCTTCTGCAAGGAAGACCCTCCTTTTTCCGGGACCCTAGCACTATACCAGTATGTATCGGAAAGGACGATAAATAAACCCCGGTTTGATAGGAAAAAAGGCCACTTACCTGAGTGGCCTTATGCAGACAAAAACTTTCTACCTTTACGACGGCGGTTTTTCAATACCTTCCGACCGTTCTTGGTGCTCATCCGCTGCCGGAAACCATGAACGTTCTTCCGACGCCGATTACTCGGTTGAAACGTACGCTTCATATGATTTCATCCGGTTTCAATCCACAAGGTCCGCCCCGTCGGCGAACCCGTCCAACCGGATTCTCCTCCTTTCCAGCCATCAAAGTCAGCGAAAAATGTTCGCACGAATGACATTCTTAATCATTATATCCGTGTACCCAAAAAAATGTCAAGAAAGTCGAAGGGGAGCTTGTCCACATGTGGACAACTGAGGGTCATTCGTTTATCCACACGGGGATGCTCCGGTTATCCCCTGTTTATCCACAGTTTTCACCCCTGTGAAAAACTATTTTCCACACCGCTGTGAATTCTGTTGAAACCTTAACAGATTCGTTGTGATGCCAATACAAATTTGATATGATATTCATGCTTTCCGCTTGTGGATAACCATATTCCGGAATCGATTCATCCACAGATGTGGATAACTCGACAAACTATCCACAGGATCTTGTGGATGATTATTGTCCACATGGATGTGGACGTTGTGGATTGAAGGGATTCTCCCGCATAGAAAGCGGAATCCTCTTGTGGACGAATTGGTGGATCATTGACAAAAAAACTCTCAGGGGAGGGGGGAACCTGTGGATACACATATCCAAGAGCTATGGGCCCAAGCACTGGCACATATCCAGAAGAAACTATCCAAACCCAGCTTTGAAACTTGGTTGCAGGCGACGGAAGCGGTGGATTACCAAGATGATACCCTTATCGTCTCCGCACCCAACGAATTTTCCCGGGATTGGCTGGAATCCCGGTATGCCAACATGGTACGGGATACCTTGCAAGAGGTGACCGGATCCGTGATCGGCGTTCAATTTATCACCCATTCCTCGACCCGGACAGAAGGGGAAGAGGAAGCCGCTGCCACGGAGGAAAAGCCTTCGGTACGCGAAAAAGAGCCCAAAACGATGCTGAATTCCCGCTATACTTTTGATACTTACGTCATCGGTTCGGGCAACCGGTTCGCTCATGCGGCCTCCCTCGCTGTGGCGGAGGCCCCCGCTAAGGCATACAACCCGCTGTTCATATACGGAGGAGTGGGATTGGGTAAAACCCACTTGATGCATGCGATCGGCAATTACGTCGTCTCCCATCCTTCCCACAACCGGGTCGTCTACCTGACGTCTGAAACCTTTACCAATGAATTTATCAATTCTATCCGTGACAACCGGACAGATGACTTCCGCAATAAGTATCGGAATGTGGATGTCCTGTTGATCGATGATATTCAGTTTTTGGCGGGGAAAGAACAGACCCAGGAGGAATTTTTCCACACCTTTAACACATTGCACGGCGAATCGAAACAGATCGTCATCTCCAGCGACCGGCCGCCCAAAGCGATTCCCACCCTTGAAGACCGGCTTCGCTCCCGCTTTGAATGGGGGCTGATCACCGATATCCAGCCGCCGGATCTGGAAACCCGCATCGCGATTTTGCGCAAAAAAGCGATCGCTGACAAACTGGACATCGACAGCGAAGTGATGGCTTTTATCGCCGACCGGATCGATACCAACATACGGGAGCTGGAAGGTGCACTCATTCGCGTTGTCGCCTATTCCGCTCTGATCAACCAGCCGGTCACAGTGGAACTGGCTGCCGAAGCGCTGAAGGATATCCTTTCCGACGCTAAACCCCGCGTCATCGGTATCCCCGATATCCAGCGGGAGGTTTGTACCTATTACCATTTGCGCATCGAAGACTTGAAAGGGAAAAAGCGGACCAAAAACGTCGCCTTGCCTCGACAGATCGCCATGTATCTGTGTCGGGAGCTGACCGATGCGTCCCTGCCCAAGATCGGTGAGGAATTCGGGGGACGGGATCATACCACCGTGATCCACGCCCACGAAAAGATATCCCGCACTCTGGCCATGGATCTCAGTCTGCAACAAGCAGTGGAGGATTTGAAAAAACGGTTGACCCAACGGGTCTGAGTCCATGAAAAAACACGGCCGATGTGGAGGATGTGGACAAACCGATACCGCCTATACACAGTTTATCCACAGAGTGCATAGGCGGTCTTGACTGATTGGAGCCGACTTATACACACAATTCACAGCCCCTACTACCATGATGACGACATTAAATAAAATATATATGACATCGATGCCCCCCATATGACTCCGTCTTCTTTGATCAGTTATACAGAGTCTATTCCACAACACTGTGGTAAAAGAACAAGGGGCTCTTTCTCTTTGCACGAAAAACAGTCCTCCAGGCCAATCCATCCTGAGGACAAACACTGAGGAGGATTTCCCATGAAATTTCGGATATCCCGTTCCGCTTTAACTGACGCCGTTTCCCAAGTTTCTAAAGCGGTGTCCAACAAAACGACCGTTCCTATATTGACCGGCATCAAAGCGACTGTAGATGAAAATGGCCTCTGGCTGACCGGTAGCAACTCCGACCTCACGATTCAAGTCTGTATCCCCACTCGCCAAGATGATAAGGAACTGGTGAAAATGGAAACAATGGGGAGTGTGGTGTTGCCCGGCAGGATCTTTTCCGACATTGTCCGTAAATTGCCGGGTGATGAAGTGGAATGGGTGGTGGATGACCGCTGGAAGACGGTCCTTCGCTCCGAGCAGGCCCAATTTGAATTAAAGGGTTTGGATCCTGAGGAATATCCCCGCCTGCCGCAATTCCAGGAAGATCAGATGTTTAGCCTACCTTCGGACCTTCTGAAATCGATGATTCGACAGACGGGATTCGCTGTCTCCACCTCGGAGGCCCGGGGGGTACTTACCGGCGTTTTGTGGCGGATGGAAGAGGGTCGCCTCACCTTTGTAGCCACTGATAGCCATCGGCTCTCCCGGCGCCAGGCTGACGTGGAAGCGCCGGAGGGTCTGACGGTGGAAAATATGGTCGTGCCGGGGAAAAGTCAGTCAGAACTGGGAAAAATCCTGGCCGACCGAACCGGCTGGGTCGATGTGATTCTGTCGGAAAACCAGATGATGGTGCGAGCGGACAACCTGTTGTTTTTCTCCCGGCTCTTGGACGGCCCCTACCCCGATACCAATCGGGTGATTCCTCAGGGAGGCAAAACAGAGGTCCGTGTTTCCACCAAAGAAATTTTACAATCGGTGGACCGTGCGGCGTTGATCAGCAGGGACGGACGCGATAATGTGATAAAATGGACAGTGAAAAAAGAAGGGGTCGTCCAGGTTCATTCTGCGGCCCAAGATGTAGGCAGCGTATTGGAAGAGGTGAGTGCCCAGGTGGACGGCGAGGAGATGAGCCTCTCCTTCAACGCTCAATACATGTTGGATGCGTTGCGGGCCGTCGATTCCGATGAAATCCAGATTCTGCTCACCGGGGCGATGACCCCGTTTCTGATTCAACCAGCAGACCGGGAAGACGCACTGCATCTGATCGTGCCGATTCGCACCCGTTGACCGATCCGTGAGGTGAAAACATTGAAAAAAGTGCCTATCGACACGGCCTATATCCCCCTCGGCCAGCTGTTGAAAAAGCTGCAACTGTTGGATACGGGCGGACAAGCCAAGCTGTTTTTGGCTGAATACCAGGTGTTGGTAAACGGTGTCCCCGAAAAGCGCCGGGGGAGAAAGATTTATCCACAGGATGAGGTGGAAATCGAAGGTTTTGGAACTGTCCGCCCGGTCCGGGAGGAGTGAAAGGAGAGGCCATGCATGTGGAGCATTTGGAACTGAAACAGTTCCGCAACATCGAGCAACTTCGGCTGAATTCCCCCGGTGAGCTCCACCTATTTGTCGGGCCCAATGCCCAGGGAAAAACCAACATTTTGGAGTCCCTGTATGTTCTTGCCGTCGGAAAATCCCACCGGACCCACGGCCATCGGGAGATGATTCGCTGGGACCAGCCTGCCGCTTTTCTTAAGGCACGAGTGGTGAAGGAAGGTTCCACCCGGCGGCTGGAGGTTCGTCTGACCTCCCAGGGGAAAAAGGTGATCAAAAACGGGGTGGAACAGCGACGGCTGAGTGAATATATCGGTTCGCTCACCGCCGTCCTGTTTGCTCCGGAGGACCTCTCCCTGGTGAAGGGCAGCCCTCGGGTACGCCGTCGTTTTCTGGATATGGAGATGGGACAGGTGAGCCCTTCTTATATCCATGACCTGACCCGATACAATCAGATCATCAACCAGCGGAACAGCCTCCTCAAAGAATTGGGCCGAAGTCAGACCGAGAACTGGATGATGTTGGATGTGTTGGATGAACAACTGATCGAGTGTTCCGCCAAGCTGTGGACCAAACGCTTCTCCTTTGTGCAAATCCTCTCCCGCTGGGCGCAGGAGATCCACGCCTCTATCACCCAAGGGCATGAAAACCTGTCCATCCAATACCGTCCGTCTATCCCCGTTACGGCCGATATGGGACCGGATGAACTCCGAGACGCGATGCAGCAGGAATTAACCCGGATCCGTGAACAGGAGCTTTACCGGGGAAACACCCGGGTCGGACCCCACCGGGACGATTTGCGTCTCTTTGCGGACGGGACGGATCTGCACACATACGGTTCCCAAGGGCAGCAGCGTACCGCCGCCCTTTCTCTCAAACTGGCGGAGATCGAGCTGATTCATCAGGAAACCGGCACTTATCCCATACTTTTATTGGATGATGTTTTGTCCGAACTGGACGATTCCCGGAAAACCCATCTGTTGGAGGCGATACGAGGGAAAGTGCAAACCTTCGTCACCACCACAGGGCTGGAGGGAATCGACCGGGAAACCCTGGAACGAGCCCGCATCTACCAGGTTCGTCAGGGCAGCTTTTCCGAACAGAGGTGAGACGGTGTTTATCCATCTCGGCGGCAACAAGATGATCCGGATCAGTGAACTGATCACCATTCTAGATGCCGGGAGCCGGCGGTCCCCCGCCACATTGGCTCCTTTTCTGGATGAAACGGAGAAACAGGGGCGCCTGGAGAAAATCTCCGATCAGGAAGAAGTCAAGTCTTATGTGGTAACCCGAACAGTGGTTTACGCTTCGCCGATCTCCTCCTTGACGCTGTTAAAGCGTGCCCAGCAGGGGGAAAACCGAAATCTTGGCGAGGTGACCGGTAAGGATTCGGAGAATAAGGAACTCAAAGAGTAGGTGAGCGCTAGGTGACCGTACAGAATAGCAATTACGACGAAAACCAGATTCAGGTGCTGGAAGGGCTGGAGGCCGTCCGCAAACGGCCGGGGATGTATATCGGCTCCACCAGCTCCCGGGGGTTGCACCACCTGGTCTGGGAAGTGGTGGACAACAGTATCGATGAGGCCTTGGCCGGTCGCTGTGACACGATTGACATTACCATCCACGAAGATAACAGCGTCACCGTCATGGATAACGGGATAGGGATCCCGGTCGGCATCCAACCCAAGGTGGGGCGGCCCGCTGTAGAAGTGGTGATGACCGTCCTTCACGCCGGCGGGAAGTTTGACGGGGAGGGCTATAAATTTTCCGGCGGCCTCCACGGGGTGGGAGTTTCTGTGGTTAACGCCCTGTCCGCCTGGTTGGAGGTGGAGGTCAAACGGGAAGGCAAGATCCATGTCCAACGATACCGTCACGGCGTTCCGGAAGGCGACCTGGAGGTCGTTGGCCAAACCAAGGAGTCCGGCACTCGGATCACCTTTAAACCGGATCCGGAGATTTTTACGGAGACCACAGAATATGACTATGAAATTTTGCAAAACCGTCTGCGGGAGCTGGCTTTCCTCAACAGCGGGGTGCGGATTTTACTCCAGGACGAACGGGGCGAGGGGAAATCCCAGGAATTCATGTTTGATGGCGGAATTCGTTCCTTTGTGGAGCATCTGAATAAAAACCGGGAAACTCTGCACCCATCGCCGATTTACATCGAAGGGAACAAAGACGGGGTCGAGGTGCAGATTGCCCTGCAGTATACCGACAGCTATGCCAGCAACCTCTACTCATACGCCAACAACATCCACACCCATGAAGGGGGCACCCACGAAGCGGGGTTCAAATCGGCACTGACCCGGGTGATCAATGATTATGCCCGCAGGCACAATCTCCTGAAGGATAATGACAACAACCTGTCAGGGGATGATTCCCGGGAAGGGGTAACGGCGATCGTCAGTGTGAAGATTCCGGATCCCCAGTTTGAAGGTCAGACCAAGACCAAACTAGGCAACTCCGAAGCGCGGACGATTACAGAATCCATCTTTGCTGAGCAATTCCTCACCTTCCTGGAGGAAAACCCCGCCATTTCCAAAAAAGTGATCAACAAAGCGGTGATGGCGGCCCGGGCCCGGGAGGCAGCCCGGAAAGCGCGGGAGTTGACCCGGCGGAAAAACGCTCTGGAAGTCAGCTCCCTTCCTGGAAAATTGGCGGACTGTACCTCCCGCATCGCCGATCAGAGCGAACTGTTTCTGGTGGAGGGGGATTCCGCCGGCGGTACCGCCAAACAGGGTAGGGATCGCATGTTTCAAGCGATTCTCCCTCTGCGGGGGAAGATTATCAACGTGGAGAAGGCTCGCTTGGACAAAGCACTGTCCAACGATGAGGTCCGGACGATCATCACCGCTCTTGGCACGGGAATCGGCGATGATTTTCAACTGGATAAAGCCCGTTATCACAAGATCGTCCTCATGACCGATGCTGACGTGGACGGCGCCCACATTCGCACCTTACTACTCACCTTCTTTTACCGTTATATGCGTCCCCTGATCGAAGAGGGCTACGTGTACATCGCTCAGCCGCCCTTGTTCAAAATTACCCAGGGCAAGAAAGTGCTCTATGCCTTCAGTGATCGGGAAAAGGATCAGATCGTCGGAGAAATGGAAGGGAAAGGGAAGGTGGAAATTCAGCGGTACAAGGGTCTCGGCGAGATGACCGCCACCCAGCTGTGGGAAACCACGATGGATCCCGAAAGCCGGACATTCCTGCAGGTATCGCTGCAGGATGCCATGGATGCCGATCAGGTTTTTGAAACTCTGATGGGCGATAAAGTGGCACCTCGGCGGGAATTTATCCAGGAATATGCTAGACAGGTCCGCAACCTGGATATCTGACGGCGGACCATGGAAAAAGCGGAGGGAAGCCCATGCCTGAAGAAACTGAGCGCGTGAACGAAGTCAATATCAGCCAGGAGATGCGCAGCTCATTCTTGGATTACGCCATGAGCGTCATTGTCAGCCGGGCCCTGCCCGATGTTCGGGACGGGTTAAAACCGGTTCACCGGCGCATTCTCTACACCATGCACGAATTGGGCATGACGCCAGATAAGGGTTACCGTAAATCGGCCAACGTGGTCGGGAATGTGCTGGCATCCTATCACCCCCACGGGGATGTGGCCGTTTACGACACCATGGTCCGAATGGCCCAGGACTTTTCTTACCGGTATTTACTGGTGGATGGCCACGGAAACTTCGGATCCGTCGACGGGGACGCCCCGGCGGCGATGCGTTACACCGAAGCGCGAATGGCGCCGATCACCCGGGAGCTGCTCCGGGATATCGAGAAAGAGACGATCGATTACACTCCCAACTACGATGGCCGTCTGGAGGAACCGGTGGTGCTCCCCTCCCGCTTCCCCAATCTGTTGGTCAACGGGGCGGCGGGGATCGCCGTGGGGATGGCCACCAATATCCCGCCCCACAACATGGGGGAAGTGATCGACGGGATTTTAGCGCTGATTGAAAACCCGGATATCACCATCGATCAACTGATGGAACACATCAAAGGACCTGATTTCCCCACCGCAGGCCTGATTCTGGGTCGCGACGGCATCAAAAAAGCGTATCGAACCGGACGGGGAAGCATCCGGATGCAGGCCAAAGCCCGCATCGAAGAAGCGGGCAACGGCAAGATGCGGATTGTGGTGGAGGAACTTCCTTTCCAGGTGAACAAGGCGAAACTGGTGGAAAAAATCGCTCAGCTGGTTCGCGACAAGAAGATCGATGGCATCACGGATCTGCGGGACGAATCGGACCGCAACGGGATGCGTGTGGTAGTTGAACTCCGCCGGGACGCCAACCCCAAAGTGGTGTTGAATAACCTGTATAAACAAACCAATCTGCAGACCAGCTTCGGGGTCAACATGCTGGCCCTGGTGGACGGAAAACCCCAGGTGCTCAATTTAAAACAGGTCTTACACCACTACTTGGAGCACCAGGTGGAAGTGATCCGGCGTCGGACGCAGTATGAGCTGCGCAAGGCGGAGGAGCGGGCCCATATCCTGGAAGGACTTCGGATCGCCCTCGATCACATCGATGAGGTGATCGAGCTGATCCGGGGGTCGCAAACTGCCCGGGAAGCCCGTGACGGCCTGATGGAAAACTTCGGTCTGACCGAAACCCAGGCGCAAGCGATCCTGGATATGCGCCTGCAGCGGCTGACCGGGTTGGAGCGAGAAAAAATTGAAAACGAGTACAAGGAGCTCCAGGAAAAGATCGCGGAATTGCGGGCGATCCTCGCCAGTGAGGAACGGATTCGCGGTGTGGTTCGGGATGAACTGCTGGAGGTTCGGGAGAAGTACGGCGACGAACGGCGGACGCGGATTGTCCTCAATACCGGCGATATCGACGATGAAGATCTCATACCCGAGGATGAAGTAGCGGTTTTGATGACCCACCGTGGGTACATCAAACGGATGCCGCTGACTAGCTACCGGGCTCAACGCCGGGGCGGCCGCGGGGTATCCGGAATGGGCACGCGGGAAGATGACTTTGTCCAACATCTGTTTGTTACCAATTCCCATAACTACTTGCTATTCTTCTCCAACAAGGGCAAAGTGTATCGGATGAAAGCTTATGAGGTTCCGGAACTGTCCCGGACGGCCCGGGGAACCCCTATCATCAATCTGATCCAAATCGACCAGGGAGAATACATCGAAGCGGTGATTCCGGTGAAGGAATTTACCCCGGATCACTACCTCTTCTTCGGAACCCGCTATGGCGTCGTCAAGAAGACCTCCCTGGAGGAATTTGGTCACATTCGTCGCAATGGGCTGTTTGCTATTAACCTTAGGGATGGCGATGAGTTGGTGGGGGTTCGGCTGACTGACGGCAAACAGGAGATCATCCTGGGGACTCGTCGGGGTATGTCGATTCGCTTCCCCGAGCAGGATGTTCGGCAAATGGGCCGCACCGCTACCGGGGTGAAAGGAATCGCCCTCGGAGATGAGGATGAAGTGGTCGGGATGGAAGTGGTTCAGCCCGATCAGGAAGTGGTGATCGTCACCTCCAAGGGTTACGGCAAACGGACGCCTCTGGCGGAATATCGGACCCAGTCCCGCGGCGGAAAAGGGATCAAAGCGCAAAACGTGACCAAAGCCAAGGGACAAGTGGTCGGTCTAAAAGTGGTCACCCCGGAAGAGGACTTGATGATCGTCACCACCTCCGGTGTCGTTATCCGCATGAATGTGGAAGGCATCTCCAGCATGAGCCGCTACGCCCAAGGGGTCAAACTGATTTCGGTGAAAAAGGAAGAGGAAGTGGCCACGCTGGCCCGCGTCGACACCGAAGAAGAAGAAAATTGATGAACAGCCCGCAGCCAGCGGGCTTTTTTTATGCCTATTACGATCGAACCAATACAATCTTCTCCTCAAACAGTTGGTTGAGGACCAGATTGGGAAACTTCCGTTGGGTCACTTGCAAAAATTCCTCGATCAATACCCGTTCTTCCGAGGCGAAACCGTAAATAATCTCCCCCCACAGCGGAGGTTCATACCGACACAACATACTGAGTGCAAATAGCAGCAGGTAATGAACGAAGATTTCCGGTAAACAGGATGCAAGCCCGCTCCCATCAGTGGGGTGAAAAAAGTACCGTCCCTGGGCATCTTCCCGGAAAAAAGGGTGATCAAATCCCTCTCCCCAATGGTCCACATGGGAGACACGAGGATGATGCCAAAACAGCCGGAAGGAAGGATGGGTATCCGCCTGTTCTTCCCAATCGAAGGCCGCCTCCCCTTTGCCGGCGGCCTGAAGGCGGTGGGTAAAGGCCCGCGGTGTCAGGTGGAGTCGATCCAAAATCCGCTCTTCCAGAAAAAAAGGCATTCCCCGCTCACCTACAGAGGCAGTAGGCCATACCACCACCGGATACAGGCTCTCCTCCCGGAACACTTGGCGGTATCCATCTTGTAGTTCCGGGATCAGGGCAAATAGGTCTTTCATCGTCCAACGTTCCCCGATCAGCTCGGCCCATCCCCAGTGGCGGGCCAGCTCGGGAAACAGGCCTTCCCGCTGCACCCGCACTTCATCTTGAAAAAAGCGAAAATCCGCCCGTTTTCGTTTCCGGGTGGACACACCGTGGCGCATCACCGCAGTGTTGGCCGGGTAATCCGGATCGACAGTCAACATCAAGGCTTTTGACAGAGTCATCATTCCGTAATAGGTGAGCAACGGGCGGACGAACAGATCGGTCATCCGGGCAGCCCGGTAGTACTCTCGGGCTTGTTTCACATAAAACATCAAAGGCTGAGCCGCACGAAAAGCGGCTTTTTCGGGGCGTTCCCGGCCCTGGGCCCGGTATTTTTGTTCCAGAAACCGCCGCACACCGGCCTCATTTTCTAGCAGAAGAAACAGGTTCCACATTTTGTCCTCCGGAGAATCACAGAGGATGCGTCTCAGTGGTGTATCCACCCCATAACCCCCCGCATTCCTAGGGTGATCATCGGCCAGCGGATTCGGGTCCCCCTGACCCGCCCTATCCTGTAGGTTATGTGGACGGTTGGGGATTCATCCGTTGTTGTGGATAAGTTGTGGATAACAGGGGATAACTTTGAACATCCTTGCTCTCAGATCGACCAAAAAGCGTGTCTCAATACTACCAAGAAAAGGCTGAAAAGCCTGTCACCGCGCGACTTGACAGGGTTTTGGCCGTCTGATACGATAGCTGAAACCAAAATACGGATACAAAAGGGGACAGGAGCGTTCACATGTGGGAAGATAAATTTTCTAAAGAAGGTTTAACCTTTGACGACGTATTGCTGATGCCCGCTAAATCAGAGATATTGCCTCGAGATGTCGACTTTCACACCCGCTTGGGGGAGAAGGTCGTTTTAAACACCCCGGTTTTGAGTGCCGGTATGGATACTGTCACCGAGGCTCCGATGGCGGTGGCCATCGCCCGCCAAGGGGGCGTCGGAATCATTCATAAAAACATGACCATCTCCGAGCAAGCAGAGGAAGTGGACCGAGTGAAACGCTCCGAAAGCGGTGTGATCACCAAACCCTTTTATCTGCACGCGGAGGATAAGGTTCGGGAAGCGGAAGATCTGATGGCAAAATATCGGATTTCCGGGGTGCCGATTGTCGATCGGGAACGGAAACTGGTCGGCATCATCACCAATCGGGATATGCGGTTTATCCGGGATTTCGCCATGCCGATTTCCGCAGTGATGACCCGGGATAACCTGGTCACTGCACCAGTGGGGACCACCCTTTCGGAAGCGGAGGAAATTCTGCAACAACACAAGATCGAAAAGCTGCCGCTGGTAGATGAAGAGGGTGTACTAAAGGGACTGATCACCATCAAGGATATCGAAAAGGCGACCCAGTTCCCTGAAGCAGCCAAGGACGAACAGGGACGCTTGCTGGCCGGGGCTGCCGTCGGGGTTTCCGGAGATACCATGGAACGGACTGCCGCCTTGGTGGAGGCCGAGGTGGACGTATTGGTCGTTGATACCGCTCACGGTCACTCCAAGGGCGTCCTGGAAACGGTGGCCGAGATTCGGCGGCAATATCCAGATCTGTTGATTGTGGCCGGTAACGTCGCCACAGGCGAAGGCACCCGGGATTTGATCGAAGCCGGAGCCAGCGTAGTCAAAGTGGGAATCGGCCCTGGATCCATCTGTACGACCCGGGTGGTGGCCGGCATCGGAGTGCCGCAGATCACCGCTATCTATGATTGTGCCAGTGTGGCCCGGGAGTATGGAATCCCGATCATTGCCGACGGTGGGATTCGCTTTTCCGGGGATATCGTCAAGGCCTTGGCCGCAGGGGCTGATGCTGTGATGCTGGGCAGCATCTTTGCCGGAACCACCGAGTCCCCTGGGGAGACGGAGATCTTCCAGGGCCGTCAGTTTAAGGTGTATCGTGGAATGGGTTCCATTGGGGCCATGAAAGCGGGCAGCTCCGACCGCTACTTCCAGGAGAATGAGCAAAAGCTGGTTCCCGAGGGAATCGAGGGACGGGTTCCCTACAAGGGCCCTGTCAGCGAAACCATCTATCAACTGATGGGGGGCCTCCGTGCGGGTATGGGGTACTGCGGTGCGGCCAACCTGCAAGTTCTGAAAGAAGAGTCCCGCTTTATCCGAATCACCGGAGCCTCCCTCAAAGAAAGCCATCCCCACGACGTTCAGATCACCAAGGAAGCACCCAACTACAATTTCTGAGCGAACGATCTTCTCCAACACAGGGATTCTCTCCCTGTGTTTTTCTTTTAAACCCGGTAAGATTTCGTTACACTGGTATCATGCCGGCTGTGGCATCATTTTCCTGTGGAAGTCAAATTACATAGTTTCTGGGAACGAGGTGGAATTGCTGGTGGTCGGCCTAAAAAATATACCGGTCATCGTATGTTTGGGGTTGATCTTGTTATTCCCTTATGCAGCCCAAGATGTCTCGGCTGCCGATTCTCTAAAGATTGAAGCGCGCGCCTATATTCTGATGGAGCAGGAGACGGGCCGGGTTTTGGCTGGTAAACACGAGCAACGTCCTTATCCGCCGGCCAGTTTGACGAAGATCATGACCGAATATCTGATCTTGAAGGATGTGCAAGCCGGCCGATTGAATTGGGATGATCGGGTGGAAATCTCTCCCCGTACAGAGAAGATTGGGGAGGCGCAAGTCCATCTGCGCGCCGGAGAGAAGCCGACGGTCAAGGAATTATTTAAGGCGATGGCCGTTTATTCGGCCAATGATGCGGCAGTCGCCCTGGCTGAGAAGGCAGCTGGCAGTGAGACAGCTTTTGTCAAACGGATGAACCGGGAAGCAGCTCGGTTGGGTTTAAAGGAGACTCACTTTATCAATGCCACCGGGCTTCCAAAGAATAGTTACCCGGATCCTCCAAAGGTCGAGGGGAAGAACCAGATGTCGGCGCGGGATATCGCCCGGCTAACCCGTCAGCTTCTAGATACGTTTCCCGATGTTACCGAAATCACCGGGATCCCGACATTTGCGTTTCAGCGCGGCGACTCCGAGTTCTCTTTGACCAACCGCAATCGGATGCTCCCGGGGCTGAGTCACTTTTATCCCGGGGTGGACGGGGTGAAAACCGGTTACACTTCCCAGGCCGGTTACAATTTTGTCGGCAGTGCGGAACGGGAAGGGATGCGCCTGATCACGGTGGTGATGGGGACGGATTCCAATGGGGAGCGATTTCTTGAGACGGAGACATTGTTGAATTACGGTTACGATACCTACCAGAAGCAAGCGTTGATTGAACGGGGCAAAGAAATCCCCGGTCACCGCAGCCTGCCGGTGGAAGCGGGCATCGATCGTGAAGTGGCGATTGTGCCGACGGAAACCCGGGAGGTTCCGGTCCGGAAGAAAGAGAAATCAGATTATCAGGTAATCGTCAAAGCGAACCGCAACCTGGAGGCTCCGGTCCGTGCTCAAACAGTGGTGGGCAAGGCTTGGATCCTATATGATGGAAAAAAAGTTCCCGGCATCGAGCCGGTTACTCTGGTGGCAAAAGATTCTGTGGAAAAAGCGAGCTGGATCACTCTGGTCAGTCGGATAATCGGCAGTTGGTTTCGTTAATGCCGATATTTGTAACCGGTGCTTGTATTGTCAATAGAGAAGGGTTTCGATACAATAAATTTTATGATAATGGAAATCCGGGAATACTAGGAGGATGAATCGAATGACCGATCAACAGCAGGGCTTAGCCAAAGGTACGGACCGTGTCAAGCGCGGGATGGCGGAAATGCAGAAGGGCGGCGTCATTATGGACGTCGTCAACGCAGAACAGGCGAAAATTGCCGAAGAAGCGGGAGCAGTGGCCGTAATGGCCTTGGAAAGGGTTCCGGCGGATATCCGGGCCGCTGGAGGAGTGGCACGGATGGCAGATCCGCGCGTGATCGAGGAAGTGATGAACGCGGTTACCATCCCGGTCATGGCTAAAGCGCGAATCGGTCACTTCGTGGAAGCTCGTCTGCTGGAGGCGATGGGCGTAGATTACATCGATGAGAGCGAAGTGCTCACCCCGGCGGATGATAAATATCATATTGACAAAAGCCAATTTACCGCTCCCTTTGTCTGCGGTTCCCGGGATCTTGGCGAGGCGCTCCGTCGGATCGGAGAAGGGGCGTCGATGATTCGTACCAAAGGGGAGCCAGGCACCGGCAATATCGTTGAAGCAGTCAAACATATGCGGCAAATGATGAGTCAAATCCGCAAAGTGCAAAATATGTCCCGGGACGAGCTGATGGCGGAGGCCAAAAAACTGGGTGCCCCCTATGAATTGCTGCTGGAGGTTCATGAAAAAGGCCGGCTGCCTGTGGTCAACTTTGCAGCAGGCGGGGTGGCTACGCCGGCCGATGCCGCTTTGATGATGCATCTGGGTTGTGATGGGGTCTTCGTCGGCTCCGGGATTTTCAAGTCGGAAAGCCCGGCCAAATATGCACGGGCTATCGTAGAGGCGACCACCCACTATGAGGACTTTGGGCGTATCGTTCAGCTGTCCAAAGATCTGGGAGACGCGATGCCAGGCGTTGAAATTTCCACGCTGGAGCCGTCCCACCGGATGCAGGAACGCGGCTGGTAAACAGGAGGAAACCCCATGAAGATCGGAGTTCTCGCCCTGCAGGGGGCTGTGGGAGAACATATACAGATGCTTGAAAAGGCGGGAGCGCAGGCTGTTTCCGTCAAACTTCCCAGGGAGCTGGAGGGTTTGGACGGCCTGGTGATGCCCGGCGGTGAATCGACCACCATCAGCAAGCTGATGCACCAATACGACTTCATGGAACCCGTAAGGCATATGGGGCAAGCCGGTGTTCCGCTGTTTGGAACCTGTGCCGGGTTGATCCTGCTGGCGGGTCACATCGAAGGTCTGGATCAGGCCCATCTAGGCTTGCTGGAGATCACCGTGCGCCGGAACGCCTTTGGACGGCAGCGGGACAGCTTTGAAGCCGAATTGGATATCTCCGGAGTGGCGGAAGGGTATAAAGCGGTATTTATCCGGGCCCCTTCCATCACGGAGACCAGTCCCCATGTGGATGTGTTGGCCACGGTGGCTGATCAGGCGGTGATGGTCCGCCAAGGCCATCTGTTAGGGGCGGCTTTCCACCCCGAATTGACGGAAGATGCCCGGCTGCATCGTTATTTTGTGGAGATGGTCCGGGAATCCAAGGCGACGCCCACCGACTGAAGCAGAATGGCAGAATGTATTTAATGATGGATGAAAGGCGCGGATGAGAACCAGTACCCGTAATGGGGGTTTAAGAGAGGCGGTGGCCGGTGTAAACCGCTCCCCCAAAACGGGGAATCCCTCTCGGAGCCGTGCGCGTAAAGCGGGGATCCGCTCCGCTGAAGCGTAACCGGTCGGGCGGACCGTTAACATCGCTGGTCAAGAGGGTCGGAACTGCTGCAAGGCTTCCGGCCAATAAGGGTGGCAACGCGGAACTTCCGTCCCTTGGGGGTGGGAGTTCTATTTGTTTGAAGGAGGGTAACGCCATGTTGGATCTGAAAATGTTGCGGAAGGATTTGGAATCGGTACGTAAAAGGATGGAACACCGGGGAGAAGACATCAGCGGCCTCGACATGATCCCCCGGTTGGATGAGCGGCGGAGGGAACTGCTTCAGGAGAGCGAACAGTTGAAAAGCCGTCGCAACAGCGTATCCAAGGAAATCGCCCAGCAGAAAAAGGCGGGAGAAGACGCCACGGAATCGATTGCAGAGATGCGCCGGGTTGGGGATCGCATCAAGGAATTGGATGAAGAGGTTCGAAAAGTGGAGGAGGAATTGGATCACGTCCTGCTCACTTTGCCTAACATCCCCCACGAAAGTGTACCGGTGGGAGAAGGGGAAGAAGATAACCAACCGGTGCGTCACTGGGGTGACATTCCCCAGTTTGGATTCGATCCTAAACCCCATTGGGATCTGGCGAAAGAATTGGATCTCCTCGATTTTGAACGGGCGGGGAAGGTGACCGGCTCCCGATTTGTCTTTTACAAGGGACTCGGGGCTCGTCTGGAACGCGCCTTGATCAACTTCATGCTGGACATCCAGACCGAGGAGCGGGGTTATACGGAAATGATCCCTCCCTACATGGTTAATTGCGACTCCATGACCGGAACCGGGCAGCTGCCCAAATTTGCGGAGGATTCCTTTGCTGTGGCCGATACGGAATACTACCTGATTCCCACTGCGGAGGTGCCGGTTACCAACTACCACCGGGACGAAATCTTGTCAGGGGATCAACTGCCCGTCAAGTATGCCGGCATCAGTGCTAACTTTCGCTCCGAAGCCGGCTCCGCCGGACGGGATACCCGGGGTCTCGTGCGCAACCACCAATTTAATAAGGTGGAGCTGGTGAAGATGGTCCCACCGGAAAGCTCCTATGATGAGTTGGACAAGCTGGTTCAGGATGCGGAAACCATTTTGCAGCGACTGGAGCTTCCCTACCGCGTCCTTTTGATGTGCACCGGGGATCTCGGGTTTACCGCCGCTAAAAAATACGATCTGGAAGTGTGGTTGCCCAGTTCCGATGCGTACCGGGAAATTTCCTCCTGCAGCAACTTTGAGGATTATCAAGCGCGCAGGGCCAACATCCGATTTCGGCGGGAGGCCGGCTCCAAACCGGAGTTTGTCCACACGCTGAACGGTTCGGGATTGGCAGTGGGGCGAACGGTGGCTGCCATCCTGGAGAACGGTCAGCAAGCCGACGGCAGCATCCGGATCCCCGAGGCACTGCGTCCCTATTTGGGTGGCATGGAAAAAATCGAAAAAGCATGAGTCTCAAGCGCTGACTGGCGGCCCCTTGACATCTTTTGGGGTCGCCCATATAATTTAAAGTTGTACTGTTCTCATGGAGAGGTGGTCGAGTGGTTTAAGGCAGCGGTCTTGAAAACCGCCGTGGGCTATGCCCACCGTGGGTTCGAATCCCACCCTCTCCGCCAAAGGAATCCGTTGCCTCCCCTGATCGGGGGAGGCGTTTTTATATCCATCGATGAATGACCGTCCAAAGGATATAGTCCATTGGACTTCTTTTCAACCAAAAGGGATCCGTTGTATAATCTTTTTTGAACTGACCAGTCAGTTTTATATAAAGGGGAGGCGTTTTTTCTCCATGGGTTTGTGGCGAAAAGGAAAAACGAACCGACTGGGATTACATGAGATGTTATCACGGGAACGTAAATTAGCCATCGTTTTGTTAGGCATTATCTGTATCCCGATGATATACAGTTCGATATACCTGACCGCTTTTTTCGATCCCTACGAAGAGTTGGAGGCTCTGCCGGTGGCTGTGGTAAATGAGGACGAGGGAGCCGAGACGGATGGTGAAAAGATTGACGTAGGGAAGGAAATGGTGGATCACCTGAAGGACAATGATGCCTTTGATTGGAAGTTTGTCGATCGGACCGACATGGAGGAAGGTTTGGAAAAGGACCGCTATCACTTGGCGGTGGTGATTCCGGAGGATTTTTCCGAGCGTGCCGTCAGTTTGAAAGATCCTCAACCCATGAAAGGACAGCTGGAATACCACGTCAATCAAGGGGCTAACTACCTTTCTTCCATGATCGGTGATCAGATGATCCAGGAATTAAAAGACCAAGTGGAAGAAAAACTGACCCAAACGTATGCGGAGATCTTTTTTGATCAGGTGGAACAATCCGCCGACAACCTGGACCGTGCACAAGAAGGTTCATCTAAATTGGCCGCAGCTACTGAAGAGGCAGAAGAGGCCACCGGTCAGCTGGTAGACGGGGCTTCACAGCTTTCCTCCGGTGTGACCCGCTTGGCTGCAGCCATCGATAGGGTACAGCAGGGTGTGACCAAGCTGTGGACGGGTCTCAAGAGCGGTGAAGAAGGCGCGGATCAATTAGTTTCCGGGGCCAACAAACTGGAAGACGGTCTGGATCAGCTTCAAGCGGGTTCCGAAAAAGGAATGAAGGATATTCCCCGGCTGAAAGAGGGAGCAGAACAGATCCGCGACGGGATTGGCCAGTTTAAGGACATCATTCATAATCCTCGGCTGGAACAGGGAGCCGGTGCTATTTCCGAGATCGCTGGCAAGCTTGAGGGAAACAGCGACGAGGCCGACCGTCTCTACCATCGTATTCTGAAAAAGCATCCAGAGTTGGCGGATGATCCGGAGATGGCCGAATTGAAACAAAGACTGGAAGAAAACGAGGAGAAACATGAAAGCCTGCTGAGCCGGGCAGAACATTTAGAAAAGGATCTGAAACAGGCTCAATCCTCTGTCGATCGCATGTATAACGGTCAAACGGAGGTCGTCAACGGAATCGGCGCGTTGGAAGATGGCATGAAGGAACAGTTGGCGGCTGTGAAGCAGCTTCATTCTGGTGCTTCGCTCTTATCGACGAAGTTGACGGAGCTGAGTGAGGGGCTGCACCGATTGGAGGCGGGGGCGGAAGAATTAAACGGAGGCACGCTTCAGTTGGCCCAGGCACCTGAAAAACTTTCCGCTGGAGTGGCTAAGCTGTCGGATGGCATGAAACAGCTGGCCGCAGGAATGGAGGAGATTTCTGACGGTCAATCTTCCCTGTCCGACAAATTGGCGGAAGGGGTGGACCAGGCGCGGGAGGCTTTGCAAGGGAAGGAGGACAAAGAAGAGCAGATGGCGTCCCCCTTGCAAGTGGAAAAACACAACCTGCATGAGGTTCCTAATTATGGCACCGGGTTTGCCCCCTACTTTATCTCCCTCTCCCTCTGGGTGGGAGCGATGGTCCTGTTTACCATTTTGGATGGAAAACGGCCGATTTTGGGCAACGATCAACGGCCTTTCTCCAGCCTGTCCACCTTTTTGATCAGTAGTTTACAGTCCTTGTTGCTGATTTGGGTGTTGATTCACCTGGTGGGTATCCAACCAGTGCATGAAGGCTGGCTGTATCTGTTTACGCTGTTGATCGGCGTGGTGTTTACTGCGATCAATCACTTCCTGGTAGCCGCCTTTAAGGACGTGGGTCGCTTTTTCGCCATTTTGATTTTGATGTTCCAATTGACCGCCACCTCTGGCACCTATGCGGTAAACCTTTCCCCCGAATTTTTCCAGGTGATCCATCCTTACCTCCCGATGACTTATTCCATCGAAGGGTTAAGGGCGGCGATCTCTACTGGAGATTCGGAGGTGATCCTGCAAAACGCCAACATCCTGTTGGGATTCGGAATCGGCGCGTGGTTGCTCCGTCTTTTGGTCCATCAGCTACCGAAGGTTCTGCCTGCTAAATTTTTGTGCTCCAATGGAAAAGGATGATCAGCGCACGATCGGACGGGATGATGCCCCCGTCCTTTTTTTGACCGGTTAGGAATCGGCTCAGGAACCTGGCGGGTCCCCGGCTCGATTTTATGGTATGTTTACCTTAAATGTCCTGACGGAATCCTTTTATTCAATATACAGCTCTTTTTCGTTATTTTACACTGTACTTGTCGAGGGAGGTGAGCTTGTTGCACCGTTCGGATTTAGTCCATCAGTTGGAAGCGATGCAACCGGACCATATCTGTCTTTTTCCCCGTTTGCGAAACGCCCCCCAAATCACCATTCAGTGTTTTTTGCGAGGAGGTGCCCGCCATTGGAAGGTGGAACAGGGGACGAACACGGCACCGGTTCCTTATGTATCGTCAGATGTCCAACATGTGGTGGATTATTTGTTGCAGCTGCGTCCCTTGGAAAACTTCACTTCTTCTCTGACCCTGATCCGGGAAGAGACCACCTTTGAGACCCTTCTGTAACCTGATTTACTATATTTGATCCGCACCACTTTTTTCTCTCCCACATAGAATGCTAATGGGCGTTTGGCCACCTACTGTTTTCGGTGGCTCCGCTTTTGATGCCTTAACCATCTCCGTCTGGGAGGGAGTTCACCATGTGCGGTATAACCGGTTGGATCGACTGGGACCAGGACCTGAGCCGGGAGCGGGAGACGTTGGAACGGATGAACGAGTGTTTGGCTTGTCGAGGTCCGGACGCGCAGGGGATCTGGCTTTCCCAGCGGGCCGGTTTGTGCCACCGACGTCTGGTGGTCATCGACCCCGAGGGCGGTTCCCAGCCGATGGTCCGACGTTATGGGGAGCGGAATTTGATCATCACCTACAACGGGACATTATATAACATGGAAGAATTGAGGCGAGATTTGACCGCTCGTGGGCATCAGCTGTACAGCCGTTCCGATACGGAACTGGTCTTGGCCGCTTATGCCGAGTGGGGGGTGGAAGCCCCGCAGCATCTCAACGGGATCTTCGCCTTTGCCATTTGGGATGAAAAAGAGAAGAGCTTGTATATGGCCCGGGATCGGATCGGTGTGAAACCGCTCTTCTACACGGAAGAGAAAAACCGCCTGCTGTTCGCTTCGGAGCTGAAGGCCCTGTTGGCTCATCCAGATGTGGAACCGAGGTTGGGGGAGGAAGGGCTGGCCGAGGTGCTGGCACTGGGACCGGCTCGCACCCCGGGACACGGGGTCTTTCAGGGAATCAAGGAACTGCGGCCAGGGCACTGGCTGAAGGCCACCCGGGATCGAATACAAACATACGCCTACTGGAAATTGGAATCGAAGCCCCATCCCGATAATCTGGATCAGACCGTACAACGGGTGCGGGAACTGTTTATCGATGCCGTTCAACGACAGCTAGTTTCTGATGTGCCTGTGGGGACCATGTTGTCGGGAGGACTGGATTCCAGCGCCATATCCGCCTGTGCCGTAGATGTTTTTCGAAAGCATGGAAAAGGGCGGTTAAAAACCTTTTCCGTCGATTATGTGGGCAACGATCGTTACTTTAAACCGAATGAATTTCAACCCAACGCCGATGCCCCTTGGGTGCGGCGGATGGTGGAACATATCGGGTCTGACCATCACGATATATGGATCGATACCCCCGACCTGGTGCCGGCGCTGGAAAAGGCCTTGTATGCCCGGGATCTCCCGGGAATGGCCGATGTGGATGCCTCGCTCATTCTCTTTGCAAAAGAGGTGAAAAAGACAGCCACCGTGGTTCTTTCCGGTGAATGTGCCGATGAGGTTTTCGGCGGATATCCCTGGTTTCATCGAGAGGAAATGGTGAATGCCGATACATTCCCTTGGGCGCTGAAGACCGAGGAGAAAATGAAGTTTTTCTCCCCGGAAGTGGTTCGCTCCATCCGTCCCCTGGAGTATGTATCCGATCGGTATCAGGAAGCATTGCAGGAAGTGCCCCGGCTTCCCGGGGAAGCAGCTGACGAGGCGCGGATCCGAGAGCTGTTTTACCTCAATCTGACTCGCTGGATGCCGACACTGCTGGATCGGAAAGACCGGATGACCATGGCAATGGGACTGGAAGCTCGTGTTCCCTTTTGTGACCACAACCTGGTGGAGTACGTATGGAATGTTCCTTGGGCGTTCAAGCGGGCGGAAGGGCGAGAAAAAGGGCTTTTGCGAAAGGCGATGACGGGCATTCTTCCGGAAGACGTCCTGTGGCGGAAGAAAAGCCCCTTTCCCAAGACGCATCATCCTGTGTACCTGAAAATGGTTCGGGAACGGGCTTTGGCCATACTGGACGAAGGGAGTTCTCCGGCCTTGCAGCTGTTAAATACGAAAGAGCTTCGCCGTTTTGCCGAAAGGGATCTGTCCAAGGTGCATCTGCCCTGGTTTGGTCAGTTGATGAATGTGCCCCAACTGTTTGCCACTATCATTCAACTGGATCTGTGGATGAGGGAGTATGATGTAAAAATATAAGTGCTCAGGGGCTTTTGCTGCAGCTGCGGCGAAGGCCCTTTTTATTTTGATGTGAAAAAGGGGCGACTCTTGTCGAAATGCTGTTAAAATGCGAACATATGTTCTATAATGGAGACAAGGACTGAACCCCAAACCCACCTCCGAAAAGGGGTGTTTGGATGGAACCGTGGGTTCAATTGTTGGTGGCCGTCGTATCCCTTTTGCGACTGCTGATGGAATGGCTAGAATGGATGGAGCGAAGGAAAAGCCGACACCGCAAAAAGGGGCGCAAATAACTGCCTGACGGGCCGCCCGTGTTGTTGGGCGGCTTTTCCGCCGGGCGGCTGGTTGTAGATATACGGGTGGGTATGATATGATAAAAGGCGAACTTATACGCCCGTAGCTCAGTGGATAGAGCAGCGGTTTCCTAAACCGCGTGTCGGAGGTTCGATTCCTCTCGGGCGTACCAATTGATATGTCGTCGGCGCCTCCCTTTTTGAAGCAAAGGGAGGTGTTTTTATGTGGAGATGCAGGGGGGGATGATTTTTGCGGGGGGAAACCATCGAACAAATCTTTCACTCCGCTGTGGAAGTGTTTGCCCACAGCGGTTTTGAACGGGCCAAAATTGATGATGTGGCCCGTCACGCCGGGGTTGCCAAAGGAACGATCTATTATCATTTCAAGGGGAAAGAGGAGCTGTTCGTCGCTTTGATGCGGGACGGAATGGAAAAGATGACGGAACAGATCCACAGACAAATGGGAAGAGAACCGGATCCCCTGCGACGGCTGCGGGCTTTGTTACAGGCTCAGGTGGAGTATCTTTATGAACATGGTACCTTCGCCAAGTTGTTGCTCAGCGAGAGCTGGGGTTCTGTGGAGCGGCAACAGGAATTTCGGGCCAAAATCCGGGAATTGGTGGAGTTGATTGAAGAGGTGTTGATACAAGGGGCGGAGGAGGGATCTTTTCGGCCTCAGATGAGCCACCACGATACCGCCGTAGCGATGTTTGGAGCGATCAGCGTTTCGGTTCTGCAGGACCTTTTTTCCCCGGAGCGAACAGGGACCCGAGAGGAACGAGTGGCTGGGTTGGTTGCCAATCTGGAAAAGTTGTTTGTGGACGGGGTGGTGGTCTCTAAGGGTAAAACGTAATAATTACGATTTACAAATAGGTCCTAATTCTTTATAATGGTTCCACCAAGTCTAAAAAACAGGAGGGTAATCCCTTCGGCCGAGGGGTCGGCGGGGTGGACCATGAACGAAACGGTTTTGAAAATGGATGATGTCGACTTTTCTTTTGGTGAGCAAAAGGTGTTGGAAGGGATCGATCTAAACCTTTTACCCGGTGAACGAATGGCTCTAGTCGGCCCTAACGGATCGGGGAAATCCACCCTGTTGAAGTTGGCCCTGGGAGCCTATCGGCCGGATCGGGGGCGGATCTTTCTCTTCAATACGCCTCTCCGACAATTTCGCGATTGGTCCCGGATCGGATACGTCTCCCAGAAGGCCAACAGTTTCAATCAGGCTTTTCCCGCCACCCTGCGGGAGGTGGTCGCTTCTGGCCTCTACGGGAAGCTCGGCTTATTTCGCTGGATGAAAGAGCGGGATTGGCATCGGGTGGATGCGGTGATCGAGCAAGCGGGGTTGGCGGAGCTGGCCCACCGCAACATCGGTGAGTTGTCAGGGGGGCAGCAGCAACGAGCCTTTGTTGCCCGAGCGCTGGTCGGGGATCCGGACCTTTTGGTTCTTGATGAGCCGACGGTGGGAGTGGACGCTCCATCAGTCGATCATCTGTTTCGTCTGCTTGCCGACTTGCATCGAGAAAAAGGGATCTCCCTGCTGTTGGTGACCCACGATATCGAGACAGCTAAACCCTATGTGGACCGAGTGGTCCGCTTAAACCGTCGCATCGCGTTTCCGGGGAACGATGAAAAGAGGAAGCCGATGCAGGTGGTGGAGGGTTGAAGAAGGGGGGGGAGGGATGCGGCCCGGCTGCATCCTCTGTTATGATAGACATGATCCTTACTTATGATTTTATGCAGCGGGCACTGATCGCAGGTTTGGTCATCGGTATCATCTCGCCGATGGTGGGCCTGTTTTTGGTGGTGCGCAGGCTGTCTTTAATCGCCGATGCCCTCGCCCATGTGACCTTGTCGGGAGTGGCTGCCGGGTTGCTGCTGCAGAAACAATTTCCCGCCTTTCAAACCTTCAATCCGATGATTTCGGGAATGATGTTCTCCCTGACTGCTTCCGTTTTTGTGGAGCGATTGCGCCAATGGTACCGCTCGTATCAGGAATTAGCCATTCCCGTGATTCTCTCCGGAGGGATCGGTCTAGGTGTGGTTTTGATCAGCGCAGCGGATGGATTCAGTGTCGATGTAGCCGGTTACCTCTTCGGCAGTATCCTGGCGGTGAGTCCATCGGAGATCGGCGCCATTATCGGTGCGGGTGTTCTGGTGGTGGCGGTGATCCTCCTCTTTTATAAGGAGTTGTTCGCTCTTTCCTTTGACGAAGAGAGCGCGATGTTCGCCGGCATTCCCCGTCGGAGCATCAACATCTTGTTCGGGCTGGTGGTCGCCCTCGTCATCACGGCCTCGATCCGGGTGGTGGGCATTCTGTTGGTCTCCGGCTTGATCACCCTTCCGGTAGCGGCCGCCATGCAGTTGGCCTCCGGTTTTAAGAAGACATTGTTTCTGTCGATCTTATTCGCACAGGTTTCTGTGTTTTGTGGTCTGGCTGCCGCCTTTTATCTGGATTGGGCCTCCGGCGGAACTATCGTCCTCGTCTCCGTGCTGATTCTGCTGGTGGTTGGCGGTGGGAAGCGGCTAATCCGCCGGGTTTTACGTTCTGGAAATGGGGTTCGGAGGAGGGATGCCTCGTGAGGATGAAACAGGCACTGGATATCTTAAAATCGAAGGGATATAAATATACCGGGAAACGGGAGCGGTTGGTCCAGATCTTTGACCGGGAAAATCGGTATCTGACGGCGAAGGAAGTTCTGGCACAGATGCAGGGGGAATATCCAGGTTTAAGCGTGGATACGGTTTATCGCAATCTGTCCCTGTTTGAGCGCCTGGGAATCATCGAGGGCACCGAGTGGGAGGGTGAGCGCCGCTACCGGTTTCACTGCGGGGATCACCACCATCATCATCTGATCTGCAAGGAGTGCGGGCGCACCCGGCAGTTGAACCTCTGTCCGATGAACGCCATCCTGGGTGAGCCTGATGACTTTATCATTACGGAACATAAATTTGAGATCTACGGCTATTGTCAAGAGTGCGAACCGGCATCGGAAAAGGCGGACCGGATTCGACAGTGAGGTGGCATGAAAATGAGACATGACCGATGGATGGAGGAGGCGATCCGCGAAGCGCATCGAGCTGAACAGATTGGCGAAGTGCCGATCGGTGCGGTTGTCGTCTGCGATGGTGAAATCATCGGACGAGGCCACAACCTGCGGGAGACGGACCAGGACCCGACGGCGCATGCTGAGATGGTGGCGATCCGGGAAGCGGCTAATCGCCTTGGCAGCTGGAGACTGCCCCAGTGCAACCTGTACGTCACCTTGGAGCCTTGTCCCATGTGCTCAGGGGCGATTTTGTTGTCCCGGTTGAATACGGTGGTGTTTGGAACGTATGATCCGAAAGCGGGTTGTGCCGGCACTTTGATGAACCTTCTTCGGGATCCTCGTTTCAACCATCAAGCGGAAGTGATCGGGGGGATTATGGAAGAGGATTGCAGTCAGTTGTTGACCGGTTTTTTTCAACAACTTCGTCAACGAAAGCAGAAAAAGAGATCGGCGGATTAAAGGCCGGTTTTCATCCGGGAAAGATCCAACTCCCCCTTGACTGTCTAGCTTTTTTCAAGTATGATTAATTGTTGTTATGGGAATACGGAGAGGTGTCCGAGTGGCTGAAGGAGGCGGTCTCGAAAACCGTTGTACGGGGCGACCCGTACCGTGGGTTCGAATCCCACCCTCTCCGCCAGCGCCAAAGCCCTTTGAGGAAAAGGGCTTTTTATTTTTCCCGCGTCAGCGGAACAAATGCGACCCACGTTGATTCAATTGGTCATATGTGTTAGACTAAATAAGTCGCGCTAGACGGGGAGCTGGCGGTGCCCTGTACCCACAATCCGCCTTAGTGGGGTTGAAATCCCGCCCTAGGTTTTCACCGTGTGGGGTCCGGTTCATACAAGAGGTGTTGACGAACAGGTCCTGCGCAACGGGAACCTCTGAACCGTGTCAGGTCCTGACGGAAGCAGCACTAAGGAGATTCTCCCGTGTGCCGCAGGAGTGCCTGATCCGAGCTGATTGTATGAAGCCCGCCCAGGCGATGGAAATCGACGGCGGGTGCGCGGCATACATAACAAGGAAGCGTCGACCGAGAGGTGGCGCTTTTTATTTTGGCTACCCTTTAGCGAATATTCGTATAAATTTGCCTCCCCTAGGAGGAAATTGCTGGATGGGGTCGAATAAGAAAATAAGGAAAAATCATGTTTCGGCATCGGATCGCGAGGATGCTATTTGTGGGTGAGAGGGTGCTTCCATTGAGATACAACAGGGACGAAGGAGATACCAAATGGCCTGTCGCGTTTGACTCCAACGTCCGTTCCGAAGAACGGATGTTCTGGGTGAGCGAAATGCCTCTGCCCGCATTGGCGGTCGATGAACGTGGAATGGTGAAAGCGGCCAGTCGGCGACTATTGGAGGTGCTCCACCTGAACCGAGAACAGGTGGTGGGAAATCCGCTGGAGGCATTTCTCGTTCTTCCCCCGAAGGTGCAGGCAGCCATTCGGCAGCTGGAAATGTATCCGTGTCCGAGCCCGGTGGAAGGGGTTCTGCGCCCTTTTGGTTCCGATCCGGTGACGGTGGATGTTCAATTGATGCGTGACGGGGGCAGCGGTTCCTGGTCTTTGTTGGTGACCGTTCCCGGGGAGGAATCCCGAGATCGGGTCAGGAAGTATGCGGATCGAATTGTAGCGCGTTCCAGTCGGGGGGTGGTCATTCTTCGGGAGTCCACCGTGGCCGGCATGAATCCGGCAGCATGTGGGCTTTTGGGTTTGGATCGAGAGGAGGTTTATGGAAAGCACGCCACGGACCTGTTTGTCCGGATGGAGGAAAGTGAGGGACTGCAGGAGGTCCGAAACCGGGTAGCCCAGGGCCAAACCTTTCGTGGCCTGTCCATTTCCCGGAAGCAAGGGAGGCGCCCGGTGATCATTCATGTGGATGGGGAAGTGTTGGAAGACTCATCGGACCTTCTCCTGACGTTGACGGATATGACCCAGGTGTATCTGTTGGAGATGCAGGTGCGGGAGACAGACCGCTTGGCAATGATCGGGCAGCTTGCTGCTGGCATCGCCCACGAAATCCGCAATCCCCTCACCTCGATCCGGGGGTTTTTGCAGGTGATGAGGCATACCTTAAACGAGCGGGGTGACATGAAAAGCCAGGGGTATGCTGAGATTATGTTGCGGGAGATCGACCGCATCAACGACTTGCTTGGGGAATTTTTGATGATGAGCAAGCCCAGCGGGCTCAAGAAGAAGCTGATCCAGCTGGATCAAGTGATCCGGGAGCTCCTTCCGATTGTCGAAAATGAGGGGCTTCTTCACAACATCGAAGTTCGTTTTCTGTTGCAGAAGATCCCCTGTCCGTTGATTGAAGCAGATGGAGAACTGTTGAAGCAGGTGATTCTCAACCTTTGTAAAAATGGGATTGAGGCCATGGGGGAAGGCGGAGTGTTGACGATCCGGCTGTCTGGCCTATCGGAGAGTGGTTTTTTGTCCCTGGAGGTGGAGGATCAAGGGCCGGGGATTCACCCCCGTGCGAAAGAAAAAATTTTTGATCCCTTCTACACCACGAAAGAGAATGGGACCGGACTCGGTCTTCCGGTCTGTAAGCGGATCATCCAGGACCTCCGGGGAGAGATCCGGGTGCTTTCAGGGGAGAGAGGTGCCATCTTCCAGGTTTTGATTCCTTACCACAAGGTGTAACCCGCCGGGGAGGCGGGCTTTTATTTTGGAAAATCGGCAGTATTGTAGTAGAATGTTAACATCATCAATCAAGTGCTCTCCGCCCGGATACGGAGGATATGGAGGGTTGCTCGTGTCCTATCGGGCATTATACCGCGTATGGCGACCACAAACCTTTAAAGACCTGATCGGGCAGGATCATGTGACGACCACGCTGAAGAACGCTCTGAAAGAGGGACATTTTTCCCACGCTTATCTGTTCAGCGGGCCGCGTGGTACAGGGAAAACCAGTGCAGCCAAGCTGATGGCCAAGGCGGTCAACTGTGTACACGGTCCGACGCCGGAACCCTGCAATACCTGTGACGCTTGCCGGAAGATTACGGAGGGTTCGCTGATGGATGTGGTGGAGATCGACGCCGCGTCCAACAGGGGAGTGGATGAAATCCGTGATCTTCGGGATAAGGTGAAATATGCACCCACCGAAGTCCGTTATAAGGTATATATTGTAGACGAGGTTCATATGTTGACTCCGGAAGCCTTTAACGCGCTTCTCAAGACGCTTGAAGAGCCCCCGGAACATGTGATGTTTATTCTGGCGACAACGGAACCACACAAACTCCCTTCCACCATCATTTCCCGCTGTCAACGGTTTTCCTTTAGGCGGCATACCCTGAATAACATTTTGGACCATCTGAAAAAAATCTGTGTTGACCAGGGGATTGAAGCGGAAGAGGCCGCCTTGGTTGCCATCGCTCAGGCTGCCGATGGGGGCATGAGAGATGCGCTCAGCCTGCTGGATCAGGTGTTGGCCTTCTCTGATCGACAGGTGGATGAAGCGGCGGTTCTGGCGGTGACGGGGTCTGTCTCCCGATCCACACTAGGGGGATTGATGAAATCTTGCCTCGAGGGGGAGGCACCCCGTGCGCTGGAAACGGTAAACGGCTTGTTGATGGACGGCTTGGATCCCGAACGCCTCGTTCATGATTTGATCCAGCTGTCGAGGGATCTGTTGCTGTTGACGGCGGCTCCAGAACTGGAAGAAGTAAAGCAGTGGATAGCCAGTGAACAAGAGTGGGTCCACCTGGGACAGCAGGCTTCATCGGCATGGTTGGAACAGGCGTTGGATACCTTGATCCATGCGCAACAGCAGATGAAGTGGGCTCCGCATCCCCGGGTGGTGTTGGAGATGACTCTGGTTCGCTTGTGTCGCGGGGAAAGACAGGCCCCATCGGCAAAAGAGGCGGTGGATCTGGCCGCAGTGGACCGCCTCCAGGAACAGCTCCATCGTCTGCAAAAACAGGTAGAAGGACTGAAGGCTCAGCGGCGGCCGGTACAGCTGGAGGCGACACCTTCTGCGGCGGAGCCGAAAAAGAGCCAGGTGAAAAAAGAGAGTGCTCCTCGTCGGGTTTCGGCCAAGGTCGCCGGTCTGGATCTGTTTTTGCACGAGGGTTCTCCAGAACGCCTGCGACAGGTGACCCAAGGGTGGCCTGATGTATTGGCCCGTGTGAAAGAACAGAAGATCACGGTCCACGCTTGGCTGATTGACGGGGAACCGGTAGCGGCTACAGAGAACCAGGTGCTGGTTGCCTTTAAAAACACGATTCACCGGGAAACAACAGAAAAAGAAGCGAATAAATCTTTGATCGAGCAGGTGATCCGGGAGGTGCTAGGCTTTCCGATGCGGCTGGTCACTGTGATGCGGGCCGACTGGGAAAGCCGTCGTGCCTCGTCGGAGACATCTGTCACCGAAGAGGAACCGCCCTCCCAAACTTCCGGGGTGTCCTCTTCTTCCGACAACTCGGAGGACCCGGTGGAACGTGCAGTCGAACTGTTTGGAACGGACATTGTGGAAATCACGGATTGAACGTTGGGGAGGTTAATCCATTGAAAAATATGAATCAGATGATGAAACAGATGAAGAAAATGCAGGCTCAGATGGCCAAAGCCCAGGAGGAACTGGCGGAAAAAGAGGTGGAAGGAACGGCTGGCGGTGGAGTGGTCAAAGTCACTTTAAACGGCCACAAGCAGGTGCTGGGAGTGGAGATCGATCCGGAAGCAGTCGACCCGGAAGATGTGGAGATGCTGCAAGATATGGTGACTGCGGCCTTCAACGAAGCGATGAAAAAAGTGGACGATCTGATATCCCAGGATCTGGGAAAAATGACCGGTGGCCTTAACATTCCGGGCCTGTTCTGAGGAACAGGCTTTTCTTCTGTGCGTCTGATGACGGAATTATCATATGTTGAAAGACAGGAGGGTGGCTGGTTTTGGATGTACCGGAACCCATATCGAAGCTGATGGACGGGTTTATGCGGTTGCCGGGCATTGGGCCTAAAACGGCCCAACGATTGGCCTTCTTTGTTTTGGGGATGGAAGAGGAGGATGTGACGGAACTGGCTAAAGCATTGGTTCGGGCCAAACGGGATCTGAAGCGGTGCCAGGTTTGCAGCAATATTTCCGATCAGCCGGTTTGCTCTGTCTGTCGAGACAAAAACCGGGATCGTTCGGTGATTTGTGTGGTGCAGGATCCGCGGGACATGATCGCGATGGAGCGGACCCGGGAGTTTCATGGATTGTATCACGTCCTCCACGGAGCGATCTCACCGATGGAAGGAATCGGCCCCGATGAGCTGAGTATTCCGGACCTGTTGAAGCGATTGGAGGATGAGACGGTCAAGGAGTTGATCCTGGCCACCAACCCCAACATCGAAGGGGAAGCGACCGCCATGTATCTGCAGCGTCTGGTAAAGCCCTTCGGATTGAAGGTGACCCGGATCGCCCATGGGCTACCGGTGGGTGGCGACTTGGAGTATGCCGATGAAGTGACACTGACCAAAGCGCTGGAAGGTCGCAGGGAGCTGTAAGTCGTACATCGGTGAGGTCGTGCAGATTCCGGAAAAAAAGAAGGAGGTCTTCTCCCTTGCAGAACCTTGCCTCTTCCCCTTCGCCGGCACCGGCCCCAGGCGGTGGGCCGCATTCCTCTGTTGTTGGAAAAGTTCGTCTGATCTCCGCCTGGGTTTTGTTCCTCAGTTATTTTTATATGGTTCCCTTGGAGTTTTCCGCTCTGCAATGGGAGAGAACCCGGGAGGGATTGTGGCGTGTGACGGAAGCTCAAACCACCGACCCTCTGTTTCTGCTTCTCTACCTGTTGTGGCTGGGGACTACCTTTTTGGGAGCCTTTCTTTTTTTGGTGACCGGTTTGAAAGATCGATTCCGGTATGAGCGAACCCGGATCGAGGAATCGATTGGGGCCCAGGATCTGGCCTATTATTTTGCATGGGTACAGATTCTGAGTATGGGTTTTTTGATTCCCTACGGCGCTTTATCAGAGGAAGGTGGGTGGCTGTCGATCGTCGCCCCCTTTCTTCCCCACGTGTTGATGCTTCTGTTGGCCTTGTTTATGTTTAGACATCGTCTCCGCCGGATCGGGTTCAGCGGGGAACCCTTCCGGCGCTGGGTGGCTATCGCCGTCGCAATCGCTGCCGGTTATCTGTTCGTTTATTATGCGCTGGATCCGTGGGTGACAGAACCGGTGGCCCGATTTTTCTCTCTGGAAATACAATCCTGGCGGGAGGACAGTATCAGCCAAGGGGTGGAACAAGCCGCCCGCCTCGGCTGGATATACGCCGTCGGGCAAGTGCTGTTGCTCGGGGTGATCGGACCGATTGCCGAAGAGGTCATGTTTCGCGGGTTGCTGATGGGAGCATTCCTTCAACGGATCGGATCAGTTGGCGCCGTTCTCTTGTCTTCAGCGATCTTCGCTCTTTTTCATGTGGATGTCGTGTTTTTAGCTCCGTTATTTGTGATGGGGTTGATTCTCGGCACCTTGTACGCCCTGTTTAAAAACTTGTGGGCGCCGATTCTGTTTCATATCCTGAACAACACAGTCTCGGTAATCTATGATTTGCTCGGCTGACTTGCTAACCGAACTTAAAGGATGCGGTAAGAGAGAGAAAGCCGGAGTTCTATTCTATCGATGCTCTTCATACGCTTGTACAAAAGAGGGGACAAGGGGGACCATCGGTGGAGTTGCAATGGTGGATGGCAGCAGCAGTAGCTGGAGTGGTGATTTTTATGGTGGTAAGTCGCTCTCTGACCAAACCGATCCGTTGGATTTGGTACAGTCTGGTGTACACTGCAGTAGGGGCCGTCGTCCTATTTCTTTTAAATCTTGCCGGTGAGTGGATAAACTTCCGGATACCGGTTAACCCCGTCACTTCGTTGATCACTGGGTTGCTAGGCTTGCCGGGACTGGTTTGTTTAATCGTTGTGAAGGTGTTTTTGATCGGGGGATAAAAAATCGCGAAAAAAGGGGTTGACCCCGAGAGTAGTTCGTGTTAGATTATTAAATGTCGCCGTTGAGGCGGGGCTTCGCGCCCCGCACCGGCAAAAGATATAAAAAACCCTGTTGACAGGATCGATTTGGTTTGATAACATAGATCTTGTCGCCGCGAGAGAGCGGCCGCCGCGGGGGGGCGGCGAAACAGGAGAGCGTTCCTTGAAAACTGAAGAGCGTTTGACACGACCCTGTCAAATGATTTGAGCGAATCAAGCTCTTTTATGGAGAGTTTGATCCTGGCTCAGGACGAACGCTGGCGGCGTGCCTAATACATGCAAGTCGTGCGGAGGAAGCCGACGGATCCCTTCGGGGTGAAGACGGTGGAATCAGCGGCGGACGGGTGAGTAACACGTGGGCAACCTGCCTGCAAGACCGGGATAACTCCGGGAAACCGGGGCTAATACCGGATAGGACTTTTCATCGCCTGATGG
>NZ_FMZA01000023.1 GCF_900102685.1 Melghirimyces thermohalophilus
GGATTTCCAACCACTTTTTTAAGACATCGTTCTCCAATTCCAGCTGACGGACATATTCATCCTTTTGCAGTGGCCTCTTTCGCCCTCCCCGGCGGTCTTGTAGCCCTTCGGATCCTTTTAACTTATATTGACGCAACCAGACCTTCAAGCGGCTCACGTCATGGATCCCCAACCTTTCGGCTACCTCCCGTTTGGTTACACCCTGCAGTCTCATTTGAACGGCTTGCATCTTCAGTGAAAAGGGATAATGCCTGAACTTCTGTCCTTTTTTCGCCATGAAAACACCCCTTAAAAGTAGTTCCGTTCACAGGGGGTTTTTCCTGTGTCTACTTTAAGGGGTGCACATCAATGGCTTGCATCAGGGGTTTTTTGTGTTTCACGATTGAATCGGACGATATTCCAACCGTCCCTCCGTTACCTCTCCCTTTCCACCGGTCTGTTCCATCACCATTTTCCGGATGGGATCTTCTTCCCCTTCAGGGATCCAGAGCTGCCATTGCACCTGTTCGGTAAAGGTGGCCGGGGGCGGCTGGATGCCGGCGGAGCGGAGTTCATGTTCGATTTTACCCATAGCTGGATAGTCTACGGTGATGTGCAGTTCCCGATGGCGAACCCATTCCAGAATACCGGCTGCATCTAAACCTGTGGCTGCAGCCCTGCTGTAGGCCCGGATCAATCCACCGGCACCCAGTTTGATGCCTCCGAAATAGCGAGTGACCACAATGGCCGTATTGATCAATTGCCGGTTGCGGATCACTTCCAAAATCGGCCGCCCTGCGGTTCCCGAGGGTTCTCCGTCGTCGGAGGATTTTTGGGCGATCTGACCGTCCCACAGAACGTAAGCATGGCAGTTGTGCGTGGCATCCCAATGACGTCGGGAGATATGATCGATAAAAGCGTCGGCCTCGTCCTTGGTTTCGACAGGGGCGACATAGGTGAGAAATCTCGATTTTTGGATATGGATCTCCGTTTCAGCGCTCTCTTTGACGGTGAAATAACGATAAGGCAGGTTCATGAATAACACCACCTTTCCTGTCGATTGGAGGTTAATACTGGAAATGGAAGGAAAAGGGAATATGTTTTTGATAACCTTTGTCGAAAGGGTAGCCAGGGCTTGAAGTTCTGTTTTATTCTTTGGTCACCAAACGGACAAGCCGTCCGATGAAAGGATTGGTCCTTATGTTTATGATCGGCATCCTCCCTGATTATGAAAAATGTCTGGTGAAAGAGCCGCCATTCCTTTTGCCAACGGGCTTTAAGGAAGAAGTAACCCATCAAAAGTGGAGAGAAGCTCCCCTTTTTGAGGAACCAGTCGCTTTCCCTCCGTGGGAAATGGAGACCATCTCCACTCTGCTCCACATAGAAGGGGATCATCCTCTCAGAGACCCGCCCATAAGAAAAGGGGGCCAATCCAAATTGGCCCCGGGATGGCAGGTGACGGTTGGGTTATGGGCTCTCAGTTCCGTTCATTCCCCCCTGGTTGCCGGACGGAGTGCCTGACTCCTGATCTGCCGTTGGTACATCCCACTGGTCGATGGGTTTTGAGTCCAGTTCTAGGTGCTTCCGCAGAATGTTGCTCATCCGTTGACGTTCCTGATTGCTGACAATGTAATACCAGTATTCCAGACGTTTGTTTTCGCCCTTCAGTTTCATATTCTGGATGCTTTCTTTGGGAATATCCTGGTAAATGGACTGTAGCTTGGGCAGGTCCTGGACTTTGATGCCCAGCTTCATGTTTTGACCTACCGCATCCAGCAGATCATCGATTTTGGTGACAGTGTTTAGACTCATGGCACGATCCAACAGGTTGGTCATCACTTCACGTTGTCGTTCGTTCCGGCCCAAATCGCCCCGGGGATCTTGTTTGCGCATGCGCACGTAGGCCAGTGCTTCGTTTCCGTTCAACAGTTTCGGTCCCGGTTTAAAGGGGATCACTTCTCCACCGAAGTGTTCCTGAGAAAAAGGGAACTTGACGTTGACGTTCACGCCGCCCAGAGCGTCCACAACGTCGATAAAGCCTTGAAAGTTTACCTTCACATAATAATCGACGGGAACATGGAGAAGATCTTCAACGGTCTGAGCTGTGTTGGCTATCGGCCCCGGCCCCTTCGGGTTGACGGATTTCCGTCCGTAGTAGGGTGCAGAGTTGATTTTGTCCATTTTGTCCGTGTTGGCGATCTTCACATAGGTGTCCCGGGGAATACTGACCATCTTGACCGATTTCTTTTTCGGGTTGACCGTGGCCAGAATGATCACATCCGCCCGCCAATTCGTGGTCACCTTCCGGGCATCGGTCCCCAGAAGCAAGATGGTGAAGGGTTTCTCCAAGGTGGCCTCCCCTTCCCGTTTGGAGGACTGCTCCAAAGGGTCGTAGGTGTTAGCCAAGGCTCCCCATACCTGAGCGATCAGGTATCCTGACAGAAGAAAGGCGGCCAGTACGCCCATCAGTATTCCCCGGACCCACCATTTTTTTCGTTTCTTCTTGTTGACCCGCTCTTTGCGGCTCCACTCGATCCGTTCCATAAAAACCCCACTTTTATGCTGGCAGCCCGTTTGCGGTTACTTTTTCTTCTCCATCATACTATCATCCTTAAAAGGGCTCAAGGATGAATAAAGTAGATTTCTTCCGCATGAAATCAGGTCTTTTGGCCTAATACAAAAAGTGCAAAAAGCGGTCATCTCTAAGAAGGACCGCTTTTTTATTTTGTGTTCGCGCGTGTTTCCAACTCCAGGTGTTTCCGTAATCGGCGGCTCACTTGCTGCCGCTGGGAGTCGGGAACGATCAGATAGTAATAGGGGTGCCAGCGATCACTGCCTGAAAGGTGGAGCACCTCTCGTCTGTCGCTAGGGACCTTGCGAAGCGTGTACAAAATGCGCCATGCTTGTTGCAAGGTCAAGTTTGTATCCAGGTGTTTCCTCGCGATCCGGAACAGATCATCTGCTTTTAGCAGTGTCGACCAGCGGGTTCCCTTTTCCCAAAGGCTGCTCAACACCTCCTGCTGCCGGATGTGTCGGTCAAAATCACTGCCGCCGGTGCGATCCCGAACGTAAGCGAGCGCCTGGGAACCGTTGAGCGTCCTCTTTCCCTTCCGGAACCGGTGCCCTTTGTAGGAAAAATTCCGTTTCACATCCACGTTGACCCCTCCGACTTGATCGATCAAGGATCGAAAGCCGGCAAAATCCATTTTGACGAAATGATCGACGGGAATCTCCAGGAAATGTTCCACTGTGCGTACGGTCGCTACTACTCCGTTTCCGAGGGCGTAAGAATGATTGATTTTGTCGATAGTGGTCCGTCCACCCCCCAGCAGCAGTTGGGTACGTGTATCCCGGGGAATGTTCAATATTTTGACCGTTTGCCGGTCAGGATGGATGGTCAGCACCATCAAAGCATCGGCGCGTCCCTTGTCTCCCTTGCGTGTGTCTACGCCGATCAGGAGCAGGCTGACCGGCCGATTGAGAGGAGAGAGCGGTTTGCGCGGTCGCAGGATGTCTGTGGGAGGCTGCTGTGAGGTGGGACTGGGTTGTGGCGTGGCCTTCTCTGGAGACGGAGACGGGGTTGGGGGGGATTTGAACAGCCACCAGATCGCCCCCAGGGTCAACAGGAGAAGTGCTGCCAAAAATCCGAGTCTGAACCTTCTCACATCGGTCACCTCCCTCAAGGATCACCTTGTTATTATGGTCTTTATCACTCATTCCATGCGGTTTGTAATAACCTGGTGGCAAGCGATGATAGGGGCGGGAGGCACATGATGGGGAACCGGATGGTCTGGTGTGGTTAGCAATCCTGTTGTTACTGATGCAGGGCGGTTGTGCAAGCACATTGGCATCCAGACGGGGCCACCACGGGACGGAGAGTGGGGTAACCCTCGGTCTTCTACAAACCGTCCATATCCTTCATCGGACAGTAGACCCGACCGGTCATGCGGCTCCGCTGGAAGAGAGGCGGCTGATAATAGCCCGCTTTGACGGGCCGTCAGATCTGGACTGGTATCACTGGTCGACCAAAAGAGAAGCGGAGCAAAGGATTAGGCTGCAGGTTTCCCAGGGCGCCCGGGATGTGACGCTGCTTTTTTATAAAAACAAGCTCCAGGTGAGCTGAGACGCTGCGGCTGTCTGTTGCAGAGTACCTCCAAAGGGTGTGGGTACAGCGCTCGTCACGGGACCGTGGGCAAGAATACCGGCTCCAGGTTTCCAGATGATCCACCTGCTTCGTGGTGGGAGGCGTATGACCCCTTGTAAGCTCGTTCAGAAATAACCCCTCCTTGCTCGCTACCCGCAGTGGCAGTCTGCACCAGCTTGTCATAAGGGTCCTTTTCGTGTATTCTTGAATTGAATTTTTGCGCCTTCAACAGACGAAAAGGTTGGTCACCCGCGGGATGATCCCGAGCGGGTCTTTTCTTTCATCGATACAAATTGGCAATAAAGGAGGAAGACTCACCTTGCCAGCTAATCCCAGACGTACGCTGTTTACGTCGGAATCGGTCACAGCGGGGCACCCTGACAAGATCTGTGACCAGATTTCTGACGCTGTGTTGGACGAGATTATCACCCGGGACCCCAATGCCCGGGTTGCTTGTGAAACTTCTGTCACCACCGGGATGGTTTTGGTATCGGGAGAGATATCCACGCATTGTTACGTAGATATTCCCAAAATTGTTCGGGATACGGTTCGGGAGATCGGTTACACTCGGGCCAAATACGGCTTTGACGCCGAAACATGCGCCGTGCTCACTTCGATCGACGAACAGTCCGCCGATATTGCCGCCGGTGTGGACGAAGCCCTGGAAAAACGGGAAGGGCAGATGACTGAAGAAGAGATTGATGCGATTGGTGCCGGCGATCAGGGCTTGATGTTTGGTTTTGCCAGCAACGAAACCCCGGAACTGATGCCTCTGCCCATCTCTCTGGCTCACCGGCTCGCCCGTCGTCTTCATGAGGTCCGGGTCAATGGCCCCTTAGATTATCTTCGGCCTGACGGAAAGACCCAGGTGACAGTGGAATATGAAGGAAACCGGCCGATCCGGGTGGAGACCGTAGTGATTTCCACCCAACACTCTGAAGAGGTGTCCCTGGAGCGGATCAAAGAGGATATCCAGGAACACGTCATTCAGCCGGTAATTCCGGAAGAGATGTTGGATGATCGGACCATCTGCTACATCAATCCCACCGGTCGTTTTGTGATTGGCGGTCCGATGGGGGATGCCGGTCTCACCGGCCGCAAAATTATCGTCGACACCTACGGAGGGTACGCCCGCCATGGAGGAGGGGCCTTCTCGGGTAAAGATCCGACCAAAGTGGATCGTTCTGGCGCTTATGCCGCCCGTTATGTGGCTAAAAACATCGTGGCCGCCGGACTGGCTGACAAATGTGAAGTGCAGCTGGCTTATGCGATCGGGGTGGCCCGTCCCGTCTCCATCCGTATCGATACCTTCGGCACGGGGCGATTGGAGGAAGAGGAGTTGGCACGGCTGGTTCGAAACCACTTCGATTTGCGTCCCGCCGGCATCATCCGAGAGCTGGACCTGCGCCGTCCCATCTATAAGCAGACAGCTGCCTACGGTCATTTCGGTCGGACCGATGTGGATCTTCCCTGGGAGAAAACGGATAAGGCCGAGCTACTGAAGCAGGATGCTTCCCTGTAATAAAGGAAAGGTGACCGCTGTTGCGGTCTTTTTTTATCTCGACATCGCGAGGAAATCATTGTAAAATATGGAGGGACAGGCCTGTTTGAACGCCTCCTTTTCCCTGTGCATATATTGGGGGGCAAAGGGGGGCAGAAGCGATGGAACTGTGGCTGCTCGCTGGCATTGCACTCTTTGCGGTCATTCGGGTTGTGACGGACCTCGTTTCAAGAATGTTCAGTTATCCGTTGGACACCTGGAAAGACTCCCCCAAGCTCATTCTGTTGACCCGCAACAGTCAGGGTTGCATCGAATGGGTGATCCGTTCCTACTATGGTCGCAGCAGGCTGTCGGGGCATCCTCCTGAAATCATCTGTGTCGATGCCGGTTCCGCTGACGACACCGGCCCTATTCTCGAGCGACTTCAACAAAAATATCCGATGATGGAAGTGTATACAGAAGCGGTCCCTGACGAGGGGACGCCTTTCGGAGCGGAGGATTCCTCGATCCTCGACCTCAGAAGTTGAACAACATCTCTGACCGTCCCCTCTATTCAGGAGGGGATTCATTGTGTGACGGCAAAAATGAGCCGCGTTCCCCCCTCTTGCTTTTTTTTATAGGAAGGAGGCGCATTCCATGCTTTATACCACGTATCAAGTGATGGATGACATTCGGGTGACCTTGGCCCCGGAAGTTGATCGATTGTATTGGCGCACGCGGGGGCAATCCATCCGGAAAACAGGAACCACACCTTCCTTTGGACAGGCCTTTTCCCGGGCTACCCGCCGTATGTCACGAGAACCGCCTGTAGCAGGAGGAGCGGGCACCCAGCGGCTGGAGAAATACGCTAACCATTTGCAACAGTGGTTGGGTGGACAGGCCTTTACCCGGGAGGAACTGGATCAGGCGCTAGCTGTTGCAGGGGTTGCGGGAGCGAGGCCAGATGAAGGACTGCAATGGCTGGTACTGACGGGGCGAGCGCAGCTTTTGCCAGGTGTAGATATGACAGGGCCAGCGATTCGCTGGCGCTGCAACCGGTGTGGAGCCGGTGGGAAGTGGATTCGACGGGGAGCGTGTGCAAAGTGCGAAAAGGCGTGCGCCTGGTGTGATCATTGTATCCGCTTGGGAAAAAGCCGGGCCTGTACACCGATTGTTCTGATCGAACCGGCTTCCGACCCGGTCGCTGTCGATAAAGTGACATCGATTCTCCCTCTTTTGTCGGATCCCCAGTGGGATGCTGCTTCCCGCTGCCTCGACTGGTTGGAGGAAGAAGGAGAGGAGCTGCTAGTCCAGGCGGTAACTGGCGCCGGCAAAACGGAAATGATGTTTCCGATGGTACGCCGTGTGTTGGAAGAGGGAGAGCGGGTGCTCTGGGTGGCCCCTCGGCAGGAAGCCGTGAGAGAAGTTGCCGACCGACTGCGTCGCTCCTTTCCAGAAATCCGCGTGGCGGAGCTCCACGGCGATTCCGGTGACCGCTGGGTGAATCAGTCCATCGCCGCGGCCACGGTGCAACAGGCAGTCCGTTTTTATCATCGCTTCCGGTTGGCCGTGGTGGATGAGGTGGAAGCCTATCCCCTGCGTGAGGAGCAGATTTGGCAATTCGGGGTGCGAAGGGCGATTCGAAACGAAGGGAAGCGGGTGTACTTAACGGCCACCCCCCCGAAATCCTGGCTGAATCGGGCTCGGCGAGGGAAGAGAAAGCTGGTGACGGTGCCTGCTCGTTATCACGGTTTTCCGCTGCCAGTTCCAAGACTGCACCGGGTGTGGCGACTGCAGCACAAGACGGATCGGGGGCGGCCGATTCCGGTTCTGGAACGATTTTTAAAGGAAGCGATTGAGCAGAAGGGACAAGTGTTGTTGTTTGTGCCAAGGGTTACGGATACATGGCGGTTACTCCGCTGGTTCGATTCCCGTATGCCGGGATTGCGAGCCAAATGCGGCGTCGTTTCCAGCCGGGGTGGGGAGCGAGCGGAAATGGTTCGTCGCTTTATGACGGGCGAAGTGAAGGTGCTGATCACTACCACCATCCTGGAGAGGGGAGTGACCGTCCCCCGATGTCACGTGGCGGTGGTTGGGGCCGATCATCCGGTATTTGACGGTGCGGCATTGGTTCAGATCGCAGGAAGGGTAGGCCGCTCGGCCGCATATCAGGAAGGGGAGGTCTTGTTTATTTCCTCCCTGCGTACGGAAGCCCAGCTGCGTGCGGTCCGGGATATACGCGAATGCAACCGGCTGGCGCGGCGAAAAGGATATCTCTCCGCTCGGAGGTATGCTCTGTGATCCAGTGGAAAAAGTGGTTTACGGGTCCCGGCAGCTGCTGTCTCTGCGATGCTCCCCATCGAGCCTCTTCGTGGTCCGCGGTGTGGGAACGGGTATGTCCCAGCTGCCGATGCCGATTACACCGGATCGATTCGCCTTGTTGCCCTCGTTGCGGGCGTGCCGGGATTGGTTCCCTGTGCGAGGATTGTCTTACAGGCCCTGGTGGTGAACTGGAGCGCAATGTAGCTGTCCTCCAGTATACTGCTTACCCCCGGGAGTTGATCCATCTGTACAAATACCGAGGACGGGAACATTTGGCTCGTCCTCTGGCAGAGATGATGGCGGAGAGGGTGTTTTCCGCCGGCATCCGGGCTGAAGCGGTCACCTGTGTTCCCCTTCATCCACAAAGGCTGAAAGAGCGTGGGTTTAACCAATCGGAACGGTTAGCCCAGGAGGCAGCCCGCCACTTAGGCCTCCCCTTTATCCCCACCTTGAAAAAGGTACGGTCGACTCCGCCACAAAGCAAAAGTAGCCGCTGGGAGCGGATGGCCATGCTCGAGGAAGCGTTCCAGTCCTCGGACTGGAAACGCATTGCTGGTAGGGTTTGGCTGGTGATTGACGATGTTTATACTACCGGGGCTACCATGGTAGAGTGTGCCCGCACCCTGAAAAGAGCAGGGGCTCAACGGATTTATTCAGCTACCTTGGCGCGGTAAACGATGGAGGATTACGAGGTTCATATGCGAAAAAGGGTATAAAAGCCGTGAGGTTGGGAAAGAAAGGGAATAGAGGTCTATTGGACCACCCCCGTAAATTGAGAATGGGTCGAGGATGTTTGAAAAAGGAGTGTCTGTGATGAACAAAACCCAGTTGATCGAACAGGTGGCAGAGATGACAGGCAAGACCAAAAAGGAATCCAGTCAAATGGTAGAAGCGGTGTTGGAGTCGATCTCCGAAGCGCTCCGAAAAGGAGAAAAAGTTTCCCTGATCGGTTTTGGCAATTTTGAGGTTCGCCAGCGGGCGGCCCGTACCGGGCGCAATCCGCAGACGGGAGAGCCGATTCAGATTGAGGCCAGCAAAGTTCCCGCCTTTAAACCCGGCAAACAGCTGAAGGAATCTGTCAACTGAGCATTCGTCACCTCCGGAAGCGTACCGGAGGTTTTTTGTTGTGAGACGGTAGAAAATATTGTGGATAATGTGGATAAGTCTGTGTATAAGTCTTTGGTTTTATGTTTTTTTATATCCATAAGCCGAGACAATAGGGGGGTTTTAGAGGAAATTGCGGTCATGACCGAAAAATTCCTTGACTTTGTGTAATTTCCAGTGGTATAGTTTAATCGCATGGAAGACCCTTCAGGTATTTCATGTGGATCAATTTATGAAGGGATTGTTATTATGCAAGGCAAAGTCAAGTGGTTCAACGCGGAAAAAGGTTACGGGTTCATTGAACGTGAAAGCGGGGACGACGTTTTTGTCCACTACTCCGCTATTCAGGAAGAAGGCTTCAAAACGTTGGACGAAGGTCAAAGTGTTGAGTTTGAGATCGTAGAAGGACCGCGTGGACCGCAGGCTGCCAACGTCAACAAGCTCGTCTAACACAAACTCCGATAAAAACCCCTCCCGGATTCGGTTCGGGAGGGTTTTTAATTACCCAAAACCTTCTCCTCCTGCTCCTGTGAAGAACGGATGTTTTCTTTATAAATTGTTCATTAAAAAGAGGAGGAATGATCTGTAGAAACGGGAATACATAATCTAGAAGGCGAAAAGGGGGATTCGCTTGATGAAGTATAATATCCGTGGGAACAACATTGATGTGACCCAGGCGCTCCGGGATTATGTCATCAAAAAGCTGAGTCGTCTGGAACGGTATTTCCAATCCACAGCAGCTGCGGAAGCTTATGTGTCGCTGAGTGTCTTTCGTGACGAACACAAGGTCGAGGTGACCGTTCCCTTCCCCGAATTGTTAGTTCGTGCCGAAGAGGCGACGGAAAACATGTACGCTTCCATCGATAATGTGGTGGAAAAACTGGAGCGCCAGATCCGCAAGTACAAAACCAAGGTCAATCGCAAGTTCCGCCAGGACGGGACCCTCCGCAACCTGGAGAGTGGAACACCCCCTGAGCTTCAGAGAGAGGATGAGTTGGAGGAAGAGGCTGAAAGCGGGTTTGAGGTGGTTCGCAATAAGCGGTTCGACTTTAAACCCATGGATCTGGAGGAGGCGATTCTGCAGATGGATCTCCTCGGACACAACTTCTACGTATTTTCCAATGCTTCCACGGACGAGGTTAACGTGGTTTATAAACGAAAAGATGGCCGTTACGGGTTGATCGAACCTGAATAACATACCGGGCAACCAATTTCGGAAGAACGAGGGCAGTCCACAAAGGGCAGCGGTCCACGCTGTCCTTTTGTTTACTTGGATCTAAAGCTTTTGTGAAAAAGTGAAAATGGAAGGGCCTTTTTGTTAAACTAATTGTAAGTACCTTTTCATGGAACCTGCGGAAAGCAATTTCCGTTCATAATAAGAAGCGAGAGTTTGTACCCGTGCCAAGCAGTCTCACGAAAGGGATGAAGACTGATGATGAAGCTTTTGCAAAAAATATTGCCCGACTCGAATGAGCGGGAGCTGAAAAAGTGTTACAAAATTGCTGATCAAACGGAGGCCCTCGAGGAGGAGATCTCCAAGCTGAGCGATAAGGAGTTGACTGGAAAGACCGAGACTTTCCGCAAGCGGCTCGCTGACGGAGAAGAATTGGACGAGCTGATGCCGGAGGCCTTTGCCGTTGTCCGAGAAGCGGCCAAGCGCGTCCTCGGTATGCGTCACTTCTATGTGCAGCTGGTGGGCGGCGTTGTTCTTCACCGGGGGGATATCGCCGAGATGAAAACCGGGGAAGGGAAGACGCTGGTCTCCACGCTGCCTGCTTATCTAAACGCCCTGTCCGGGGAAGGCGTCCATCTGGTGACTGTCAACGACTATCTGGCTCGCCGGGACCGGGAATGGATGGGTCAGGTGTTTGAATTCCTCGGTCTCACCGTCGGGCTCAACCTGCCGGGAATGAGCCCGGAGGAGAAACGAGAAGCTTACCAAGCGGATATCACCTTTGGAACCAACAATGAGTTTGGTTTCGACTACCTCAGGGATAATATGGTCCTCTATCCGGAACAGGTGGTCCAGCGCAAACTCAATTTTGCCCTGGTCGACGAAGTGGACAGCATCTTGATCGATGAAGCTCGTACCCCTTTGATCATCAGTGGCCAGGCCAACAAGGCGACGGATCTCTATTACACCGCTGACAAACTGGTACGCCGCCTGAAGCCGGAAGAGGATTACACCGTCGATGTGAAGACCAAAAGCGTTTCCCTGACGGAAAAGGGAGCGGATAAAGCGGAATCCTTTATGGGTATCGACAACCTGTACGATGCCAAAAACATTACGATCAACCACCACATCCAACAAGCTCTGAAAGCCCATGTGATCATGAAGCGGGATCATGATTACGTCGTCAACGAAGAGGGCGTCATCATCGTGGACGATTTCACCGGTCGGCTGATGCACGGACGTCGTTATAGCGATGGGCTGCACCAGGCTATCGAAGCCAAAGAGGGGCTTCAGGTGCAGAAGGAGAGCATGACCTTGGCCACGATCACCCTGCAGAATTACTTCCGCATGTATGACAAACTGGCGGGGATGACCGGAACAGCCAAAACGGAAGAAGAAGAGTTCCGTAAAATTTACGGGATGGGCGTGGTCCAGATTCCCACCCATAAACCGATGATACGGGAAGATCTCTCTGACAAGCTTTACAAGACGGAAGAGGCCAAATATCGGGCCGTGGTGGAGGACATCGTCAAACGTCACGCCACGGGCCAACCGATTCTGGTGGGAACCGTCTCCATTGAAAAATCGGAGTTGCTGTCCAAGATGCTGAAGAAACGCGGCATCCCCCATCAGGTGCTAAACGCCAAAAACCATGCCCGTGAAGCGGAGATTATCGCCGAGGCGGGGCAACGAGGCGCGGTGACCATCGCTACCAACATGGCCGGTCGGGGAACGGATATTGTGCTGGGAGATGGAGTGGAGGAACTGGGCGGCTTGCACGTGATCGGCACCGAGCGCCACGAAAGCCGCCGCATCGACAATCAGCTCCGAGGTCGATCCGGCCGTCAAGGCGATCCCGGGTCTTCCCAGTTTTATCTCTCCTTCCAGGATGATCTGATGCGCCGCTTTGCCTCTGAGAAAATCCAAGGGATGATGGATACCCTGGGTCTGGACGAAGATACGCCGATTGAGGGCAGGATGTTTAGCCGTTCAGTGGCCAACGCCCAGAAACGGGTGGAGGGAAACAACTTTGACGCCCGCCGCTGGGTGTTGAGATACGATGATGTCCTTAACCAGCAACGGGATGTGATTTACAAGCAGCGGCGACAAGTGTTGACCGGCGAAGATCTGCACAAGGTTGTTCTGGACATGGGCAAAGAGTTGATCGAACGGCTGGTAGAAGCCCATACTGCTGATGAGGATATCCCGGAGGAATGGAACCTGGAACCTGTGGTCGAAGCGGTCAATTCCTTCCTGCGCCAGGAAGTGGAGGAAGATGATCTGGAAGGGATGGAAAAGCAGGAGATCATCGATTATCTCCACGATCAGTTGAAAGAGGATTACACCTCTCGGGAGGAAGAGATCGGGGCCGATCGCCTCGAGGAATTTGCCAAAGTGGTGATTCTCCGCACCGTAGATCGGAAGTGGATGGACCATATCGATGCCATGGATCAGCTGCGGCAAGGCATCCACCTGCGTGCCTACGGTCAGACAGATCCTCTCAGGGAGTATCAGTTTGAAGGGTTTGAGATGTTCCAGGAAATGGTGCAGGAGATCCAGGAAGAAGTGGTACGCTACGTGATGAAATCAGACCTGGGTGAGGATGAGGAGATCGAACGAGAAGAAGTGGCCACCAACCAGACGGCTTCCTCCGGCGGTTCCCCCCACCAGGAGCAAGAAAAACCAAAGCGGCAGCCGGTGCGGAAGGTGGAAAAAGTGGGCCGCAACCAACCGTGCCCCTGTGGTAGCGGCAAGAAGTACAAACACTGCTGCGGTCGGGCGGCTCAAACCGGTTGATGTCGATACCCGCCTCTGCACGGCGAATTCCATCTATGATATCCTGTGTAGTGGAACCATTTTTGGATGAAGGAGACGTGAGCGATGCAACTGCAGGAAATTCGTCAGGAATTGAACAATACAGCCAAGCGATTGGCGGACATCAGGGGGTCTCTTTGACCTCCCTGAGAAGAAGAAGCGCATTGAAGAACTGGAACTGAAGATGACCGATCCGGACTTCTGGAACGACCAGGCGGCGGCGCAAAAAGTGATTGACGAGAATAATCGCCTGAAACGGTCGGTCCAGGGGATGGAGGAGCTGGAAGAGGCTCAGGAAGAGGTCCAGGTGATGGTGGAACTGATTGCTGAGGAAGAGGATGAATCCATGCTCTCCGAAGCGGAAGAGGGTGTGAAGGAGCTAAAAAGGAAGCTGGATGACTTTGAGCTTTCCTTGATGCTGAATGAACCCTATGATCAAAACAACGCCATTCTGGAACTTCACCCGGGTGCCGGCGGGACGGAATCCCAGGATTGGGCCAAGATTCTGCTGCGGATGTACACTCGATGGGCGGAACAGCGGGGTTTTAAAGTGGAGACCCTCGACTTTCTCCCTGGCGACGAAGCGGGTGTGAAAAGCGTCACCCTCCTCATTAAAGGAGAGAACGTTTACGGGTATCTGAAAGCGGAAAAAGGGGTGCACCGTCTGGTCCGCATCTCTCCCTTTGACTCATCGGGGCGACGGCACACCTCCTTTGTCTCTGCCAACGTCCTTCCGGAAATCGATAACGATGTCGATGTGGAGATCAGGTCCGAGGACTTGAAAATCGACACCTATCGTTCCAGCGGAGCCGGTGGGCAACACGTCAATACCACCGATTCCGCGGTCCGGATCACCCATCTGCCCACCGACATCGTGGTGACTTGTCAGTCGGAGCGTTCCCAGATCAAAAACAGGGAACGGGCGATGAAGATCCTGAAAGCCCGCTTGGTCCAGCAGCAGATTGAAGAGAACCAAAAACAACTGGCCGAACTGCAGGGGGAACAGAGCGAGATTGGCTGGGGCAACCAGATTCGCTCCTATGTATTCCACCCCTACAGCATGGTGAAAGATCATCGGACCGATGTGGAGATCGGCAACGTACAAGGGGTTGTGGACGGAAACCTCGATCCCTTTATCGAAGCTTATCTCCGCCAACAGATGAGTGTAGGTAAATAAGGGGCCTTGTTAGCTGCCGGAGATATCCGGCAGCTTTTTTGATTGACGGAGGATGAGGAGGGGATCATAGAAAAAACGCCCCGAAAACATCGGGACGCAGGAAGGAGTCGATCCCCTTGAGACGACGGTGGATGTTCATTGTTCTTCTTATCGTGGCGATAAGGTTGTCGGCGCTCCCCTTGACGAGTGTGGAGGCAGTGGGGTTGATTGAAGCGGAGCACCCTTGTTTCGAAGGAGGCCGCTGTTGGGCATTTCAGGCCGATGGGCGCCATGTGGAGGGGGAAAGCGAAGCCTTGAACAGGGGACGTTCGTTTCCTTTTGACGGTAGGTCCTACAACGGGATGAAGCTCACCATCCACCCCGGCGGACGGGAGGCCGTGTTAGTGGTGGAGGTACGGGATACCGATTACCGGCAGGTGAAAAAGGTGCGGATCCGCGCGGAACGGCCTTTGAAGCGATCGATCGACCTCTCCTCCCTGCAGCCGGGGCGGTATCACATCTTTGTTTACTTTCCGCGCGGAGGAGAAGCGGCGGTGAACGGCCGTTTACACTATGGTTCCGGGGAGATGCCTTGATCGAAAGGGATCTGCCGTTATGTCAGTGCTGCGGCACCCTTTTTGCCTCCTTTTTTTGGATGGTCATCAAGCGAATGAAAAAGCCGAGTGATGCGCACGTCAAGCCGACTGTGATGCCCAACCAGAAGCCGAATGGCCCCAGGCTGGTGAAGGAAGCCAATCCATATCCGACAGGGATTCCGATGCCCCAGTAGGAGATTAGCGCCGTGATAAAGGGGATGGTGACATCCTTATAACCCCGCAGCACCCCCTGCAGCGATGCCTGAGCAGCATCGGAGAGTTGATAAAAGATCGCGAAGATCAGGAATTGTTTGATCCACGTGATCACGGCTGGATTGTCCGTGTAAAAGTGAGCGATCCATTCTCGGTACAGAAAGAGGAAGACCGATGCCACTGCGATAAAGCCCATGGCGGTGATAACACCTAAAAGGCTGTATTGCTTGGCATCCGTCCATCTTTTTCCGCCCACCTCAAAACCGACCACCGCCGTTAAAGCCATGGCGATGCTTAAAGGGATCATAAATAGAAGCGATGTAAAATTGATAGCGGCTTGGTGTGCAGCCACGGTCACCGTATCAAACAGGGCGCCCATCAACAGGGTGACTACGGAAAAGATACTCGCTTCGAAAAAGACGGAAAGGCCCATGGGCACTCCGATGGATAGTTGTTCCTTCCATGCTTTTAATGAAGGGGAAAACCAGGTGACAAACAATGAATAGGGACGGATTCCATCCACTTTGAAGGTGACCAGGATGCTGATGATCAAAATGAACCAATAGGTGATACTGGTCGCATAACCAGTACCGATTCCCCCCAGTCGCGGAAAGCCCCATTTGCCGAAGATGAGTAGATAGTTTAAGGCGATGTTAAAAGGGACTGCCACTATCATGATGAACATCATGATTCGCGTATGCCCGAGGGCATTAAAGAAGTGGCGAAGCACATTGGCGGCAAATAGCGGGATCAGGCCAAAAGAAAGTCCGATCAAATAGTGCTTGGCGATATGATGCACCGCAGGGTCCAGCTTCATCATGGAAAGAAGCGGTTCGAGAAGCAGCAAGCCGAAACCGAAAACCGCCACCGCGAGCAAGAGCGATAAATAAAGGGCTTGCGTAACCGACTCGGTAATCTTCTGATGGTGCCCGCCGCCAATCAATTGGGAAACCATCGGTGTGACAGCCATCAGAATACCGTTTAACCCTGTGAAGACGGGCATCCAAAAGCTGGATCCGATCGCGACGCCGGCCAGATCATCGGTACCCGCTCGGCCCGACATCATCGTATCCAATAGGTTCATGGTGTATAAGACCACCTGGGTGATTAAAATGGGCCACAGGATCTGAAAAAATAAAGCGATCTTTTCCTTTAGGGACTCCGTACGATGCATGACTGTGCCCCCTTTCAGCCGAAAAAGGAGTAACCCGTCACCTCGTCCAGGGTTTAACGGGTTACACCTTTTTTTGTCGTGATGCCGTTATTTCGATCTTTCATGATCGACGAGCAGAAGCTTTTCTGCGATCGGACTACGGGTTTTGGATCACCAGGCACGTTTTGCTAAAATCACCCCGTAACAGCGCCTCTCGGGGGAGGCAGAAATACAGCATCCCCTCATCTCCCCAAACCATCTCTTCATCGGAATCGACCTGAAGGAGCAGCACCCATTCGGCGGCGGGTTGCCCCTCATAGGAGCGGCAGACGTCAAAGACATCCTCCTGCAATGAGAAAGGGGGGCCGAAGGCTTGGTGGTAAGCCCCCTTTCGCTCCTCCAGTTCGTACAATTGATCCATCAGCTCAAACCACATCTCTTCCATTTCTTCCGGGGCATCCACATTGGGAAAAGTTTTTTCCATCCTGAACCGTATCCCCCGTTCCGTCACCACGGCTTCCCGCGGAAGGTCATCGGGAAAAGGTGCGGGGATCAATTCGTCGGGATGGACATCGGCGTAGATGACTTGGCAAGTGATTCGGTCCGACGGGGCTCTGTGATAGAGATCATTGGACCCGGCGAAAAAGTAGAGCATCCCCCGGTCGGGAAGGGGGCTCATCGGGTCTTGCTCCTTCAGTTCGGTCAGGTTGAACTGGGCGATAAACGTCAGCGGCTGTAAGGCATCCATCGGGTAGGGGGATTCCGGCGGCAGATCGGGAGCACCGCCCCATTTGGAGGTTCCTTTGGGAATATTATCCTCTTCCTGCGGCTCCAGGACGAGACAGGGGACCAAGGTGCGGATCACTTCCTCTGTCCAATCCGACAACCCCTCGTTCGACAGTAGCTTCTCGATTTTATCTTCAATGAACTCGTTCATGTCTTTTCCTCCCTGACGACCGGTTTGCCCCGTTTTTGCTGGGTATTAGGTTGATCATGATAGATGCGAAAATATGGCCCGGCAATTGGATACTGGGGCGAAGCCGGGAACGCTTCACAACTATTGTAACCTTTTACTTCCCCTTCTGAAACAGTCGTGAAAGAGAGCGTAAGTTGTGATAGAATCCGAGTAGCCGATTATCGCCCCGACGGGCGGTTTTTATAGAGTGCACAAAGTGTAGAGGAGGAGGGAATGAGATGAAACTTCGTTCCATTGAACCGACCCCGAGTCCCAACGCGATGAAACTAAATGTGGATGAAACAGCATCGACAGCCAAGACCTATACCGCTGACCAGCCGGAGGAGGCACCGGAGATCATCCAACGGCTTTTAGCAGTGGATGGAGTAAAAAGTGTGTTCCGGGTGGCGGACTTTTTGTCGGTTGAACGGGACCCGAAGGCGGACTGGAAAGAGGTCCTTCCTATGGTGCGGGAGGTATTCGGTGAAGAGGCGGAGCCGGAAGATGATACCGTTTCCCGGAAGGCCGAAGCCCCTATTGAAGGGTTTGGAGAAGTTCAAGTCCAACTGCAAACCTTCCGCGGTTTGCCGATCCAGGTGAAGCTGACCTGGGACGGGGAGGAGAAGCGGGTAGCCCTTCCCCAGCGGTTTGTGGACGCAGTGATGAAAGCGCAGGAGGCTTCTCCCAACATGGTGATGGAACGGCGCTGGGAGGATCGAGGCGTCCGTTTCGGAAATCCGGATAAAATCGGGGAGGAGATGGTAGAGGAGATTTCCGCAGCTTACGACTCAGATCGGCTTGACCGTTTGGTGAAACAGGCATTCAATCAGGAGCCGGGGGAGCCGGTTAAGGAAGCAAATCGGGGATTGAAGGTGACATTGGACATGTTGGACGACCCCGATTGGAAAAAACGTTACGCCGCTCTGGACCAGATGCATCCAACCCTGGAAGATTTGGAAGTGCTGGCTAAGGCGTTGCAGGATCCGAAATCGTCGATTCGGCGGCTGGCCACTGCTTACCTGGGTTCGCTGGAGGATCCCAAGGTGCTTCCCTATCTGTACCAGGCGCTGAAAGATCCCTCGGTCACCGTTCGCCGCACTGCCGGCGATTGCCTGTCTGATCTGGGGGATCCCGATGCGATCGGTCCAATGATCGAAGCGCTCAAGGACAAGAGCAAGCTGGTCCGTTGGCGAGCGGCGATGTTCCTCTATGAAACGGGGGACGCTTCCGCTGTTCCTGCCCTGCGGGAAGCCCAAGATGATCCCGAGTTTGAGGTGAGCATGCAGGTCAAGATGGCTTTGGAACGGATCGAAGGGGGCGAGGAGGCGAGCGGTTCCGTCTGGCAAAAGATGACCCGCCGCAACGAAGGAGCCGACCCTCGCTGACCGAGGTTTGTAAAGCCCCCTTTGCAAAAAAGCCCTGTGGCATAGTTAGATCCAGTCGGAAAGAACCTCTCGATCGACCGTGGCTGATGAACAAAGGATACAGTCTGTGAAAAAGGGGTTTGTAACTTTTTGTCGAATACATGGGTACGCGGACGGAGACTTGAGGAGGTGGAGAAGATGGAGTGGAATAATATCCATCTGGAAAAATACGACGAGGGCTGGGCGATACTTACCATTCAACGCCCTAAGGTATTAAATGCGCTGAATGCAGAGACATTGGCGGAGTTGGAGCAGGCACTGGATCGCGTGGAGAGCTCGCCGGAGATCCGGGCGCTGGTCGTCACCGGCGCTGGTGAGAAAGCCTTTGTCGCAGGAGCGGATATCAAGGAACTGCGTGCCATCGAAGAAACGGATCGGGCGGAAGAACTTTCTGGGCGGGGGCAACAGTTGTTCAACCGCATCGAAGAACTTTCGATTCCCGTGGTGATGGCGGTAAACGGTTTTGCCCTGGGAGGTGGTTTTGAACTGGCTCTGAGCGGGGACATCTTGCTCGCCTCCGACAAAGCCCGCTTCGGGTTGCCTGAGGTGAATCTCGGCATCCTTCCCGGCTACGGCGGAACTCAGCGGCTGGCCCGGGTCGTGGGGAATTCCACGGCGAAGTACTATGCCCTCACTGGAGAGATGATTCCCGCCGATGAAGCATTCCGTCTGGGAATAGTGCAAAAGGTGATTTCTCCGGATCAGCTGTTAAAGGAAGCGAAACAGTTGGCTCAAAAGCTGTCGAAGCAGGCACCGGTGGCGATGAAGTACATCAAAAAAGCGATCAATCAAGGGGCGGAGGCCGATCTCAAAACCGGTCTGCAGTTGGAATCCTCCTTTTTTGGCATCCTGTTTAATACTGATGACCGCTTGGAAGGAATGGATGCGTTTTTGGAAAAACGGAAGGCGAATTTTAGCGGTAAGTAACACACTTTCGCATGTTGTGTCGTTTCCCGGGAAATAAACGGGGAATCGAAAGAAACTTGCAGGAAGCGTGACCCGTGCCGGCCCGTGCCGGGTTGCGCTACGGGCTCCGCTTCGGGTATATAACTCTCTCTTCTTAAGGAACAATCAATGACATGACAGGGGATCGCTTAAGGAGGAATGGTCCATGGATGGGATTCTGAACATCCCTGTTCCCGTTTGGATTGGATTATTGGTACTGATCATTGTTGTAATCATCATCGTTAATATGCGGATTTCCCGACAGCGGAGTCAGGAAGTGAAGGAACTGGAAAAAGCATTTGCTAAGCCGAATGGATCAGCCCAGGAGGATCCTTCGGATGATGAAGATCAGTATCCGGAAGTGGGCGGCAAGCAGGAAACCGATCAACGGGAGCGAACAGCAGCTGACTCCGAAAAGGAATCGGTTCCGGATGATTCGGAGAGTGAACGGCCCAACCGCAGCTGATTGCAAAAAAGTGCCGGAGGAATATCCGGTGCTTTTTTGTGGAAGACAAACTATGAACGAGTACTGGGAAGGAGGGGTTGGATGCGAAAAGGTTGGGGATTCGCGGCAGGGGTATTGCTACTGCTTGCTGCCTGTGCACCACAACAGGGACAGGAGCAGAATTCGGAACCTGCCTCGCCCAAAACCGTATACAACAACAATTGCGCCAGCTGTCACGGGGGTAATCTGGAAGGGGGGGCCGGGCCTTCCCTAAAAAAGGTGGGCAACCGATATTCAGCTAAGGATATCGAACAAGTGATTCAAAATGGAAAGGGACAGATGCCGGCGCAGAATCAACTTTCTGACCAAGAGCGGTCGAAGTTGGCTTCTTGGCTGGCGGAGAAGAAATAATATCCGATTGAGGTTGCGCAGGAAAAGAGGGATCGATCAGCAGATCCCTCTTTTTCCTGCGTATTTTTTTGAGAAAGTGGATTGAATAAATATTAATTGATATGTATAATGATACGAAACAGATTTCGGAAGCCGCGATGGGCGGTCCATGTGGGAGGAGAGAAACGCGATGAACGTGGCAGTAGTGGGTGCAACCGGATATGGAAGCGCCGAGCTGATTCGCATCCTGGAACGGCACCCTCATGTAACGTTGACCCAGCTGGTGTCATCCTCTCAACCGGGAGAACATCTGGGAAACATTTTTCCTCATCTATCCCATCTATCCTTTGAACTGGATGAAATCGACCTCGACGCGCTGGCAGAGGCGGCAGATGCTGTTTTTTTTGCTGCACCTGCAGGTGTCAGCAGCCGGTTGTTGCCCCCGCTGGCGGAACGGGGGTTGATCTGTATCGATTTGGCCGGGGATTTCCGGCTGAGTGGAGATACATATCAGGAGTGGTACGGGGCTTCACCCCCTCCGGAACCTTGGTTGAGTCAGGCGGCATACGGATTGAGCGAATGGTTTCCTTCATCGATCCGCAAGGCCGATGTGATCGCCAATCCAGGCTGTTATCCGACGGCAGCCTTGATGGCGCTGGCTCCCCTGGTGCAAGAAGGAGTGCTGGATGAAGGCACGGTGATTGTGGATGGAAAATCGGGCTTCTCCGGTGCGGGCCGTGGGGTAAAACAGACAAGTCTTTTCTGCGAAGTGAATGAAAACGCCTATCCGTACAAGGTGGGACAGCACCGTCACACTCCGGAAATGGAACAGGTAGCCTCTACTCTAGGAAATCGGAAACAGTCTGTGTTGTTCACCCCCCAGATCGTTCCCATGAGCCGCGGGATTTTGGTTACCCTCTACGGAAGAGCGGGTGACGGTTGGTCCACTTCTCGCCTGCGGGAACTGGCGGAAGAGACGTATCGGGACTCCTATTTTGTCCGGGTACGCGGAGAAGGTAGGTGGCCCCGGACGAAAGAGGTGCAGGGGAGCAATTTTTGCGATATCAGCTATGAATGGGATGAACGAACCCATACCGTGATCGGGATAGCGGCCATCGATAACCTGGTGAAAGGTGCGGCGGGGCAGGCTGTGCAAAATTTGAACCTTCGCATGGGCTGGCCGGAGACGGCAGGCTTGGAGATGCCGCCCCAGTATCCCTGAACAAAGAGATGAAAGGGGAGGGGAAAGATGAAACCACTTCAGGTGAAGACAGGGGAAGAAAAGGGATACCGGGTGATGGTGGAGCCGAGGATCACCTCACCACGCGGGTTTCAAGCGGCCGGACTCCACGCAGGTATCAAGCGGAAGCGGAAAGATCTGGGGTTGATTCTTTGCGATGTGCCTGCTTCCGCCGCCGCCGTATACACACTGAATGCCTTCCAGGCGGCGCCTCTGCAAGTGACAAAGGAAGGGCTGGCGGTGGAAGGGAAGATGCAGGCGATGGTGGTGAACAGTGGTATTGCCAACGCCTGCACCGGTGAACAGGGTTTGGAGGATGCCCGGGAAATGCGCCGGGAGACGGCCAGACGGCTCGGGATACCGGAACACCTGGTCGGCGTCGTTTCCACCGGCTTGATCGGGAATCGGCTTCCGATGGACCGAGTGAAACAAGCGATTCCCCAACTGGTGCACAAGGTAGATGCCGAAAGTCATGCGCCTTTTTGTCAGTCGATCCTGACCACGGACACCTGTACAAAAGCAGCGGAGGTTCGTCTGACGGTGGACGGTCGGGAAGTACGGATCGCTGGGGCGGCCAAAGGTTCTGGAATGATCCACCCCAATATGGCGACCATGCTGGCCTTTATCAACACCGATGCGACGATTCAGCCCGGTGTGTTACAGGGGCTGCTCAGAAAGGTGACGGATGAGACCTTCAACATGATCACCGTTGACGGGGATTGCAGCACCAACGATATGGTTTCCGTGATGGCTAGCGGTCAAGCGGGAAACACCGCGCTCACGGAAGATCATCCCGATTGGCAAACCTTTTATGATGCCTTTACCCATGTGGCACGGGTCTTGGCCCAACAGATCGCCCGGGATGGGGAAGGGGCGACGCGATTGGTAGAAGTGATCGTTACCGGGGCGGAGACCAAGGAAGGGGCGCGCCAGGCGGCCAAATCGATCGTCGGCTCCAGTCTGGTCAAAACCGCTGTTTACGGAGCAGACCCCAATTGGGGACGAATAGTCGGCGCCCTGGGTTATAGCGGGGCTTTATTCGATCCGGAGAGAATCGAAGTTCATATCGGCTCGGTCTGCGTCCTTCGGCAGGGGCGCCCGGTGGCAATCGATGAGGATGCGGCCCGCCGGGAGCTGGAGAAGGACTCGGTCCAACTCCGTGTCGATCTGCACCGGGGACGGGAAGAAGCAGCAGCCTGGGGATGCGATTTGACCTACGATTATGTGCGGATCAACGCCAGTTATCGGACATAGACAGAGGAGGAACGGAGGATGGGATTTCAACCGGCAGTAATCAAACTGGGCGGCAGCGTGCTGGAGCGGCTGCACCCTTCCTTCTTCCAGGGGTGTGGACAACTGATGGAAGAAGGGATTCATCCGGTGATCGTGCACGGGGGTGGACCGGAAATTAGCCGGGTTCAACAGCGGCTGGGATTTACCGCCCGTTTTGTGGATGGTTTGCGCGTCACCGATGACTCGGGGATGAAAACAGTGGAGATGGTGTTGGCCGGAAGGGTCAATAAGCGGCTGGTCGCCGATCTCCAGGCCGCTGGCCATGCCGCTGTCGGATTGTCCGGCGTCGACGGAGGGCTGTTGGAAGTGAAGCAAAGAACGCCGGCCTTGGGCTGGGTGGGGGACATCACCGCCGTTCGCCCCCGACTCCTGGTGGACCTGATGAATGCCGGTTGGATTCCGGTAGTGGCCTCTCTGGGAGCAGATCCCGCCGGACAGCGGTACAACGTGAACGCCGACACCGCCGCAGGTGCGATCACCCGGGCGCTGAAAGCGGAGCGGCTGATCATGGTGACCGATGTGCCCGGTATCCACAAAGGTGATGGGAAAAAGGTTTTGCCCCGGGTCACTCCCGCTGAAATACAGCAGATGATCCAGGAGGAGACGATCACCGGCGGGATGATCCCCAAGGTGGAGGCGGCGCTGGAAGGGTTGACCGGTTCGGTGGATGAGGTGATCGTCACCGACGGAAGCCAATCGGACTGTTTGACACAAAAGGGAACTCGAATTGTAAAGGAGGTGGCCACCAGTGGCCCTGTTTCCGACATATGCGCGAAATGACATAAAACTGATCCGGGGAGAAGGCGCGTGGCTGTGGGATGATCAGGGAAACCGATATCTGGATTTCACCTCGGGCCTCGGTGTCTGCAACTTGGGTCATACCCACCCCGGGGTGAAAGCGGCGGTTCATGAGCAACTGGATCAGTTGTGGCATGTATCCAACCTGTACCGTATCCCCCTCCAAGAGCAGGTGGCGGGGAAGCTGGCGGAAGTGAGCGGCCTCGATTTTTCCTTTTTCTGCAACAGCGGGGCGGAAGCCAACGAAGCGGCGATCAAGCTGGCCCGCCGGTATGGGCGGGAACAAAAAGGACTGCACCGGCCGGAGGTGGTCACCTTCTATTCCTCCTTCCACGGCAGGTCCCTGGCTACCCTGACCGCCACCGGTCAGGCGAAGGTAAAAGAAGGGTTTGCCCCTCTGCCAGAAGGATTTCGCTCTCTTCCCTATAACGATCGGGATGCACTGAAAGAGGGACTGACGGAACAAACCGCGGCTGTAATGCTGGAACTGATCCAGGGCGAAGGAGGCGTCCGTCCCGCCGATCCCGATTTTTTGCAGGAGTTGGAGCGGTTGTGCCGGGATCGGGAGATCCTGTTGATGGTGGATGAGGTGCAGACCGGGATGGGGCGGACAGGGGACCTGTTCGCTTTCCGACAGGCAGGCATTAGTCCCGATGTGATCACCCTGGCCAAAGGCTTGGGCAACGGTCTCCCCGTGGGAGCGATGTTGGGTCGCAAAGGGCTGGAGGTGCATTTCGGTCCAGGTAGTCACGCCAGTACCTTCGGCGGCAATCCCGTGGTGATGGCTGCCGCTAAAGCCGTCCTTGAGGAGCTTTCCACCACGGATCTCCTGAGCCGCGTGCGGCATACTTCTCACCGGCTTCAGACCTTGCTTCACGACAAGTTGGCGTCCCATCCGACGGTGGTGGAGATTCGCGGGCAGGGACTGATGTGGGGAGTGGAACTGAATCGCCCGGCCGCGCCCCTGTTGCCGATTTTACAACGAAAAGGATTGTTGGCGGTGATCGCCGGTCCACAAGTCTTGCGGCTTTTGCCGCCCTTGGTGACGAAGGAAGAAGAGGCCGTCCATGGGGTTCGCATCATCGAGGAAGGTTTGCAGCAGTTGGAGGAGGTTGTTGACGGTGGAAGCGTATCTCGTATTTGAAGACGGAGACATATTTCCCGGGACGTGGATCGGCACGCCGAAAAAGGTTGCTGGGGAGGTGGTGTTTACCACGGGCATGACCGGCTATCAGGAGGTGATCACCGACCCATCCTACGCGGGCCAGCTGGTCACTTTCACCTATCCCCTGATCGGAAATTACGGCATGGTTCCGGGGGAGGGTGAAAGTGACCACCCCTGCTGTGCCGGTGTGGTTTTGAGTGAACTGTGTCAAGACGGGGAACAGAACCTCGGCGCCTGGTTGGATACCCACGAGGTCCCGGGTATCGCCGGCATCGATACCCGGGCCGTGGTTCACAAGATACGCAAAGCGGGGGTTCTCCGGGGAGTGATCGCCTCCACCCCGGAACCGGAAGTGGAAAGCTGGCCAGATCCCCGCTCTCTGCAATGGGTGGACGGGGTTTCGGTGAAAAAGCCGGTGGAATATCCAGCCGCCGAACCGGATGCTCCCCATATTGTACTGGTCGACTTCGGGGCGAAGGCGTCCATCGTGAACAGTCTTCGCAAGCGGGGTTGCCAAGTGACGGTGGTCCCCTGGTCCTGTGATCCTGAGGAGGTGTTGAGACGGTCTCCCGATGGGCTGCTTTTCTCCAACGGGCCTGGAGACCCGAAGGCGCTCCTTCCCTTTTTACAGGATTGGGTACCGTTGGTGAGCCGGATCCCCACCATGGGCATCTGCCTCGGTCACCAGCTGTTGGCGCTTGCTTTCGGGGCGGATACAGAGCGGTTGTCCTTCGGTCACCGGGGCAGCAACCATCCGGTGAAGGAAGTGGAGACGGGCAAGGTGTGGATCACTTCGCAAAACCACGGCTACACCGTGCGCCCCGCCTCTGTGGATGAAAAGGATTGGCAAGTGACCCATCTCCATGTAAACGATGGGTCTGTGGAGGGGTTGGCTCACCGGCATTATCCGGTCTTTTCCGTTCAATTTCATCCGGAAGCTCATCCCGGACCGTCTGATGCGAAGGGACTTTTTGACCGCTTCCTGAACCACGTTCGTAAGGAGAAGGTGGTGGCGACCCATGGCTGAACCACAGCTACCGGTAAACAGCGTGTTGGTCATTGGGTCCGGCCCGATCGTCATCGGTCAAGCGGCGGAATTTGACTACTCCGGTGCCCAGGCCTGCCTCGCCCTCAAAGAGGAAGGGATCCGAGTGATTCTGGCCAACAATAACCCGGCGACGATCATGACCGATCCGGAAGCGGCGGATACGGTGTATACGGAGCCGTTGACAGCCGCATCACTCATCCGGATCATCGAGCGGGAGCGGCCAGATGGCTTGCTCGCCACCGTCGGGGGGCAGACGGGACTCAACCTGGCCGTGGAGCTGCAGGAACAAGGCGTCTTGGAACAGTACGGAGTCCGGCTCTTAGGCACACCGATCGACTCCATCCGCCGCGGAGAGGACCGGAATGCGTTTAAAGAAGCGATGGAATCGATCGGGGAGCCGGTACCCAAAGGGAAAACCGTCTCCACCGTGGAGGAAGCGCTCCGCTTCGCCGAAGCGATCGGCTACCCGGTGATCGTTCGCCCGGCCTACACGCTAGGCGGATACGGCGGCGGGGCCGCCGAAAATCCAGAGCAGTTGGAGCGGACGGCCCGGCAGGGATTGGCCGCCAGCCCCATCGGACAGGTGCTGATCGAGGAGAGCATCCTCGGCTGGGTGGAGTTAGAGTACGAGATGATGCGGGATGCCAATGATACTTGTATCGCCGTCTGCAACATGGAAAATCTCGATCCGGTGGGTACCCACACCGGAGACAGCATCGTGACCGCCCCCTCCCAAACCTTGACAGACCGCCAACACCAACTGCTGCGCAGCGTCGCCTGTAAAGTGACCCGCTATCTAAACGTGATCGGCGGCTGTAATATCCAATTCGCTTTTCACCCGGAGACCGGGGATTACCGCATCATCGAGGTGAATCCCCGGGTGAGCCGGTCCAGTGCTTTAGCCTCCAAGGCGACCGGCTATCCGATCGCCCGGTTGGCTGCTAAACTTTCCATCGGCCACCGGCTGGATGAATGTCTTAATCCGGTTACTGGCCACACTTTTGCCAGCTTCGAACCGGCGTTGGATTATGTGGTGGTTAAACTGCCCCGTTGGCCCTTCGACAAGTTTCCCGCAGCGAATCGGGCCTTGGGTACGCAGATGAAAGCGACTGGCGAAGTGATGGCTTTGGGGCGCAATCTGGAGACGGCTCTGTACAAAGCGATCCGTTCTCTGGACCAGGACCGGTTTACGCTGCTTCTCGACCCGGACCGCAAGTTGACGAAGGAAGAGTTGCAACAACGGCTTACCCACCCTGACGATCGGCGCCTGTTTGCACTTGCAGAAGCCTTTCGGCGAGGGTGGTCGGTAAAAGAACTCCACCAGCTGACCGCGATTCGCCCCTGGTTTTTAAAGCGGATCCAGGGCATGGTGTTTCTGGAGCTGGAACTGGCCGCCTCCGATTGGGATGGCATCACCGATGAAAAGCTGCGGGAAGCCAAAGAGAAAGGGATCGCCGACGCTGCTCTGGCGCAATGGCTCCATGTGTCCGAGGCCGATCTTCGCGCTCGCTGGAAACGTAACGGGTGGGCTCCCGCCTATAAATGGGTCGATACCTGTGCCGGCGAGTTTGTGGCGGAGACTCCCTACTTCTATTCCTCTTGGCAGGGAAGGGACGAGGTGGCTTCTCCTGAAGGAAAGCGGCGTGTGCTGGTGCTGGGTGCCGGCCCGATCCGGATCGGGCAGGGGATCGAGTTTGACTATTGCTCCGTTCACGCCGCCAAGGCATTAAAAAAGCAAGGCATCGAATCGGTAGTGATCAACAACAACCCGGAAACAGTCAGCACCGACTATGCTACGGCCGATCGCTTGTACTTTGAACCCCTCACGGTAGAAGATGTGGTCCAGGTAGCGGAAAAGGAGCAGGTAGAGGGTGTACTGGTTCAGTATGGCGGCCAGACGGCTGTTCGCTTGATTCAGGGGCTGGAAGAGGCTCGGGTGAATGTGCTGGGTACCTCCGCCGACATCACCGATCAGGTGGAGGACCGGCAGCGGTTTTACACCCTGTTGCAAAAAACGGGGATCCCCCACATCCCCGGGGAGACTGCTCGTTCCTTGGAAGAGGCGCTCCAGGTGGCGGAAAGTCTGGGCTACCCCTTGCTGCTCCGTCCCTCCTACGTCATCGGGGGTCAGGGGATGCAGGTGGTCCGCAATCGAAAGCAACTGGAGCAAACCATCTATCGCTTTGCCGCCACGTTGCCAAAAAAGGCGTACCCGATTTTGCTCGATCGCTTTGTGGAAGGGATCGAGGTGGAAGTGGACGCTGTCACTGATGGGGAGGATTTGGTGATCCCCACCCTGGTCCAACATGTGGAACGGGCCGGGGTTCACTCCGGCGACAGTCTGTCCATCCTGTCGGCGCCGGACCTGACCGAGGATCAGAAACGGACGGTGACGGATTACACTCGCCGTATCACCCGGGCGTTACAACACCGTGGCTTGTTAAATATCCAGTTTGTTCTTGACGGGGACCGGGTGTATGTGTTGGAGGTGAATCCCCGCGCTTCCCGGACCGTTCCCGTAATCAGTAAGGTGACGGGGATCCCCATGGTGGATTGGGCCACCCGTGTCCAACTGGGAGAGCAGCTGGCCTCCTTCGCTCCCGTGGACGGGTGGGAGCCCCCTTCCCGGTGGGCAGTGAAAGGGCCGGTCTTCTCCTCCACAAAACTACCTGGCGCGGAGCCGGCGCTGGGTCCGGAAATGCGTTCTACTGGCGAAATTCTGGGAATCGGGGACACCCTGGAAGAAGCGATGGCTAAAGTGCTGCCCACAGCTGTCAACGGGACGCTGCCTGAGCCCGTCCCCGGTACTCGCCTTTTGTTGTCGGTCAACGATGCCGCCAAGAAGGAATTGGGGGCGTGGGTGCCCGAGCTAGTCCGCCGAGGGGTTTCCTTGGCGGCGACGGCGGGAACGGCGACGACTCTCTGCGAGCAGTGGGACGTGACGGTGGAGACCGTCTCCCCCGAGAATTGGGCCGACTGGTTCCGCAGAGGAGGTCCCTCCCTCATCCTCAACCTACCCACCCGGGGCGGTGTGGCAGAGCGGAACGGTTTCCGATTGCGCCAGTTAGCCCTGGAATGGCAGGTCCCTTGTTTCACTTCCCTGGATACTTTCCGGTGGTGGATCCGGATTGCCGGTGTCCGGGAAGCGAAGGATCCATCTGTCCTTCCCCTGTATACATCAGCGACGGAGGAGGTGTTAAGATGAGCGTCCAACAACAGGTTTCTGACACCCCCTTGGCGAGGAAAGATTGCTTGGCCATCTCCCGGTTCACCCCCGGCGAAATCCAGCGGCTGGTGGATAAAGCCCTGGAGATCAAAAAGAAACACCGAGACGGAGAAGCCTTCCGTCCGTTAACCGGGAAAACCCTGGCCATGATTTTTGACAAGCCGTCGACCCGGACTCGGGTCTCCTTTGAAGCAGGCATGGCCCAGCTGGGAGGTCACCCCCTCAATCTGAACCGCAACGAACTGCAACTGGGCCGGGGGGAGAGCGTCCCCGATACGGCCCGGGTCTTGTCCGGATACGTCGATGCGATTCTGATCCGCACCTTCAGCCATGAACTCGTAACGGAGCTGGCAGAACATGCGTCCATCCCTGTTATCAACGGCTTAACCGACACCCACCACCCGTGTCAGGCCTTGGCGGATCTGACCACACTCAAAGAGGAGAAAGGGAAGCTGGCCGGGCTGAAGCTGGCTTACATCGGGGACGGCAACAACATGCTTCACTCCCTGCTGGAGGCGGCGGCCGCCACCGGCATCCATTTGGCTGCCGCCTTTCCTGAAGGCTATGACCCCGATCCGGTGATCGTCAGCCAGGCGCAGGAGACAGCCGCGCAAACCGGCGCTCAGATCACCTTGACCCGGGATCCCCGAGAAGCTGTGGTGGGGGCGGATGCGGTTTATACCGATGTTTGGGCCAGCATGGGGCAAGAAGAGGAGAAGGAGAGACGAATTCGGGATTTTGCCGGTTTCCAGGTGGATGCCCAGCTGATGTCCCTGACAAAGGCCGACGCCTCCTTCTTCCACTGTTTGCCGGCCTATCGCGGCTTGGAAGTGGCGGCAGAGGTGATCGACGGTCCTCAGTCCGTCGTCTTCCAACAGGCAGAAAATCGCCTTCACGCCCAGAAGGCCCTGCTGGTGGAACTTTTGGGATAAACCCCTGATCCAAATTTATAAACGTCGAGACCCCTCTACCCTGAGAGGTTCTCGGCGTTTTTTTATGGGAATCCTCATGATCGGGTTTCGTCTTGGATCGATCCTCTTATCATCCCCGAAACTCGTTTCAGGGATGGTTGTTTGGAGGGGGGACGGCCGGGTTACAGTTAATCCTGTCCATTTCAATCAGACCCGTTCTTTTCCTCCTAATCTTTATCCCTACCTCTGCTGGCGATAATACGGAGGGGTAATGTCGTGATTATTGTAACTGTCCACTCTTTAATAGAACAGACTTTGCGAGGGGTCTGACAGCGTCGAATCGGGGCCGTAGAGAGAGGGGCGTCATTCGTTTCTGTTGGGGCAGTCTTTTTGGAAACATTCCCAGTTGTGCTGCGTTGATAAATAATGAGGTGGTTGGATGTGTTAACTGTGATTCTGGGCATTATTGTAGTGATTATTGTGATTGTGGCAGGAGCGATAGTTGAAAAGGGCAAAGGGGAGAAGGATATGATTAAACATGTTTATATTTATTTAGTCTTATTTGCAACGTTAATGATGTCAATCGGCGGAAGTGTCGGCGCTTTTATGGCTGTTGCCGATATCGTCAGCCCTGCTCCATACGAGCAAACCTTCGAGGAGTTTAAACGGATCAGTAAACAGGGACAGGCTCTTCCACCCCGGACCGATGCAGAGGATAAAGAGCAAAAAGCAGACCTGTCGCAGGAAGAGTTAAAGGCGCAATATGAAGCGATGGTTGACAGCCATAAGGAAGATCAAATTGCGAGAGCGAAAAACAGCCTGGTAAAAAGTTTTGGTTGGATCATCATTCCCCTGCCGGTTTTTCTCTACTTTCAGCGCCGTTTAGTTCATCAAAAAACAGAATCAAACGGTTAATTAACGAAACATCCCCTTCAAACGAGGCTGATACCACGCGAAGGGGATGATGTTTTACCTTTTGTGTCTGCAGTCAGCCAATGAAGTCTGTCGATTGCCGCTTTCTTCTGTTACAAAGAGGAATGATTTTCCTCTTCCCCTCCGTTTCCCCCAGATGGACGTTTGCGGCGGCGGTACAACCACAAGATGGGAAGGAAGAAGAGAGCGAGAACCAGAAGCGGCGGCAGGAGAGCGGCACCTGTTACCAACGATCCCTGAAACAAATCCTTGAGCAGACCGATGGATTGGAGGAAGGATGACTTCATCCGTTCCCCTGTGTCGGGGGTTTCCTCCGGGGAGCCCAGGGGCGCTTCCTGTGTGGCATGAATGGTTACCGTCGCGTAGACGGTGCGGTGATCCAAGTAGTTCATCCTTCCTTTTAATTGTTCGATCTCTTCCTGGACCTGAGCCAGTCGTTCTGATACCTGGAGCAGATCTTTGGTGGATTTGGCCTCTTCCATCAAGTGAAGTAGCCGTTTTTCCACCGCTTTTTTCGCCTTCAGTCTCGATTCCAGGTCGACATACTCTTCCGTCACATCTTGGCCGGAGATGTTTTGCGAGGGGATTTCTTTGGCTACCTTCTCCAGGTATCCGAGAAAGGGATAAAAGGAGGGGCGCGGGATGCGGTACACCATCTGTCCGTTCACCGATTTTCCGTCCCGGTTGCGGGAGGCATCCACCAGATAGCCTTCTTTTTTCCGGATATATTCATCGATCTGTTTCCTCGCCTGTTTCAGGTTTTTCACCCGCATCTTTACGTTTGCCTCATACATTACCTTTCGCTTTTCCGCCGACGAGGCTGCTTCATCCTTGCGGAGCGAATCTTTTGCTGTGGTGGTTGACCCTTTATCCGTACGTGCCGATTTCTCTTGCGCGGTTTCCGCCACTTGGGTCTGCTGTGTCTGCCCCTTTTGTGTCGACTGCAGCTTTTGTTCCGACGCGCATCCGGTCAATCCCACGACAACAACGAGACCCGCCAACCCGATGTTCCATTTCTTGTTGATCGAAAATCCTCCTTTTTTTCCGAGATCTATGGTTATCGACGGGAACCAGAAGGAAAAAGTTGCACGGGGAGGTTGATAATCCTTTTTTTCAGGGGAGGATAGGGTATGGCCATCTTCGGCTGCGGCGCCGTCGGGGGAATTTTCCCTTGATTGGTTGATTGGTTTCTATGAATTGGATCAGATCAACGATGCGATTCATGATTCGGAAAGCGGCGCCACCGTCAAGCTGGTGATCCGTCTGCCGGATGCCGCTGAAACCTCCTGGCCCGTCAGCCTTCCTAGGTTCCTTTTGTTTAAAGAGGTTTGGAAATGGCGAAAGGGGGTATAGATGGTAAGTCGGTGCCTTTATGATAGACAGATTTTGAAAGAACGGTTTATCATGGTATCGATCTGGGTTAAGATGAATGCTTAGGTGCAGAGAATCTCCCATCCTTGATATGGAGATAGAAGGGGACTTTGCATCAGGGAGGAGTTGAAGCATCATGCATTTTACTTTGGAAACTGAGGTGCAAACTTCAAAGGAGCAACTCTTTGATTGTTTGACGACAGAAGGGTCGCTCAAACGGTGGATCCCTCCTTTGGTCCGGATGGACTATGAGAACATGGCGGAGGAGAATAGCTGGAACGGGACTCAGTTTACCCTTCATCTTCGTCCCGGAAGAAAGGTACGGATGGTCCGGGGGGAGATTGTCGCCTATCGCCGCCCCGAATTGTTCGGTGTTCGGTTGTATCTGCGTTCCAATAATATTGTCGATCTGTTTTGTGATCTGAAAGAGGAACAGGGGAAGGTTTATCTCCAATGTGACTGCGAGGTGAGCAACGCCGAGGGAGTCGGGGGCGTGATGGGGCGCTGGTCTGCCTGGCAAGTACGGCGTGTGCTGGCCTCTCGCTTGAAAGATTTGAAAAGCATCACCGAGGAGCGTTCCATCTCGGCCTAAATGGATAATAATCCCCTGTTTTGATCGGAACAGGGTTTTCGATGATATAGCGGATGCCGGGCGAGGAGATCAGCAGGATCTTCTTAGGTCCGGCTTTCTTTTCATGAATCGATGGTTGCTAATTGTAAGTCGATCCCTGTTTCGTCCATTCAAGAGAAATGGAGGTTCAGCATAATGACCCATTTCATTCGGGAGCAATACCCGCTTAAAGGAAACAAAGTATTTATTACAGGGGTGAGTCGGCGGCGAGGCATTGGATATGCGATTGCCTGTCAAGCAGCTGCATGGGGGGCATCTGTGATCATCCATCACTACCAGCCGCATGATAAAGAGCAACCATGGGGTGCGGATGATCTGAATCAAGTGTTAGAGGGGATTGAAGCCAAGCTGATAAAGGATGCATTTCTATATGATATAAGTGGAGATTTTTCAGATCCGGGAGAACCGAAACGAGTGATGGATGAAATCACGAGAAATTGCGGTCATATCGACGCTCTCGTATGCAATCATGCGCTGAGCGGAAGCGATGGCGCGATCGGCGAGCTAACCCCCGATATGTTGGATAAACATTGGGCGGTGAACACACGATCATCTTTGCTCCTGTCGCAATATTTCGCATCCCAGCATGATCCCGAAGCGAGTAGAGGAAGGATCATATTTATGACTTCAGGACAAAGATTGGGACCGATGCCAGGGGAAGTGGCATATGCCGCATCAAAAGGAGCACTAGCGGACATTACAATGACGATATCGGATCAACTGGCTGATCAGAATATCACGGTGAATACAGTGAATCCCGGTCCGGTCGATACAGGTTATCTGACGAAAGATATGTGGGAAATGATTCAACCGATGTTTCCTTTTGGACGCTATGGTCGACCGGAAGATCCAGCACGTCTTATCGTTTGGTTATTGACACCAGAGGCTTCCTGGATCACGGGACAAATCATAAATACAGAGGGAGGATTTGGACGATGGCGTCCTCGTTCCCGGTGATGAGAGCGGATGGTGGGTCGTTGTGGTTACGGGTGGGCGCCCGTGTGTCACCAGAGAGCCAATTTTTGAATCAGGGGGTAGACTTCTCATGCAACGGCGTGTATAATAATACAAAACAATGAATTTTTATTAAGAGGTGTTCGGAGATGGGTAAAGGGAAAGTGGTTCTCGCTTATTCCGGCGGTTTGGATACATCGGTTGCCATCCAGTGGCTGAAGGAAAACTATGGCTATGATGTGGTGGCTGTCGCCCTCGACGTAGGGGAAGGGAAAGATCTGGACTTCGTAAAGGAGAAAGCGATCCAGGTGGGGGCCGTCAAATCCTTGGTGGTAGATACCCGGGAATGGTTTGCGGAACATTATCTGTTACCGGCCTTGAAGGCTAATGCCATGTATGAAGGGAAGTATCCCTTGGTCTCCGCTCTGTCCCGGCCGTTGATTTCTGAAGTGCTGGTCAAAGTGGCCGAAGCGGAAGGAGCCGTAGCGGTGGCCCACGGCTGCACCGGGAAAGGGAACGATCAAGTGCGATTCGAAGTGGCGGTCAAAGCGTTAAACCCCGATCTGGAAGTGATCGCCCCCGTTCGCGAGTGGGCCATGTCCCGGGATGAGGAGATCGCTTACGCCCAAAATCATGGGATCCCGGTACCCGTCGACCTTGATAATCCCTACAGCATCGATCAGAACTTGTGGGGAAGAAGTTGTGAATGCGGCGTATTGGAAAACCCCTGGGCCGCTCCTCCGGCAGGCGCCTATGAGTGGACACAGCCGGTGAAGGAGACCCCGGATCAGCCAGAAGAGCTGGAGATCTCCTTCGTGAAAGGGAAGCCTGTTGCTCTGAACGGGAAAGAGTTGCCTTTTTACGAACTGTTGAGCGAGCTGAACACGCTGGCCGGCAAGCATGGTGTGGGGCGGATCGACCACGTGGAAAACCGGCTGGTGGGAATCAAATCCCGGGAAGTTTACGAATGCCCTGCAGCGGTCACCTTGTTGACAGCGCACCGGGAACTGGAATTTCTCACCCACACCCGGGAAGTGACCCGGTTTAAACAGACGGTGGAGGCCAAGTGGTCGGAGACGGTATACGAAGGCCTCTGGTTCTCCCCCCTGAAACAGGCGCTGGATGCTTTTATGGACCAAACCCAAGAGAGTGTAACCGGAACCGTTCGGGTGCAACTGTTTAAAGGGCAGGCCGTCGTCACCGGACGGAAATCAGATTACTCCCTGTACAATGAAGAATTGGCCACATATACACCCGATGACACCTTTGACCACCAGGCCGCTGTCGGTTTTATTCAACTGTGGGGACTGCCGACGGAAGTGAATGCCAAGGTGAACCCGAAAAAGGAGGATCCGACCTTCGATGAAACTCTGGGGCGGGCGCTTCACCAAGCCAACCAACCGACTCGTTGAAGAATACACCGCATCCATCGATTTTGATCAAAAGCTGTATGAAGAAGATATCCGAGGCAGTCTCGCCCATGTGCGGATGTTGGGAGCATGCGGGATTCTCCAGCCCGATGAGGTGGATGCGATCACCGCGGGCCTGAAAACGATCCGGGAGAAGATCCGGGCCGGCGAAGTAACTTTTGACATCGCCCATGAAGATATCCATATGAACATCGAAAAGATGCTGATCGAGGAAGTGGGGCCGGTCGGCGGCAAATTGCATACCGGACGCAGCCGGAACGATCAAGTCGCATTGGATATGCACCTTTATGTCCGGGCTCGCACCCTAGATCTGGTAAAGCGGTTAACCGCCCTCCGGGAAGCCTTGATCGCCAAGGCGGAAGCCCATGTGGATACGATCCTGCCCGGTTACACCCATCTGCAGCGGGCACAACCGGTCCGCCTCGCTCATCATTTGTTGGCTTACGTGGATATGTTTGGCCGAGATGCGGAGCGGCTGATGGACAGCTACAAACGGGTGAACACCATGCCCCTCGGTGCTGGGGCCATCGCCGGTACCACCTTTCCCATCCAGCGGGAGCTGGTGGCGGAGGAGCTGGGCTTCGAGCGCTTGTACGACAACAGTATGGATGCTGTCAGCGATCGGGATTACCTGGTGGAGTTCCTGTCAGCAGCCTCTCTGATCATGGTCCATCTGTCCCGGCTGTCGGAGGAATTGATCCTGTGGTCCAGTGAAGAGTTCGGTTACGTGGAGCTGGACGACGCCTTTTGCACGGGAAGCAGCATGATGCCCCAAAAGAAAAATCCGGATGTACCGGAATTGATCCGGGGGAAAACCGGTCGGGTCGTCGGCCACTGGGTTTCCCTGGTCACCACCCTGAAAGCTCTGCCGCTGACGTACAACAAAGATATGCAAGAGGATAAGGAAGGTATCTTCGATACGGTCGAAACCCTGGATGGAGCCCTGGCTCTGACTGCACCGATGGTGGCGGAGATGAAAGTGAATGCGGACAAGATGCGGGAAAACGCCGAGGCGGGGTTTTCCAACGCGACGGATCTGGCCGACTATCTGGTAACTCGTGGCCTGTCCTTCCGCGAGGCGCACGAGGTCGTAGGGCGGTTGGTTCTCTCCTGCCTGCAGCAGGGTAAAAGTCTGACTGATCTCACTCTTGATCAGTTTCAACAAGCTTGCCCCGCCTTCGAAGCGGATGTCTTTGACAAACTGCTGGTGGAAAATGTGGCCGATGCCCGAAAAGCGGGGAGTGGAACGGCTAAGGAGCGTGTGGTGGCGGTTCTTGACCTGAAAAAGAAAGAAATCGACGAAACGTTGCACTGGTTAAAGACCGTTAATAGTTAACGGGAAAAACCGGTGCCGTACAGTTCAACCTGTCAGTCACGGCCTGGCAGGTTTTTGCTTGTCAATCTGACAACATTTCTGGTATATCTATCTGGGAAAAAAACGAAGAAATGATATAATGGTAAAAGGTTTTTGGACTCATACTTGGACGTTTCTTTTCGATTTTCCGTCTTGTCTATAAGGTGGTCACCGAGAGCCGCGACCCAAAACATACGAGGGTGATAGCATGATCGAAATGCATGACGTTTATAAGGTGTACTCTAACGGCGTAAAGGCTTTGAACGGTATCAACACGAAGATCGATCAGGGCGAATTCGTGTATGTGGTGGGCCCCAGCGGAGCGGGTAAGAGCACGTTTATCAAGCTGATGTACCGAGAGGAAAAGCCCACCCACGGAGTGATTTTGATCAACGGTGTCAACGTGAAAAGGGTGCGGGACTGGAAGATCCCCTACTTGCGCCGGAACATCGGGGTTGTTTTTCAGGACTACAAGCTTTTGCCCAATATGACAGCGTATGAGAATGTCGCTTTTGCCATGGAGGCGGTGGAGGCGCCGAAGCGTAAGATACGCCGGAGAGTGCAGGAGGTTTTGGAACTGGTGGGGCTGTACGATCGGATGAACGCTTTGCCCTCCCAGCTATCCGGGGGAGAGCAGCAACGGGTGTCGATCGCCCGGGCGATGGTGAATAACCCCAACTTTGTGATTGCCGACGAGCCCACGGGGAACCTGGACCCGGAGAACTCATGGGATATCATGTATCTGTTGGAGGAAATCAACTCTCGTGGAACGACCGTGGTCATGGCGACCCACAATAAGGAGATTGTTAACACCATGCGGAAACGGGTGATTGCAGTCGAACAGGGTGTCATTGTCCGCGACGAGCAGGGAGGGGAGTACGGTTATGAAGATTGACACGTTCTTCCGACATTTCAGGGAAGCGGTCAAAAGCCTGGCCCGTAACAACTGGATGACCTTTGCCGCGGTCAGTGCCGTCAGCGTGACCCTCCTGATTTTCGGTCTGTTTCTGGTGTTTGCCTTCAACCTCAGTTTTATGGCGTCGGAACTGGACAAGCAGGTCTCGATTCGGGTCTCTTTAAGCCCGCAGATCACCGCGGACCAGATCGATAATATCCGTTCTCAGATCGAACAGGACTCCAAAGTCAAAAGCGTGGAGTTTATCTCCAAAGAAGAAGGCCTCCAGATGATGAAACAGCAGTGGGGAGATGACAAAGAGTTCCTGGAAGGGCTGGAAAAGGACAATCCCCTTCCTGACACGCTGCAGATTCAACCGAGCAATCCCCAAGAGACGGAAGCATTGGCAAAGGACCTTCAGCAGTCCTATCCCAATTACATCGAACATGTGGATCACGGGGAAGGCGTGTCCGACCGCCTTCTCAACCTGTCCGCCTGGGTTCGGAATATGGTGTTGGTCTTCGGATTGGGCTTGGCGGTATTGGCGGCATTTTTGATCTCCAACACGATTAAGCTGACCATCTTCGCCCGCCGTCGCGAGATCGAGATTATGCGTCTGGTGGGGGCCAGTAACTGGTTTATCCGTTGGCCTTTCTTTATCGAAGGTGGGGTGATCGGTGTTTTGGGGGCGATCGTTCCGGTGACGGTGGTTCTCCTCGGGTATAATGCGGTAGTCGGTATTTTGGACGCCGACAAGGCGTACAGCTTTTTTAAACTGCTCGGTTTCTGGGATATCGCCTTCAAGGTGACCGGACTTACCACCTTGCTGGGGATCCTGATCGGGATCTGGGGAAGTCTGATTTCGATTCGCCGGTTCCTGCGCACCTGATCCGGCGAAGTGATGAAGGGGAGGAGAAAATGGTGAAAGCTAAATTTCTCTGCGGCTGGATGTGCTTCGTTCTGGCCGCGCCCCTCCTTATCCCCGGTGTCATCCATGCCGACGAGATTGAAGACAAAAAAGAGAGCATCAAGGAACGGGACAAGGAGATTCAGCGCCTGGAAAAAGAGAAGGCGATGACGGAAAAAGAGCGAAAGACCATGTTCGCTCGTCTGGAAGAGGAAAAGCGGAAATTGGCGGAACGAAACGAAGAGGTTTACCGGCTGGAGCAGGAGCTTGAGCGGAGCAAAAAAAAGCTGAAGCTCAAGCAAGACCAGATTCGGGAGCGGAAGCGCCTTTTTGACGGCCGTCTTCGCCATATTTACCAGCAGGGCGACATGTTTTATCTGGAATCTCTCCTCGATGCTGGATCTTTGGAGGAATTTATCAACCGGCTGCGTTATATCCGATTGCTGGCTGAAAGGGACCGGGAGCTTTTGCAGCAGTTCCGCAAGGACCTATCGGATCTTAAAGCGGAGCAGTCACACTATAAGCAGCTTCTGGCTGATCAAAAGAAACAAGCGGACCAAGCTCGGTCCCTACACCGAGAACTGACCCGAAAGTATAAAGAATACGAAAAAGAATTAGACCATCTGGCAGAGAAGCAAAATCATCTGGAACAGATCAACGAAAAGGAACAAGAGGCGATTCGGAAACTGATCCGTCGCGAGCAGCAGGAAAAGCGGGGCCAGAAGAAAAGTTATAAAGGAGGCCGCTTTTATCCGCCGGTTCAAGGGAGTGTTACCTCCTCATACGGCATGCGGTGGCATCCGACTCAAGGTAAGTATAAAATGCACACTGGCGTCGATTTCGGCTCTTCCCTCGGGACCCCGATCCGTGCGGCGGCTGGGGGAGAAGTGATCGCGTCGCGCCCCTCCACAGGGTATGGTTACATTGTGGTGATTGACCACGGGAGCGGTCTTTCCACCCTGTATGCTCACATGTACGCCCAAGATGTGAAGGTGGACGTAGGAGATACCGTATCGAAGGGGCAAGTGATCGCTGCGGTGGGCAATAACGGATGGTCCACTGGCCCCCACCTTCATTTTGAGGTGCTAAAAAACGGTGAACCTACGGATCCCATGCCGTATCTCAAGTAATTGCGGGTTCGGTACGATGAGTGTACCGCGCAGGGGTGAGGGGGTGACTGGATGAAATCACGTCTGTTGACCGGTTTGTTAATCAGTTGTCTCGCTTGGACCGCGGTTTCGGCGGAGGTGGTTCAGGCGGAAGATGATGCGAAAAAGGCGCGGGAGAAACTGGAGGAAATTCGCTCCAAGAAGGAAAAGGCGGAAGGAAAGGGCGAGGAGATCGCCGATCAGATGGACAAGGTCCAGGAAAAGATCGATCAGATCGGGAGGGAAATCCACCAACGAGATCAACGGATTCACGAAGTGGAGAAAAGCCTGGAAAAAGTCCAAGCACGTCTGGATAAAAAGATGGACCGCTATAAGGGGCGTCTGAAACATCTGTATCAAAACGGAGAGGTGGGTTACATGACCTCCCTCTTTGAGTCGGAATCTCTATCGCAATTTCTGGCCCGCTTTGAAACGTTTCGGCTGATGGTGAAAGAGGACCACCACTTGGTGGAACAGGTAGAGAAGGATAAACAACAGATCCTCAAGCAAAAAAAGCGCTTGTCCGATTTGAACCAACAACGTACGAAGAAGATGAAAGAGGCGAAACACGCCTATGAGAAGCTGCAGAAATTGAAGGAGAACAATAAGGAGAAGTTAGCCGAGATTAGACAAGAGGAGCAGATCCAAGAGGCGGAGGTTCGAGAGATGAATCTTCTCGCCTTGAAAAACGGTACCTTCCAATATCCCGGAGGTCCCTTTCACTGGCCTGGCGACAGCCATCGCATCACATCCGATTACGGTTACCGCGTCCATCCAGTGACAGGTGTTCATAAGCTGCATACCGGAATTGATACGGCAGGGGATGCCGGAGATCCCATCTATGCCGCAGCTGACGGTATCGTTCTGGATAGCCGGCCCGCTTCCGGTTATGGTTGGATCATCATGATCGATCACGGGAGTAGCTTAACCACCCTGTATGCCCATATGTATCCCCACACGGTCCGGGTTCAAAAAGGGGATTATGTGGAGCGGGGGCAGCAGATCGCCGAGATCGGGGACAACGGATATTCCACCGGTCCCCATAACCATTTTGAAGTGAGAAAAAATGGAACCCTTCAAGATCCGAAGCAATATCTCCAGTGATTCCATACTGCCGGTGAAACAAACCCGAATGTGTGACCTGTGCGTACGCATCGGGTTTCTTTTGTAGGACCGGAAAAGGGTGTGCTGGGTGTTTCTTGTGTCGATGAACAAAGTTTGCTAGAGTAAACCTGATAATATCTGTTACCCGCTTGTCATATACATGAATAACAATCAAAGCGGATCTAGGAGCACATGACAACCGGGGCGTTGGTTGACCGGCTGCCGTGAGACGTATATAAAGGTGGTGTCTCCATGTATATGCGCGGACGTACCGTTGCCTTGCTCGTCGTCTTCGCTATCCTGTTCAGCAGCTTAACCACTGCGGCAGCGATGGGGGATGGAGGATTGTTATCCAGGGTGACCGGGTCTTCGCTTTTGGGAAGCACTTCTTCAACCGGTGATGGGTTGGAGGGGAACCTGGATAAACTGAAAGAGGCCTATGGACTGATCAAAGGTCAGTATATTGGAGAAGTGAGCGATCAAAAACTGATCGATGGAGCGATCCGCGGAATGGTGGAATCACTGGGGGACCCGTATTCTGCCTATATGGACAAGAAAACGGCTAAACAGTTTCACACCTCCATGGAATCCTCCTTCCAGGGGATCGGTGCGGAAGTGACCATGAAAAAGGGAAAAGTGACAATCGTTTCCCCCTTTAAGGGCTCACCCGCCGAAAAAGCCGGTCTGCGTCCCGAAGACCAGATTCTCAAAGTAAATGGTAAAAGCTTGGAGGGGATGGATCTGAACGAAGCCGTCTCCAAAATCAAGGGGCCTAAGGGCAGCAAAGCGAAACTGACCGTGTTGAGGCCCGGTCAGAACGACCTGATGAAGGTGACGGTGGTTCGCGACGAGATTCCCATCAAGACCATCCATTCAGATATGATGGAGGGTAATATCGGGAGGATTGAGATCTCCCAGTTTTCCAAAGATACCTCCGCTGACTTCAGCAAGGCTCTGAAGAAATTGGAAAAAGACGGGATGCAAGGGTTGGTCATCGATGTAAGGGGCAATCCCGGAGGATTATTGCCATCGGTGCTGGAGATTGCCGAACAGCTGGTTCCCAATGAAAAGCTGATCATGATGACCGAAGACAAAGCGGGGCAGCGGATGGAATATCGCTCCAAATTGGAAGGGAAAAAAGAGTACCCCATTGTGGTACTGACAGATAAAGGTTCGGCCAGCGCTTCGGAAATCCTGGCGGCTGCGCTAAAAGAGTCCGGGGGATACAAGGTCGTGGGGCAAAACACCTTTGGCAAAGGAACGGTTCAGACGGCCAAAGATTTTGAGGACGGCAGCAATCTGAAACTGACCATGGCCAAATGGTTGACCCCTGAAGGCAACTGGATTCACAAAAAAGGAGTTCAACCCGATGTGAAGGTGGAAATGCCGGACTATTACCGAGCGACACCGCCCCAACCGGACCAAGCGTTGGAGCGCGACATGACTTCCCCACAGGTGAAAAACCTGCAACTGGTGCTGGAAGGGCTGGGTTATCGCCCAGGACGCACCGACGGCTACTTTGACAAAAAGACGGAAACAGCCGTCAAGGCGTTCCAGAAAGCCAATAAGTTGTCGGTAACGGGGAAGGTGAACGAAAAGACCGCTCTTAAAATGCAGGATGAGTTCGTCTCCCTACTGCGCGACGCAAAAAGCGATCTGCAGCTCCGAGCCGCAATCGAAACCCTGAAGAAAGAGATGAAAAAATAATTTTCTCCTCTTCCTGCAACTGTAGAGGAGGAACGAGCAACCCCACGGAAAATGGTCCGTGGGGTTGCCCTGTTCCAGCAGGAAGAACGGGTGTTCCGGTATTTGTTGTCGTTTGTGCTATAATAGAACAGATGACAAATTCGAGGTGATTGACCATGGCAGAAACCCCTTTTCGCCTGGTATCCAATTATGAACCTCAGGGGGACCAGCCGAAAGCGATTGAAAAATTGACCGAAGGCGTCCAGAGCGGCAAACGTCATCAAACCTTGCTGGGTGCGACGGGAACGGGGAAAACCTTTTCCATCGCCCATACCATTGCTCGAGTGGGTAAGCCGACTCTAGTCATCGCTCCCAATAAAACGCTGGCTGCCCAATTATGTGGGGAACTGAAAGAGTTTTTCCCCCATAACGCTGTCGAGTATTTCGTCAGTTACTACGATTATTATCAACCGGAAGCTTACGTTCCTCAGACGGATACCTATATTGAAAAAGATGCATCGATCAACGATGAAATCGATAAACTGCGACACTCGGCCACCAGCGCCTTGTTTGAACGCAAGGATGTCATTATCGTAGCCAGTGTCTCCTGCATCTACGGTTTAGGTTCCCCGGAAGCCTACCGTGAGCAGGTGGTTTCTCTGCGCGTTGGGATGGAAAAGGACCGGAACGCTGTCTTGCGAGATCTGGTCGATATCCAATATGAGCGCAACGATATGAACTTTGTCCGGGGCACTTTCCGCGTCCGCGGTGATGTGCTGGAAGTCTTCCCGGCCTCCCGGAGTGAACAAGCGGTTCGCGTGGAGTTTTTTGGTGATGAGATCGACCGTATCCGGGAGATTGACGTGTTGACCGGGGAGATCATCGGTGACCGGGAACACGTAGCCATCTTCCCCGCTTCCCACTATGTGACGCAGAAAGACGTGCTAAAACGGGCCATTCGTGATATTGAGGAGGAACTGGAGACACGATTGGAAGAGTTGAAGTCCCAGGATAAGCTGTTGGAAGCTCAACGGCTGGAGCAGCGAACCCGCTATGATATGGAGATGATGCGGGAGGTTGGGTTCTGTTCCGGTATTGAGAACTACTCCCGCCACCTGGTGGGCAAACAGGCGGGGGATCCGCCTTACACCCTTCTCGACTACTTTCCGGAGGATTACTTGACCATCATTGATGAGTCCCATGTCACCATTCCTCAGATCGGGGGGATGTACAAAGGGGATCGGTCCCGCAAAGAGATGTTAGTGAATCACGGATTTCGCCTGCCCTCTGCTTTGGATAACCGGCCCCTCCGGTTTGAGGAATTTGAACAGCGGGTGCACCAAGCCATCTACGTTTCGGCCACTCCCGGGCCTTACGAATTGGAAAAAGGGCCGGAGGTGGTGGAACAGATCATCCGTCCCACCGGCCTGGTCGATCCCCAAATTCATGTCCGGCCGATCGAGGGGCAGATCGACGATCTGATCGGCGAAGTGAACCAGCGTGTGGAGCGGGATGAACGGGTGCTGGTAACCACCCTGACTAAGAAGATGGCGGAGGATCTGACTGATTACCTAAAAGAGGCGGGGATCAAGGTGCGGTACCTCCACTCCGACATCAAGACCATTGAGCGGATGCAGATCCTGCGCAGCCTCCGCCTGGGTGAGTTCGATGTGCTGGTCGGGATCAACCTGCTGCGGGAGGGACTCGACTTGCCGGAGGTCTCCTTGGTGGCTATTCTGGATGCGGATAAGGAAGGGTTCCTGCGTGCGGAGCGTTCCCTGATCCAGACGATCGGTCGGGCGGCGCGGAATGCCAACGGCGAAGTGATCATGTATGCTGATACGATAACGGACTCCATGCGCCAGGCGATCGATGAGACCGAGCGTCGCCGCCAGATCCAGCTCGCCCATAACGAGAAATACGGAATTACGCCGCAAACCATCCGCAAAGAGGTTCGCGATGTCATCGAGGCGACCAAGGCGGCAGAGGAAACGGAAACGTATCAGGCTATACCCGATATGGAGAAAATGGGACGGGAAGAACGGCAACAAGTCATCGAACGAATGGAGAAAGAGATGAAGCAGGCGGCCAAAGACTTGCAGTTTGAACGTGCTGCAGAGCTGCGGGATCTGATCATCGAACTGAAAGCCGAGGGAGGATAAGCCGTGTCACAAGAAAACATTGTTATACGCGGAGCTCGCGTCCACAACCTGAAAGAGATTGATGTGGAGATTCCCCGGAACCAACTCGTTGTGTTGACGGGCTTGTCCGGTTCAGGGAAGTCTTCCCTCGCCTTCGATACGATCTATGCTGAGGGACAGCGTCGGTATGTGGAGTCGCTCTCCGCCTATGCCCGGCAATTTTTGGGGCAGATGGACAAGCCGGATGTCGATTCGATTGAAGGGCTGTCCCCTGCCATCTCCATCGATCAGAAAACCACTAGCCGCAACCCCCGATCGACGGTGGGAACGGTGACGGAAATATACGACTATCTGCGGCTTCTCTTTGCTCGGGTGGGTCGCCCTCATTGCCCCGAACACGGTATCGAGATTACCTCCCAGACTGTACAGCAGATGGCGGATCGCATTCTGGAACTGCCAGAACGGAGCCGGATCCAAATCATGGCTCCCATAGTGGAGGAAAGAAAAGGGGAGCATGTCAAACTGTTGAGCGAAATCGGCAAACAGGGCTATGTCCGGGTGCGAGTGGACGGGGAGATTCGTGATTTATCTGAGGAGATTGAGCTGGAAAAAAACAAAAAACACACCATCGAAGTGGTGGTGGATCGGATTGTGGTCAAACCGGGTATCGAGACCCGCTTGACCGATTCCCTGGAAACAGCATTGCAACTGACGGATGGCAAGGTGTTGGTCGATGTGATCGACGGGGAAGAGATTCGGTTCAACCAAAATTTTTCTTGCCCGATGTGTGGATTTAGTATTGAGGAGCTCTCCCCTCGTATGTTCTCCTTCAACAGTCCCTTCGGCGCCTGCCCCAACTGCGATGGTCTCGGCAGCCGGATGGAAGTGAATCCGGACCTGGTGATCCCTGATAAAAATAAGACCTTACGGGAAGGGGCGATCGAGCCCTGGGTGGGCAAGTCGAGCAATTACTACCCCGCCTTGCTGGAATCCGCCTGCCGTCACTACGGAATCGATATGGATGTGCCGGTGAAAAAGCTTCCCAAACGGGATCTGAAAAAACTGTTGGAGGGAACCGGGGAGCGGATCCCCTTCCGTTACGAATCGGATTTCGGCCGGGTGAAGCGCTTATCCATCCGCTTTGAAGGGGTGTTGAAAAACCTGGAGCGGCGTTATCGCGACTCCGGTTCCGACGCCATTCGTGAACAGATTGAAAACTACATGAGCCATATCGCCTGTCCCACCTGTCAGGGCGCCCGACTGCGGGAAGGGAGCCTCAGTGTGTTGGTTGGTGGGAAAAATATCGCTTATGTCACATCTCTGTCCATCAGGGAGGCCAGGGATTTTGTCAACGGTTTGGCCTTGACCGAAAAAGAGATGACCATCGGCCGGCAGATCCTCAAGGAGATCGACAGCCGCTTAGGGTTTTTGGTAAACGTGGGTCTCGACTATCTCACCTTAGACCGGTCCGCCGGGAGCCTTTCCGGTGGGGAAGCCCAGCGGATCCGGTTAGCCACCCAGATCGGTTCCAAGTTGATGGGGGTTCTCTACATTTTGGACGAACCCAGCATCGGTTTGCACCAGCGGGATAATAACCGACTGATCCAGACCCTGGAACAGATGCGAGATCTGGGCAATACACTGATTGTGGTGGAGCATGACGAAGATACCATGTTAGCCTCCGACTGGATTGTCGATGTGGGGCCTGGTGCCGGGGCTCACGGTGGACAGATCGTCGCCTCCGGGACGCCGGAACAAGTGATGAAGATGGATCACTCCCTGACCGGCCAGTATCTCTCCGGGAAGAAATTTATCCCCTTGCCGGAGGAGCGGCGCCAGCCTAACGGCAAGTGGGTGGAAATCAAGGGCGCCCGGGAGAACAATCTGAAGGATGTCGACGTCAAAGTCCCCCTAGGGGTCTTTACCTGCGTCACCGGAGTGTCCGGTTCCGGCAAAAGCACTCTGGTTAACGAAATCCTATTGAAAGCGTTGGCCCGGGAGTTGAATCGATCCAAATGGGTGCCTGGCCGTTACCGTGCGATCAAAGGTCTCGAGCATTTGGATAAAGTGATCAATATCGATCAATCCCCGATCGGTCGAACCCCTCGTTCGAACCCGGCCACTTACACCAGCGTTTTTGACGATGTTCGGGATGTGTTTGCTTCCACCCAGGAAGCCAAGGTGAGAGGGTATAAAAAAGGACGGTTCAGCTTCAACGTGAAAGGCGGTCGCTGCGAAGCTTGCCGCGGTGATGGGATCATCAAAATTGAGATGCATTTTCTTCCCGATGTTTATGTTCCCTGTGAGGAATGTAAGGGAAAAAGATACAACCGGGACACCCTGGAGGTGAAGTACAAAGGGAAAAACATCTCCGATGTCCTGGACATGCGGGTGGAAGAAGCGCTGGAGTTCTTTAAAAATATTCCCCGGATCAGACGCAAACTGCAGACCCTCTACGATGTGGGCCTCGGTTATGTGAAGTTGGGACAGCCGGCCACCACCTTGTCCGGCGGCGAAGCGCAGCGGGTAAAACTGGCGTCGGAGCTGTACAAACGCTCCCGCGGGCGCACACTTTACATCCTGGATGAACCGACGACCGGACTCCATGTGGATGATATTTCCCGTCTGCTGCAGGTGTTACAACGTCTGGTGGAGAACGGGGATTCCGTCTTGGTGATCGAGCATAATCTGGATGTGATCAAAACGGCCGACTATCTGATCGATCTCGGCCCCGAAGGGGGTACCGGAGGGGGTACCATTGTAGCTACCGGGACACCGGAAGAAGTGGCTGAGGTGAATTCCTCGCATACAGGCCAATTTTTGAAGCCGATTCTGGAGAGGGATCGTCAACGGATGGAAGAGGTCTACCGGAAACTGTCGGAACAAGTTACCAAAGCGTCCAACTCATAACCGCTTCTCCACCGGGCCCTGCTCCCTCCAATGTTGTCAAGGCTGGTAATCCGGGTACAAGGCGCCTTTTCCAGAGCAACCTTTTCAAGTACAACTGCAGTTTGGTGTAAAATAACTTGTGTGTGAAGAATCAGAAAGGGGTTTTTCATATGTTCGATTATACGGTGGAAACGAATAAAACCGTGGACGAAGCGATTCAAGCGCTGGAACACACCCTTTCCAACCACAGCTTCGGCGTTTTGTGGAAACTGGATATTCCCACCAAACTGATGGAGAAAGGAATCGCCTTGGAACAGGACTTTCGCGTGCTGGAGGTTTTTAACCCCGATGTAGCCAAAAAGGTGCTGACCCGCAATCAGCGGGGCGGCTTCTTCCTTCCCTGTAAGATTGTGGTGTATCGCAATCAGGAGACCCTGAAAACCGATATCGGTCTGCTCCGTCCGACCACGCAACTGGCTTTGACCGAGGATGACCAGCTGAAACCATTGGCAGAAGATGTGGAAGAGACTCTGATCCAGGCGATTAACGAGGCGAAATAAAAGTTTACCGGTCCGACCCGGTAAGGGATCGGGTCATCGGACCGGTTTTATATGCAAAAAGCGTATGTCCTGCAGGAAGTGGGGAAACCTCCTATTGAAATCACCTTTAGGGGGTTCAACATGAATAAACGATCCGGCTGGACCTTGTTGTTCGGGCTGTTGGTCGCTGGTGCAGCCATCTGGATGCTGTTTCCCAAACTCCGTCAGTGGAGGGGGGAAGGAGCTGATGTTTTTGATCCGATGAAGGCCATGGATCCCCTCCGAAACGTCGGAAAAAGCCCCTCCCAACCGGAGTCGCCCATCCCCGGCAGAGGGGATCAGGAAGAGGAGCGGAAATATATCCTCTTAAACGAACGGAGAGCAGCGAAGAAGCGAGGTCACTCCGCAGGGGAAGACGGATCAATGGAAAACCAATAAAAAACAGCCGGTATTATATACCGGCTCAGAGTGTGGAGAAAGCCCTTCACTGCTTTCTCCACACTCTTTTTTTATGGACAAAACCAGCTCATCGACGTATCAAAACCTGGATCAAAAAGGCCTCCCAACCACCTAACCGGCTTTGGTTAGGTGGTTGGCAATCTTCTTGATGTTTTGCGCTGCGGCCGTCATCAGCGCTTGCTCTTGGACCTTTTCCCTTCCCCTCAACCGGCAGTAGCGAAGCCCGTGCAGCTCTTTCGCGTCTGCAAAGCTTCGCTCGATCGTCTCTTTCCGTTTTTTGTACAGGTATTTTCCCGTAGAGGAAAGGCGATGGGCTCGCACTTTTTCCTTATGTTTTTCCCACACG
>NZ_FMZA01000033.1 GCF_900102685.1 Melghirimyces thermohalophilus
CAATGTCACCATTCTGCTGGATGCCAGCGGAAGCATGGCCGGCACCGTGGATGGCGGAGTGAAAATGGATCTGGCTAAGGCTGCTATCAAACGCTTTGCCAGCTCCCTGCCCAGCCATGCCCAGGTCTCCTTAAGGGTCTACGGACATCAAGGGAGCAACCAGGAAAAAGACAAGGCCAAGTCCTGTGCCAGTACCGAGGAAGTTTATCCGCGTTCCGCCTACTCCGAAAAAAAGTTCAACCAAGCTTTAGACCAGTTTAAACCCACTGGCTGGACCCCCATCGCCAAGGGAATGGAGGAAGCGTATCAGGATCTAAAAGGTGCTGACAAAGCGGAAAACCTGATCTATGTGGTTAGCGACGGGATTGAAACCTGTGGCGGCAACCCCGAAAAGATGGCCAAGAAATTGAACCAGTCCAACATTCAGGCTATGGTCAATATCATCGGATTTGATGTGGATAATGAGGGACAGCAGTCCTTGAAGAATGTAGCCGAAGCTGGTGGTGGCAAATATGAGACCGTCCAGTCCGAAGAGGAGTTAAGGGATTACTTTGATGATCTGCAGACCGAGATGTGGCTAGAATGGGCGGATTGGGGGACATTTAGTTGGTTGGGGATAAATAAAAAGCAATATACAAGATTGGGTGAATTAAGAAATATTATTTACAATCGATTTGGGAAGAAAATAAACAACGAAGAAGAACGTATGTACAATGTTTGTGATTATATGAGGGAAGAGCTAAGCATCGAATCAGGTAAGGTGGACGATCTAAGTGATCGAATCGGTGAGCGAAATGATAAGTTGGAAACATATAAAAAAGAGCGCTATGAATCACTAAAAGACTCTTTGATGTCGAACGCATTGGAAATGAAAGATAAAATTGAGGAAATGAAAGATAAAAAATTAAATCAATATGATTAAGAAAGAATAGAGAAGGTGAAGGGATGAACAATCATCTTCAGCGGCGCATCGCGGTCCTTGCCCTTATCGTGATCGCGGTGTCGCTTTTTTTACCATTTGTCCCCGTGGCCCATGCGGAATGGACAGTAGATACACCCAACAGTGCAGACACGCCTACGAGTGCGGATACTCCCAAGGATGCGGATACGCCAAAGGAAATTAAGGGTGAAGAGCAGGGTGATAAAAAAGAAGACGAACCGGGTTCGGGATGGCAAGATCATCCGGCATACAAAATACTAAAATGGACCATCCACGACTTAAATGTTGGGGTGGTTAAACTGGCTGATGAGTGGGAACGAGAAAGAATAACCCTTGAGGCAGGCCCGCATCATGCGCCCAGTGGAAAAACAATGGCCCTTCAGGGAGGTAAATTGGCTCAAGGTCTGTTAAGAAACGGGTTAGCTATTGGAGCAAAAGATGGAACAGCGGAAAAAATTGCTTTGGACGCATGGCAATTGGGCGAACATGTATACGATACGAAATCTTATATTAAATATGGGGAGCTAGGGAAAACCTTTCGGGATGTTGTAGGAACTAGTGGTGGATTTGCGGGTCAATCAGCAAGAATTTTTCCTGAAGCAATGAAATTTAGCCCTTTAACCAAATCGTTAGGTTATGTTGGTATAGGGGTAGCTACTGCTGAACTCGGACAAAACTTATACAATTGGGCTGCGACAGGGGATTCACAACATGGTTGGAAAGCTTTGGGTAGCGTTGGTGACGGTTTACTAGCTGCAGCACCATTAGCAGCAGCTGCTTGTCCACCGGCTGCAGCGGGAATGGCAGTAGCGGGTGCAGTTTGTTGGGGAGTCAGTGCCTGGAAGCAAAATGGAGGATGGAAGGGGATAAAAAAAGCTGGCGAAAAAGTTATTGACAAGGTTACGGGTTGGTTTAGTTAAAAGGAGAGGTATAATGCCAAAAATAGAGTTGCCTGAGGTCGTAAAAAAACAGGTGGAGTTATATAGAAAAGGAAAAGAGAAATTTGATGTTTTTGGGTGCTTGATTGAATATGAAGGTAATCGGTTTTATTTTATTGCGTATATGCCAACCGGGTATAATTTGATAGTACGTGAAGACGGATTTGTTCCGCCTGTAACAAGTATTGACCCGATCATTCGTATAGGAATCTATACGGATACAGCAAGCAGAAATATACAAACTACATGTAAAAAAATATACCATCACCCAGGTTATCGTTGGATGAGGAAGGTAAAGCGTATCTTAAGCGATTTAGAAAACTACATCGATTTTGATTGCAACCCTTCGGAAGAGATAAATGAATCATATCGGATGTTTTATAATACAGCCGATGTCTATTTAAATAAATATCAAGAAATAAAAGAAGCGATGCATCTCGCACTTAAATACAATAATCAAGCTTTTGACTATCAACAAGTCGATTCTAGTCTCTGTGAGAAGATAATTTTTTATAAGGATAAAATCGTTGAATGTGCTTTTGAACAAAATCGTATCCAGGTAGACACTTATGAGGATCGTAAAAAGGTATTGGCTTATCTCGGCTCCAAAATACCCTTCTGGAAAATAGGAGATAGGGTGAAATACTATCTATTAAAATGGCAACATAAAAAAATGCACAGATTTGATAAGTTAAATGAATCGGAAAAGGAGATGCATATAAAAGGAGTCAGCAAAGTAAAAGAAAAAGAAAAACAGGAGGCTGAAAAGATATATCAAACCGAAATTATGGGTAAGATGAGAAATCCTGTGGATGAGGAGAAGACTACGGAATGAATCACTTCAAGCAAGCCACCTTGTTTTATAAGGAACATTTTAAAAAAATACTACTTGTGAGTCTGGCGGTTGTATTTCCCATTCAGTTCATCCATTTTGTTTTGGTCAATACCATCGATAATGTCTATTCCGCATGGTTGTTACCCCCTTTCTTTAGTACGTTGATGACTGGCTTTTTTGCGTTAATCGCGGCTTCAATGGTTCAGCTCCCTTTTATCAAGGTGGTGGTAGATTATGAGGAGGAGGGGGCCGTAAATGTAAGGGCGGCTTTGGGGACTACGGCCTATTATCTGTTTTGTATTTATGTAATGGGGATTCTATATGCAACGGGTGTCGTAATCGGGTCGCTGTTGTTTTTAATCCCTGGTGTCCTTGTGTTTGTTTTTCTTTACGCATTTCCTTATGCAGCTGTAATGGAAGACCGAAAGTGGTTTAAAGGGATAAAAAGGGCGATCTCCTTTGGGAAAAAGCATTTTTTCGTTCTGTTGGCTTGGTTGTTTATCTTTTTATGCATTGAGTTTATGATCCAGTTTATCGCTCTATTTGGATTGATACAGATTACCACCTTGGCTTGGCCTGCCATGTTACTGCACATGCTGTTGAACATGATGTTTGTTCCTTGGTTCACGTTTATTATTTCCTATTACTACTTGGATTGGATCGGTGGGTTAGAGGAACGGGAAGATTGGTATATCAACAATTATTCTATCAGGTAAAACCTGTTCTCGGGAAAAGAGTGCAGGGGGAGATAAAATGCATAATTTGGTGGAACTTACCCGTAAAAGGCGTGGCAACGTGACGATGATGTGGGTTGCGGGTTTGCCGGTATTTGCGATTGTGTTGATGTTTCTTGCGTCTTTGGTGATTGTATGGATGGCCCATTCCAACTCGCAGGTGGCGGCTGATGCGGGGAGTGTAGCGGCCACTAAAAAGTTGGATGAATGGTTTCAATACGAACTGGCCTTAAAGGTTCAGGAAAAAGACAACATTGGCAACGAAAATGACCAAAAGCAGGATCAGCCTAGTGTGGAAGATCCTTTTGCCGGAGTTTGGATCAATGAGGTCGCCCGGGAGAAGTTTGTACAGTGGGTGGTATCCAAGCACGAAGAGGAATTAACGGAAACCGTTCGTGATTATGTGGTGCGAAACGGTGGGAATGAGCATGGAGTGATTGTCTTTCCCGTCAATGGGCGGGTGATGGTACAAGCCCGGACCGACTTTCGTCCGATGATGTTTCAGGAGGAATTTAAAAACACCTACATCAAAGGAAATGGAACCGGGCCGACCCGCTATTATCTGAAATGGTTACCGGAGAAGGCGATTCAGATAGAGTATTGATTTTAGAGGTCATTTTGTCGGAGCGTGATGTCATGGCAAAGAACATATGCGGTTGGAGCCGAATGAGTCGAAAAGGTTCTGCAACCGTGGAGTTTATTTCTGTTCTTCCCTTGGTGATTCTCATGTGTCTGGTTGTCTGGCAGTTTGTAGTGGCGGGGATGGCGATTCTCGAGACGGAAACGCTGCTGAGCAACTGGTCACGATTGGCGGCATCATCAGGTGAGTTGGAAGAGATGGAAAAAAAGGGCCGGGAGGATTTTGAACCTACCGGTTACTATCGGCTGAAATCCTTTGAGCTGAAAGAAAAGAATGATCAGATCATAGTGGAGGCAAAAACAGAAATTGACCTCCTCTTTCTTCCATCTACCTCAGTTACGTACAGTGGATTGCAAAAAACACCTCTGATCCGGTGATACAGCGGTTCCAACTCTGCGAATCGGAGGGCTCGCGGTGAAAAAGTGGATAACTATGATACGGAAATTTAGTCATAGGCGCCGAAAAGGTGCTTCCACCATTGAATTTGTCATTATTCTTCCTCTGTTTTTTGTTCTATGCATGGTGGTATGGCAGTTTGTCATTACGGGGATGGCGGTGATGGATACTCAGGCCGCTCTGCGTGATGCAGTGAAGGTGGCCGCAACAACTGGGAATGTGGAAAAAGCGGAGAAACTGGGGAAGGAATCTTTCGGCGATTCCACCCAGTATGTCCTGGATGATTTTGAGGTGGAGATCAAAGACGGCGAGGCCTTTGCCAAAGCAAAAACTCAGGTACCCATTCTGTTTATGACCACGGAACCCTATACCTACGAAAATTCATCCAAGGCTCCTGTATTGGAGTTTGCTCAAGGTCATACCGGCCCCATGAGCGGGGGGAAGTTTGCTCGTCCTGTCAATCTCGCCTACGGTTGCGATATCCATTGTTATGATGGGCACACTGGTCAGGATTTCCCCGGAGATATTGGAACGGATGTGTATGCGGCGGAAGATGGATACGTAGAAAAAGTGGTTCATTTAGGTGATGACAGTTATGGAACTTATATTGTTATCGATCACGGCGGCGGGATTAAAACCTTATACGCTCACATGTATCCTTGGCAGCCGACTGTTTTTACCGGTGAGCGGGTAAAAAGAGGCCAAAAGATCGGCGGTGTCGGCAATAACGGAAATTCCAGCGGCCCTCATCTTCATTTCGAGGTCAAGGTAAATGGAAGCCCGGTCGATCCCAGACCGTACATCGAATAAAGCCAAAAAGTCAGTATCCCGAAAGATACTGGCTTTTTCCATCACCGTGAATAAAGGAGGGTGGCTGAACTTGATGAACGCAAACAAGTGGCTCTTATTTCTATTGCTGATCGGCGCTTTACTGATATCAGGTTGCAGTTCGGAAGAATCTCAACAAGACCGGGATCAACAACCCAACCCGAAAACACCGGATGTGGGTCTTCATTTTACGCTGGATCGTCCAACGGTGGAAGGGTTGAAAAAAGGAGAGATCCGTGGAGTTTCTGTTCAATTAGGGGATACGGAAAAAAAGGTTCATCAGAAATTAGGGGAACCCCAGGAGCAAAAAGATCAGAGAGGATCCCTGGAGTTGAAGTATGAAGGGGGTAGGCTCCAATTTATCAAGATGAAAGACACTTCCCAATTAAATTCTATGGTATTCCCTATCTCAAAAAAACGGAACGAAATCATCCAACTACTCGGTCGACCAGAGCAGGAAAGAACCCTTAACAAACAACCGGAAATGTCTTTCGCGGTAGGGCCCTATCAATTGCTTTTTTTAACTGACAAAAAATCAAAAGAAGGCCCCTACAATGAGGTGTTAATTATTAAAGAGTAAGGGGTCTTACAAGAGTTCTTATTTTTGGGTCCTGAGTGGACCATGCGAACTTTGACAATTACATAAATAGATAGAGGTGGTTAAATTTGAGTGCACGTCTCCGGCGGAAATTTGCAATAGCCGGGCTTGTGGTAATTGCTTTGATGCTGGTTGCACCATATACATCGGTGGCTTATGCAGATTGGATAGTGGACACGCCGACGGAAGCTGATACACCGACGGAGGCTGATACGCCAACGAAAGCTGACACACCGACGGAGATGGAAACCCCCACCCAAAGTCAAACGCCCAAGGATACTAAAGACGATAATCAATCAAAAGAAGAAGATTCATGGAGTTTCAGTTGGTTCAAGGCAAATAAACTAGCTTATGATTTATCAAAAAACCTTGGGAATTGGAGTGTTGATAACAAAAAAATAATTGATGGTTACAATAAGGCCCTTAGAGACAAATTAGAAGGGAAACTACCCCCGAGAAATTACAGAGACCCGTCGGCTTTACAGGATACCTTCAACCGAATGGATCGGAAGTACGCCTGGGATACATCCAAAACGGCACTACGAGACGGTTTAGGAATGTTTTTACCTAACGGTTCTCCCGTCCAGGCTGCTTTTGATATGTGGTCGGGTTATGACAAATTGAATGAAGCTAGGGACTATTATAGAGATTTCAAGAATATCCGACAAACTGGTAAGATGGCCAAAGAAGGAGCTGAATTGGCCCAAGAAGCAGCAAATGCGGCTACTAAAACAGGGATGGGTAGCAAAATCCTTTCCAAAGCAAATCCTGCGCTAGCCGTCGGCGCCACGGGTTTTGCTACATATGAAGCCATTGATAATTTCGCAAAGGGTAAAGGGTGGGAAGGAACTGCAAGTGTCGGTGATGCGTTGTTAAGTTTTGCCCCCGTGGTTGCCGGAGCCTGTCCCCCGGCAGCGGCTGCTATGGCAGGAGTTGGTGCTGGATTATTTCTATTAGGAAAAGGTATGGAACACAAAGAAACCTTGAAAAAGATGTTTACGGACCCAGCTGGATCAGCCAAGAAAGCGTGGGATAGCACAAAGAAAGCGGTTTCCAACGCGAAGGATACAGCCAAAAAAGCGTGGGACAAAGTGACGGGGTGGTTTTAATACTAAAGACTGAAAAACCCTTAAAGGAGAGATTAGTTGTGTCTGCAAAGGAGTTTATTCCACAAAATATTGTTAACACTATTAAACTTAAGAGGTGCTCTGACTCCGATGATTATAGTATTCTCCCCTTGCTCATTGAGTTGAATGATGTTGCATATTATTACGTACATTATAAAAAGTCCGATCGCTATTTAATTATTAGGCGTGACGGCAAAATTCCGAATCTAGAGGAAGCTAAGCCGGTGATTAAAATGGCTGCATTTTTTGTTGCGGTTAGTCATGCGTTTGAAAATCATGGGAAAGATTGGGCGGAATCAAACACTGTTAAGGTCTATTCACGTGTACTATCTTTATTGAATAAACTTGAATCCAGTTTAGCTAAGAGTGAATCACATCAACTTAATAATCTTTTGCATTCGTTGAAAAAAATGGCCAAAACAGTCATTGAACAACAAAGAGAACTTCAAAATGTAGTTGAGAGAGGGACTAATCACATAAATGCTGCGGTAAATAAAAAAGTAACCACTCAAGACAGAGTGTTACTTGAAGAATTACAAACACAGCTGTTGAAATGTGTCTATGAACAGAACAACGTGCAATTAGAAACCTATGAAACAAGGAAAAAAGCTCTAAAGCTAATCCGAAAAGAACTCTCCTTTTATAAAATTAGATCCTGGTTGGCCTACTTGGAGCTAAAAACCCACTACCAACGAATGCTTTCACGAGATAAGCTTTCCTATGAAGAACTAAGGGATAAGGAAATTGTCAAAAAGAGAATTTCCGGAAAATCTGATCCTGATGATGAAAGAGTAATAAAAAGCATTATTTCCAAAACCATCAATCCGAAGTGATAAGAGGGGATCTTGGATGCAACCATTGAGAGATGCATGGAGCTTATATAAGGCATGGTTTCTTAAAATTGTTCTCGTATCGATGATAGTCACCATTCCAATCCAAATCCTTACGTTATATATAGCCAACTACTTTGTTCGATATTTTGAAGTGGTGAACCTCACTCCGATTGGATTTGTATTTGGCACCCTGATCAATCTCGTAATGATTTCCTTGATTCAAATTCCATTTATTCAAATGGTTCTTCAGGAAAAAACATCCCAAACAATAACTGTCAAAGGTCCCATTGGAACTTTTATGGAGAATGGATGGAATGTCTATCTTTTGAGTTTGGTGTATGTATTTATGATTGGACTTGGAACGTTACTGTTTATTGTTCCGGGGATGGTCGTTTCCATCTTGTTTTTTAGTTTTCCTTATGTCGTTGTCATCGAGAAAGAGAAAGGTTGGTTCGGGCTGAAGCGTGCTTTTCAGATGGGTCGGGATCACTTTTTCGCTATCGCCGGAATTCTCTTGGTGTTTGGTGTCGTGCAGGGACTTTTGGAAATGGGAATTCTGTTTGGTAGTTTGCTGTTGACCAATTCTTTTTTCTTGGTGGCTTTGGTTCAAATGTTTGTTAGCAGTCTCATTTACCCCTTGTTTATCTTTACCTTTAGTAACTACTTTTTAGAATGGTCGGGTCTCATGTTTGACTATGAGGATGTATATCATTCCTCCTTTTAAAAGGGTGTAGATAACCGAGAAGCCGATTTTGATATAAGTTAGAGGCGATTTATAACTGAGATCGATTTTGGGATATTTCGTTAGGATTTGAAGCCTCGATGATCAGTCGGGGCTTCTTATCGATTTGGTGGAATCAAAAATTTAAGGGTAGGATAATAGACGAATAACTTAATTTAGCTACATTGGAGGACGCTAAGAAATTGTTGTGGCTAATAGTACGAGCTTGTATAAAAATCATAATCTTATTGGTGGGCTTTACGGTATGGCGGTATCTAGTCATTGCCTATTGGGAGATACAGAAGTGGTGGCTAAGTGGAGAAGATGTATTGGTAGTGAGCACAACTCGACTCGGTGAGGTGTTGTTTTTTATCATGAGTTTTTTATGGGTTATGCTGGCTTATTCGACAATTCGGCATTTATGGGAGAAAAATCGACCGAAGTTGGAATCTTTAAAACGAAAACATCTCATTTTTCAACCCATTTTTCTGATTGTAACAGCTCTATCACTAAACAGTTACCTGGTTGTGACTCATGATGAGATCATCCGTTCTGGTTTTTTTCAGTTGGGTTCGGATCATAAGCCCTTTGATCAAGTAGAAAGAGTGACATTGGATTTTCAATACAATAATAGAGGAGACGATTTAACCTATTACAATCTCCATTATCAAGATGGGAGCACTGAAGAAATTTGGTACCATGCTATAACGGACGATCATGAATTATTGAAGGTGGACCGGTTGATCAGACAACATCAAATTCCGAAGAAAGTGTTGAATGCCCCAGCGAACCTTGAGGAAAACCCAAGTGTTTTACAGGAGATATATTCGCAGTAAGGGATAAAAAAGAAATTACATGATATCTGGTATAAGACTATAACTAGATGTTAAGGGGGACTTATCTTGAAAATACACCATTCCAAAGCATTCATTTCATTGTTTATGGTCTGTTCGTTCGTGTTGCTAGCTGCTTGCAGTAGCCAAGAATCTTCTTCCGAATCTCAAGCGAATACAGACAACAAAGAGGATGTACCCCAGGCTGCCAAAGACATTGAAGGAATACTAAAAGAAGGGCCGGGTAAGTTTGCGGGAGAGAAATATAACGAAGAAAAGATAAAAAAGCTATTGGATGAATGGCCAAAAGATATATCTGCTGAAGAAGCATATAGTCGAATGGTTCAATTAGTGGCAGAGGATTACCAGCCGCATGTGAAAACATATGATTCCATCGATCCAAACATTCAGTTATCTCGAAAGAAGCCAGGAGAGAGGGATACACCTGAAGGAAAACAGGCAAAAGAGTTAAATGTATCCATATAAGTTGATTCTAGCGGGAGTATGGCAGGACGCGTCGATGGTGGAGTCAAAATGGACTTAGCCAAGGAAGCAGTTAAAGATTTTGCTTCCCAGCTACCCGAAGGAACAAATATAAATTTGCTGGTCTATGGTCACAAGGGGAGTAACAGCGAAAGTGATAAAAAAATCTCTTGTGCCAGTAAAGAAGTTGTTTATCCTATGGGAAAGTATGATTCATCAACATTTCAGGATGCTCTCAACAAGTTCCAGCCGACGGGTTGGACTCCTTTGGCAGCTTCGATTGAATTAGCCAAAGACCATTTAGAAAAAGCAGCGGGAGACGGTCAATCTAAAAACCTCGTTTACATTGTTAGTGATGGTATCGAGACATGTGATGGGGATCCGGTAAAAGAGGCCAAAGAATTGAATCAGTCCGATGTGAGTGCTGTAGTCAATATTATTGGTTTTGATGTTGATAATGCCGGACAGCAAGCGTTGAAAAAAGCTGCCCAAGCCGGTGGTGGATCTTATAAAACAGTTGATTCTGCGAATGACCTGAAATACCAACTGAGAAAAGAAAGGTTAAAACTCCAAGAAGAATGGCAGCAATGGCTTTTGGATAGTCATGATGACAATCAAGAGCAATTGCATGATAAACATGACAAGGTGATGGATAACTTCTTTACTATGGACGACTTGTATGATCAAGAACAGGATCGTGTGGAAGATTTAGAGTCATACCTTGAAGGTAAGATAGACGCCCAGAGTGAATTGGATAAACTAACGGATGAGAGGTTTAAGAAGTTGAAGGATTATAACGTCAAACGAAAAGATAGTATTAAGGAAACTTTGTCAGATTCTTTTCATGAGAACAAGGATCATATTAACGAGAGCCTTTTGCAAAATGGCTTTCTGGTTCAATAAACCAGAATAACACTCAGGGAAACCAGTCTTTCACTTTCGCAAACTACTAAAGTGATATGGGCATACGGGCAGAATTTTGGAGATTCTCTTTTTAAGCTACTTCTTTGGAAGCCTGGGTTTTCTTAACAGCCAGCGCGGTCGCTAATAAAACGATGGCATTCAGGTACACGTGGGTGGTTCCCTTCGAAATCCCGCAAACATGAAGATCGTTCGTCGTGAGGTTTTCTTTTAATCGACCGTTACATCGTTCCACGCTCGTCCGTT
>NZ_FMZA01000008.1 GCF_900102685.1 Melghirimyces thermohalophilus
TGACGTTCAGAACGAATCCCGAACAAATACCCGATAAACATCATTTTAAAGAGAACGACCGGATCAATGGAGGGCCTTCCATTGTTCTCACAATACAAAGGCCGCACCTTGTCCGTGATAAAAGAAAAGTCGATATGCTTGTCCACTTTGCGGAGCAAGTGATCTTCCGGAACTAATTCTTCAATACAGACAAACTCCAGCTCATGTTGTTTCTCTTTATTGGAACGTAACACACCCATCCCTCCCATTCTTCTTCAACCTAATAAACGGTGGGAAGCAGTGAAAAGGATTCGGCAAAAAAATAGGCTGTCGAGACTTTCTCGACAGCCTGTAGAAAAACGGTTTCCCATCAGAGGGAAACCGTTTTTCTTGTTTATATTACCGGGTTCCTTTTCCGGAGGCTTTCACCTGTTGCTTTCTCTTTTTGGGAAGGAGCATCGGCTGAACATCATTGTTCTTGGCGTCCCGATAAAAGAGAAACCCACCCAGGAAAAACAGGCCGCCACAAAACAGGATCAACCCGCCGACGAAGACCAGCCAGTTGAAGCTTTCGCCTGCCAATGTGTCAAAAATGGCGTTTTTCATCAGTTTCCATCCGTAAATTCCAGCGGCACCTGGGATGCACAACAGCAGAATGGCTAAGAGCCGTTGATAGATCACAACCCCCACCCCCTTGTCTGTTTTCCATGGTACCGCAAAACCCTGAAAGATACCATGCCCTGCCCTTATGTTAGAATAAAACTGTAGATTGGAAACGGAGGGGGGCAGCTATGAAGAGGTTTCTGATTGTGGGAGGGGGAAAGGGTGGTACTGCCCTGTTGAAAACCCTACTGCAAATGGATCGCGTAAAGGTGATCGGCGTGGTCGATGTTAACAGGGAAGCACCTGCGGTCCGGGAAGCAGCCCGCCATGATATCCCTACAGGGATAACGGTCCGTCCCTTTTTAAGGGAGCGGCCCGATGTGATTTTAGAAGTGACCGGAAACTCAAAAGTGTATCGGCACCTCTGTGAGATTAAAGAAAGAGGGACACTGGTGGTTTCCGGAGAAGTGGCCAATTTGATCATGCAGTTGATCGACGAGAAAGAACAATGGTTTGAGGCGTGGCGGCTTCGGCAGCGGGAGTTGGATGCCATCGTCAATTCCACCCATGATGGGATGATCGCCGTGAATCGAGAGGGACGGATCACATTATTCAATCGGGCGGCGGAACGATTGAGCGGTGTCAATGGGGAACGGGTGATGGGGGAGCTCCTGGAACAAGTGTTACCCCATGCGGGTTTGGATCAGGTGTTAAAAACGGGACGTCCCGATCTCAATCGTTCCTTGACACTGGCCGAGGGAAATCAGGTGGTCGCCAATCGAAAACCGGTGACCGACCGCAGCGGAAACGTGATCGGAGCTGTATCCGTTTTCCGGGATATTACAGAAGTGACCGCTCTTGCTCGGCAAGTGACGGATTTAAAGAGTATGAAAAGTCAGCTTTCCGCTATTATCGATTCTTCCGATGACGCGATTTCCGTAGTGGATACGGAGGGGCGAGGCGTCTTGATCAACCCGGCTTACACGCGCCTGACGGGTCTCACTCCGGCCGATGTAATCGGAAAACCGGCGGAGACCGACATCTCAGAAGGGGAAAGCATGCATATGAAGGTGCTGAAAACCGGCGAGGCGGTGCGAGGGGTGCCGATGAAGGTGGGTCCGGCCCGGAAAGATGTGGTGGTGAATGCGGCACCGATCACCGTCGATGGCGAGCTGAAAGGGAGTGTCGCCATCATTCAAGATATGTCAGAGATCAAGGAGCTGTACCGGGAGTTGGAACGAGCCCGGAGCATCATTCGCAAATTGGAGGCCAAATACACCTTCGATGACATTATCGTCAGAAGCGACGCCATGAAAACCGCATTGAGGGAAGCGCGTCAAGGGGCTCGCACCCGGGCCACCATCCTTCTCCGTGGGGAGTCGGGTACCGGAAAAGAGCTGTTTGCTCACGCGATTCACAATGCCAGTACCCGGAAATACAAACAGTTTGTTCGGGTCAATTGCGCATCCATCCCGGAATCGTTACTGGAGAGCGAATTGTTTGGCTATACAGAAGGTGCATTTACAGGAGCCCGTCGTGGCGGTAAAAAAGGGTTATTTGAAGAAGCCAACGGAGGGACGGTATTCCTCGACGAAATCGGAGAGCTTTCCCCTTCTACGCAGGCTAAATTTCTACGAGTCCTCCAGGAAAAGGAAGTAACCCGGGTAGGGGGGACCAAAGCCATTCCCGTGGACGTGAGGGTGATCGCTGCCACCCACGTGGATCTGGAACAGGCGATCCGGGAGAAGCGGTTTCGGGAAGACCTGTATTACCGGCTCAATGTATTGCCTATCTATATTCCCCCGCTTCGTCATCGGATTGAAGATCTGGAAGATCTCTCGCTGCATCTGGTGAAAAAATTTAACCAGGAATACGGACGCCATGTCACCGGGATCGACCCCGAGGCCTTAAGGGTATTGGAATCCTATTCCTGGCCGGGGAATGTGCGCGAGCTGGAAAATGTGTTGGGCCGTGCGATGATTCATATGCCTTACCATCAACAGGAAATCAAAAAGGAACACCTGATGTTGGAACATGCGGCTCCACACCGGTCGGAAGCGGAGCGAGACGGAATCGTTTCCCATGGATCGGAAAAACTGGCGGAGGTCGTTTCCCGGGCGGAACGGGCGCATATTCGGCGTGTCTTCGAGGAGGCTGGCGGAAACAAAACAGAAACAGCCCGCCGTTTGGGAATTTCCGTGCGCAATCTGTATTATAAATTGAAGCGGCATGGCATCGACTCGTAAAGAACGTGCAAAAAATTGCAGGAAAAAAAGAGCATACATCTGCAAAAAATTGCAGAAATCAGCGGTTTATCCCCGTTGATTTCTTATTTTGTTTTGGCACGGATCTTGCGAATATTGTATGAGGGCCTACTGACTAGAGAAAAATAGATATTGATCCAAGAATACTTCGGTTATTGATGGACAGCGTCTGTACGGACCTGGGTAGATCCGGTGGTCCTTATTTACCTAAGGAGGAGAGGCGTCATGAAGGTCTTTGATTATCTCGGGAAATATGATTACGAGCAGTTGGTGTTTTGTCATGACGAAAAGTCGGGACTGAAAGCGATCATCGCCATTCACGACACCACTTTGGGCCCCGCCCTGGGCGGAACTCGGTTCTGGACCTATGATTCGGAAGAGGATGCGATCGTGGATGCGTTGCGCTTAGCCCGGGGGATGACTTATAAAGCGGCTGCTTCCGGGTTAAACCTCGGCGGAGGGAAAGCGGTGATTATCGGCGATCCGAAAAAAGATAAAAACGAAGCCATGTTTCGTGCCTTTGGCCGGTATATTGAGGGATTGAACGGCCGCTATATCACAGCCGAGGATGTGGGCACCACGGTGGAGGATATGGATCTGATTCACGAAGAGACCCGGTTTGTCACCGGTGTCTCCCCGGCCTTTGGCTCCAGCGGTAACCCCTCCCCGGTAACGGCCTTCGGTGTTTACCAAGGGATGAAAGCATCAGCCAAAGAGGCTTTTGGTGACGATTCCCTCGAGGGCAAGACGGTGGCTGTGCAAGGGGTAGGCAGTGTGGCTTATCATCTCTGCAAATATTTACACGACGAAGGGGTCCGGTTGATCGTCACGGATATCAATAAGGAGAACATGGAACGGGCAGTTCAGGATTTTGAGGCGGAAACCGTCGATCCGGATGGGATTTATGATGTGGACTGCGACATCTTTTCTCCCTGTGCCTTGGGGGCTATTATCAATGACGATACGATTAACCGTCTGAAGTGTCAGGTGATCGCCGGTTCCGCCAACAACCAGCTGAAGGCGGAAGAACACGGAAAGATTCTCCACGAAAAGGGAATCGTATATGCCCCCGATTATGTCATTAACGCCGGGGGTCTGATCAATGTGGCGGATGAGCTCTTGGGTTATAACCGGGAACGGGCGATGAAAAAGGTAGAAACGATTTATCACACCATTCTCCGGGTTTTCGAAATCTCAAAACGGGACGGCATTCCCAGCAACCAGGCAGCGGATCGGATGGCGGAAGAGCGAATTCATTCAATTCGCCACGCTCGCAGCAATTTCCTCCTCAACGAAAGAAATCTTCTGAACCGCACCCAACGCTAAAGAGAACGGTATAGAAACCTGCCTGCGATAGAATCCGTTTTCCTTTTCTGGAAATACTATGAATCAATTTTGGCATGGACGCAGGGGAAGGTTCATCCTGATGAACCTGTGTGATGCCATGGGACAGAGGTTAGAGACAAAATTCATTTGATTGGGAAAAGGAGTGAGTACCGGTGGCGGAAAATGTGGATCTAGTGATCCTGGGTGCCGGGCCAGGTGGTTATGTGGCCGCTATTCGTGCATCCCAGCTGGGCTTAAAAACGGTGGTGGTGGAGAAAGAAAAAGTGGGGGGAGTTTGTCTTCACAAAGGATGTATCCCCTCCAAGTCGCTCCTTCGAAGTGCCGAACTTTTCCACCAAATGAAACAGAGCGAAGATTTCGGGATTCGAGCGGAAGGGGTTCGGCTGGACATGGAAGGGGTTCAGAAACGGAAAAACCGCATTCGTGAGCAACTGCACCAAGGGGTTCAGCATCTCCTCAAAAAAAACGGGGTGAGGGTGGTGAAAGGGACCGGGCGCATTCTGGGTCCATCCATCTTCTCTCCGCAGCCGGGGACGATCTCGGTAGAAAAGGCGGAGGAGAGCGAAGCGGAGATGTTGGTCCCCCAAAACATTATTATCGCAACCGGATCCCGACCTCGGTCGCTGCCGGGATTAACGATAGATGGGGAGTATATTCTCCACTCCGATCATGTGTTGGAGATGGAACAACTTCCCGAGTCGATGGTGATTTTAGGGGGAGGTGTCATCGGACTCGAATGGGCATCGATGCTGAATGATTTCGGGGTAGAGGTTACGGTGGTGGAAGCGATGGATCGGATTCTGCCCCAGGAAGATCCGGATGTGAACAAGGAAATGACCCGACTGCTTAAAAAGCGGAACGTTGAGGTTTTGACCGAAGCCCGATTGATACCGGAATTGGTCTCTGTCGAAAACGGCCGCGTCGCTTTTCAGGTGGATCAAGGGGGACGTCAGCGGTCCCTGGACGCAGAAAAAATGCTGGTCGCCGTGGGCAGACAGCCCAACACCGAGGATATCGGACTGCAAAACACGTCGATCCGCTTGGATCGGGGTTTTATCTCCGTCAATTCCTTTATGCAGACGAATGAATCCCATATCTATGCGATAGGTGATGTGACGGGAAATTATCAATTGGCCCACGTCGCCTCCCACGAGGGAATGGTGGCCGTCGACCACATCGCAGGGAAAAATCCACACCCCCTGGAGCCGGAACAGGTGCCTCGCTGTACATATACACGGCCGGAGATCGGCAGTCTCGGACTGTCGGAGAAGGAGGCCAAGCAGAGAGGTTATGAGGTGAAGGTGGGCCGTTTTCCCTTCCGGGGCGCGGGAAAATCCCTAGTGGCCGGAGAGGGGGACGGGTTTATCAAATTAATCGCTGACAAACAGACCGATGATCTCTTGGGGGTCCATATCATCGGGCCTCATGCGACAGAGTTGATCTCCGAGGCGGGGTTGGCCAAGGTGCTGGATGCCACCCCGTGGGAGATCACCCAAGCGATTCACCCCCATCCTACCTTGTCGGAAGTGTACGGAGAAGTGGCAATGGGTCTGGAAGGTTTGCCTGTACACGCCTGAGGCGGATCCGAGCGCGCAAAACATTCGGATCTATCCGAAAAAGATTGGAGGGTTCTCCATGGGTAATGAGCGACATAGAGAGTTGGGTTTGACGGATGATCAGGTGCTCCAAATGTACCGAACCATGTTGCTGGCACGAAAAATCGATGAGCGGATGTGGCTGTTGAATCGTGCGGGGAAGATTCCCTTCGTCATCTCCTGTCAAGGACAGGAAGCGATCCAGGTGGGCGCTGCTTTTGCGCTGGATCGGGAAAAGGACTGGCTTTGCCCTTATTATCGCGACCTCGGAATGATGCTGGTGTTCGGCCAAACCGCCCGCGATCAGATGCTCTCCGCCTTCGCCAAAGCGGAGGATCCCAACAGCGGGGGACGGCAGATGCCGGGACATTACGGAGATGCCCGTTTCCGCATCGTCTCCGGTTCCAGCCCGGTGACCACCCAGTTGTTGCATGCCGTCGGGGTGGCTTTGGCGGGCAAGATGGAAAAAAAGGATTTTGTGACGCTGACCACTTTTGGAGAAGGCTCCAGCAATCAAGGTGATTTCCATGAAGGTTTAAATTTTGCTGGGGTGCACAACCTCCCGGTGATTTTTATGTGCGAAAACAATCAATACGCCATTTCGGTGCCGGTGGAAAAACAGCTGGCGGGGGGAAGTGTGGCCGCCAGGGCCCAGGGTTACGGTATGCCTGGCGTCCAGGTGGACGGCAATGACCCCCTTCAGGTGTTCGAAGCAGTGAAAACAGCCGCCGACCGAGCCCGGCGGGGAGAAGGGCCCACTCTGATCGAAGCGACATCCTATCGGCTGGCTCCCCACTCCAGCGATGACGACGACCGTACTTACCGCAAGGCGGAAGAGGTGGAGGATGCCAAGAAAAAAGATTCCCTCAATCAGTTTAAAAATTACCTTTATGGCGCCGGCCTTCTCGATGAAGAGAGAGAAAATGCCGTCAACAGGGAAATCGCCCGGGAGGTGGATGAGGCGACGGAATACGCCGAACAGGCCGCCTATCCGGATCCGGAACAAACCTACACCCATGTTTACAGGGAATAGGAGGGAAAATCATGCCGATATTATCTTATATTGATGCGGTAACCCTGGCATTGCGAGAAGAGATGCAGAAAAACCCGCGCGTGTTTGTGCTGGGCGAGGATGTGGGCGTTCGCGGAGGGGTGTTTCGGGCGACCCACGGTTTGATCGATGAATTTGGCCCTGAACGGGTGTTGGATACCCCCCTGACGGAATCGGCTATCGCTGGTGTCTCGATCGGGGCATCTGTCTATGGGATGCGACCGGTGGCGGAAATGCAGTTTGCCGATTTTATCATGCCGGCGGTCAATCAGATCATCAGCGAAGCAGCCAAGATGCGATATCGCTCCAACAACAGCTGGCACTGTCCCTTGGTGATCCGTGCCCCATATGGAGGCGGGGTTCACGGAGGGCTGTACCACTCACAGAGTGTGGAAAAACTGTTTACCGGGATCCCAGGGCTAAAAATTGTTACTCCGTCGACTCCTTATGATGTGAAAGGGCTTTTGAAAAGTGCGATACAGGATGAAGACCCGGTTCTCTTTTTTGAACATAAACGTTGTTACCGTCTGATTAAAGGAGAGGTGCCGGAGGAAGATTACACCCTTCCCATCGGTCAGGCTGAGGTGAAACGGGAGGGGACCGATGTGACGGTGATCTCCTACGGATTGACCCTGCACTTCGCCTTACAGGCGGCGGAAGAATTGCAGAAAGAAGGGATCAGCGTCCACGTTCTCGATTTGCGGACATTGATTCCATTGGATAAGGAAGCGGTGCTCCAAGCGGTAGCCAAGACAGGGAAAGTGATGATTATTCACGAGGATAACCTGACCGGCGGTTTTGGAGGGGAAGTGTCTGCGCTCATTGCGGAAGAAGCCTTCTTTGAACTGGATGCCCCCATCCGGCGGCTGGCCGGTCCCGATGTTCCGGCTATGCCCTACAGTCCGCCCTTGGAAAAAGAGTTTATGTTGAATCAGGAAAAAGTCACCCATGCCATCCGTGAACTGGCGGAGTTTTAAAAGATGGATCCGTCCGGATCAGCGAGGAGGGTTATGATGGCGATAGATATCACGATGCCTCAATTGGGAGAAAGTGTCACGGAAGGGACCATTAGCCGTTGGTTGAAGCAGCCGGGAGATTCGATTTCCAAATATGAGCCGCTATGTGAAGTGGCCACCGACAAAGTGAACGCGGAAGTTCCCGCTACGATCAGTGGGACCTTGGCAGAGATTGTAACGGGGGAAGGAGAAACAGTGGAAGTCGGCCATGTGATTTGCCGAGTGGAGGAGGTGAGTGAGGGCGTTGATGCTGTAGACGAAAACAAGGAGTCGCAGAAAGCTGAAAAGGTACAGGTAAAGGCGGAGAGTCCGAAGCCAGCGACCGGTTCCATGAAACACCGCTACTCCCCGGCGGTGCTGCGATTGGCCCAGGAACACAACATCGACCTGGAACAGGTGGAAGGAAGCGGGCGTGGCGGCCGCATTACCCGCAAGGATATTCAAGAGTTGATCGATTCTGGAAAAGAAAAGACAGAGGCTCCGATTCCTATGACCGTGACTGGAAAAGCGGAATCCAAGGGAGCCGAACAGCAGCCGTCGACCCCAGCTCCCGAGGAGGAATCGGGGGATGAGGAGATTCCTTTAACCCGTGTGCGCAAAACGATCGCCCAGCGGATGGTGACTAGCAAACAGGAAGCCCCCCACGCCTGGACCATGTTGCAGGCGGATGTGACCGGATTGGTGAAGCTGAGAAATAAGCTGAAAGACGACTTTAAGAAGAGGGAAGGTATCCCTCTCACCTACATGCCCTTTTTTATAAAAGCGGTAGTCGATTCCTTGAAAGAGTTTCCCCGGCTCAATTCCGTCTGGGGTGGGGACCGGATCATTTTGAAAAAGCGAATCAATATCTCCATCGCTGTCGCCACCGAGGATGCTCTCTACGTACCGGTGATTAAAGACGCTGACGAGAAAAGTATCCTGGGGTTGGCCAAGGCGGTCCATCACTTGGCGGAAAAGACCCGGGCCGGAAAGCTGACGATGGATGATCTTTCCGGTGGAACCTTTACCGTAAATAATACCGGTTCCTTCGGCTCTGTCGCTTCCCAACCGATTATCAATCACCCCCAAGCCGCGATCATCTCAGTAGAATCGATTGTGAAGCAGCCGGTGATCAAAGATGACATGATCGCTGTTCGGGATCTCGTCAATCTCTGTCTCTCACTGGACCATCGTATTTTAGACGGTCTGATCGCAGGTCGATTCCTCAATCGAGTGAAGGAGCGGGTGGAAGCTTACGGACCCGACACGCAAATCTAAAGGCGAAAAGATACCGCTCGGATGAAAGCGGTATCTTTTTTATGTTAACCAAAAACAAATGATTGATGTCAAAAGGTTTACCGTGGTATAATATTAAATTTTAATTAACAAATCCTCTGTCTTATGATATCCTTGAGATAGGATCTTGGATGGGGGTGGAATCTTTTGTTCCAGGTGGGGGATAAAATTATGTATCCGCTGTTCGGTGCGGGGGTGATCAAAGATATTGAGGAAAAAGAGGTGCTAGGCGAGGAACAACTGTACTGCGTTTTAAACATGCTCCTCGGAGAGATGAACATGATGATTCCGGTCAACCAAATGGAAAAGCGGGGCATTCGTAAAGTTGTGGACGTAGCGACTATGGAGTCGGCTTTGCAGCACCTTTACGAAGGAGAATCCGATCTAACGATTCCCTGGAACCAACGTTATCGGATCAATATGGATAAAATGAAATCGGGAGATCTTTATCAAGAAACAGAAGTCATTCGGGATCTAACTCGTATCAGTAAGAGCCGATCGCTGGGAACCGGCGAGAAAAAAATGTTGGATGACGCAACGAAGATTTTGATCAGTGAACTGGCGCTGGTGAAGGGGATCGAACAGGAACAGGCCGCTGATTTGTTCCAGGATGTTGTTCTTCAAGGGTAAAGTTGAGAGCATTCTGTGTTGTCCGTCAAGTTTATATAGACGAGGTGAAACGAAGCCCGCTAGGGCCGGCTTTTTATTATGCGAAGGTGATTTGATGATGAGAGGTACTGGCACGGGCGATCATTAATGCTCGGAGGATGGATGACCACGAATTTGAGGAAGTACCGGGGGTCATTGTCTCAATGGATGCCGGCAGGCGGGGAAAGGAGTCTCTTCCTCGCCAAAAAGAGCGGCTGACCTTACACGGTCAGCCGCTCTTTTTGGCTTGGTTCACTGAATTCCTACGATTTCATCATAAACTGCCAGCAGGGTGATGCCGATAGTGGCTACAGTGAACAGACCGCCGATCAAAAAGCCCGGTTTGTTCCCTGTCCGCCGGTTTTTCAGGGTGCCCATGACAGCGAGTATGCTGATGAAAATCAGAATAACCGTCATATACATTTTGAACTTTCACCCGCTTTCACATTCTACTTTATAATTGCGATTTTCCCGAGGGAACAAAGGATAGTTTTCCCCGTATAGGGTATCCGTTCTCCTTATTCAGTATACTTCCGACCCTGTGGATCGGCAAGTCTCTTCGGCGTACCGGTACTATCTGCTTTTAAAAGAAGGTGATCAGCGTACCGGTGATCAACGTGGTTACAACCATCGCAATAATAATGACATAGACGATCATTCGAATCCAAGTTGGCTGCATCATCGTTCACCTCTAGTTCGTTATTTTATCCAAGATCGATATGGGTTGTCCATATTTACTCTTCTTAGAAGGGAGAAGCCCGCAAAATCTTATTATTTTTGTTATATTAAGAAGTGACAGCGTTTACTTTGAGTTGGACCGGACAGGAGGGAGACCGAATGACAGTGAAAACCTTTGACGAGATGTACCGAGAATGGGAAGAGAACACGCGGCAGCTTCTCAAGAAATATCCGGAACAGCGGGAGCGGTTTGAAACGCTGTCTGGGATTGAGGTTGACCGGCTTTACACATCGCAGAGTGAGGATGATGTGGAAAAAATCGGATTTCCCGGGCAATACCCCTATACCCGGGGCATCCGTCCCACCATGTATCGTTCCCGTAACTGGACCATGCGGCAATATGCGGGTTTTGGATCGGCTACGGAGACAAATAAACGGTTTCGTTATCTGCTGGACCAGGGGCAGACCGGCCTTTCCGTCGCCTTTGATCTCCCGACCCAGATCGGATATGACTCCGACGATCCGATGGCGGCGGGCGAAGTGGGGAAAGTGGGGGTGGCAATCGATTCCCTAGCCGATATGGAGCGGCTGTTGGACGGGATTCCCCTGGATCGTGTCAGTACCTCGATGACTATTAACGCCCCCGCCTCGGTCCTGCTGGCAATGTATATCGCGGTAGGGGAGAAGCAGGGGGTGCCGGCGGATCAGTTAACTGGAACGATTCAAAATGATATCCTGAAGGAGTATATCGCACGTGGAACTTATATTTTCCCACCTCAGTCGTCGATGCGGCTGATCACCGACATTTTTGCCTATTGTGCTGAGCGGGTGCCCAAGTGGAACACGATCAGCATCAGCGGCTATCATATCCGGGAAGCTGGCTCCACCGCCGTGCAGGAAGTCGCCTTTACTCTGGCCGACGGCATCGCTTATGTCAAAGCCGCCATTGAAGCGGGGTTGGAAGTGGATCAGTTTGCCCCTCGGCTCTCCTTTTTCTTTAACGCTCACAATCATTTTTTTGAAGAGGTGGCCAAATTTCGAGCGGCTCGCCGGCTGTGGGCCAAGATCATGAAGGAACGGTTTGGTGCAGAAAATCCCCGCTCATTACAGCTTCGTTTCCACACCCAGACCGGCGGCTCCACACTGACCGCTCAACAACCGGAAAATAATGTGGTCCGGGTGACCTTGCAGGCGTTGTCGGCAGTGCTGGGGGGAACGCAAAGCTTGCATACCAATGCGCGGGATGAAGCCCTGGCTTTGCCGACGGAGGAGTCGGCTCGGGTGGCACTACGTACGCAACAGATTATCGCCTATGAAAGCGGTGTCACCCATACTGTTGATCCTTTGGGGGGATCCTGGTATGTGGAGGCCTTGACTGATGAGATTGAACAACAAGCGCTCAACTATATCGATCGGATCGAAGAGATGGGCGGAGCAGTGTCAGCTGTGGAGCAAGGTTATATGCAACGGGAGATACACCGGGCCGCCCTGGAAACCCAACGGAAGATTGAGTCAGGAGAAGAAGTACTCGTCGGGGTCAACCGCTTCCGTTTGGAAAATGAGCAGCAGCCAGAATTGTATCAGGTAGATCCGCAGCTCTCCCGGGAGCAGGTGAACCGTTTGCAAGCGCTTAGAGAAAAGCGGAACGGTGAGGAGGTAAAGCGGCGGCTGGCAGCGCTGAAGCGGGGAGCGGAAGGAAAAGCCAATTTGATGCCCCTGATCCTGGATGCTGTTCGGTCTTATGCCACTGTTGGCGAAATCTGTCATGCCTTGCGGGATGTTTTTGGAGAATATCAACCCAGCGTATAAGGAGTGAATGGTATGGACCGACCCATCCGTGTACTGGTGGCAAAACCTGGACTCGACGGGCATGATCGGGGGGCCTTGATTATCGCACAGGCCTTGCGGGATGAAGGGATGGAAGTGATCTATACGGGACTGAGGCAGACACCCGCACAGATCGTAGCGACAGCAATCCAAGAAGATGTGGATGTGATCGGACTTTCCTGCCTGTCTGGTGCACATAATGAACTTTTTCCCCAGGTTACCCGCTTGTTAAAAGAAGAAGGAGCGGAAGATGTGGTCGTAGTTGGCGGCGGTGTGATTCCACAGACGGATTTTTCTTATCTCAAGGAGCAAGGGATTCATAAGATTTTTACCTCTGGCACCTCCACCCAGGAAACGGCGGATTTTATTCGCTCGGCGGTGAAAGAAAGGAAGGGTGCTAAATGAGCGAGGGTGTGATCACGCCTCAGCGCATCGATCATTTGGGTATCGCCGTAGCCAGTTTAGATCAAGCGATTCCTTTTTATCGGGACCTGTTGGGATTGGCGTATCTAGGGCAGGAGGAGGTGGACAGCGAACAGGTACGCGTCGCCTTTTTCCGCTTGGGTGAAGTGAAGGTGGAGCTGTTGGAACCCTTGTCCTCCAACAGTCCCATCGCCCGGTTTATCGAAAAGAAGGGTGAAGGGATTCATCACGTGGCCCTTAAGGTAGAGGGGATCGAAAATGAACTGCAACAACTGTCCAAGGCCGGGATTCGTCTGATCAACCAAAAACCGAAGTCAGGCGCCAATGGGGCGAAGGTGGCTTTTATTCATCCGAAATCCACCCTGGGTGTCCTGTATGAACTAGTTGAACCTCAATTCAAATGATCCAAAATAGGTTTGTACGGAGGGCTTCATCATCATGTACAAAAAAATCGATGAGCTGGCTGATCGTCGCCGTCGGGTGGAACTGGGCGGCGGTGATAAGAAAATACGTTCACAGCACGATAAGGGCAAACTGACTGCCAGGGAGCGGATTGACCTCCTGTTGGATGAGGATACCTTTGTGGAGCTCAATCCCTTTGTGGAAAATACGGCGGCGGATTTTGGCGAGGCCCCTGGGGAAGGGGTGGTGACGGGATACGGCAAAATCCACGGCCGGGCGGTGTATGTGTTCGCCCAGGACTTCACGGTGTTTGGTGGTGCGCTGGGTGAAATGCATGCGCTGAAAATTGCACGCCTGATGGATCTTGCGGCCAAAAACGGCGCGCCGATCATCGGTCTCAATGACTCCGGCGGGGCGAGGATTCAAGAGGGAGTGATCTCCCTTGACGGGTATGGCCACATTTTTTATCGAAATTCCATCTATTCCGGTGTGATCCCGCAGATCTCTGTGATCATGGGCCCCTGTGCCGGCGGTGCCGTTTATTCGCCGGCGATTACCGACTTTGTATTTATGGTGGAAAAGACCAGCCAGATGTTTATCACCGGTCCCAAGGTGATTAAAACGGTTACCGGGGAACAGATCTCCACAGAGGATCTCGGCGGGGCTGGGGTCCACTCCAGCGTCAGCGGCAATGCCCACTTTACCTCCCCATCGGAACCGGAAGTGCTGGATGAGGTGCGGCGGCTGCTTAGTTTTCTGCCGCAAAATAACGTGGAAGATCCGCCGCGCGTCTATGAAAAAGCTGACGATGGTTGGGTGGATGATATGATCGAAGTAGTTCCCGCGGAGGGAACCAAGGTATATGACGTGCGGCAGGTGATTGAACGCGTCGTCGATCGTGGTGACTTTATGGAGGTCCAGCAGAACTTTGCCAAAAATATCGTCGTCGGTTTCGGCCGGATTGACGGCCAGACCGTGGGAGTAGCCGCCAATCAGCCGAAGGTGATGGCTGGGGGATTGGACATCGATTCCTCCGATAAATTGAGCCGTTTTATTCGGTTTTGTGACAGTTTTAATATTCCGCTGATCACCTTTGTAGATGTGACCGGGTTTTTCCCGGGGGTCAATCAGGAACACCGAGGGATTATCCGTCATGGAGCGAAAATCTTGTATGCTTATTCCGAGGCGACGGTTCCCAAAATCTCGGTCATCACCCGCAAAGCATACGGAGGCGCATACGTGGCCCTGAACAGTAAAGCGATCGGAGCCGACATGGTGTATGCGTGGCCGGGAGCCGAGGTGGCAGTGATGGGGCCGGAAGGGGCGGCCAATATCATTTATAGCCGGGAGATCGCTAACAGCCCCGATCCCCAGGCAACCCGGACGGAAAAAATCGAGGAGTATCGGGAGAAGTTTGCCAATCCCTATGTGGCGGCTTCCAAAGGGATGGTGGATGACGTGATCGATCCGCGGGAGACGAGGCTCAAATTGAAACAATCCCTGGAGATGTTAAAAGGAAAGCGGGAACACCGTCCCTCAAAAAAACACGGGAACATTCCGCTGTAGGGAGGGGCGCAGATGGACAAAACGCGTCCGATCATGGTTCAATGGATTCAGGGTTTACGGCGGGAGCGTCCCCCTCACAGGGTGTCAGGACGGCTTCCACAAGCGATGGTGTTGAAACCACAGTGCAAATTGCGGATGCTGCGGGCGTGCCAAGCCCGCTTTATCCGGGGCCCTCAGGACCGTTCCCCTTGGCGGGAAGCTGGCAGGAGGTACTTAATCGGCAATTTGCAGGAAACGGATCGACCATGCTGGAATGACCGGATGACCATGATGAGGACCTCCCCAGACCGCTCAGGAACTTGTAACCGCTGGAGGAATGGTGATGATCGATAAAAAACGGCTGTTGGATGAATTTCTGGAGTTGGTTAAGACAGATAGTCCAACTGGGGAAGAACGGAACATCTGTGATCTGTTGACAAAAAAATTGGTCGACCTCGGTTTTCAGGTGACGGAAGATCAAACGGCCGAAACAACGGGCCATCAAGCGGGCAATCTGATCGCTTATTTGGAAGGAACGAAGCCCGAGGCGCCCACCATCTACTTCACCAGTCACATGGATACAGTGGCTCCGGGCAACGGGGTTCGCCCTCGGGTGGAAGATGGTTGGGTAGTGACCGACGGAACGACGGTACTGGGCGCCGATGACAAAGCCGGTTTGGCTGCCCTGCTGGAAGGGATTCGATCCCTCAGGGAAAAAGGGATGCCCCATGGACCGATCCAGCTGATCATTACAGCTGGTGAGGAGTCGGGCTTGGTTGGATCCAAGTCCCTCGATCCCGAAGTGCTGAAAGCGGATTTCGGCTTTGCCCTCGATTCCAATGGCCCGGTAGGGGATATCATTACCGAAGCCCCTTCCCAGGTAAGGCTGGATGTGCGCATCGAAGGGAAAGCGGCCCACGCGGGTGTGAACCCGGAAGACGGCATCAGCGCTATCCAGGTGGCCAGCCGGGCCATCTCCAAGATGCCTCTGGGTCGGATCGATGAAGAGACCACCGCCAACATCGGGAAATTTCAGGGTGGCTCCGCCTCCAATGTGATCCCCCAAGTGGTTGAGATCTTAGCGGAAGCCCGCAGCCGGGATGAGGCGAAATTGAAAGCCCAGGTGGACAAAATGGTCCAAGGTTTTAAAGAAGCGGCCCAGGAGCTGGGGGCTACGGCGGAAGTGGAAGTGACCACGATGTATCCCTCCTACAAATACGGTGAATCCGATGCGGTTGTACAAACGGCGTTAGCCGCGGTGAAAAAAGTGGGCCGCACACCGAATTTGCTGGCCAGCGGTGGCGGCAGCGATGCCAATGTGATCGCCGGTCACGGCATTCCCACCGTCAACCTGGGGATCGGTTATGAGGAGATCCACACCACCCAGGAGCGGATGCCGATTGAAGAGCTGAACAAAGCGGCGGAATTGGTGATTGCCCTGATCGAGGAGAGCCAAAAGTAATCGATAGACGCATCAAACCCACGGACCTAGACGAGATCCCGTGGGTTTTTTATTTAGGAGGTGTGTATATTGGCTGTGATCGATTCTTACACTGTCTCCTTGGCAAACCGTTCCATCGTCACCATCCGCAGTGCCGAGGAAAAAGATGCCGCACCGTTGTTGGAGCTGACGGCCGAAGGCCGCTTTCAATTGACGGCGATCGATGAATTTCAAATTACCCTGGAGGAAGAGAAAACATGGATCCGTTACATGGCTGGGGAATCGAACAGTTTGATCCTCGTGGCCGATGTTGGAGGGGAGATCATTGGGATGCTGGATGTTCACGGAGGGAAAAAGAAGCGCCTTCGTCACACCGGCACCTTTGGAATGAGCGTACGGAAGGATTGGAGAGGACAGGGTGTCGGGAGTCTCTTATTCAATCAGTTGATCAACTGGGCAGCCCTCCACCCTGAGCTTGAAAAACTTTGTCTGGAGGTACTGGCAGCCAACCACAGGGCGATCCGGTTGTACCGGAAGGTGGGTTTTAGCGAAGAGGGGCGCCTGTTGAAACAGGTGCGACGGGAAGATGGGAGCTACACGGATCTGATTCAGATGGGCCGCTTCCTCTAAAGTTTTTAGCGAGCATATTTATCTCTCCACCGGCATACCCCCTTTCCGAGAGGAGAAAGGGGGAGTGGCGGTGATTGAGTGGAAACGGGGTACGGTGCTCCAGGTGTTGGAGGAAGGGGAGGGAATTCAATGGCTGGCCATCCGTAGGGAAGGGGATACGAGAGAAGAACGGGCGGTGCACTATCCTCCGCTGTTTGGCCGTTGCCGGCCGGGGGATTCGGTGTGGCTGAATACGACGGCGGTTCGTCTCGGGCTGGGAACCGGCGGCGTTCATTTTGTCGCCGGGTTGATCGGACGAAAACCGGAACCGATCCCGGTAGAAGGACACCTGATGAAACTGCGTTATACGCCGTGGCAGGTGGCTGTCGCTACCGGAGAAGAACAGGGAAGTGTATGGCATGAACAAATGCAAAGGGCGCGCTCTCTGGAGGGGACGCCGGTTCTGATTGGAGAGCTTCACAGCATGCTGCCGGTAGCAGCAACCGTCTGGCACCATTTGTCCCAAGGGGATCCGGTTCGCGCCGTCTATGTGATGACCGACGGAGGAGCGCTTCCAGCCCCTTTCAGCCGCCACCTGAGACAGTTGAAAGCCCTCGGATGGCTGAAGGGAACAGTCACCTGCGGTCACGCCTTCGGCGGCGATTTGGAAGCGGTCAACTTGTATTCCGGCCTGCTGTTGGCACGCTATGCCCTAAAAGCAGACTTGATCTTTGTTTCCATGGGTCCAGGCATAGCTGGAACCGGGACCCCCTACGGTTTTTCCGGGGTGGAACAGGGGCAAGCGGTCAACGCCGTTCACAGTCTGAACGGGGTAGGGGTAGCGATTCCCCGCATTCAGGGGAAGGATCCCCGTCAGCGTCATCAGGGATTGAGCCATCATACCATCACCAATCTCACATCGGTCGCCCTGGCGCCGGCGGTATTACCTGTACCGCGCTCACTGCCCAGTCCGGTTTACAGGCAGCTGGTGGAGGTGAAGGAAAACAGCCGGGTCAACCACTCCTGGATTCCGGTCACCGTTACCGTGGATGAGATGACCGATTGGTTGGAATTCTATCCGGAAACTCTCCGAAGTATGGGAAAGGGCATCAGGGAGGATCCTCTTTATTACCGTACGGTGGCTGGATCGGCCCGGGTCGCCTTTGCGTTGTGGGAGGGAATCCGAGCCGGCCGGACAGCCGATGAGGCCGTGGCCCGTCTAACCCGCACAGGTGTGTAGCCCTTGCGTTCAATTGTATAATAGGAGGCGGGTAAACAAGAGGAGGAATCATGTTGGAGAACCAGTCAAACCGTCTCGAGGAAAAAACGCTTCGCAGCCATCATATATTTGAAGGGCGCGTCTTTCGCGTCCAATTGGATGAGGTGGAACTGCCCAACGGCAGCACGTCCACCAGGGAGTTGGTGAAGCATCCCGGAGCAGTCTCGGTCATGGCGCTCACAGAAGAACATAAAATGATCTTTGTTCGTCAATATCGGAAGCCCCTGGAACAGGAAACCCTAGAACTGCCTGCCGGTAAGTTGGAGCCGGGGGAGGATCCAGCAGCATGTGCGATCCGGGAGATGGAGGAAGAGACCGGTTATCGGGTAGAACGATTATTCCATGTGGTGTCCATGTACACATCACCGGGTTTTGCCGATGAATTACTCCATATCTACAAAGCCCATGGATTGGGGAAGGGAGACTTGCAGCCCGACAACGATGAATTTGTGGAGCCGGTGGAGCTAAGCCTGGAGGAAGCCTTCGCGCGGATGGAGGCTGGGGAAATTTGTGATGCCAAAACGATAACCGCCCTCTATATCTGGAAAAATTGGGAGCTCGGCGGAAAATGACCCTAAAGCAGGTGTTCGCCGATCTCCATATCCATATCGGGCGAACCGAAAGCGGTCTGCCGGTTAAAATTACGGGCGCCCGTCAGCTCACCTTTGACAATATCCTTCAGGAGGCCTCGGACCGGAAGGGGATCGATCTCATCGGGATCATCGACGCCCATTCGCCTCCGGTTCAGGATGAGATCGCTCGCAACCTGGATCGGGGGCGGTATGTGGAACTTTCCCAGGGCGGTTTCCGGTTTCGAGAGACGACAGTGATTCCCGGTACGGAAATCGAAGTCAGAGGGGATGGTAAAGGGGTTGCCCATCTGCTGGCCTATTTTCCCACCTTAGATGTGATGCGGAGGTTCAGCGGATGGATGGCCCGTTATGTGAAAAACATGCAGCTGTCCACGCAGCGGTTCCACGGTCCCATCCCCGCCTTGGAGGATAAGGTGGCGGAGTTGGGAGGGATCCTCATCCCTGCCCACGTGTTTACCCCCTTTAAGAGCATTTATGGGACGGCGGCGGATCGCATGTCCGACATCTTGAACCTGGAGCGGCTGTCGGCGGTGGAATTGGGGTTGTCCGCCGATTCGGAGATGGCGGATCAGATCTCCGAATTGGAGCGATTCTCCTTTTTGACCAATTCCGATGCCCACTCTTTGCCCAAAATCGCCCGGGAGTACAATGAACTGATGGTGGCGGAACCCTCGTTTGAGGAACTGGTTAAAGCCTTGCATCGGCAAGAAGGCCGACAGGTGACGGCAAATTACGGATTGAGCCCTAAATTGGGCAAGTACCATCGCACCCGTTGTTTAAATTGTGAAGAGCTGCTCCCTTCCGCTGAGATTCGATGCCGTTTCTGCGGAAGCACCAAAGTGGTGCGCGGTGTGATGGACCGGATCGAACAGATCGCCGATCAGCCATCCCGCCATCCGGCGCATCGTCCTCCCTATGTCTACCAAGTGCCGCTGGAGTTCATCCCTAAACTGGGGCCGAAAACCCTGGAATGTCTGTTGGGGCGGTTTGGTACGGAGATGGAGATTCTCCACCGGGCTCCCCTCTCCGCCATCTCCGAACTGGCCGGGGAAGGCATCGCCCACCATATCCGATTGGCCCGGGAACAACGTCTGGAAATCGAAGAGGGCGGCGGGGGTACCTACGGACGGGTTAAGACACGGAAAACCAGGTAAATCAAAATACCAAGCACCCTGCACGGGGTGCTTTTTTGTGGCGGCAACCGATTGGAAACGGTTTGAAAGGCTTAGGCTCAGGATGTGCTCCGAGCCGCACGATCAAAAGGGTAAACACCAACAGAACGAACATGCGAAAGGAAAGTATCGCACCCGTATATGCGTGCCGCCACAGTGATACCAGGTCTTTTCCAGCGGGGAGTTTTAGTTACACAACGTTTCTAGTATATCTTCCGGATGCCCCTCATAAAGATAGATTAAGTGGACAAGGGGGGGTTTTGTTGAAGAAGAAAACGCTCCGGCAAGCACTGCGGGTTCATGTGGAAAATCAACTGTCTCTCTATCTTTTCGTCGGAGTTTTGTTTATGATGGGGGTGATTTTTGGCGCGGTGATTGTCAATGCGCTGTCTTCGGTGCAGAAGGAAAATCTGCTCAACTATCTCGGTCATTTTTTTCAGGGGTTAGACCAAAAGGCGATCGCCGATCCTAAAATTGCCTTTCAACACTCTCTCGGCAGTCATATTAAAACCCTCGGATTGATGTGGTTGTTGGGAGTATCCGTGGTCGGCATGCCTTTTATCTTCGTGCTGATTTTTTTTAAAGGGTTAGTGATCGGTTTTACGGTCGGTTTTTTGGTCAATCAACTTTCTTGGGAAGGGCTGTGGTTCTCCTTTTTGGCCGTGGTGCCTCACAATCTGCTGCTGGTTCCGTCCTTGATCATCGTGGCGGTCAGCGGGATCGCCTTCTCGATCCTGTTGGTTAAAAATCGGTTGATTCAACGCCGAGGAACCATTTATCCACAATTTTTATCCTATTCGATTCTGGTTACGGCTATGGCTTGTATCATGGTATTTGCTTCGCTGTTTGAAGCCTATCTCTCCCCGGTTTTGATGCGTATGGTTATCCCGCAAGTCTGATCTCGCGAAGGCCTCTCCCCGAAGTCGGATCTTTTTATAACGTTTATTATATGATATTGTTTATAAATAGGATTGACTGCACGTATGGCCTCCCATATAATGAAAAAAGGAGCGCAGGGGGGAGTGGCGATGGAAGAAAGAGTAAAACAGATCAAGCAACAATTGTCTACCCATAACTACAAACTAACCCCCCAACGGGAAGCGACCGTCCGCGTCTTGCTTGAGAACGAAGAGGATCATCTGAGCGCGGAAGATGTCTACCTGTTGGTGAAGGAAAAAGCACCGGAGATCGGTCTGGCTACGGTTTACCGCACGTTGGAGCTCCTGAGCGACCTTTCGATCATCCACAAATTGAACTTTGGCGACGGGGTGACCCGATACGAGTTTCGCGCTGAAGGGGCGGAACACCATCATCATCACTTGATCTGTTTAAACTGCGGAGCTGTGGATGAGATAATCGACGATTGGTTGGGACCGATTGAGCGACGGGTAGAAAAGGAATTTGATTTTCGGATCATTGACCACCGGTTGACCTTTCACGGGATCTGTCACCGGTGTAAGGACCAAGTAAAAGATCCCGAAAAATTGATTGGATCCAAAGTGACGTGAGTCCGAAAGGTCTCGCGTTTTTTTATTGCTCCAGGCCAGTATGAAGATAGGTTGTTAAGTGGTATTATATAGAATGAAAAAGGAGGAGTGCTAACATGATTATCGGTGTTCCCAAAGAGATTAAAAACAATGAAAATCGGATTGCCATTTCCCCTGCAGGTGTCGATGCATTGGTCGGGGCGGGGCATGAAGTGCGGATTGAAAAAGGAGCCGGCCAAGGAAGCGGATTTCCTGACGAGGCATTTTCCGAACATGGCGCCAAGATCATTGATTCAGCTAAAGAGGTGTGGGATTCGTCGGAGATGATCCTTAAGGTAAAGGAACCCCAGCCCTCGGAATACGAGTATTTTCGTGAGGGACTGATCTTGTTTACCTATCTGCATCTAGCGCCGGAACCGGAATTGACGCGGGCATTGATGGATAAAAAGGTGACAGCGATCGCTTATGAAACCATCCAGGCCGAGGATGGTTCCCTGCCGTTGCTCACCCCGATGTCTGAAGTGGCGGGGAGGATGTCCGTTCAGCTGGGAGCTCAGTTCCTGGAAAATCACAACGGCGGCAGAGGTGTCCTGTTAGGCGGTGTTCCAGGCGTTCTTCCTGGGGAAGTCGTTATTATCGGTGGTGGAGTTGTCGGCACCAACGCAGCCAAAATGGCATTGGGACTGGGAGCCAATGTGACCATCCTCGATGTGAATGCGGGACGGATGCGTGAATTGGAGGACATTTTCCGCGGCCAAGTTAAAACCTTGATGTCCAACCCATACAATATCGGACAAGCTGTGAAAAAAGCGGATCTGGTGATCGGTGCTGTACTCATTCCGGGAAGCCGTGCTCCCAAGTTGGTGACGGAAGAAATGGTAAAGACGATGCCGGAAGGTTCCGTGATTGTGGATGTAGCCATCGACCAGGGAGGGGCGATCGAGACGAGTGATCATGTGACGACTCACAGCAATCCGACCTACGTCAAGCACGGAGTGGTTCATTATGCTGTGGCCAATATCCCTGGAGCGGTTGCACGCACTTCCACCTATGCTCTTACCAATGTAACTATTCCTTATGCCCTGAAAATCGCTAAAGGGTTGGAGGAAGCGGTGAAAAACGACCCAGCCTTGGCACGCGGGGTAAATGTGATGGATGGACACGTGACCTATAAGGCGGTCGCCGAAGACCTCAACCTGCAGTACAAATCCCTTAACGATATACTGGGGTAACCGTTCCAAGGTTAACGCCTCAACATATGGATGCAGGTTGTACCATACAATGATCACAAGCAGACAGGAACAGGAGGTTTTATATGATTTTTTCACTCCGTCGCATGGCGGGTTGGGCCAAGTTCCTGACGAAGTTTGTGATCCTGACGCTGGTTTTATATCAATTGATTGCCTGGGTGTCCCATTGGCTGGAGCCGGTCCACCGATATGGTGAGCCAAAGGGACCGGCGGTCAAAGTGTTCGCTTCCCATGGAGATGCGGGAGCGGGAGGGGGACTGACCGATATCAAGCAGCGCCTCCTCCTGTTTTATTGGCTGGGTGAGTAGTTTACCTTGTTCCCGCTCTCTTGTGGGCTTTTTTGTTGGAGACGACGATGTGAGGTGATGGGGGTTGAAGCGATTTGATCGGATTGCGTTAATTGTATTGGATAGTGTGGGGATCGGTGCGTTGCCTGATGCTGAACAGTTTGGTGACCGAGGGGTCCACACCTTAGGACACATTGCCGAGACGAGGGGGCTGAACGTGCCGCATTTAGCCCGGCTGGGCTTGTCCAATATCGAACCGGTCCCCGGGGTCGAGCCGGCGGATCATCCCAAAGCCCATTACGGTAAGATGATGGAGGTCTCCGCCGGGAAGGATACGACAACCGGCCATTGGGAGTTGATGGGGATCCATACGTCCAAGCCCTTCAAGACGTACCCGGAAGGCTTTCCCGCTGCGTTGATCCACGCCTTTGAAGAACGAATTTCTCGCAAGGTGCTGGGAAATAAGCCCGCTTCGGGGACCGCCATCATTGAAGAGCTGGGGAAAGAGCACATGGAGACGGGGAATGTAATCGTTTACACCTCCGCTGATAGTGTGTTTCAGATTGCCGCTCACGAAGAGGTGGTCCCCCTGGAGGAGCTCTATCATATCTGCGAAGTGGCCCGGGAGCTGACCCTGGATGATCGGTATGCCGTGGTTCGAGTGATCGCCCGTCCCTTTGTCGGAGAACCGGGGAACTTTACACGGACAGGCAATCGGCGGGATTATTCCGTCAAACCGCCGGAGCCGACGGTGATGAACGCCCTGCAAGCAGGGGGGCTGGATTCCATCGCTATCGGAAAAATTTCCGATATTTATGCTGGTGAAGGGGTGACCCGCTCCTATAAGACCGAAAACAATATGGAGGGCGTGGACCGTTTATTGGAGGTCTTAAAGGGCAACTTCCACGGGTTGGCCTTCGTCAACCTGGTCGATTTTGATTCCAAATACGGTCACCGCCGAGATCCGGAGGGCTATGGCCAAGCGCTGGAAGCCTTTGACCGCAGAATTCCCGAAATCCTGGATGCGCTTGATTCGCGGGATCTGTTGATCATCACCGCGGATCACGGAAATGACCCTACACACACCGGTACCGATCACACCCGTGAGTACGTCCCCTTGTTGGTTTACAGTCCTGCTTTGAGCGACGAGGGTATTTCCCTCGGTGTGCGGGACACCTTTTCCGATGTGGGTGCGACGGTGGCCGACAACTTCAATGTGACAGCGCCAAATCATGGGAACAGCTTTTTGTCCGAATTACGAAGGAAATGAGGGGGACCGACATGGAATCACCGATTGAACAAACCGAGCGAGCAGCCGAAGCGATCCGTAAAAAAATGAAACAGACCCCCAAGATCGGACTGGTGTTGGGTTCCGGTCTGGGGGTGTTGGCTGAGGAAATTGCGAACCCGGTAACCATTCCCTACGGAGAGATTCCCCATTTTCCGGTTTCCACTGTTCAGGGGCACGCAGGTCAACTGGTGATCGGTGATCTGGAGTCGCAACCGGTGGTAGCGATGCAGGGACGCTTTCATTTTTACGAAGGGTATTCGATGAAAGAGGTCACCTTTCCTGTCCGCGTCATGAAAGCGCTCGGTGTGGAAACCTTGCTGGTAACCAACGCTGCCGGAGGGATCAACACGCATTTTAAAGCGGGCGATCTGATGCTGATTCGCGATCACCTCAACCTGATGTTTACCAATCCGTTGATCGGGCCCAATTACCAGGAATGGGGAGAGCGTTTCCCTGATATGTCTGAAGCTTACAATCCAGTTTACCGCCGCTTGGCCAACCGAGTGGCAGAAGCCCTAGACATTCCGCTCAAGGAAGGGGTTTATGCGGGGATGACGGGTCCGTCCTACGAGACTCCGGCGGAAATTCGGATGTTGCGGCGCATGGGGGCTGATGCTGTCGGCATGTCTACGGTTCCAGAGGTGTTGGTTGCTCGACATGCAGGGATCCGAGTTTTGGGCATCTCCTGCATTTCCAATATGGCGGCGGGGATCTTGCCTCAACCGCTCAGCCATGACGAAGTGGTGGAGACTGCTGAACGGGTAAAACCCCGATTTATCCAACTGGTGAAAGGGATTGTGGGGGATATTCGCTCCCTTTAAAAGAAGGTGAACAGGGGGTAAAAGGAAAGGGGGAGAGTCTCTATGGCGCAGCAGTTGCAGCGGATTGAGGAAGCCTGCCGTTTTATTCAAGAGAAGACCAACCATCAACCGGTGATCGGAATGATCCTCGGCTCCGGTTTGGGGGATTTGGCGGATGATATTGAAGAGGCGGAGGTGATCGAGTATTCCCAGATCCCCCACTTCCCAGAGTCCACCGTGCAGGGGCACGCCGGGCAGTTGGTGATCGGTCGTCTTTCCGGTCAGACGGTGGTGGTGATGCGGGGTCGCTTTCATTTTTATGAGGGTTATAGCCAACAGGAAGTGGTTTTTCCCGTATATGTGATGAAAGCCTTAGGCGTCCGGATGTTGATTGCCACCAATGCTTGTGGAGGGATGAACCCTTCCTTTCGTCCGGGGGATCTGATGTTGATACAAGATCATATCAATTTCACCGGAAGCAATCCTTTGATCGGACCCAATGATTCCCATTTGGGTCCTCGTTTCCCCGATATGTCCCAGGCATATGACCGGGAACTGGCTGCGCTTTGCCGCCGAGTAGCCGAGGAACAGGGGATCCGCCTTCAACAGGGCGTATATGCGGCGATCAGTGGACCCGCTTATATGACCCCGGCGGAGTTGATCATGCTGCGGGAACTGGGTGGAGATGCTGTGGGTATGTCGACCGCTCCGGAAGTGGTGGCTGCTAACCATGCCGGATTGCGCGTCTTAGGCATCTCCTGTGTCACGGATATGGCGATCGGCGAAGAGTTGGAGGCGCTTAGCCACGAGCAGGTGGTCGAGGTGGCCAACCGGATCAAACCGCGTTTTATCCGCTTGGTAAAAGGAATAGTTGCTGAGGTGACACCATAATGAACACAGTGGAAATCATCCGAAAAAAACGGGAGGGCGACGAACTAACATCGGAGGAGATCCAATTTTTGATCCGGGGCTACGCTAAAGGGGAGATTCCCGACTATCAGATGTCCGCCTGGACGATGGCGGTATATTTTCAGGGAATGACCCCCCGGGAAACGGCAGATTTGACCATGGAGATGGTTCGATCCGGTGACCAGGTGGACCTTTCCCCGATCCGCGGCGTCAAAGTGGATAAACATAGCACTGGCGGCGTGGGCGATACCACTACGCTTGTGCTGGCGCCGCTGGTGGCGGCAGCTGGGGTTCCGGTGGCCAAACTGTCAGGGCGGGGCCTGGGACATACCGGAGGCACCATCGATAAGCTGGAATCCTTCCCGGGATTTGACACCTCCCTGACGACAGAAGCCTTCATTCGCCAGGTGAACGATCTCGGGGTGGCCGTGATGGGACAGACCGCCGATCTGACTCCGGCGGATAAACAGCTGTATGCTCTGCGGGATGTGACGGCATCAGTTGAATCTATCCCGTTGATCGCCAGTTCCATCATGAGTAAAAAAATTGCCGCCGGTGCTGACGGCATCGTTTTAGATGTGAAAACCGGCAGCGGGGCATTTATGAAAGAAGAAGAGCAAGCGGTTCAACTGGCTCAGGCGATGGTGGAGATCGGGACTCGGGTCGGGCGGCGAACGATGGCAGTGATTAGCGATATGAACCAGCCCTTAGGACGGGCGGTGGGCAATGCCCTGGAAGTGAAGGAAGCGATCGATACGCTTCGTGGACAGGGTCCGCCAGATTTGACAGAATTGTGTCTGGTGCTTGGCGCACAGATGGTCACCCTTGCCGGGGGAGCCACAGATGAAGAGGGAGCACGGGAGCTGTTGCGTGAGAAGATGGCAGATGGCACCGCTCTCGATTATTTACGCCGTTTTGTGGAAGCACAGGGGGGTGACGCCTCTGTGTTGGATGACCCCGGGCAGCTGCCTGCCGCCGAGGTCAAAATCGAGGTGACGGCTCCGGCCGCGGGTGTTGTCGACGCTCTGGATGCGGAAGCGATCGGCTTATGCGCCATGCAGTTAGGTGCTGGACGGGCGACGAAGGATGCTTCGATCGATCATGGGGTGGGGATTGTTCTCCACAAAAAGGTAGGAGACCGGGTCCAACAGGGGGAACTCTTAGCTGAGTTGCACGCTGCAGATCGCCAACAGGCGGAAAAAGTTGAGAAACGGCTGTTGCAGGCCATCTCCCTTGGAGATCAACCTGTGGAATCCCCCCCGCTGATCCGCGCTCTGGTGACGGAGTCAGGGATTCAAAAACGATAAAACGCTTCTCCCTTACAGGCCGATTTCTGCGGCCTGTTTTTCTGTCTCGTAATTGGAATAAATTCCTTTTCCCTGTTCAAAATAAGCGTACGATGAATAGGAGGGAAGCCTCATGCGATCACGTGTGTGTGTTTGGGCACTTTTGTTATGCCTGCCTTTAACGGTACTTCCCAAGCATGCTTGGGCTTCGGAGAAGGGTCTGGCTCCCAAGGCCAAATCGGCCATCCTGCTGGATGCGGATACAGGAACGGTTTTATATGAGAAAAACAGTGGAGAGAAGCTCCCTCCCGCTAGTATCACCAAGATTATGACCCTGCTTTTGGTGATGGAAGCGCTGGAAAAGGGGAAGATCTCCTACAGCGATAAGGTACGTGTCAGTGAATATGCCTCGTCGATGGGTGGATCGCAGATTTATCTGGAGACCGGCGAGCAGATGGAGTTAAAAGATCTGCTAAAGGCAGTGGCAGTGGCCAGCGCCAATGATGCCTCCGTCGCCTTAGCGGAGCATATCGCCGGCACCGAGGATGCGTTTGTTGACATGATGAACAAGCGAGCCAAAGAATTGGGGATGAAGGATACTCGCTTTCAAAATCCCAACGGACTGCCGGCGGACGATCACTACACCACTGCCAAAGATGTGGCTATCATGTCGCGGGAATTGTTGAAACACGAGCAAGTGACCCGATATACGCGAATCTATGACGATCACCTCCGTAAAGGAACCAAAAATCCCTTCTGGTTGGTCAATACCAATCGGCTGGTGAAATTTTATGAGGGGATGGACGGGCTGAAGACAGGATTTACGGACAAAGCGAAATACTGCCTGTCTGCCACCGCCAAACGCAAAGATTTTCGGGTGGTCGCGGTAGTGATGGGTGAACCCGATGCAAAAGCTCGGAATCAGGAGATCACCCGGATGTTGGATTATGCCTTCAACCAATTTACCAACCGGGTGGTTTATAAACGAGGAGAGTGGATCGGTCACTTACGGGTCGATAAAGGGGAGAAAAATCGGATCGAGGTTCGGGCTCCACGTCAGTTCAGCGTCTTGATGCGAAAAGGAGAATCTCCTGACGATTATCAAACGAGGGTGGAGTGGAAAAATGTCCATGCCCCGGTTCGTCAGGGACAAGTGCTCGGGACGGTTAAGGTGATCAAGGACGGAAAAACTTTATCGGAGCTGAAACTGCTGTCGGCTCGGGAGATCCCCCGGGCAGGGTTGTGGAAAACGTTGAAGCGGACCATGGGCGCCATGCTTTTTATACCGGAGGTGGCACCAGCGGAACCGGGAACATAAACGATCGGATCGTGGCTGTCGGGGCGGAGAACCTCGACAGCTTTATTTTTTCTGCTTACCAGTGATGGCTGTGGACACCGACGTGTTAACGGGGATATGATCAGGGAAGAATGATGATAGCATCTGCCCTCTGATTTTGGGCCCGTGTTGGTTGCCACTAGAATGGCTTGTTTGCATGGTTCTGCGGCGATTGCGCAACATCAAGTATTTGGGAGTCGATATGTTTGAATCAACCCGTTATTCAACGGATCATGGTTGGAAAGCCACAAACATTTGGACAAAAAGGGTCAACAGAGCCGATGGATCGCGAGTGGAGAAGTGGAATTGTGAAGGATGTCGTAAAAGGAAAAATATGGGCGGGAAAAACGAATCTTGAAGGGGATGGGCAAGCTGATAAAAAGCACCATGGCGGAGCGGAAAAAGCAATATTTGCTTATCCTGTTTCTCATTATTCTTATTGGCAACAAAAGTTGAACCGAACGGATTTTAGCATCGGTGCCTTTGGTGAAAACTTAGCGGTCCAACACCTGACAGAGGCTGACATATGTATCGGAGATATTTTTCGTATCGGAGAAATCATGGTACAAGTTTCACAACCAAGGCAACCTTGTTGGAAACCCGCACGGCGTTGGAAGATAAAAGATCTAGCCCTGCAAATTCAGCAGGAAGGTTTGACAGGCTGGTATTTTCGTGTCCTTAAGGAAGGCTGGATTCAAGAAGGGCACACCCTTCAACTGCTAGAGAGACCGTATCCCCAATGGACGGTTGCCAAATGTAACGATGTGATGCACCATCAAAAACAAGATTTGCAAGCAGCAGCTAGACTGGCTCAATGTGAACTTCTGGCTCCAAACTGGCGGAACAGGTTATACAAACGAGCACAGGGCGAGGATCAATCAGATATTCGCAACCGCGTAATCGGCCCAAATGAAGGATAAATTCTACTGGGAGAAGACGTGTCCAGCCTCTTATGTCGGGTTTTCCCGACTTTTTTCTTGTTTTGTCAAAGAGGAGGGACTATTTAAGACCTTGTAGAAAGGGAAAGCAACACCGGATTTCACTGTCGAACAGGAGTGAATAAAAAAAGATGAGCTTACATGTGGATGTCTCTCATTATCACCACGTTCTCCTGGTCCGTCTGTCAGGTGAGCTGGATCATCATACCTCCGCCAGCCTCAGGGAACGGATTGACTTAGAGCTGTCCAAGGGAATTTATGCCCACCTGATATTTAATCTGTCCGATCTCTTCTTTATGGACAGCTCGGGACTCGGGGTGATCTTGGGCCGCTATCGCCGTGTCTCAGAAATGGGTGGCAAAATGGTCATCTGCTCGATTCAACCTTCCATTCATCGGTTGTTTGATCTGTCGGGAATGTTTAAAATTCTGCCATTGTGTGATGATGAGAAGACAGCCCTCAACGTTTGCGGGGTGGCGTCATGACTGATGTACATACCAACCATATGGAACTGAAGTTTGCCAGTCGTTCGGAAAACGAATCCTTCGCCCGAGTGGCGGTGGCCTCCTTTGTTTCACAGTTGGATCCAACTATGGAGGAGTTGACGGATATCAAAACCGTCGTGTCGGAAGCGGTGACCAATGCGGTGATCCACGGCTACGAAGAAAGAACAGACGGGGTGATCACCATCCGCACGGATATTGAGAATGACCAGGTCAGTATTTTGATCGAGGATCAAGGGGTGGGGATCGACGACGTGGAGCAAGCCCGACAACCCCTTTACACCTCAAAACCGGAACTGGAACGTTCCGGGATGGGATTCACCATTATGGAAAATTTTATGGATCAAGTGGAAATTGCCTCTTCTGTGGGAAAAGGGACCCGGATCCGCCTCGTCAAAAAGCTGAAAACCCACCGCCAGGCCATAGGAAACTGAGGGTTGCCCATGGATTCCGATGTGCGTAATTCGCGGCATAAGCATTTGTCCGATCGTGAAGTGAAATCGCTGATCGACAAGAGCCAACAGGGGGATACGGATGCCCGGGACCGGTTGATCAAGCACAATATTCGTCTGGTCTGGTCGGTGGTACAACGCTTTCTCAACCGGGGTTATGAGGCGGAAGATTTGTTCCAAATCGGGTGTATCGGCCTGTTAAAGGCGGTGGACAAATTTGACCTGAATTACGATGTCAAGTTTTCCACCTACGCGGTCCCGATGATTATCGGGGAGATTCAGCGGTTTCTACGTGACGATGGCATGGTGAAGGTTAGTCGTTCTTTGAAAGAGTTATCCAACCGGGTGCGAAAACATAAGGATGAATTGGCCAAAAAACTGGGCCGCGCTCCGACAGTCCACGAGTTGGCAGAAGAGATGGGGGTGGCGGCGGAGGAGATCGTCTTCGCTCAGGAAGCCAACCGTTCCCCCGCGTCGATCCATGAAACGGTGTTTGAGAATGATGGGGATCCGATCACGTTGATGGATCAAATAGCCGACGAGTCGGAGGAAAGCTGGTTTGACAAAATCGCACTCAAGCAAGCGATTAACCGCTTGAACGAACGGGAGCGTTTGATCGTTTTTCTCCGCTTTTTCAAAGATCAGACGCAAAGCGAGGTGGCGGACCGTCTCGGGATCTCGCAAGTGCAGGTTTCCCGCTTAGAAAAGAAGATTATCCATCGGATGAGGGAATCGATCGACGACACGGAAAGTGGATGACAGCCCCCTAGGGGGCTTTTTTGTATGGCCGGTTTACAGATATCGCATACTATAGGCGACCGGTGATGGGAGGGAACGCCGATGGCCTCCGAACAGGCTTTTCTTCAGATGAAAAAGCGAGTTCAGGCACTCCCCGGCCAGCTGCTGCGGGTGGGTGACGTGGCTGATATCTTGGCTGAAGGCAAGGAAGCGTTCGAAGGGATCCCGGTCGCCCGGTTCGGGAAGACAGAGGGGAATATGGCCGTGGTGGAACTGATGGAGGTGCTTCAAGTGATCCGCGAAAAAGAACCGGCCTTGGACATCCACACCATCGGTCCTCCCCAAACACTGGTGGAATTTAAGACACCAGAACCTGTGCCTCGTTGGTTTGCCTTGGCGGGGGTGTGGGCGCTGTTATTTGTGGGTTCCGGATTGGCGATCATGAATTTCCATACAGATGTCAGTATGGAGCAAGTCCACCAGCGAATCTATTATCTGGTTACCGGAGCGTACAACGATCGGCCGCTCATCCTGCAAATCCCTTACTCCTTAGGTATCGGTTTAGGGATGGTGCTCTTTTTCAACCATGTGTTTAAGCGAAAATTGAATGATGAGCCCAGTCCACTGGAATTGGAAGTTTTTCTGTATCAGGAAAATATCGACCAGTATGTGATTGATCACGAGAAATCACAAAAACGGAGAGGTCCTCGTGTCCCTTTTGGATAGCTTCCTGTTAGCCTTTATTGGATTAGCGGGAGGAGTGGCTGTAGGCAGTGGTTTTGTCGCCTTTTTGACAGTGTTGGATATCGTCCCCCGATTAACGGCTATGACCCGAACCCGAAAACGGGTGCCATGGTATGAAACAGCTTTGGTGATGGGGGCGCTCCTGTTCACACTGGCTGACTTTCGGGGATGGATTTTTTCCCTGCTGCCTGTTGCAACCGGGTTCATCGGGTTGTTATGCGGTACTTTCGTCGGCTTTCTAACCGGCGCCCTTACGGAAGTGGTCAATGTGTTACCGATTCTGGCCAAACGAATCCGTATGGAATCCAGGATTTTCTGGCTGTTGATGGCGATGGTGCTGGGGAAGGTGGCCGGGTCTCTGTTCCAGTGGTTGATCTTCTAAGGATGACGTAAGGGAGGTATGTCAGATGGGTTCTTTTTGGTCTGCATTTCTAGTCGGTGGTCTGATCTGTGTGATCGGCCAATTGTTGCTTGATCTCACGGAGATGACACCGGCCCATGTATTGAGCACATTGGTGGTAGGCGGTGCGGTGTTAGACGGATTGGGTTGGTATGAACCTCTGATCAAATTTGCCGGTGCCGGAGCGACGGTTCCAATCACCAGTTTTGGGAACTCCTTGGTTCACGGTGCCCTGTCCGAAGCGAAAACCAGCGGATTTATCGGTGTGTTGTCGGGGATATTTGAAATTACCAGCGCGGGGATTTCCGCCGCCGTACTTTTCGGCTTTTTAACCGCTCTGATCTTTCGACCGAGGGGATAAGCGGTGGCTCCGAGACAGGTAATTTTGATCACTGATGGAGATCGGGTGGCCAAGGAGACTGTGGAAGAGGTGGCTCGTCAGGTGGGAGGTCGCTGTATTTCTGCTTCCGCCGGCAATCCCACTCCCCTGACTGGGCTGGAGTTGGTGGAACAGATCCAAATGGCTGCACATGATCCGGTATTGGTGATGTTTGATGACAGCGGATCAGCGGGAAAAGGACGCGGGGAACAAGCCCTGGAGTACGTGATGAGGCATCCTGAAGTGGAAGTGCTGGGGGTGGTAGCAGTCGCTTCCAATTGTTATCCGGTACAAGGGACACCGGTGGATATCGCTTTGGACCGAGAAGGACGGATCGTGGAAAGCAGTGTGGATAAAGACGGGTTGGAAATGATCGATGCTCCTTTGCATATCTTCGGTGATACGCTTGATGTACTCAACGCACATCAAGTGCCGATTATCATCGGAGTGGGAGATGTGGGTAAAATGGATCACTATGATGACCCTCTGTGGGGGGCCCCTGTAACCACTAAAGCTGTGCGAATGATACTCGATTATCACAAGGACAGCCCGACGGAATAAGTTGGGTGAAATGTCTCTTGGCAGCGGGAATCGATTATGGTAGTCTTATTAAAAACAAAATGCTCGGTACTCATTACATGGATTCATCTCCTATGAGTAGAGGCGCGGAACGCATCAGTACCGTCCCGGAGAAGGGCATCGAGGAAAGGGCGGAAAAGGGCGTTCTGCCGAAGTGTGGGTGGCTGCCGCAACCGCCCTCGCTGGTCGGCTTGCTGAAAAAGGAGTCGGCTGCCGCGGTCGAGCCGCGGAGCGCTACCGTGAGGAAGACTGTTCAAAAAGCGACAGACGTCTTCGTCCGTTGCTTTTTTTATTTGATAGGAGAGGAGAGCTTTTCATGCAGCTGAGGGGAACCAGCCGTATCAACGAACAGGGGCATCTCGAGATCGGCGGGGTGGACAGCGTCGATTTGAGCAGGCGCTTTGGGACGCCGCTATATGTGATGGATGAACAGATGATCCGGGAGCGGATGCGTGCCTTTATCAATGCCTTCCGCAAAACAGGACTCTCTTTCCAAGTGGCCTATGCCAGCAAAGCCTTCAGCACCTTGGCCATGTGCCGTCTAGTGGAGGAAGAAGGACTGTACCTGGATGTGGTTTCCGACGGTGAATTGTATACTGCCTTAAAAGCTAACTTTCCCCCGGAACGGATCTATTTTCACGGAAACAACAAGACACCGGAAGAACTGGAGATGGGCTTAAAAGCGGGGATCGGTTGGTTTGTGGTGGATAATTTCACCGAACTTTCCCTGCTGAACTCCCTGGCTCAACGTGAAGGGATTACCGTGCGCATCTTGCTTCGAACCACCCCCGGAGTGGAAGCCCATACCCATGATTACATTCAGACCGGTCAAGAAGACTCCAAGTTTGGTTTCGATCTGGGTAATGGTCAGGTAAAACGGGCGATCCAACAATCGCTTCAATCGGAAAGGCTTCAATTGGATGGATTTCATTGTCACATTGGTTCGCAAATTTTTGGAGCGGAAGGTTTTCGCCTGGCAGTGCAAAAAATGGCTGCGTTAACCCGGGAGAGTCGGGCGGTCTTTGGGTTTCATCCCCGGATTCTCAATCTCGGCGGAGGATTTGGCATCCGTTATCAGGCGAGCGATCGGCCGATTCCGATAGAAGAATATGTTTCTGCGATTGCTGAAGAGATTCGGGCCGGTTTTTCCGGTGAAACGTGTCCGGAAATATGGTTGGAGCCGGGCCGGAGTATCGTGGGAGAGGCCGGAACCACCCTCTATCGCGTAGGCTCGACTAAGGAAGTACCCGGGATTCGGAAATATGTTGCGGTAGACGGCGGAATGAACGATAATCCTCGCCCTGCTCTCTATCAAGCCACCTATGAAGCGATCGTGGCTAATCGGGCGGCAGAAACACCGCAAGAACGTATATCTGTCGCTGGTAAACTATGCGAATCCGGGGATATGTTAATCTGGGATTTAGATGTGCCCAAAGTGGAGACCGGGGATGTGTTGGCGGTGCTGTCCACCGGTGCCTACAATTATTCCATGGCCAATAATTACAATCGTCTCCGCCGCCCCGCTGTGGTGTTCGTACGAGATGGTCAAGCGGATCTCGTGGTGCAGCGGGAACGGTTAGATGATCTTTTGCAAAACGATCGGATTCCTGAACGGATGATGGCGGTAGAACCGGTGGAATAAAAAAGAGAGCGCCTTTTTTAGGGCGCTTTTTTCTATATCGAAAGGTAGAGGGGGTCGATCATTGGTTGTGTTTTCACCCTGCACTTTTCCATATTGAAGGAATTGAACCACCTCTAGTATACTATCAACTAGGCCTCTTCCTAGCAGGAAGAATGTTTGACCGGATGTCTTTTTCGTACATAGCGAACAGTTTTGCATTTTTTGTCGTCTTATGAGAAGGACAACCGGTGATTCCGCAACGGAAAGGGTGATAAGGTTTTGAAATCTCAGGGAGAGGGCGGGTGGAAACGGTCGGCGATCTCGATCACGGCATCACTGGCATTAGCCTTCTCCATCTGGCCGACGAATCTCGTCTATGCAGATAAAGAGGATGAGGTAAAGCAGGATTTAAAGGACAACCAGAAGGAACAGAAGGCAACCAAAGCTGAGATCGAGAAAGTGAAAAAGACCGTCGACAAATACAAAAAGGAACTGAAGCCGCTGGAAGAGGATCTTGAAAAGGCGAAAAAGAAGGAAGAGAAAGCCAAGGAAAAGCTGAAGGATGCAAAAGAAGAGCTGGATAAAGTAGATGATCAATACAAGTCCAGCGTTCGATCGATGTACATCCATGGCGGCTCCAATCAGATGCAGTCGCTTTTGACAGCTAGTTCCTTCGAGCAGTTCCTGGCTCGCTTTGAGGTGCTCCGTTTGATCATCAAGCAAGATTTCGAGGTGGTCAAGGAGTACTATGAACAAAAAGAAAAAGCGGAAAAGGCCCGAAACGAGATCCGTCAAGCAAGGAAAAAAGTGGAGGAAAAGACCAAGAAGGCTCGCAAGAAATATGAAAAGATGACCGCTTTGTTGGAGAAACATGAATCCACCCTATCCCAGCTGAAAGAAAAAGAGATGGACTACCGCAAAACCTTATCCCAGTTAAACCTGGAGCATTTAAAAGCTGGCAATTTCCCATACCAAGGTCCCCTGCAGAAACCGGTAAATGGTGCGGTGACCTCTGGTTATGGACCCAGGGGTGGGGAGTTCCACACGGGAATCGATTTTGACGGCAACACCTCCACTCCGATCTACGCTGCGGCCAACGGTCGGGTGATCCGAGCCCAAAGTTGTAGCTGCGGTTATGGCTATTACATCATGATCGACCACGGCGGCGGCGTGTTTTCGCTATATGCCCATATGTGGTCCTGGCAATCCAGGGTCTCCGTGGGAGATGTAGTAAAGAAAGGCCAGCAGATCGCTTCGGTTGGCAACAACGGCCGTTCCACTGGTTCCCACCTTCACTTTGAAGTTCATAAAGGGTCGCCCGGGAACTATACCAATCCATGGCCCTACTTGGAATGATAGAAAAAGCTTCTTCCCAACAGGGGAGAAGCTTTTTCTGTGGAGAATTTGTGCCTCTTTAGCTCCGGAAGGGTTAGGCGGAATCCTTCTGTGTTAAAATGGTTTGCGACAACCCTGAGAAATGAGAGAGGGGGTTTTAGATCATGAATCGTTTTCTTCGAGGGTTTTCCGTGCTGGGGGTAGCGGGTACCTTCCTGATCCTCTTGATGGGAGCCTTGGTGACGAAAACCGGGTCCGAAGATGGGTGCGGAAATACCTGGCCTTTTTGCCACGGAGAAGTGCTTCCCAGTTATCATACCTTGGAATTGTGGATCGAATATAGTCACCGGATCGTATCCGGGTTGGTCGGTCTAGTCGTCGTGATTGTGTCGGTTTGGGCTTGGCTGGCCTACCGCAATCAATGGACGGTCAAATTCCTCGCATTTAACAGCATCTTTTTCATCGTGCTGCAAGGATTGATGGGAGCTGCCGCCGTTGTCTGGGGACAGTCCGACGCTATTTTGGCGCTTCATTTCGGGCTTTCTCTGCTTTCTTTTGCCAGTGTGGCTTTGCTGTCTGTGGTGTTGTTCCAGCTCGGCCGCAATGTAGAACCGGCTCAACCTACAGCGGGCCCCCCGATCTCCAAAGGAATGAAGACATCGATTTGGGGGCTGGCGGTCTACACCTATATCGTGGTCTATACGGGGGCTTATGTTCGCCATACCGGTTCCAGTTTGGGTTGTGCCGATTGGCCCCTGTGTGGGGGACAATGGCTACCCGGTCTGACGGATCAGATGGGCATCCAATTGACCCACCGTTGGATGGCCGGTCTTTTATTTCTGATTACGATCTGGCTGCTGTGGGCGGTAAAAAAACAATACCCCGAACGTAAAGACTTGGTTCGGGGAGCTTGGTGGTCCTTCATGCTGACGGCCCTGCAAGTCGTGACCGGAGGGGCGATCGTTCTCACCAAATTGGAGTTGACCATCGCGCTTGTTCATACCACATTGATATCCATCTTTTTCTCAGTCATCTGCTATCTTTGCATGCAGATCGGCCCTCCCTGGAAACCGGATTGGACTTCGACCCCAACGACAAAGACGCTGCCCCAAAAATAAGAATTTGTGGTATGATAATAATGACGGCTAGATTGCCGTCACTTTTTCGATCCTGTGATGTTCCCGCCCTTGGCGGACAAAAAATTTCATTTCCATGTTTCCTAAAAGATCCTTCGGGGCTGGGTGAAAATCCCGACCGGCGGTGATGGAGGTTCATCCTCCTCAGTCCGTGACCCGCATCAGCGGTGGATCCGGTGCAACTCCGGAGCCGACAGTCAAAGTCTGGATGGGAGAAGGATAAAACGGAACCTGGACGTACGCGGAACCCAACAGGTCCTGGGCTTTGTATGCTTTTTTTCGGCATACAGTTCAGGGTATATGCCCTGTGCCTGAAATTCCGTGTGGCGTCCCTGTATATCCGTCATCCAATGAAAAGCCCTGGGATTAAGGGCTTTTTTTGATTTCCGATAAGTGAAGGAAAGGGGGAGAGGGCTGTGACGGATGAAATCCGTACGGAGGATGAGCGTTGGATGGATCTGGCTTTGCGGTTGGCGGCGTCCGCCCAGGGACAGACGTCTCCCAATCCTCTGGTCGGTGCGGTGGTGGTGAAAGATGGCCAGTTAATAGGTTCCGGCGCTCATCTGAAAGCGGGAACTCCCCATGCGGAAGTGCACGCGCTCGATATGGCCGGTGACGAGGCGAAGGGGGCTACTCTCTATGTGACTCTGGAGCCATGCGACCATTATGGAAAAACCCCGCCCTGCACGGAAAAAACAATTCAATCGGGGATTGTACGGGTGGTGATCGGAAGTACCGACCCCGATCCCCGGGTGTCCGGAGGTGGGATTCGGCGCCTCCGGGAAGCGGGTATCCATGTTTCCACCGGAATTTTGTCGGGGCCTTGTCATCGACTCAATGAAGCGTATTTTCACCATCGCCGAACCGGTTTTCCTTTTGTCACGTTAAAGACAGCGATCACCCTGGATGGGAAAACGGCAGCCCCCACAGGAGACAGCCAGTGGGTCACTGGGGAAGAAGCCCGGATCGAGGTGCACCGTCTTCGCCACCAACACGATGCAGTCCTGGTTGGAGCCGGAACAGCCCTCGCCGATCGGCCGCGGTTGACCGTTCGCCTCGCTGGCGGCGGAAAGCAGCCGTTGCGCTTAGTCGTGGACAGCCGCCTCCGGATGCCTGTGGATTCCCCCTTGATTGATGTCAAGGAAGGACCTACCTGGGTTTTTACTACCGATGCCGCTGATCGGAAGAAGGAAGAGTTGCTGAAAGAGCGCGGCCTTCGGGTCTTTCGTACGGGAAAAGGACCACGGGTGGATCTCACTTCTATGTTCGGGATCCTGGGCGAAGAAGGGATCGTTTCCGTCTTGGCGGAGAGCGGAGGGGAATTGAATGCCTCGCTCCTTCGGGAAGGTTGGGTGAATAAAGTAGCCTTCTTCATCGCACCCAAAATTTTAGGCGGCAAGGAGAGCCCCACTGCTGTCGATGGTGTCGGACCTGAACGGATGAGTGAAGCCCTGAACCTGACGGATGTGTCTCTCAGCCGAGTCGGGGAAGACTTTTGTCTGACGGGATATCCGCAGCGAGAAAGAAGGAGGTAATGACATGTTTACGGGACTCGTGGAAGAGACAGGGCGCATCGGGTCGATGGACCGGGCAGGCAACGCGATGCGGTTGACGGTCTCCTGCCGCAAGGTGTTGGAAGGTGTGGCCACAGGCGACAGCATCGCCGTCAATGGTGTGTGTCTAACGGTTACTGATTTTGGTTCAGACTATTTTTCTACCGATGTGATGCCGGAAACGATGGATAAATCCAACCTGGGTGATCTGGTCGTCGGCTCATCGGTCAACCTGGAACGGGCGCTGGCAGCCGGTGACCGGTTGGGTGGCCATTTTGTCCAGGGACATGTGGACGGTGTCGGCCACATTCTCTCCCGCACACCGGATGAGAATGCGGTGCTGTTTCGGATCCAGGTCCCCGAAGAGCTGACGCGTTGGATGGTGGACAAAGGTTCCGTGGCGGTAAACGGCATCAGCCTGACCATCGTGAAAGCGGAACCCGAGGCGTTTACTGTCTCCATCATCCCCCACACTCTGGAGATGACTCAGTTGCAGGAGGCGCGCCCCGGAGATCGAGTCAATATTGAATGTGACATGATCGGTAAGTATGTGGCCAAATTGTCGGCGGGTTGGATCGAAGGAAAAGGAGATGGACGGGATGAGTCATTTTGATACCATCGAAGAAGCGATTTATGAACTGATGCAAGGCGGAGTCGTGATCGTGGTTGATGATGAAGACCGAGAAAACGAAGGGGATTTTATCGCTCTGGCCGAAAAGGCCTCCCCAGAAGTGATTAATTTCATGATCACCCACGGTCGGGGGCTGGTCTGTGCCCCTATTACGGAAGAACGGGCGGAGGAACTGGAATTGCCGCTGATGGTTCAACACAATACGGATACCCACGAAACGGCTTTCACCGTCTCGGTGGATCATATGAGCAGCACTACTGGTATATCCGCCCATGAACGTTCGGCAACGGTGAAAGCTCTAATCGATCCCGCTACCAAGGGCAGCGATTTTCGTCGTCCCGGCCACATCTTTCCCCTGATCGCCAAAAAAGGCGGCGTCCTTCGCCGAGCCGGCCATACAGAAGCGGGAGTGGATCTGGCCCGGTTGTGCGGCGCTTATCCTGCAGCGGTGATTTGTGAAGTGATCAAGGAAGACGGCAACATGGCCCGGGTTCCCGATCTGGTGGAGATCGCTCGGGAACATGATCTCAAGATGATCACCATCCAGGATTTGATTCGTTATCGCAATCGGAAGGAGAAGTTGGTGGAGCGGGTGGTATCGACCCGATTGCCCACGGAATTTGGCGACTTTACCGCCTACGGGTATCAAAACGAAGTGGATGAACAAGAACATGTCGCTTTGGTCAAAGGAACGATCGATCCGGAACAACCGGTGATGGTTAGGGTCCACTCCGAATGCTTGACAGGGGATGTGTTTGGTTCCCACCGTTGTGACTGCGGTCCCCAACTCCATGCAGCCCTCAGCCAAATCGAGCAGGAAGGGAGCGGCGTTCTTCTCTATATGCGGCAGGAAGGCCGAGGCATTGGATTGTTAAATAAATTGAAGGCCTACAAGCTGCAGGAAGAGGGATTGGATACGGTCGAGGCCAATTTAGAGCTGGGCTTCCGGCCGGATCTGAGGGAGTACGGGATCGGTGCTCAGATTTTGCGGGACCTCGGTGTCCGTAAAATGCGACTTTTGACCAACAACCCGCGTAAGATCACCGGATTGAAGGGGTATGGATTGGAAGTTACTGAAGTAGTTCCCATCCAAATGCCGGTGTTGCCGGATAATGAAAAATATCTTAAAACCAAGAAGAGCAAGTTGGGACACATGCTTCATTTTTAAATCAGACAAAGGAGATGCGGCAAATGACGAGAACCTTTGAGGGACAACTGACTGCTGACGGACTGCGTTTCGGCATTGTGGTCAGCCGTTTTAACGAACTGATTACGAGTAAGCTTCTGGAAGGGGCGACAAGCGCCTTGCACCGCCACGGAGCCAGGGAGGATGCCGTTGATGTCGCCTGGGTTCCGGGGGCGTTTGAAATTCCCTTGATTGCCGATCAAATGGCCGCCTCAGGGAAATACGACGCTGTGCTGGCCCTAGGGGCGGTCATCCGCGGATCGACGCCTCACTTCGATTATGTTTGCGGAGAGGCAGCCAAAGGAGTGGGCGCTGTATCCCTGAAGCGTTCCCTGCCGGTTATTTTCGGAGTGATCACCGTCGATACCATCGAGCAGGCGATCGAGCGGGCCGGAACCAAAGCGGGAAACAAGGGTTGGGATGCGGCCGTCTCCGCCATTGAAACTGCCAACCTGCAACAAGCGTTGAAAAAAGCCTGGCAGGACTGAGCACGGGAAAGGGGCGGGACGTCGTGGATTTGAATATCAAGCTGGAGATGTTTGAAGGTCCCTTGGATCTCCTGCTTCACCTGATCGATACATCCGAAGTGGACGTATGCGACATCCCGATTTCCCGGATTACCGATCAGTATATGGAGTATGTAATGGCCATGCAGCAGTTTGAACTGGAGGTGGCCAGTGAGTTCCTTGTCATGGCGGCCACTCTGCTCTCCATCAAAAGCAGGATGTTATTACCGCGGGCGGAACCGGTTGATTTGACCGATGTGTTGGAAGAAGAAGGAGTGGATCCCAGGGAGGAACTGATCCAACGGTTGTTGGAATATAAACGGTATAAACGGCTGTCCAACGTTCTCAGGGAGCGGGAAGAGGAGCGAAGCCGGGTATTTACCCGGATGCCAGCTGATTTATCCGCTTATGCCCCCAAAGAAAATCCATTGAAAGGGATTACCCCCGACGACCTCCTGCAACTGTTTGCCGATCTGATCACCGCCCGGGTGGAAGAGGAGGAAGAAGAGCCCCTCACCCGGATGACCCGGGAGGAGATCTCGGTGAGTGACCGGATGGAAGAGATCGATCGGATGCTGGAACGAAAAGAGGAGCTCCGCTTCTCCGAGCTATTTCAAGGAAAACGAATGACCCGGGAGCGAGTGGTGACCACCTTCTTAGCTATTCTCGAATTGTTGAAATTACACAGGATTCAAATCAGACAGAATGAGCTGTTTGAAGAGATTCAAATGAGACGTGTATGGCCAGAGGAGGGAGGAAGGTCTGAAAACCCAGCAATGGAAGCCCGTGATTGAAGGGTTGTTGTTTGCAGCCGGTGAAGATGGACTTCGCTTAGCGGAGATTGCCGATATCATTGGAGAAGAGAAGAAGGTGGTTCGTCAGCTGTTACAGGAGATGCAAACTGAGTGGAAAGAGGCGGGTCGTGGTATTCAAATCGTAAAAGTGGGCCGGGTTTATCAACTGACCACGCTGCCGGAACACCACGCCTATTTTGAACAGCTGGCTGCTGCTCCTTCCCGCTCGCAACTTTCCCGTGCGGCGCTGGAGACATTGGCGATCGTTGCTTATCGTCAACCGATCATCCGCGCGGATATCGAGGAGATCCGCGGGGTGAAGAGTGAAAAAGCCCTGGCGTACTTAAAAAGAAGAGGTTTGATTCGGGAAATGGGTCGGGCGGAAACGGTAGGCCGTCCCATCTTGTACGGCACAACGCCGGAATTTCTGCAATACTTCGGATTGTCCCGGCTGGAAGAGCTTCCGCCGGCGGATTCCATTTTTCAGTGGGCCGAATGGGAACAAGAACGGCAGGAACTGTATGAACGCCTGGGAGTCAGCCCGCAACAAGAAGAGGCGACACAAAGAAGTACGGAAACGGAAGAGTAGGAAACGTAACCCGCGGGAAAAACCCGTGGGTTTTTCGTATGATTTGACGGAAACCTGTCGATAATACCGTATATTGGAAAGTGGATCGGCGGGTGGATGCGTTGCTGGCACTGATCTGGAAAATACTGTTGACGGCTATTTTGGTCATTCTGGTGATTTTTCCCTTTACATCGGTCCGGATCCATCTCGTCTACCGGAGAAAAGAGGAGAAAGACCATCTGGAAATCGGGTTTCGACTCTTTTTTGGAATGATTCGGTTTCGGACGGTGATCCCTTCTTTTCATTTTGATCAGAACGGGATCTTATTTCAGCCGGAATTGAAAACGAAAGACACGGAGAAACCAGGGAAAAAACAACGTTTCAATTTACAAAAAATCCGCCGGTATCTGGCTAAGATCAACCAATTTCGGCGCCAGATCGTCTCTTTTCAGGAGATCGTGTCTGAGGTGAACCGCAGATTTTTGAAGCATGTGGTTTGTGAACAGTTGATCTGGAAGTCAGCCGTCGGAACCGGAGATGCTGCCTCCACCGGAGTGGTGACGGGAATCTTCTGGGGAATCAAATCCACTTTGATCGGATTTGCTGGATCATACATCCGTTGGCAAGAAGCGCCCCGCTTGGATATCGAGCCTCTATTTCATTCGGAGAAAATCGAGACGACCCTGGACAGTATAATCCGTTTTCGTGTCGGGCATGCTATCCTTGCTGTCATTCACCTGCTCATCCGAATGATCAGGAACAGCAAAGGGGGTGAAGGGAATTGGCAGAGCACCCGATTCAAGGCTTAATGACGACGGCAATGGAAAACATTAAAGAGATGGTGGACGTCAACACCATCGTGGGTGATCCGGTGGAATCCCCTGATGGCAGTGTGATTATACCTGTGTCCAAGGTGGGCTTCGGATTCGCTGCCGGCGGCAGTGAATTTAAAGGAACTGAACAAGGCAGTCCCGGAGGCGTCGGGGGAAACAACGAAGATGGAGATCCCAAAGAATTGCCCTTCGGAGGAGGAAGCGGAGGCGGGGTCTCCATTACCCCCATTGGATTTCTGGTCGTCAACGACAAAGGAATCCGCATGTTGAACATCGACGGAAACACCCACTTATTTGATCGGTTGCTGGATATGGCCCCCCATATGATGGATCGACTCCAGCAACTGACTAAAGGGAAAGGAAAAAAATCTTGCTCAGATGAATCCAATGCGGGTCTTTAAACGCTGCACAACCGTCTTCCGGTGAGGAGGCGGTCTTTTTCTCTTTTTCATAACCCTGTCCTCCCGGCATATAATTTGTACAAATACAAGCCCTTAAGGTGGAGAAGATATGCGGTGGACACGTCTGCTACTGGTGGTTAGTCTCCTTGTCGTCTTTGGGTGGTCCCCTCTAGAGGCGCGGGCGAATCCTCGCCCCTCGGACCTCGAGTTGAGTGCTCGTGCCGCGGCGATCATCGATGTGAATTCCGGTCGTTTGTTATATGAGAAAAAAGCGGACCAACAGATGCGGATTGCCAGCATCACCAAAATTATGACGGCGATTATCGCCATTGAGAACGGTGATCTGGAGGAAAAAGTAACCATAGGTCCGCAAGCAGTGGGAGTGGAAGGTTCCTCGATCTATCTGAAGCAAGGGGAGAAGATCCCCTTGGAACACCTCCTGTACGGATTGATGCTGCGTTCCGGAAATGATGCAGCCGTTGCCATTGCGGAGCATATCGGAGGCTCCGTAGAGGGGTTTGTGTTTAAAATGAATGAAAAGGCCCAATATTTAGGGATGCAAAACACCCACTTTGAAAACCCCCATGGGCTGGATGCAGCTGAGCATTACTCCACCGCCGCCGATATGGCCCGATTGACTGCCTATGCCTTGAAAAATCCCGTTTTTAATAAAATCGTTTCCACTCAGGTTAAAACCGTTCCCTGGCCGGAGGAAAAGTGGCATCGGAAATGGTACAACAAAAATAAGATGCTCCGACTCTATCCGGGAGCCGATGGTGTAAAGACCGGGTATACCAAACGATCCAAACGCACCCTGGTTGCATCGGCCACTCGGGATGGACGGCAAATTGCGACGGTAACCCTGAATGCTCCGGATGATTGGGACGACTCCATGAAGATGTTGGAGTTTGGTTTTCGGTATTTTGAGCCAGTGAAACTGGTGCAAAAAGGGGAAGAGTTGGCGCCAGTGCCCAAAAGCAAGGATCCGCAGTTATCCGTTGTCGCTGTCCGCAGTTTCACTTATCCCCTCACTGAGGAAGAGCGGGAACAGGTGAAGGTGGAGACGATGATGACTTATCCCTTGGCTAAGGCGAACCGGGAGGGGATCCGGGTAGGCAGTGCTCGTGTTTATGTTGACGGAAAACCGGTGGGATCCGTCCCCTTAGAAACTCGTGCTGTTCCACAGCAGAAAGAAACGTGGGCAGAGGAGTGGATTCACGTTGTCGCAACCCTTTTCGGGAGAGGAGGGTAAAGATGGTCAATTATATCTGGCTCTTTATGATTGTGAGCGGGGTGGTGGCTGGTGCCGTACAGGGGGAGTTGGATCTGGTAACCCAAGCCGCGCTGAAAGGGGCCAAGGAAGGGGTCGCCGTCTGTATCGGATTGATCAGTATTCTTGTCTTTTGGTTGGGCATGATGCGTATCGCACAGGATGCCGGCTTATTGGAGAAACTGGCCGGGCTGTTGGGCCCCCTAGCCCGTCTCCTTTTTCCAGGTGTTCCGAGGGATCATCCGGCGATGGGTTATATTTTGTCCAACATGAGCGCCAATCTGTTCGGTCTGGGAAATGCGGCTACTCCAATGGGCTTGAAGGCGATGGAGGAGCTGCAAAAGTTAAATCCGAACAAAAAGACAGCCACCCCAGCCATGTGTACCTTACTCGCTCTCAACACCTCGGGTCTGACCCTGATTCCGACGACGATCATCGGTATTCGGATGGAGTATGGGTCCGCCAATCCGACGGAGATCATCGGAACCACACTCTTCGCAACCTGTTGCTCCACAGTGGCTGCAGTTCTGTTGGACCGTTGGTTCCGACAGCGCTCCCTAGATGCGGGATAGGGGAATATTTCCGAAAAAAGCGGTATGGGGGTGGTTCACGTGTTTGAGGCGATCTCCTTTCTGTCCAAAATCATCATACCAGCGCTCCTCGCATTTATTCCGCTCTATGCCGCTTCTCGAAAAATTCCCGTCTATGAGAGTTTTGTGGAAGGAGCCAAGGAAGGCTTTCCCACCGCCGTTCAACTCATTCCCCATTTGGTGGCAATGATGGTGGCGGTTTCTATTTTCCGTGAGACCGGTGCGCTTCAGTTTTATCTAGCGCTGTTTAAACCCTTGCTCGCTTGGGTTCATTTCCCCGAAGAGGTATTACCGTTGGGCCTGCTTCGGCCCATTTCGGGAACAGGTGCGCTGGCATTTGCGGAAAGCATTTTTCGCAGCGATGGTCCCGATTCCTACCTGGGACGGCTGGCCTCCACGATGCAGGGAAGCACTGACACCACCTTGTATGTGCTGACCGTCTATTTCGGAGCTGTGGGAATCCGACGTTCCCTCTATGCGGTAAAAGTAGGATTGATGGCGGATCTGACCGGTGTGATCGCATCCTGGTTTATCGTAAGCCAGATTTTCGGCAGTTGACAGTTGCACAAGAAACACTCGACCCACGCAAAAATGTGGGTCTTTTTTGTGTCTACCGGCTCCCTCTGCTTGTTAAACCATCTTCTCTATGGATAAGATGGAGGATGAGGTGAAATCATGGATCGGTTACAAAAAGTGATGGCCCGGGCGGGAGTGGCGTCCAGGCGAAAGAGCGAACAAATGATCCGGGACGGCAAGGTCCAGGTGAACGGAGAGGTCGTGACGGAACTGGGGGTTAAGGTGGACGCGAACAAGGATCGGATCGAAGTGGAGGGGCGTCCGATTAAACCGGAGCAGAAAAGGTATATTCTCTTCCATAAACCGACCGGTGTGATTACGAGCATGTCCGATCCCCAGAATCGCCCAGTGGTAGCTGATTTTGTCCGTGATCTGGATGAGCGGGTCTACCCTGTGGGGCGACTCGACTTTGACACCGAGGGTTTGCTCCTGTTGACCAATGACGGTGAATTGGCCCATCGGCTGACCCACCCTCGTCATGAAGTGGATAAGGTGTATCGGGCCAAGGTGAAAGGGATTCCGGGAGCCGATGCTCTCCGTCACCTTCAATCGGGGGTTGAACTTTCCGATGGTTGGACGGCACCGGCCCGCGTGCGCCTCGTGCAATCTGGTAAGAGGGAATCGCTCCTTGAAATGACGCTCCACGAAGGGCGCAACCGACAAGTTCGGCGCATGTGTGAAGCGGTAGGACACCCGGTTCTCCATCTTCAGCGAATTCGTTTGGATTTTTTGACACTGGACGGTTTAAAGACGGGGCATTGGCGGGAGCTTACCCGGACCGAGCAGCATCGGTTAAAAAAGCGAATCGGTCTTATGCCCTAACCTTTCAAATAATCTTCATAACCATGTTTCCGATGGAGAGGGGATCAAACGTTATAATAGGATGGAGGATTTACGCCCTTTGCTTTAACATGGGGAAGTCCGGCTAGGTTACCGAAACGGGGGTGGAATGATGGAAAATACAAAATGCGAATGCGGACATAACAACCCCGTCGGTACAGCATTGTGCGAGTACTGCGGTAAACCCTTGGACGAAGGCGGCCAAAAGAATCGGCCGTTGGAGATGCGTTATGAGGGGAAGGCCAGACGCTCTCAGACACGTACCACCTCGCTGGTGGATCGGGTGTGGAGGTTTTTTTCCTCTGTCAAGGTGGCTGTCTGGCTGATTGTAATTACGCTGTTACTGGCGGTCCCAGGTACTTTTCTGCCCCAGGAGAACATGGTGGCAAGGCCAGAGGTTTTTTATGCCCAAGAGTATGGGGCATTCGGGGATCTTTACTATAGACTGGGTTTATCCAATGTCTATGAATCTCCTTTGTTTATCGCATTGTTATCGATGATCGGTATTTCGCTGGTGGTTTGCAGTTTGGACCGGGTGATCCCCCTGTATAAAGCCCTGAAAAATCAACAGACCACAAAAAATATTCAATTTATCCAACGACAACGGGTGAGTTGCTCGCAACCGATGACGGAAGCGGAGAAAAGCGTGATGTTGGATCGCTTGGCGGAAAAACTGAGTCGAAAACGTTATCGGGTGAGCCGGGAAGGGGATTCGATTCTGGCGGAAAAGGGACGATTCAGCCGCTGGGGTCCTTACATCAACCATATCGGTCTGATCCTGTTTCTGCTCGGCGTGTTGCTGCGTTTTCTTGTGCCGGGTTGGTACCTGGATGAGACCGTTTCTATCCGGGAAGGGGAAGTGAAAAAGCTCCCGGGAGTGGATTACTACCTCAAAAATGAACAAGCAAAGGTTGAATTTTACGACCAAGATGAGATGCCCGAGGGTTCCGAGCAATCGATGGTGAAAGAATGGAAAACGGAGGCCGTGTTATATGAAAAAGATCCGCAGACCGATAAATTGCAGAAGGTGAATGAGGGGTCGATTGTGGTCAATCACCCGATGAAATATGGAGACCTTCTGTTATATCAGGCGGACTTTAACACGGTGACAGATGCCATTGTACTGGATGTAAAGGACAAGAAAACAAAGGAAACGGTGGGGAACTTTAAGGTCGATCTCAATAATCCCCAAGAAAAATATCGGCTGGATAACGGAGTCGAGATCAACATTCTCAATTATTTCCCGGATTTTGTCATGGAAGGTAATCAGCCGACCACCAAATCCGAAAATCCGAATCGTCCGGCCTTTGTTTTTGCTGTTGATTCACCAAAGTTGGATAAGCCGGAGCGTTCCTGGTTGATTTCCGGGACCGACCTGGACGGGATTCATCAGAACAACCGGTACGAAATCGATCTGAAGAACCTGGAAACAGTCCATGTTTCCGGTTTGATGGTTCGCATCGATAAAAGCTTGCCGATCATTTTTATCGGGGCGGGAATCTCGGTGATCGGCCTGGCTATGGGATTCTTCTGGTATCACCGGCGCGTCTGGCTCCGCTGGAAAGAAGGAACCCTTTACTTAGGAGCCCATACCAACAAGAACTGGTTCGGATTGCGTCGTGAATTGGAACAAGTGACAGAAGAGGCCGACATGCCCCTTCAATTTACACCTCAACAAAAGTAGGAGGAGCGGTTATGGAACAACTGATGCAAGTTTCCCTGGGGGCGATGTTTTTCCTCTATCTCCTGTCCGCTATCGCCTTTGTGATGGCTGTGACCGGTAAGGGGTCCCGTGTGGGAAAAGAGGTTCACACCCGGCGTTGGGGTCGCCGCGGCATTATTTTGGCCCTAATCGGGATCATTTCCAATATCATATTTATCGCCTCCCGCCTGATGATTGGCGGCCACTTTACCAGCAATATGTTTGAGTTTACTTCGTTTCTAGCCTTTGCCATTGCGGTCGCCTTTGTCGTGATCTTTTTTATCTACCGGGCGATCAGTATGGGCGCCTTTGCAATGCCTCTGGTCGTCATTCTGTTGGCTTACGCCATCAATTTCCCGACCGAGGTGGAACCGTTGATTCCGGCACTGCAGAGCTACTGGCTGCACATTCATGTGACGACGGCTGCTCTAGGTGAAGGAGCGCTGTCCGTAGGTTTTGTCGCCGGATTGGTTTATCTAATCCGTTGGGTGGGGGAAGATCACAGTACACGAACCGCTGCCTGGCTTGAAGTGGTGATGGCGGTGATTCTCATGTTTGTCGGTTTCGTAGCGGCTTCCTTCACCTTCGGTGCTCTGGATTACCAAGTCACTTACAAGCATGTGGTAGATGGCCAACTGATGGCACAGGAATACGATATGCCACCTATCGCCGGTCCCTTTGATGGGGAGTTGCTGGAATCGCAAACCCCCTTCGGTTGGACTCAGCCTTTCTTTGAGGTTCCGGAGTGGATGAAAGGGGAAAACGCCGCCAGCAAATTTAATTCGGTTTTGTGGTCGATCATTGCTGGTTTGATTCTTTACGGATTGCTGCGTCTGCTGTTCCGTAAACGGGTCTACGAGATGCTGTATCCGGTGGTAAGGAAGATGAATCTGGAAAATGTAGATGAAGTCAGTTATCGGGCGATCGCGATCGGCTATCCTATCTTTACACTGGGTGCGCTGGTCTTCGCCATGATTTGGGCTCATGAAGCTTGGGGTCGTTTCTGGGGATGGGATCCGAAAGAAACATGGGCATTGATTACCTGGTTGTATTACAGCGCGTATCTCCATTTCCGATTGTCCCGCGGTTGGCACGGTTTGAAATCAGCATGGATGGCTGTGGGTGGGTTTTTGATCATCATGATCAACCTGATCGTAGTCAACTTCGTGTTTGCTGGCCTACATTCCTATGCGTGATTCGTCGGCAAAACGGATAGGGTATAATATAGGTGAGCAATGAAACCGTGGTGTTGCCAGAGGAGGAGTGAATCAGGTGGGTAAACAGGAACGAATTTTGGTCGTAGATGACGAAGACCGAATCCGCCGTCTTCTCCGCATGTATCTGGAGCGGGAAGGGTATCTGATCGATGAGGCGCAGGACGGTGAAACCGCCCTTAGCAAAGCGATGGAGACGGATTATGATCTGATCTTGCTTGATTTGATGTTACCGGGTATGGATGGCTTGGACGTCTGTCGGGAGATTCGCGAAAAAAAAGCGACTCCGGTGGTAATGTTGACCGCCCGGGGAGAAGAGGGCAATCGAGTGGAGGGCTTCGAGGCAGGCACGGACGATTATGTTGTAAAACCTTTCAGTCCTCGGGAACTGGTTCACCGGGTGAAGGCAGTTCTCCGCCGATCTTCGGTGACGGCCTTCTTGTCAACGGAGACGGAAACCCATAATGTGATCGTCTTTCCCAACTTGACGATCGACCATGATGCCCATGAAGTCCGTGCCGATGGTGTGGAAGTCTCTCTGACGCCGAAGGAGTATGAGCTTCTCTACTATCTGGCCACTTCACCAGATAAAGTGTTTACGCGGGAGCAGCTGTTGAAGGATGTGTGGAACTACGAGTTCTTCGGCGATCTTCGGACAGTGGACACCCATATCAAACGGTTGCGCGAAAAGTTGAACCGCGCTTCACCGAAAGCGGCGGAGATGATCAATACCGTTTGGGGAGTCGGCTATAAACTCGAGGTGCCGAAAGATTGATCTGGAGAAGTGTCGTCGGAAAGCTATGGTTGACAATTATCGGATTGGTGACGCTGGTGCTGGTCGTATTAAGCCTGTTTTTAACGGAGCAGATCATCTCCACTTATTATCAGGCGGAGTTGGACAATATGCGACAGCTGGCCGACAAAGTCCGGGATACGCTGAAACAGTCGGACGATGGAGACCGGGCGGAATATCTCCGTCCGGTTTTAGATGTGGCGGAACTGTATGAAACCTACACCATCGTGCTCGGGCCGGACGGATCGGTCAAGCCGGTGGGTGCTTCCCCTAATGTTCCGGACATCCCGTGGCAAGATATCTTGGAGCAGACCGAGATCGACCAAGTGTTACAAGGGAAGCCGCAATCGCTGCGGACGCGGGTGATCGTGGATGAAAACGGGGAGTCTCCTTTTCCCTTGTTTAAAGACGAGGTATTGATGGTGGCGCTGCCCATGAAAAACGGGGACCAAGTGACCGGAGCAGTCGTCATGTACCGCACGGAGGGGCAGCTGTCCGAAAATCAGATTAAAAAGGTGATCTTTTATTCCGCTTTGATCGGCATTTTTTTGACCACCATTTTTGCCTTCTTCTTGTCGACACGGATCACCCAGCCCTTGATTCAGATTAAACGAGCCGCGGAACGGATGGCGCAGGGGCAGTTTACCGCCCGAGTTCCGGTTCGTTCCCATGAACGGGACGAAATCGGGGATCTCTCCCTCTCCTTTAACCGGATGGCTGCCCAATTGGAGGAGTCGGTTCACGCGCTGTCCCAGGAAAAAGAACAGTTGGCCAGCATTCTGCGGAGCATGGCAGATGGCGTGATCAGTATCAATGCGCAAGGAGATGTGATCGTCACCAATCCCCCAGCGGATGAGTTGTTGAAAGAATGGCGGGAAGAAGAGGGTGGAACAGAGTTACCCGCTCCCTTGGTCCGGTTTTTTCAACAAGTATTGGACGAGGAAAAAGAGGTATTTGGTGATGTTCGAGTGCACGGCCGTACCTGGGCTTTGGTGATGGCTCCGCTCTATGCCCGGAATCAGGTGCGGGGAGCGGTCACTGTCCTGCGTGATGTGACGGAAGAGCGTCGGTTGGATAAGTTACGCAAGGATTTTGTCGCCAATGTCTCCCATGAATTGCGGACGCCGCTGTCGATGTTACAAGGGTACTCTGAAGCATTGGTGGACGGGGTTGCTGCTAGTCCTGAGGATCAAAAAGAGATCGCCGAAGTGATCCATGACGAATCCCTTCGGATGGGGCGACTAGTCCGGGAATTACTGGATCTGGCCCGAATGGAAGCGGGTCATATCCAGCTGGAGATCTCGGAGGTTGATGTTTCCGAACTGACCCGACGGGTGATCCGCAAGTTTCAGACGATTGCCCGGGAGCAGGGTGTACAACTGAAGACGGAGATCCCTGATGACGCCGGTACGGCTCGGTGGGACGAAGATAAAGTGGAACAAGTGCTGATCAATCTGACGGATAATGCCATCCGACACACGCCGGAAGAAGGACAGGTGACCGTGTCGGTCACCCCTAATGAACAGGGAGTACAGTTAACCGTAAAAGATACGGGAAGCGGAATCCCGGAGGAGGATCTACCCTTTATCTTTGAACGTTTCTACAAGGCGGATAAAGCACGAACCCGCGGCCAAAGTGGAACTGGTTTAGGATTGGCGATTGTAAAACATATTGTGGAGTCCCACCAAGGTAGTGTGTCCGTGAAAAGTACCGAAGGAGAAGGAACCCAATTTTTGATTCACCTTCCCTGGGAGGGCACGCGCAACGGTTCATCATAGATAACCATCGTCTCCTGAGTATCGGAAGGGCTTCAGGCTGTCGAGATTGTTCGACAGCCCAATTTTTATTGGAATCGCTACGTTGAGCCCTTTGGTTCCATATCTCCGCGCTCGGTTCGTCTACATTCTCGTTGGTGAGGATGTTTTATATCGTCCATATCAACACATCTTTGGCTCCCTTGATTCGGGGGTGTCATGGACAGTAAAGGGGACAGGCTTCAAACTGGGTTGGAGACCCGTCGCCTCAGGACGGGATACATATTCACACTCACAAGGGGTCCGTAACTGTACCCATGCTCTCAAGGAAGCTTCGAGTCTTTGAAACAACAACTGAACGATAAAATCAAAGCCCTGAACAACAGGATCCAGGTGGATATGAAAGCCGTCGATCAGGCCACTCGTTCCTGAGTAAAATTTAAAACGCCAGCCTCCAACACGGGAGGAGGGCGTTTTTCATTGTCCTAAAAAACTTTTCAGTAGGCTTTTTTAGTGAAGTGGAAAGAGACTATCGAGCAAGCTTGGCAGACGCCGGAAAGCCGTTTGGGCTTCCTTACGGCCGGCTGAGGGGAAGGGCTGGGAAGAAGCTGCTGACAGCGACAGGAAAAAGATCGAACCATCTGCTTAAAGTTGTTAGATTTTTTGATATGGAAAGGCCAAGAGTGGTTTTGTGCCGTAAAAAAGCGTGGAGAAAGGATGAAGGGGGCTTTCTCCACGCTTTTGATTAAAAGGGGTTCCTTCTGTTACTTTTGCATGTCCGGCGGTACCTGTGGTCGCATAATCACTTGATTGTAAATCACTCCGGCCGGTGCGGTCACCATGGTCCAGATGGCCTCTGTCACCTGTTCCGCTGTAAGGGCGTAGGACTTGGGGTTCCGGAAAAATTCGGTTTGAATCGAACCGGGACAAATGGTGTTAACCTTGACCTCATCTTTTTTCAATTCTTGAGTGAGGACATCAGACAAAGCCATCAGCCCAAATTTGGACGCGCAGTAGCCTCCGCCTCCGGGAAAAGTGACGGTCCCGGCGACACTGGAGACGTTGACGATATGTCCTTTGGTATCTTTCAGGTGGGGGATGGCTGCTTTTGAAGTGAGAAAAGCCCCCTTCAAGTTGACATCCATCATCAGATCCCAATCCGCTTCCGACAGTTCATGGATTTGGCCAAAACGGCCCACACCGGCGTTATTGACCAAAATATCGAGCTTGCCAAAATGTTTTACGGTTTGGTCCACCATCGCTTCCACTCGATCCCCTTGGGTGACATCACAGGTGACCGCCAGCATTTGATCGGGATATTCTTGTGCCAGTTGTTCCAGTTGCTCCTTGCTGCGGGCAGCGATGGTGACTTGAGCACCACCTTCAGCGAATCGACGGGCCACAGCAGCGCCGAGCCCTTTGCTGGCGCCGGTGACGATTGCCGTTTTTCCCTTGAGGTCGGACATCGATAAAACCTCCTTCTGTTTGCTGATGCTACCTTTTTCACTCTACCTTAATGATAGGGGTAAAACAATAAACCATACCGCCGGCATACCGGCGGTACGGTAGATCACAGGTCGATAGCCTTCACATCATCAATTTCTTCCAGGTCTTTCAGCCGCTTCAGCAGCTCTTCAGACATCTGCTTATCCACATGTAGCATCATGATTGCGTGTCCGCCGACGTCTTTGCGCCCCACCTGCATAGTGGCGATGTTGACGCCCTGATCCCCAAGGATACTTCCCACCTGGCCGATAGCGCCTGGGCGATCGTGGTGCTGTACCAGGAGCAGATGACCTTCTGGTTGCACATCGACGGAGTAATCGTTGATTTTGACGATCCGGGATCCCAGCCCGTTGAGCAGGGTGCCGGAGACGGCGGTTTCCCCGTTGTCGGTTTTCATGCCCACGTGGATCAAATGGGTGAAACCGTGGCTGCGGGAAACTTTTTGCTCGGTCACCCGGATGCCGCGTTCTTTAGCCAGATGGGGAGCACTGACATCGTTTACGTCGGAAAGATAGTGGGAAATCGCCCCCTTCAGAATGATCCGCGTGAGCGGCGCTGTGTCCAGCTCGGCCAACTCTCCAGAGTAGGTGACTGTAATCTCCTCCAGGGCACCTTCTGTGGTCTGGACAGCGAAGCTGCCCAGTTTCTCCGCCAAGGTTTGATAGGGACGAAGCTTTTCTTGCAGTTCCGCCGGAATCGAGGGCAGGTTGACGGCGTTTTTAAAGGGTTCATCCCGTAAAATGTGCAAAATCTCTTCAGAGACATCGATGGCCACATTTTCCTGGGCCTCCCGGGTGGAAGCACCCAGATGGGGCGTGGCGATCACCTGGGGCAGGGTGAAAAGCGGGTGTTCGCCAGGGGGTTCCGTCTCAAAGACATCTAGCGCCGCACCGGCCACTTTTCCGCTCTGGATGGCGTCGTATAACGCCTGTTCACTGATGATCCCGCCCCGGGCACAATTGAGGATACGGACGCCCTCTTTCATCTTGGCAAAAGCTGCTTCATCGATCAGATGACGAGTTTCCTTGGTGAGGGGGGTATGGACGGTAATAAAATCCGCTTCCTGGATCACTTCTTCCAAGGATGCTTTATGCACCCCCATCTTTTTCGCCCGCTCTTCGGTCAAATATGGATCGAAGGCGATCACCTTCATGTGGAAAGCTTGTGCGCGACTGGCCAGTTCCGATCCGATTCGGCCAAGACCCACAATCCCCAATTTTTTGTTGTTCAGTTCCACGCCAACAAAGGCTTTACGTTTCCATTCCCCTTGAATGGTCGATTTGTACCCTTGGGGAATATTGCGGGCCAAGGAGATCAGCATGGCGAAGGTGTGCTCGGCGGTGGAGATGGTATTTCCATCTGGAGCGTTGACCACGAGGATCCCGCGAGCGGTGGCGGCGGGGATATCGATGTTGTCCACGCCGACACCGGCGCGTCCGATCGCCTTCAGCCTGCTTCCTGCTTCAATCACTTCCGCGGTCACTTGGGTCTGGCTGCGGACAATTAAGGCATCTGCCTCTGCGACTTCCGTCAGCAGTTCCGCCGGGGTCAGGTTTGTCTTTTGAACCACTTCGACATCTGAGGCCTCTTGCAACTTTTCAATTCCTTGTTCGCTGAGCGGGTCAGTGATTAACACGCGAAACACGAATCCATTCCTCCTCTGCGGCTTTCATTCCGGCTCCTGTCTCCACGGGAGCTCCGATGCGTTTGAGAGCAACTTCTAGCGCGGACAGGGTGCTCAACATATCCAAGGGATCGGCATAACCCATATGACCGATACGGAAGACCTTCCCTTTTAAGCGCTGCTGTCCCCCAGCGACGCGGACGCCCAGTTGACGTAGCTCTTTTCGCAGGTCCTCGACAGACCAATCAGCTCCCCCTTTGACCGCGGTCACAGTAGGGGAGGCGTCGCGGTTTTCTGTCAACAAGGGCAGTCCCAGTGCCTCAATCCCCTTTCGCAGGATGTCCCTCATGAGGCGATGGCGGGCGTACACATTTTCCAAACCTTCCTCCTCCAACATATTGAGCACTTCCTCCAGCCCAAAAAAGAGGGAGACGGCCGGTGTGTTCGGTGTGTTAGCTTTTTCCAGGCTTTTGCGATATTGCCTAAAATCCAGGTAGTAACGGGGATGGGTGTTCGCCTCCACCCTCTTCCACGCCCGGTCGCTCACCGCGGCAAAGGCGAGTCCCGGGGGAAGCATCAGCGCTTTTTGGGAACCGGTGACCAGAATATCGACGCCCCATTCCTCCGCTTTGGCAGGCGTTCCACCGATACAGCTTACTCCGTCCACGATGGTGAGAGCCTCCGTGTGTTCCCGAACCTCGCGGGCCAGTTCCGGGATCGGATTGAGCACTCCGGTAGATGTTTCGCAGAAGGTGAGAAAGACGGCTTTGACACGGGAATGCTGTTTCAGAAAATCAGCCAATTCTTCCGGTCGACAAGCTTTGCCCCATTCGATATCCAGGCGATGAACCTTAACCTGCATCGAGTCCAGGATTTGGGCGAAACGGTCCCCGAAGGCGCCGGACACGACAACGGCTGCTTCCTCTCCTTCAGATACCGTGTTGGCCGCGGCTGCTTCCAAAGCTGATGTTCCGCTGCCGGTCAACAGCAGGACGGGGTTCGGGGTGCCGAAAATGGGACGAAGCCGCTCGCTGAGGTCTTGAACTAACTGGGCACAGTCCGGATCCCTGTGTCCGATCATCGGCCTCGACATGGCCAGTTGGACCCGTGGCGGGACCGGAGTCGGTCCAGGAAGTTGTAGTCGATACTTTTCTTTTTGCATCAAGGTTTCTCTCCTCCTTATCTGTAAAAAGAAAAGCCTTTCATCCACACGCTGTCGTTGTGACAGGTGAGGGACGAAAGGCCGTGTTGCCACCCTCATTCACCCCGGCTTCACAGCTCGAGGTCTCAACGGGTTATTAACCCTGGGATAACGGTCCGCCGAATCCAGCCTAATTCCCCAGATACGGGTTTCAGCCGGTTGACTCCGGAGTGCTCCGCTGCGGACGAAACACCGATTCACAGCAACCATCGGCTCTCTGGAGTTCCGCCATTCGCAACTTGGCTCCATCATTGTCGATGGACTATGACGATTTCCTCAAAAAATGTTGTATTTACTCTAACACGGTAAAGCAGGGGTGTCAACAGGAGGAAGCCCTCAAATTCATGCCCAGGCTGGGTCCGGTTGTGATACCATGGCTATGCCGCAGGTTGCCGGGAGAGGAGGGAATGTGATTGAAAACAGATGACGCTGTAAATCGATCGGGACTGAACGAGCGGCAGCTGGAAGCGGTTTCTGTCGAAGATGGTTCTGTGGCAGTTTATGCAGGTCCGGGGAGCGGAAAAACCACCGTGCTGACGAACAGGATCATCTGGTTACTCCAACGGGGCGAACCAGCAGAAAATATGTTGGTGGTCACGTTTACCCGGGCAGCAGCGCGGGAGATGGAGGAGCGATTGGTACAACAGCTGGGACCGGTGCGGGGCCTTACAATTGGCACCTTCCACTCGGTCTTTCTCCGCCTGTTACGAGAGGTGGGGGTGGCGATTCCCCGGTTGCTGGATGACAGGGAGCAGACAGCGATGATCCGAAGGCTGTTGACGGAGATGGAACAGCCCGACGATGAAGAGGCGGTTGCCCATCAGCTGAGTCGCATCGGTTTTTGCAAGAGCAACCTGATCATGCCGGAACGGATGAAGGTGAAAAAAGAGCAGAATATCGCCTTTCGTCGTCTGTTCCTGGCCTACGAAGACAAGAAAGAACAACAACGGGTATGGGATTATGACGATATTCTCCTCCGTTTTTATCAACAGCTTCAAGGCTCGCCCGGGAATTTTCTGCGCGGGCGTTTTTCTCATATATTGGTGGATGAATTTCAGGATATCAACCGAGTGCAGTTTGAAGCGGTGCGCTTGCTTTTATCAGAAGAAGGGCATCTGTTTGCGGTGGGGGACGATGACCAATCGATATACGGCTTCCGGGGAAGCGATCCCCGATACATGATCGAGCTGCCTGATCGTTTCCCCGCATGCAGGCGGGTGGTCTTGTCGACGAATTACCGTTCCACTGAGCGTATCATCAAAACCGGGCAACAGTTGATCGCCCACAACCGCCACCGGGAACCGAAACGCTTACACGGGACGGGCATACAGGGGGAAGCTCCCCGCTGGTTGGAAGCTGCCGATGAAGAGGATGAGGCCCGACAGATCTTAAACCTGTTGCAAGATGGCCGAGAAACCGCGATTCTCTATCGGACCTCCACCCAGGCACGGGCGCTGATCGACGGTTTGGTCCGGGAGGATATCCCTTTTTCCGTGTCACCGGGGGATGCCGGCTTTTATCGGCGGTGGCAGGTTATCGATGTACTCAGTTACTTGAAGCTGGCTGAGAACCCCGATGATTTAGACGCTCTCATGCGGGTGATCAATCGTCCGAAACGATATCTGTACGGGGAAGAGTGGGTCGATTCCCTCTGGCAGTTGTCCCAAAGAAGCGGCGCTTCTCTTCTGGAGTCGCTCCCGCGTCTAAAGGAGCTCAAACCTTATCAAAAGAAGTATTTGCAGGAAATGGTCCGCCAAGTTTTATCCCTGAGAGGTCTTCCTTTATCGCAAGCGGTAAGTCGTGTGCGGCGGGAGATCGGTTATGATCATTTCCTCTCAACCATGGCCAAAGACTTGGGGCAAGACTTTGCTGCCCTTCTGGAACCGGTAGAGGAGTTGTCGGTGGCGGCGGAATCCTACACTGATGCACCTGATTTTTTAGCCCACATTCAAAAAGTGGAGCAAAGGATTCGACAACAGCCCTCTACATCTCAGGTCCACCTGATGACACTACATAAGTCCAAGGGACTGGAGTTTGAGCGAGTGATCTTGATCGGGCTTCACGGGATGGTGCTGCCACACCACAGAAGCCTCCAGGTACCTGAGAAACAGAAGGGGTGGGCTTGGGAAGAAGAGAGGCGGTTGCTCTATGTGGGGATCACCCGGGCCAAAGAGGAATTGGTGTTCGCGGTCAGCCGCACTCGGCAAGGAAAACGAGTGGGGCCTTCCCCTTTTTTAAAGGAGCTGGGTTTACCTGTTGCGGCGAAGTCTTCCCCTGTTCGCGATGAAAAACCCGTTTCTGAGCAAGATGCGGAGCAGCCTCAGTTGCGTTATGGTGGAGAACCGATCGCCGAAGGTGATCGGTTGCTCCATTCCCGCTGGGGCGAAGGTTTTGTCATCGGGTGGGAAACCCTCGGGGGAACGGCGCCGGGCCGTAAAGTCACCTTGCGTTTTGGGCGGGAGACGCGCAGCCTTCATTATGAACTTTCCCGACAGCTGGGGATTTTAGATAGGCCTTCAACATAAAAAAGAGCAGCGGAATTCATTTCGCTGCTCTTTTCTGATGGTTAACCTTGATAACGTTTCAGGCTGGCTTGATACAGTTCCTCCGCCGTGTCGGCTTCTTTCCAACCCTCGATTTTGGTTTCCTTGTTTTCGAGATCTTTATAGACCTGGAAGAAATGTTCAATCTCTTTCAGGATGTGGGAGGGAACGTCGTTTAAGGATTTGACGTGATCCCAGCGCGGATCTTCCACAGGAACACCCAGCAGTTTTTCATCTTTCCCTTTGTCGTCGCTCATTAGCAGAGCCCCGATTACTCGGGATTTGATGACGCACCCGGGAAAAGTGGGGAAGGTGGTCAGGACCAAAATATCCAAGGGATCCCCGTCTTCCGCCAGGGTGTTTTCCAGATACCCGTATTCCGTGGGATAATGCATGGGGGAATATAAAACCCGGTCCAGGCGGAAAACACCCTTCTCTTTGTCGTACTCATATTTGTTTTGGCTGCCTGTGGGAATCTCAATAAAGGCGTCTACTGTCAGTTCGTTTTGTGCCATGCGAGTACAATCCTCCTCAGCTTCATTTATGTAAACCCGTCAGGGTCCGACTCTAACCTATTGTATTCTCTTTTCCGTCCAGAATCAATTTGCACTTGCTCTATTTCTATCGGCTCCATGTTAAGATGGATAAGATCGAAACTTCTGTGTCAGGTGGGATTTTATGTCGGAACAAGGGGGAATCCATCGGATCAGCGCCCACAGCTTTGCGGAGAAATACAGCCGCGGAAAGCTGGAAAATGCCTTGCTGCTGGATGTTCGGGAGCCGAGGGAGTGGGAGGTTTATCATCTGGACGGGACGACGCTGATTCCTCTGCACATCCTTCCCGGCATGCTGGATCACCTCGATCCGGAACAGCCGGTTTATGTCTTTTGCGCCCACGGGATCCGCAGCTTACAGGCCGTCCAATGGCTGTACGAGTGCGGATACCGGCAGGTGTTCCATGTGGACGGCGGTTTGGCGGAAGTGATGCTTTATCTGGAGGGAAGGGGGGGGAGGGGAGAAATTTAAAAGCTTCCCTTTGCCCGGAATGGAATGGCGTTTAGCATTAATGAAGGCGTCCCCTCCTAGGGCGAAAACAGGAGAGAGGGAGGGAGAGGTTGCATGGAAGGAAACGGGGACAAACAACCATGGGATGGACGACTGCTCCTTTTGAATCTGTGCCTAACCCAGGTGTTGGTGGTTTTGCTGGCGGTGGGTTTGTTACTGGTACAGGGGCGTTTGGGGGTGGGACTGTGGACACCGGCTGGGGTGAAAATGTGGGTGCTTGGGCTTTTTATCGGTCTCACTGTGGTCGGATTGGATGGGCTTGTGTACCGGTTTTTACCCCGCTCTTGGACAGATGATGGGGGGCTGAACCGGATGTTATTTGAACATATGCCCGTCGGTTGGATTGCGATCGTTGCTCTGAGTGCGGCGTTGGCAGAGGAATTATTATTTCGGGGAGCGCTCCAGTATTGGTTGGGGATCGTCGGGAGCAGTCTGCTCTTTACGTTGATCCATTTCCGCTATCTTAAAAAATGGCTGCTTGTGTTGATGCTCTTTGGGATCAGCCTTGTTTTCGGGTGGATGACGGATTTCTCCGGGAGCCTCGTTCCCGCGATGTGTGCTCACTTTGTCATCGATTTTTTGATGGGGCTGTTGATCCGTTATGGCAAAGTTGGATAGCATGACAAGGGGAAGAGGAGTATATATTTATACAGAAGAGACGGAGAGGGGGGTTGGCGCTGTCCGGCATCTGGTTTCGCGGAGGGATCGGTTGGGTGGGATCGGTTTTGGCAGTTCTCTTTTTTCCCACTTCCCCGATGGCCGAGGCAAGCTTGTGGTATGTGATCGATTCCCAATTTTTGATCGCATGCGGATTGTCATGCTTATCCGCCTGGCAATTGGCTCGAGGCGGAGGCAAGGTTCTCTCCCGGCTGTTGTATCCACCTTTTTTGCGGAATCCCCGTGTTCGTCTTCATCTATTGCTGTTGGTTATCACGATTATCGGGGGGACCGCGTTTCTTTCCTTTCAGCTGCCTGTCCCGGGCGCAGTTGCGGTGCTTTTTTTTACTGGCAGAGAAGCGCGGGCCTGGTGGAAGAAACGAAAAGCACTGGAATCGATCCGGTATTCTTGACAATATGAGTGGATCGTTATAAAATAATTTAGTACCGGTTTGCGGAGAGGTGTCCGAGCGGCCGAAGGAGCACGATTGGAAATCGTGTAGGCGGTGAACACCGTCTCGAGGGTTCGAATCCCTCCCTCTCCGCCACTATTATGGCGGCGTAGCTCAACTGGCTAGAGCGTACGGTTCATACCCGTAAGGTTGGGGGTTCGAGACCCTCCGCCGCTACCACGCCATCCTAGGATTTAGGGGCATGGTACCATCCGGATGCCCCTGTATATCCGTTGAATTGAAGAGGGAATCCGGCTGACAAAGTCTCGGGGTTCTTTTTTTTATATTTTTGATCCAATCGGCGCCATGTTGAATAGGTGCATGGACAGGGATTTTTGTGTATGATGGGTATAGCTAGAAGGAAAAAGGAGACCTGACGCGTAACGAACGATGCCTCACCCTCATACGCTGTATTGTGCGGGTCTCCAGCGAGGGAGGGTAAACCATGCGTGTCGAGCGACTCAGTCGAGATAAAATCCGCTTTTTTTTATCCATGGATGATTTGATGGATCGGGGAATTGAAAAGGAAGATATGTGGCGGGACATACCGAAGGTACATGAGCTGTTTAACGATATGATGGATCAAGCATACCAGGAACTCGGTTTTGAAATCTCCGGTCCTGTAGCTGTTGAGGTGTTCGCCCTGCCGGCGCAGGGGATGGTGGTCGTGGTCACGCGAGGCCGGGTCCCTTCCCCCAGCGACCTTGATGAGTTGGATGGCGATGATATGTACGAATTGGAAGTGACTTTGGAGGAGAGTGACCAGGTCATCTTTCAGTTTGATGATTTTGAACACCTTGTACAGGCGGCAGGCAGTGTTCGTTCTCTGCTTGGCCCACTTGGTAGGGTGTATGCTTATCATGACCGGTATTATCTGGTCCTCGACACTGATATGGAAAATGAAACCCTGCAAAAGGGGATTGCAGTTCTGTCTGAATTCGGAGAAGTTGCCACTGTCACCGAACATGTTTTGCAGGAATATGGAAAAACGATTTGGGACCAGGGAGCTGTCGAAGAGATTGTCCGTTACTTTGCCTGATCCCATTGGCAAATGATCGCGGCCCTGACCGCGGTCATTTTATATTTATAACAGTTCCTTCTCCGTTATGTCGACTGTTTTTCCCGTTTCCCGGTAGTATTCAACGGTTCGCAGGGATGGCCAGTCACCCTGCAAAACACCAGGAAAAACTCGTTCGATGGAGAGGTGTTGGGTCCGATGACAACTTAACGCTTCCATGATCCCCTTGCGCCAGGGCCCCACTTCGATTCGGTGAGTGGCCTCCCATTCAGGGGGTGGATCATTTTCTGTGGGAGGTACAGCAACATAATACAGGGGGACGGAAAAGGAAAGGCTGTCGACGGCGGCAGCGGTTGCCCGTTGGATCACCTGATGATCCGGGTGTCCGGAAATACCGTCAGGGGGGAAGGTGATCACCCCGTTAGGTTTTTCCTTGACAAGGATGTTTGCGATATCGGCGACAAGGCGCTCGAAGGGAAACATTTGCAGTTTTCCATCACCGAAATCCCGTAAAATCAGGCGGTCGATGCCGAGTACAGCCGTCGCCTCTTCCAGTTCCTGTGTGCGCACCTCCCCCAATTGTTCCTGGGGGCAGAGGGGCGGGGTTCCAGGACGGCCCGCCTCCCCGCGTGTGGCACAGTATAGGATGATCTCACAATCCGGACGCTGGCTGTATCGGAGGATGGTACCTCCCGATGCAAAAGTTTCATCATCAGGGTGGGCAAATATAAAAATCAGTTTTTTATTAGACAACTGAGATGACCTCCTTCAGCTTTCGTCTATTATATCGGTGAAGGGGATATCACACCAGTTGCTCTGTTAAAGAGGGAAAAGTCGGACATGATATATAGTGTTCTCTTTCTTGAGATAACTGGTGTATACTTGGATATGAATTGCTGGGAATCATTCTTTTCGAGGTGGTCAGGGATGGAACAACAGTCGGGCGTTTCCGACCAGGAAAAAATGGAAGAGAATATGGATGTGCTTGTCTCGACGCAGACTGTGATCAAACGTGCTCTGGATAAACTGGGTTATCCGGAACAGGTTTATGAGTTGTTGAAGGATCCGATGCGAATGATGCGGGTGCGGATTCCGGTTCGGATGGATGATGGAAAGGTCGAAGTGTTTACCGGTTACCGGGCTCAGCATAATGATTCATTGGGTCCGACCAAAGGTGGTGTTCGCTTTCACCCCAATGTTACTGAGAATGAAGTGAAGGCGCTTTCAATCTGGATGAGTTTAAAGGCGGGCATTGTCGATCTTCCCTATGGTGGCGGAAAAGGTGGGATTGTATGCGATCCCCGCAAGATGTCTTTTCGGGAATTGGAGCGCCTCTCCCGTGGGTATGTGAAGGCGATCAGCCAGATTGTTGGACCGACAAAAGATATTCCGGCCCCTGATGTATTTACCAACTCTCAGATCATGGCTTGGATGATGGATGAGTACAGTCGGATCCGCGAATTTGATTCACCCGGATTTATCACCGGTAAACCGTTGGTATTGGGTGGATCCCATGGTCGGGAGACCGCCACCGCTAAAGGGGTGGCGATCATGATCCGGGAGGCGGCCAAAAAGCGGAACCTCTCCCTCAAAGACGCCCGGGTGGTGATTCAGGGCTTCGGGAATGCCGGCAGTTTCCTCGCCAAATTTATGAACGACTCCGGTGCAAAGGTGATCGGGATATCGGACGCCTATGGTGCCCTTTACGACGAGGACGGTCTGGATATCGATTACCTGCTGGATCGACGGGATTCCTTCGGCACGGTTACCAACCTGTTTAAGAATACAATTACCAACAAGGAATTGCTGGAGTTAGACTGTGATATTCTGGTTCCCGCAGCGGTGGAAAACCAGATCACTGCTGCCAATGCCGATCGAATCAACGCCAATATCGTGGTGGAAGCGGCTAATGGTCCGACCACATTAGATGCGACCCGGATTCTGAGTGAGCGCGGTATTCTTTTGGTCCCGGATGTGCTGGCCAGTGCCGGTGGGGTAACTGTTTCCTATTTCGAATGGGTTCAGAACAATCAGGGTTACTATTGGTCCGAAGAAGAAGTGGAGAAAAAAATGGAGGAAATCTTGGTCCGTTCCTTTGAGAATGTATACCGAACCGCTGCTACCCGACGGGTCGATATGCGGCTGTCCGCCTATATGGTCGGTGTTCGGAAAATGGCGGAGGCCTCCCGTTTCCGCGGTTGGGTATAATGGTATATAATGAATGAATCAATGAGGAGCACCCGGTTGAGCCGGGTGGCTTTTCTGTTTTTACCGAGGAGGTTGAAGTATGGAAGAGTTGATCATTATCGGTGCGGGACCTTGTGGCCTTTCGGCAGCGATCGAGGCCAAAAAGCGGGGACTTCGCCCGTTGGTGATTGAAAAGGGTTGTATCGTCAACTCGATATACCATTTTCCCGTCCATATGCAATTTTTCAGCACCCCCGAGCTGCTGGAAATCGGTGGGGTGCCTTTCATCACTTCTGGTAAACCGTCTCGGATGGAGGCGCTCAAATATTACCGGGCAACGGCGGAAGCTTACGATCTGAATATCCACACCTATGAGCGGGTGACCGGAGTGGATCGGGACGGGGAGACCTTTCGGGTTCACACGGAGAAAAAGGGAGAGTCCCGAACCTATACGACATCCAGGCTGGTGCTGTCCACCGGTTACTATGATTCGCCCAATCGCTTAGACGTTCCCGGAGGTGACTTGCCCAAGGTCCATCATTATTACAAGGAAGGTCATCCCTATAACGGTCTCGATGTGCTGGTGATCGGAGGGAAAAACTCCGCTGTCGATACGGCCATGGACTTACACGAGGCAGGTGCCCGGGTGACGATGGTTTACCATCGGGACGCCTTTTCAGATAGTGTGAAGCCCTGGGTAAAACCAGTGATCGAAAGCGCCCTTCGCAAAGGGTGGATCAAGATGCATTGGAATACCCGAGTAAAAGAAATCCGGGAGAATGAAGTGGTTTTGGAAAAGGCGGGAGAGACATTTTCCGTTGCTAACGATGCTGTATTTGCCATGATTGGATATCATCCACAGACCGAGATGTTGTCTAAACTCGGGGTGAAGGTGGATCCTGAAACCGGTGCCCCTGTTCACAATCCGGAAACGATGGAAACGGAAGTACCTGGTCTGTATATCGCCGGAGTGATTGCAGCGGGATGGGATGCCAATTCGATCTTTATTGAGAACGGAAGGTATCACGGAGAAAAAATCGCCAATCACATCCAACGGGATGCGATGGCGACTTCCTGATCAGCGCTGACCATGGAGCGATTGCTTGAAATAAGTTTGAAGATCAGCCGGATTCCGGCTGGCATGAAGCGCGGCCATCAAATGGATCCGCGCTTTTTGTCCGTTTAAGCCGTTGGAAAAGATCAGTCCCCAGTCTAATAGTTGCGCTCCGCCGCCCTCATAGCCGTAAGTATCTTCCACATATCCATTGTAACAGCGTGAGACCAACACGACCGGCACCTCTTGCTTGAGGGCTTGTTTTAGCCCGGGCAGCATGGCAGGGGGAAGATTTCCCTGTCCGAGAGCCTCCAGCACAATCCCCTTTGCCCCTTGTTCCAAAGAGGCGCGGATAAAGAGGTCATCGGTGCCCGCCGCCGCTTTGATCAATGTGATAGGTTCCACAGGGGGCAACAAAGGATAGTGCCGTTCCCGCTGAAAGAATCGGTGGAAGATGACATCTTTCTTTGTGATGGTGCCGACCAGACCTCCAGTGGGGGAACGGAAGGTGGCGACGTTGCTGGTGTGGGTTTTGGTGACCCAACGGGCGGCGTGGATTTCGTCGTTAAAAACCACCAGGGTTCCCTTTCTCTGTGCCCCGGGGTGGGTGGCGGTTCGCACGGCGTTGACCAGGTTGAGCGGTCCATCCGCTCCCAATTCATTTTGACTCCGCATGGCTCCGGTGACAATGACAGGCTTATCCCCCGGGATGGTCAGGTCCAAATAGTATGCGGTCTCCTCCAGGGTATCCGTTCCGTGGGTAACCACCACGCCGTCGATTTCCGAGCGGCTGAGATGGGATCGCACCCTTTTTGCCACCCGGTACATCCACTCCGGTGTCATATGCGGGCTGGGCAGGTCGGCAAAGGGATCCATCTCAACAGCCGCATATCGGGATAAAATCGGTTGGATTGATAGTAGGGCTGTTTCACCCTTCGGCTTGACGCTGTGGGTTTGATCGTCTTCGGCCATGGCGATGGTTCCGCCAGTAGTGACGACTGCAATCCGTTTCATAACGTGCCTCCGGTTTAACGTAATGAATACTCCTCTATTTTATTATACCGTTGTCCGGTGACCAAGCGCTGTGGATGAAAGAGGATCTTTTCGGCCATACTAGGCACAACCAGTATAATATGTGGGAGGAAGTACATGGCCGATCACCGGTATATGGTTTGGATTCGTTGTAAGCAATGCGGCGAGCGATTTATGTTAAAAGGTAGTTTGAAGAAGGGGAGGGTAAACACGGGTTTTAAGAAGTGTCTATGTGATAATGATAATCCAACAGCCTTTGAAATTTCTTCGGAAAGGTTGTAAAAGCCGGCTCTTTGGCCGGCTTTTTAAGTGCATAAAGGGAGAAGCGAGCGTTCAAACTACCTGTGAAGACTCTTAGGGGAGGATGCTGAGAATGGAAGGAGGAGGTTGGAATCCGCAGCAGGTGTCTAATGATTTGCGTCATCCTATTGATGATCGCCCCAATCACTGCTTCGAACCCAACCTGGGCGGCTGGTGAGGGGAAAGGGAGTGGTTCCTTTTCAAAAAACGACATCAAATTGATGGCCAATGCTGTCCATGGTGAAGCGAGAGGTGAACCTTATATCGGTATGGTCGCAGTAGCTGCGGTCATTTTAAACCGAGTGGAAAGCGAGAAATTCCCCAATTCCGTTTCCGGAGTCATTTTTGAACCTGGTGCGTTTACGGCGGTGTCAGACGGGCAGATCTGGTTGACGCCGGAAGAAGAGTCCAAAAAAGCCGTTCGTGACGCGATCAACGGCAACGATCCGGCAGGGGGAGCCATTTATTATTTCAATCCCGATACGGCCACTTCCGGTTGGATCTGGGGTCGACCGCAGATTAAAAAAATCGGTAAACATATATTCTGTAAATAAGGAGTGATTCAGTCGTGTACAGACGGATCGCCGCCGTGTTATTCCCCGTGACTGCGCTAGCCTTGATCGGCACAGCCGTCTGGGGTTACCAGGAAAACCAGGAGAAAAACAGTTTGATGATCAAGGCCGAAAACCAATACCAACGAGCCTTTCACGATCTGAATTTCCACATGGACCAATTGCAGGACGAGTTGGGAAAAGCTTTGGCCTTGAACACGCGTAAACAGATGTCCACTTGTATGACCAACGTTTGGCGCCTTACTTACGCTTCCCAAAATGATCTGGGCCAACTGCCTCTATCCATGATGCCCTTTGACAAGACGCAATCCTTCTTGTCCAAAATCGGTGACTTTACCTACCGAGTGGGCGTCCGGGATCTGAATAAGGAGCCTTTGACCGATCGAGAATATAACACGTTGCGGTCGCTGTACGAAAAGTCCAATACCATTCAGCGAGATCTGTCAAAAGTTCAAACCCAAGTGTTAAATAATAATCTGCGATGGATGGATACGGAGTTGGCGATGGCATCGGAGGATAAGGCGACCAACAACACCATCATCAACGGATTTAAAAACGTTGACAAACTGTCTGAAGGGTATCGGGAGGTGGACTGGGGCCCCTCGGTCAATAACCTGGAATCCGAGCAGCGTAAGAAGGCGGACGCGTTGAAAGGCGAACCGGTCACTGCAAGAGAAGTGAAGGATAAGATTGCGGACGTTTTGGATCTGCAAAACACCAACGGGATTCACGTGGTTCGAAACGCAAAAGGGGACACCGCTACTTACAGTGTGCGGGTGGAAAAGAAGAATGGAACCGAAGTGAATGCCGATGTCAGCAGAAAAGGCGGATATATTTTATGGTTAAATTATGATCGGAATGTAAAAGATCGCAAGTTGAGCATGGAACAGGCTCAAGGGGAAGCTGTCAACTATCTTGACCGGTTGGGCTTTCCGGAAATGGAGACGATCAAGTATGACGACGTGGGCAATATTGCCTCCTTCACCTTTGTACGAAAGCAGGACGATGTCCTGATTTACCCGGAAACTGTCGTGGTTAAGGTGGCTCTTGACAACGGGGAGATCTTCGGCTATCAAGGCGACGACTATGTCTTCAATCATAAGGAAAAGCGGAACATGAAACCAAAATTGAGCCGAGCTGAGGCGAAAAAATCAGTCAGTCCCCGCTTGAAGTTGGAGGAATCACAGCTGGCTGTCATTTTCGGAGACAGAGGGAAAGAAGTTTTGTGTCACGAGTTTACCGGCAGACTCGGCAAAAGCAAATACCGGGTGTTTATCAATGCGGACAACGGAGACGAGGAGTTCGTGGAGAAGGTGAAAGAACAGGATACGAATGAGATATAAAAGAGGGATACAGGCCGGCAAAACGCCGGCCTGAACATTGCTGTATCACCGGGAAAAATGGTTTGAGTCGTTGCAACTCGGTAACCTTTGTGGTATTCTAAAGAAGAATTCATAAAAGGGAATACATAGCGAATCCTTCTATTCGCGGTTTGTAGCTGGCCAAAAAGGTTTCCTCAGGAAATCTGATATCCACCTCGAGATGAATCAAATACCGTTCATCCTCTTCGAGCAGGCCATGCCTGCTCTTTATGTATTTTATCCCTTCTTTTTGTGGGAGGAACTGCTTGATGAAGAGTCGTTTTTCGATTGCCATCGACGGCCCTGCTGGAGCCGGAAAAAGTACGGTAGCCCGTCAGGTGGCCGAAAGGCTGGGGCTAACCTATGTGGATACCGGTGCGATGTATCGGGCTATCACATGGAAAGCCTTACAACAAAATATCGATCTCCAAGATGAACAGACGGTCTCCCGGCTAGCCCGGGAAACGGATATCCAGCTAGCTCCGGGGAAGACCGGTACAGATATCTGGGTGGACGGAAAAAAAGTGACGGATGAGATTCGTACTCCGGAAGTAACCGCGAAGGTATCCCTGATTGCCGGTCAGCCGGAAGTGCGGGAGGTTTTGGTGGAAAAACAGCAGGAGATGGCTTGTCGTCGGGAAGTCGTGATGGACGGCCGAGATATCGGTACCCATGTGATTCCGGACGCTGATGTGAAGGTTTTTCTCACTGCCTCTATCGAAGAAAGGGCACAACGCCGGTATCGAGAGTCGATTCGTCGCGGCTTTGAGATGGATTGGGAACAGCTGAAGGAGGAGATTCGTCTCCGGGATGAAAAGGATCAGCGCCGTAAACACTCCCCTCTCCGTCCAGCGGAAGATGCCGTTCATCTCGATACCACCGGCCTTTCCATCGAGGAGGTGGTTGAGGAGATTCTAAATCTCTCCCGAACCAAAGTGGGCGGTGGAGAGTAAGATATGCTATACCGGATGTTTCGATTTGGTTTTCGTCTTTTATTCCGTCTTGTCTACCGATGGGAGATCAGGGGTGCGGAACATGTCCCTTCAGAAGGGGCGGTGGTGGTCTGTTGCAACCACATCAATAATTTGGACCCCCCGCTTCTCGGATCGGCCCTCGAGCGCCCGATCCGCTTTATGGCTAAAGAAGAGCTGTTTAAGATTCCTGTTTTGTCCTTTTTGATCCGCCGGTTTGGCGCTTTCCCCGTCAACCGTGGTGCCGCCGATAAGCGGGCGGTGAAGCAGGCGCTGACGTTTCTGAAACAGGGAGAAGTGCTGGGAGTATTTCCGGAGGGGACCCGTTCCCGAACGGGTGAATTGGGCGCGGGTCACACCGGTGCCGCATTTATTGCCCTTAAGGGTAAAGCGCAGGTGGTACCAGCTGCTGTGATCGGCCCGTACCGTCCCTTCCGCAGTGTCCGAATTGTATTTGGCCCCCCCTTGGACCTGACCGGTTACAGGGACCAGAAGTGGACATCGCAATCCCTGCGGAAGGTAACCGATCGGATCATGAATGAGATTGGGACGCTTCGGGCGGAAAATCATTCCAAATGAAAGGGTTCATGATTCTTCTTCTCTTTTTCTCGTCTCTTTTTTTCTACCATCGCATATCCCATCACGGGGATGCAGACGGTGTAAAACGGACCCGACTCATCACCTTATGGATTTCAGCGATGTTCGCTGGAATCATGCTCCTCAGTTTCGGGATGCGGATCGGATGGGTCGGCGGGATGATGGCTCTGGCAGGAGCGGTGCTTCTGACCGGTGCGTTGATTACAGGATTAATGAAATTAAGGGACTGGCTTTCTTAATTTCATTGTTCATCTCTCTGTTGCGGAGGGATTATAAATTTTGGCGGATTACCTGCAGGTAAATGAGGAGGTTGTCGTTCATGGTGGAAGAAATGAAATCCGAGATGGCGGAAGTGACTCCGTTGAATCGGGGGGACATCGTTAAAGGAAAAGTGACCAAGGTGGAAAATAACCAGGTCATGGTGGATGTCAACTATAAGTTTGACGGAGTGATCCCGATTTCGGAACTCTCCAGCCTTCACGTGGATAAAGCTTCCGATGTTCTGTCCGAGGGTGAGGAAGTGGAAGTGAAGGTGATTCGGTTGAATGATGAAGAAGACAAACTAGTGCTTTCCAAAAAAGCGGTGGATGCTGATCGAGCCTGGGAAGAGCTACAGCAAAAATTTGAAGCAAATGAGACCTTGGAAGCAGAAGTGGCCGATGTCGTCAAAGGCGGATTGGTGGTAGATCTCGGGGTTCGTGGTTTTATCCCGGCTTCCTTGGTGGAACGCCATTATGTCGAAGATTTCTCCGACTATAAAGGGCGTACCCTTCCCTTAAAAGTGATCGAAATCGATCCGGACAAAAACAAGCTGATTCTCTCCCGGAAAGCCGTCCTGGAAGAAGAGGCAGAACGGAAGAAACAGGAGACCCTGGACAGACTGGAAGCGGGGCAAGTGCTGGATGGAACGGTTCAGCGCCTGACCGATTTCGGCGCCTTTGTGGACATCGGCGGCGTGGATGGTCTGGTACACGTTTCCGAATTGGCATGGACCCGGGTGGAGCACCCCTCGGAAGTTCTTTCTGAAGGGGAACAGGTTTCAGTGAAAGTGCTGAAGGTGGATAAGGAAAACGAACGTATCAGCCTCAGCATCAAAGAAACACAACCGGGACCCTGGGACAAAGTTTCCGACGTAATTCAGACCGGGGATGTTGTGAAGGGAACGGTGAAGCGCCTCGTCTCCTTCGGTGCCTTTGTGGAGGTGTATGAGGGGGTGGAAGGCCTGGTTCACATTTCCCAAATCTCCCGTCGACATATCGCTTCTCCTTCCGAGGTGTTGGAAGAAGGGCAGGAGGTTCAGGTGAAAGTGTTGGATATGCAGCCTGAACAAAAACGCATCAGCCTCAGCATCAAAGAAGTGGAACAGGAAGAGACACGTGAAGAATTGGAAAATCTGGATCGCAATAACAACGGCATGAATGTGACCCTCGGCGACGTATTTGGCGATCAGCTTCGTCGTCTGAAGTAAGCGATCTACTCAAAGCCTCCGGTCGTTCCGGAGGCTTTTTTATGGCTGAAGGAAGTGTCATTGATCCATAATAAAAAGGAGTCCAATCATCTACTGGAGGGATCAAAATGGTTGCCGGTACCCTGGCCTTCCTCACCTGCTTGTCGATGGCCGTTTTGATTCAGAGCGGTTGGTTTGCTGGGTTGGTGCGGGATGTAGGAGTCCGTAAAGAGTGGTTGGCCGTGGGTTTGTTATTGGAGGCTCTCTTATTGCGGGTTCAAGTCCCTCCCGGAGGGATGATCCGTCTCCAGGTGGGGATGTTTCTGTTCATCCCTTTTCTGTTTTGTCTGCGTAAAGGAAACAGGGAAGACCGGTCTTTTCTTTTCTCTTCCGTGTTTTTTATCGGCTCGTCCTTATTCTTGCTTCGAGAATTGTATTGGTTAGAACCCGCATTTTCATGGGGAATTTCTCGCAGCCTGGAAATGATGATAGTGTTAATCATAGCACTGGTCTCCTCTCGTTTGCTGACCGGGAGATTGTTGGTGGCATCCTTGGGGATGTGGCTGGGGCAGTTCCTTGTTTTATGCCTCCATCGCCATGAGATGAAACCTTTGTTGTTTGGTGATGTGCAATTTCTGGATTTCTTCTGGCTCTCATTGATCCTGCTGTGGGTAGCCCATGCTGTTCTGCAACAAGGGATCCAGTGGGTGCGGGGGCTGCGTCGGTTGATATAACCCTTTAGGGATTGAAGGAGATAGTAGGCGATCATCCGCCGATGTGGTAAAATCATGATATTCGGTGTGGTTTCGATAGCGAATGAGGGTTGAAATTTTCGAGGAGAGGAATAGACCATGAGTTTGCCAGTTGTTGCGATCGTCGGTCGCCCCAATGTGGGCAAGTCGACGCTTTTCAATCGGATCGCAGGAGAACGGATCGCCATCGTGGAGGACCAACCGGGGATCACTCGGGATCGAATATACAGTAAAGGGGAATGGTCGGGTCGCTCGTTTCACCTGATTGACACCGGGGGTCTTGAGTTCGGTGGGGATGACGAGATGGTGGAGTATGTTCGTCAACAAGCCGAACTGGCCATCGAAGAAGCGGATGTGATTCTGTTTGTGGTAGACGGGCGTACCGGGGTGACAGCAACCGATGAAGAGGTGGCCCGACACCTGCGCCGGTCCCGTAAGCCGGTGGTCTTGGCTGTGAATAAACTGGACCATCAGAATCACCATAAACATGCATATGAATTTTATCAGTTGGGGATCGGTGAGCCCATTCCAGTCTCCTCTTTGCATGGAACAGGTACCGGAGATCTGTTGGATGAAGTGGTTCAAAAGCTGCCGGATTCCACAGTAGAGGCCTATGATCCGGATACGATTCGGGTTTCCATCATCGGCCGTCCCAACGTGGGAAAATCTTCCTTGGTCAACCGCATTCTTGGCGAAGAGCGGGTGATTGTCAGCCCCGTCGCCGGAACCACCCGGGACGCGGTGGACACGCCTTTTACCCACGAGGGTCAGGACTATGTGATCGTGGATACGGCAGGAATGCGGAAACGTGGGAAAGTGTATGAATCTACGGAAAAGTACAGTGTGCTGCGGGCGCTGAAAGCGATTGAACGCTCCGACGTCGTACTGGTGGTGCTGGACGCCAGCCAAGGCGTCACGGAACAGGATAAGCGAGTGGCGGGGATCGCCCATGAAGGTGGGCGCGGGGCCATCTTTGTGGTAAATAAATGGGATGCGGTGGAAAAGGATCACCAAACGATGCAGCGTTTTGTTCGGGAGATCCGGGATGCCTTTTCTTTCATGGATTATGCGCCCATCCTATTTATCTCCGCCAAAACCGGACAACGGGTCAGCCGGGTGGTTCCGGTGGTGAAGGAAGTGGCGGATCAACACTCGACACGGATCTCCACTTCAGTCTTGAACCAAGTGCTTCAGGATGCCGCCTTATCGACGCCACCACCCACGGTGAAGGGGAGACGGCCGAAGATTCAATATGGCACCCAGGTTTCAGTGAAACCGCCGGTATTTGTTCTGTTTGTAAGCGATCCCGACGCCATTCATTTTAGTTATCGCCGTTATTTGGATAACCAATTGCGGGAAGCCTTTGGTTTTGTCGGGACGCCGATCCGCATTTTGTTCAGGAAAAAACGGAGAGATTGAAGCTTGGGGAGAGGAGGAGACATCAATGGGTGTTACGGTCTTGATAGCGCTGATTTCTTATCTGATCGGCTCTGTCAGTTTTAGTTATGGAATCGCCCGCCTGTTGAAAGGGTATGATATTCGGATGCACGGGAGCGGCAATGCCGGCGCAACCAATATGTTGCGGGTGGTCGGCAAGGGTCCGGCGGCGGCGGTGTTTCTGTTGGATATGTTGAAAGGAATGGTTGCCGTCGGTTTGGCCGCTTGGTTTACCAATAGTCCCTTCCTCGTGATGTTGGCTGGAATTATGGCGATCATCGGACATAATTGGCCGATTTTTCTTCGGTTTCGTGGTGGCAAAGGCATTGCAACAACCATCGGAGTGACCGCAACACTCACTTTTCTCGCCGCTTTGATCGCAGGGATCTTCGCGATTCTCGCTATCGTAATCACCCGTTATGTATCGTTGGGATCCCTGATCTTTGCTGCCGGATTGCCACTGATGATTTTTTTGCTGGATTATCCTACGTCTTACGGATATTTGAGCTTGGCGATTACGGTGATGGCCTTTGTCCGTCACGCCACCAATATTAAGCGGTTATTGCAGGGGAAGGAAAGTAAACTGGGCTCAAATCAACGGACATAGTGTAGACGGAGGGTCAATGGCATGACAAAAAAGAAGGCAGCCGTTTTAGGGGCTGGAAGCTGGGGGACAGCGCTGGCTACAGTACTGGCTGATAACGGTCATGATGTCACACTTTGGGCACGTCGTGTTGAGCTGGCCCGAGAAGTGATGGCGGATCGAACCAACAGCCGTTATCTTCCGGGTATTCAGCTCCCGGAAACATTGACAGCCACTGCTTCTATCGAGGAGGCAGTGGCGGGAAAAGATCTGCTATTGCTGGTGGTACCTTCCCATTCGATGCGGGAGGTGGCAGCTCAGGCAGCTCCTTATGTTGACGGAGATGCCTTAGTCGTTCACGCCTCCAAGGGATTTGAATTGGGATCGATGAAGCGCATGTCTGAAGTTCTGGCCGAGGAGATGCCCCATACTGAAGGGATCGCTGTGTTGTCCGGACCGAGTCACGCCGAAGAGGTGGTCCGGAAGTCTCCCACCACGGTGGTTGTGGCGTCCCATCAGTTTGCTTCCGCAGAACAGGCACAATCGTTTTTGATCAATACCCATTTTCGCGTTTATACCCATCCTGACATCATCGGTGTGGAGGTGGGGGGGTCCCTCAAAAATATTATTGCGCTAGGTGCGGGTTTATCCGATGGTCTCGGCTTTGGCGATAACGCAAAGGCCGCCCTGATCACCAGAGGATTGGCCGAGATCGCACGCCTGGGGATGGCGATGGGGGCCAAACCGATCACCTTTGCCGGATTATCCGGAGTGGGCGATTTGGTCGTGACCTGTACCAGCCAACACAGTCGCAACTGGAAGGCGGGTTATCTGTTGAGCCAGGGCTCCGGGCTGGATGAGGTATTAGACCGAATGGGCATGGTGGTAGAAGGTGTGAAAACAACTCAAGCAGCCTGGGAACTCTCTCGACGCTATCATGTAGATATGCCGATCGCCTGTGAGCTCTATCACGTTCTGTTTGAAGGGAAGTCCCCCCGTCAGGCGGTGGAGGATCTGATGGCCCGGGGGAAGACCGACGAGATGGAGGAGATGATGACCGGCGACCTGGAATGATTCGCCTATTGTAACGCACACTCGTTGCAAGTGAGAGGGATTCCTCATACGCTGTAGTACATCCGGTGCCGCCCTTACCACCAATCCGGCTTTCAGCAAGGGGATCAGGGACCAGTGAGGCCGGGGCGGCAAACCGGAAAACAGGGGTAACGCCAGCGGCGTTATCCCTGTTTTTGCTTCGCATGACTGTCAATATCCGAGGTTTTTGCCTGTAACAATTCGTTTATCAACTGTTTGACAAAGGGGGACTGTAGGATTTTCATCACCTGGGACAGATCAAAGGAAGGTTGTGGTCCTTCACCTGGCGGGTCTTCCAATGGCGGTAGGTTGAGTTGGGGAATGTCCTCCTCTTCCTCCGTCTTTCGACTCGGCTTAATCAGGCGAAGAGGGGGGCGAAACCTCGGTCCGGTTCTGCGTCTGTCCACCAGATGGTTGGCGATCTCAAACATGGAGTAGGCATTATCCATGATACTCTCCAACCGTTGCAGTGATGAACTTAAATCTTTCAAGGTGGAACGCAGGGTGTAAAAACCGCTGATCATTTTGGACACGTCGAGGGATGAAAGGTCTTGTGATTTGTTTTCCCGGGCCGGGGGCGCGGGTCTTCTTCGTTTTTGCGGCCGTCGGGTCCCGCCAGGACGGCTGGTGCGCACGAAATGTTTTGCCACGGCTGATCTCCTCCCACTTCGGGCTGTTGTCTCCATATTCTATGCGCTTATCCCGGCTCCGATATGGACAGTCGCCCTGAATGATTGGTGGGCGGATGTGGATTTGCTATACTGGATTCAGTATGAAACGAAGGATGTTGATGTGCCGATGGATGCCATGATCAGTATCATTCTTTTATTAGCGGCCAATTTTATGATTGCTTGGACCCGTCAGCTCTCAACCGGTTGGGTACGGGTTGTCTTATCGATCATCGCCGTTCTCCTCCTGTTACCCGCTTTTCTCTTTGGAATTCGGGCCATCATGTGAGAGCGGATCGTGAGATGGGGAGGGAGATCTAGATGAAACCATGGAACATAACGGTTTTGTTGACGGTAACCCTGGTGCTAGTGAGCGGTTGTGTCCGCACAGAAGAGTTTAACCAGCGGATTGCGGAGGACTTGCCCCAGGAGGTGCAGGAAGTTCAGAATGCGGTTGACATGTACCGCAAAGAACATAACAATGTGCTCCCTCTGAAACCACCCCAGGGGGATACCCTCTATCAAAAATACATTCTGGACCTTGCCAAATTGGAACCCTATCTAAGCGGAGCACCGTCCAATTCGTTTCAGAAGGGGGGCAACTTTGTATTTGTTGCCGTCGACCCCGGAGATAAGCCGAAGGTGAAGGTCATGGACTTGCGGGTGACGGAAACGCTGCGAAAGTTACAAACCCGGGTTCAGGGATACCGGGATGATCACGGGACATGGCCTGCTGGAGAGAAGGTGGGTGAGGGGATTTATCGCCTCGACTTCAAAAAGTTGGATGCGGAACCGGTAACGATCCCCAGCCCGTATCATAGCGAATTGTCTTTGCCCCTTTTAATCGACAGTGACGGTACGCTTCATGTCGATTATCGGATGGATGTGGTTCAGATACTGGAAACCCTCGAGAAAAAACCGGATTCAAAATCCGACCTACGAAAAGTCCTGTATGCCGATTCCTTGTTCGTGCCGGCTTATTCACCCCCGATGCACCTTAAGGACGGAGATCCGGTACTGAGCAAGGAATAAATCGGCCGGCCCGCACATAGAGAAAGAACAAAGGTGGAAGGAAAGCGGGATGAGGCAAGTTGGAGGCTTGGGAAAATTTCTTGATTCATTTGTTGGCCGTCCCTGGTCTTTTTCTTATGGGGCGGTTGTCGGCTGTCAAGACCGTCGGTTTCCGGATCCGAAGTCGGAGCGCCGATGACCGTAGCGTGCATGCCGAGAAAGAAAAAACGGAGACTTGACCGATTGGGCTGTCCACTTTGGACAGCCTTTTTGATTTTTAATGGGCAGGAATCATAACCGGCGAACCTCCTCATATATTTATAGTGTCCAAATTCCATCGGAGCGTATAAAAGGAGGCGGTTCGCCTCGCACCGACGACGAAAGACGTGAAGCGGAACATTCGAGGGAGGGGTATTCGTGAAGAGAGTCGATATCTTCAAAGATATTGCTGAACGAACAGGAGGAGATATTTATCTGGGTGTGGTCGGTGCGGTGCGCACCGGGAAGTCCACCTTTATCAAACGGTTTATGGAGCAGGTGGTAATCCCTAATATCAGTGAGGAGGCCGAACGCGTTCGCACCACCGATGAACTGCCCCAGAGCGGAGCAGGGAAAACGATCACCACCATCGAACCCAAGTTTGTGCCTAATCAGGCGGTACAGCTTAGTGTCAGCGAGGGCATCGATATCAATGTCCGGCTGGTCGATTGTGTCGGATATGCGATATCCGGAGCCCGGGGATATGAAGACGAAGCCGGTCCTCGCATGATCAACACCCCCTGGTTTGAGGAACCGATTCCCTTCCAGGAGGCGGCGGAAATCGGTACACGCAAAGTGATTCAAGAACATTCCACGCTGGGTGTGGTGGTGTCGACGGACGGTTCGATTACGGATATTCCGCGAGAAGAGTATGAAGAGGTGGAAGAGCGCATCGTGGAGGAGATGAAGGAAGTCGGAAAACCCTTCATCCTGGTGCTGAACTCTACTCGTCCCTACAGTGAAGACGTACAGATCATGAAACAGGAGTTGGCGGAGAAGTACGATACCCCAGTGTTAGCCATCAGTGTGGCGACGATGGGGGAAGAAGAAGTTTATTCGGTCCTGAAAGAAGTCTTGTATGAATTCCCCGTCCATGAAGTCAATGTCAACCTGCCCAGTTGGGTGATGGTGTTGGAAGAAGACCACTGGTTGCGACAGGAGTTTGAAAGTTCCGTCCGGGATACGGTGAAGGATATCCGCCGCCTGCGCGATGTGGACGAAGTGGTCGGACATTTTTCCGGGTACGAGTTTATCGAACGGGCCGCCTTATCCGGGATGGATATGGGGCAGGGTGTCGCGGAGATCGACTTGTATGCCCCCGATGAGTTGTATGACCGTATATTGACGGAAGTGGTGGGTGTGTCCATCCGAGGAAAAGATCATCTGCTGCAATTGATGCAGGAATTTTCTAACGCCAAGCGGGAATACGACAAGTTTTCCGATGCGATCCAGATGGTTCGAACTACCGGGTACGGGGTGGCTACGCCCAGTCTGGAAGAGATGATTCTGGAAGAGCCTGAATTGATCAAACAGGGACCCCGTTATGGTGTTCGCGTCAAGGCGACAGCGCCGTCCATCCATATGATCCGGGTCAACGTTCAATCGGAATTTGCTCCGATCATCGGATCTGAAAAGCAAAGTGAAGAATTGGTCAATTATTTGATGCGGGATTTTGAGTCGGATCCGCTAAAAATATGGGAATCCGATATCTTCGGACGGTCGCTCCATTCCATCGTTCGGGAAGGAATTCAGGCCAAATTGTCGATGATGCCGGAGAACGCCCGCTATAAGTTGCAGGAGACGTTGGAGAGGATCATCAACGAAGGCTCAGGCGGATTGATCGCCATCATTTTATAACTCCTCCCAACCCGATCCTATAAAGCGCTCTGACACAGAGTGCTTTTTTGCTTTTTTTTGCCGCAAACCTGCGTAAACACTTGATATCCGTGCACGGGGTGTATTACTATAGTTTTGTCCCTAAAGGCGTGATGCTGGGGCGTATAAGTTCGTCAGGAACGGTGAACCATGGTTTTAAAGAACCGAATCGCTTGGAGAGGAGGTGAGGGTTGTGAACAAGACGGAACTGATTTCCCAAGTAGCCGAGAAATCTCAGATGACCAAAAAAGATGCGACCCAAGCGGTAGATGCTGTTTTTGAAGCGATTACCGAGGCGCTGAAAAACGGTGAAAAGGTTCAACTGATCGGGTTTGGCAACTTTGAGGTGCGCGAGCGTGCCGCACGCAAAGGCCGCAACCCGCAAACCGGCAAGGAAATTGATATTCCCGCCAGCAAAGTGCCGGCTTTCAAACCGGGTAAGGCGTTGAAAGATGACGTCAATAAGTAAGACGAGTACATACTTTACTCGGGGGAGGCTCTGATTCTGTCCCGGAACGGTGTGCAGTCCATATTCCGGATTGTGCGATAAGGCCCTTCGGGGCCTTTGTTTTTTCCTCTCAGCCTGACGGTTTGTTAGAATAGGATATGGCGAATGAATGAAGCGTCCAAGGATGGAGGCGAAAAACCGATGGAAGTGAATCACGAAAAAATCGAACAAGCTGTGCGGATGATACTGGAAGCAGTAGGAGAAGATCCCGACCGGGAAGGGCTGAAGGAGACCCCGTCTCGTGTGGCCCGCATGTACGAGGAAGTTTTTTCCGGTATGCGAGAGGATCCGGAACAATATTTTTCCACGGTATTTAGCGAAGATCATGAGGAACTGGTTCTTGTCAAAGATATCCCCTTCTACTCTCTGTGTGAACATCACTTGGTTCCTTTTTACGGGAAAGCTCATGTGGGGTATATTCCAAAGAGCGGTCGCGTGACGGGGTTGAGCAAGTTGGCCCGGGCCGTGGAAGCAGTCGCTCGCCGGCCTCAGCTGCAAGAGAGGATCACCTATACTGTGGCTGATTCCATCGAAAAAACACTTCAACCCCATGGGGTTATTGTGGTAGTGGAAGCGGAACATATGTGTATGACCATGCGCGGGGTGAAAAAACCGGGCTCTCAAACAGTGACCTCTGCTGTACGGGGAACCTTTGCTGCGGATCCTGCTGCGCGGGCAGAAGCCTTTAGTCTTATCGGCATTGGTAAGTGACTGATTCGAATAAATAAAATCCGACATAAACCCTTGACAACGCCCCGTTAGCCGAGTATACTCGAAAGATGTCGCTTCGATGAACAGCCCAGCAACAGGGCGCGACGGGATATGTCGGGCTATGGCGCAGCTTGGTAGCGCGCTTGCATGGGGCGCAAGAGGTCGTCGGTTCAAATCCGGCTAGCCCGACCAGAGTAGAGGCTCTCCAAGCTTGGAGAGCCTCTTTTTATTGAATGAAAAAGGGGGAGTACTCTATGGACACGAAATTTGATTCGTATTTTGTGGTGAAAGCGAAAGAAAACGGTGTCAACGTCATCGGGTTGACCCGAGGGAAAGATACCCGCTTTCATCATTCGGAGAAGCTGGATGAAGGGGAAGTGATGGTGGTTCAGTTTACGGAACATACATCGGCCGTTAAAATACGGGGGAAAGCTACCCTCATGACCCCTTTCGGAACGATGGAGACAGAGGAAGACTGAAATCAGGCATCTTTCCCTCTCTCACAGCCATACAATGGTGACAGGATAGACGAGGGAGGGGATTTGGGTGGAAGGTTTGGCCCGACGCTTGTTCGCCTCTGTTTTTATCTCCTTGATGGCAGCTGCTCTTCTCTCGCTGTTACCCACGTTGGACAGGCAAAGTGGAGCAGGCGGGGAAACCCCCGTGTTCGGTCCGATGAAAGAACGAGTGGTGACTGATGAGAATCTGGCCGATTTTCTGCTGCAGCAACCGATTCAATTGCGGGTGGTTCATGTGGAGTGGGATCAGGGGGGAGTGCGACTCGACATGCAGCAGAGTGAAGGAACGGAAGCCGCTCTGTACCAGGATTTGCTCACCTTGCTGAAGGGATTTTTAGTTCGGACATCCAACGTGGCGAGCGTTGAATTGAATGCCGTCGCAGCAAACCATGGAACCAAAGTGACTGTTTACGCCAAACGGAGCGATATATCACAGGATCCGGGGATGAAGCAGGCGGAAAGTATGTCCGCACAGGCGTACTTGAAACGGACCTTCCACACGGTTCGTCATCCTGGACGTGCCGAATAGAACGGCATGTCGCTCTATGGAAATTATGTTATACTGAACGAGAATGTTTAAATCCGATAGTTTTCGGGGGGCGCCGTTATGAATTCGATTTCCAATGAGCTGGACCGGATCCGAGAAGATATTATCGAACAGGTTCGCTATCCTTTTATGGAGCGATATATCCACTTGCAGCATATACCGCAATCGTTTCTGCGGGTTCTGTATCTCATGTTGCGTTCCCGGTCGCTCCCCCAGGACCGGATTCACTTGTATTGTGTGACGGCTACTCTGATGCAAATGGGTCTGTCCATTCACGAGACCGTCACGACCCGTCGGGAAACACACCGAGACCGTATACGTTCCCGTCAGTTGACGGTTTTGGCTGGCGACTATATGAGCAGTCTTTTTTATCAAAACTTGTCCACCCGTGGTGAAGTCGACGGGGTGGCTCATCTTTCCAAAGCGATTTGTGAAATCAACGAAGCGAAGATGGAACTATACAATCTGGGAAATCAGTCGACGTTTTCCTGGCCTGACGTGCTTCGACTGACGAAAAAGATCTCAGGCGGGTTGGTGACTCAGTTATCCTATTTTTTTATGGATGAATCCGATGAAGAAAACGTCTGGGATCCGCTGGCAGAAAATCTCCTGGTGCTCACTGAATGGCAGAACTTTCCCGCTCCTGCCTCTGACATGATGGCTGGTGTTCCGAGCCACCTGATCCGCTCATTGGCGGCGGATACCTATCAGCAGGTGCGTCGGGTTCGTCCGCTGGAGGTACGCCATGCGTTGACGGAGTGGCTTCGGGAATCGGTGATGCCCCGCTTCGATGAATCCCTGGTGCGGGAGGGTTGAAAATTGCATACCGACGAATCAAAAACACAGTTTGTTCATCGGGTGTTTGAAAGCATTGCCAAGGATTACGACCGGATGAACACGCTATTAAGCTTTCGCCGTCATAAGAGTTGGCGAAAATTTGCTATGAAGAAGATGAATGTCCAGGCCGGAGACACGGCGATCGATGTCTGTTCCGGCACCTGTGATTGGGCGATTTCATTGGCTGAGGCCTCCGGTTCAGGGAGGGTGGTCGGCCTCGATTTCAGCCAAAACATGCTGCAGGTGGGCGAGGAGAAACTTCGTAAACGAGGCTTGGACAAGCAAGTGGAGCTGGTTTACGGGAATGCTATGGAGCTTCCCTATCCCGATAACACCTTTGATCACGCCACCATCGGTTTTGCCTTGAGAAACGTACCGGATTACCGGCACGTTCTCCGGGAGATGGCGAGGGTGGTCAAACCCGGAGGCCAAGTGGTTTCCCTAGAATTGTCCAAGCCCACTTGGCCACCGTTCCGTTCTGTGTACTACCTGTATTTCCAAAGGATCCTCCCTTTTTTGGGAAAACTGTTTGCTGACCGTTATGAGCAGTACCGATGGCTTCCCGAATCCCTTGTGGAATTTCCCGATTATCAAAAGCTGGCCCGCATCATGGAGGACGAGGGCTGTTTCGATCACGTTCGCGTGTATCCTCTGACAGGTGGGATCGCTGCGCTTCATATCGGGACCGTCGGCGATTAAATCCCTCGGATCACGGCGTTCCGGTATGGATGGAGGATGAGTTTTGCAAATCAGGGTGAATGGCATGAAGTTAGCGCAGATATACAAAAACCTGAGGAAAGACTTGCGGGAAATCGAACGGGAGCTGGAAGAATCCGTTCAGGCGGACCATCAGGATCTGAGCCGGTCCGCCGCTCATTTGTTGGAAGCCGGAGGTAAACGGATGCGGCCAGTGTTCGTGTTGCTGGCGGGGCAATTTGGCCGTTACGATGTGGAGCGGCTGAAGCGTGTGGCGGCTCCCTTGGAACTGATTCATATGGCGACACTGGTTCACGATGATGTGATCGATGATGCAGCGACCCGCCGGGGACGGGCTACGGTAAAGGCGAAATGGGATAACCGGGTGGCGATGTACACGGGGGATTTTATCCTGGCCCGTTCTCTCGATATCGTGACGCAGATCCAATCCCCCGAGGCGCACCGGGTTCTTTCCAACGCCATCTACCAGATGTGCAAGGGGGAGATCGAGCAGATTCGGGATTTTTATGATCCCGACCAGTCTGTTCTCCGATATCTTCATCGGATCAAACGGAAAACAGCTCTGTTGATGTCCGTCAGCTGTGAGTTGGGGGCACTGGTCAGCGATGCAGATCCCTCAGTGGTCCGGAAGTTGCGCTTGTACGGTTATTACGTGGGGATGGCTTTTCAGATTACCGATGATTTGTTGGATTTGACCGGGGATCAGACCAATCTGGGAAAACCGGCGGGAAGCGATCTGCGCCAGGGAAATGTGACCTTGCCTGTGATCGAAGTATTAAAGCGAGGCCCTGAGGAGGATCGGGAGAGGATTATCCGCTATCTTCATTCCCGCGGACAGGATGGCTCCCTTTCTGACATTATCGAGCGAGTTCGCCGCTCCAGGGGGATCCCCTGTGCACAAGAGCTGGCTGACCGCTATCTAAATAAAGCGTTGACAGTGTTGGAGGACTTGCCGCAGGGGGAGGCGAAGGAATCCCTCCGCTCCATCGCCCATTTCGTGGCCCATCGTTCCTACTGAAAGCGTTTGATTTGCCGCTATTGTTCTGTTAAAATTCGATTGATTTCTCCGGTTGTAGCAACCGGATCGATTACATAAGAAACAGGGATGGAGGCAACCGACATGGAAAAAACTTTTATCATGGTTAAACCCGATGGTGTCCAACGGGGTCTTATCGGGGAAATCATCTCCCGTTTTGAACGGAAAGGATTTCGGATGGAAAGTGGCAAGTTGATGACGGTTTCCACCGAATTGGCGGAAAAACATTATGCCGAACATAAAGAGAAACCCTTCTTCGGCGAGTTGGTCAACTTTATCACTTCCGGACCGGTGTTCGCCATGGTGTGGGCCGGTGAAGATGTGATTGCCACCGCCCGTCAGATGATGGGTAAAACCAACCCCTCGGAAGCCGCTCCCGGTACGATCCGTGGCGACTATGGTCTCACCGTGGGCAAAAACATCGTTCACGGCTCTGACTCTCCGGAAAGCGCTGAGCGGGAAATCCAACTCTGGTTTAACGAAGAGGAGCTTTCTTCTTACGAAAAAACCATCGATTCCTGGATTTATTGATCAAAAAACCCCCTTTCACAGGAGAAGGGGGTTTTTTCAAAGGGATTATAAATGGATCGCACAAAGAAATCACTCTTTCTCCTGTGCGGGTCCTGTGTTATCATACTGCTAACTTTACCCTAATACAGTAGGCAACTGTAGACATACCACCCAATGAGGGAGAGGACGGGATTAACGCATGCGCTATTTGACGGCCGGAGAGTCCCATGGCCCCCAATTGACGATGATTGTAGAAGGGCTGCCCAGCCGGTTGCCTTTTTCCAAAGAAGAAGTGGATAAACAGCTGGCACGACGGCAGAAAGGCCACGGCCGCGGCCGCAGGATGCAGATCGAATCGGATCAAGTTCAAATCGTATCCGGTGTTCGTTTTGGCCAAACGACGGGGGCTCCTTTGTCCATGATCATTGAAAATAAGGATTGGAAAAAATGGACGGAGATCATGAGCATTCATCCGGATGAGGAAAAGGCCACCAAGCGGCGGGTCTCTCGCCCTCGCCCGGGTCATGCGGATCTGAACGGAGCGATCAAGTATGGCCACCGGGATATGCGGGATGTATTGGAACGTTCCAGCGCCCGGGAGACAGCCGCTCGGACCGCTGTCGGCGCAGTGGCTCGACAAGTGTTGGAGTTTTGCGGAATTCGCGTGGCGGGACACGTGGTCCGGATCGGATCGGTGGGTACCCGTCGCCTGGAAGGGTGGACGGCGGAAGCGATCGCTGAGCAGTCAGAACAATCTCCAGTTCGCTGCCTCGATCCGGAGGCGGAGAAAGCGATGATGCAACTGATCGATCAGGCGAAAGAAGAAGGGGACAGCCTGGGTGGCGTCGTGGAAGTGGTGGTCGAAAACGTTCCCATCGGACTGGGTAGTCATGTCCACTGGGACCGCAAGTTGGATGCCCGCTTGGCCCAGGCTATGGTCAGCATCAATGCCTTTAAAGGTGTGGAGATCGGTATCGGTTTTGAAGCAGGCGAACGAAAGGGTTCCCAGGTCCACGATGAGATCCTATGGGCGGAGGAAAAAGGATTTCACCGGGCCAGCAACCGCCTCGGTGGTTTTGAAGGAGGTATGACCAACGGGGAGCCGATCGTGGTCCGGGGTGTGATGAAGCCGATTCCCACGCTGTACAAACCGCTTCGCAGTGTGGATATCGATACGAAAGAACCCTTTGAGGCCAGCATCGAGCGTTCGGACAGCTGTGCGGTTCCTGCCGCCAGCGTCGTGGCGGAAAATGTGATCGCCTGGGAGGTAGCCCAAGCTCTATTGGATACCTTCACAGCCGATACGGCGGAGGATTTGCTGCGAGAGGTGAACCGGCGACGGGAGGAGGCCCGTCATTTCTAATATGTCTAATATGAGAACATTAACGGTAGACACCCGTGCACGTTCTTATCCGATCTATGTCGGTGCTGGGCTGTTTAAACGGTTGCCGGATTTGCTGGAGGAAGCAGGTTGGGACAGCGGGCGTCCGCTCATGCTGGTAACCGATGATCGAGTCGGCCCTCTGTATGCGGATCAAGTGCAACGAGTGTTGACCGATCACGGTTACCGGGTGGGCTCCGTTTCCGTACCGGCCACGGAGCAATCCAAAACCCTGTCCCAGCTGGAGGAGCTGACCACGGCCTGTATTCAGGCGGGGATGGACCGCAGTGGGGGTATCCTGGCCCTAGGCGGTGGCGTCGTCGGGGACTTAGCAGGTTTTTTGGCCGCCAGCTACATGCGGGGGATTTCCTTTATCCAGCTACCGACAACACTGTTGGCTCATGACAGCAGTGTCGGGGGGAAGGTGGGGGTGAACCATCCCTTGGGGAAAAATATGATCGGCGCCTTCCATCAGCCGTCCATGGTGGTTTTTGACGTAGAGACATTAAATACACTGCCCGCCCGGCAAGTTTCCTCCGGTTATGCGGAGGTGGTGAAACATGCCTGGATCGGGGATGCCGATTTTGTAAGCTGGTTGGAGGAAAACAGGGACGGACTGACCAATCTGGATCCGGATCTAACGACCGAGGCGATTTTGCGAGGGTGTGCTGTCAAAGCCAAGGTGGTATCCCAGGATGAGGAAGAGGCGGGGCTGCGCGCCATTTTAAACTACGGGCATACCATCGGTCACGCTCTGGAGGCGGCGGCCGGATATGGAACTTATACCCACGGGGAGGCCGTTGCCGTAGGAATGGTGGGTGAGACCATGCTCGGGGAGGAACTGGGCCTCTGTGCCCCTCTTGCCGACCGGATGGAGGCCCTCTTACAAGCTTTCGGTCTGCCCACCCGCTTGAGAGCGGATGTGAGGGATGCGGAACTTTTGGAGTTGATGCGACGAGACAAAAAAGCACAGCAGGGTGCCTTCACCTTTGCACTTCCGCGGGAAGTGGGACGCGTAGAACGGGTTACCGGCGTGCCAGAAGGACCCCTTCAGCGAACCTTGGACCGATTGCGAGGGGACAGCGGATGAGTGTACGGGGGATCCGAGGCGCGATAACCGTCACGGTCAATGAGGAAGCCCCGATCCTCAGGGCGACCCGGGAGCTGTTAGAAACGATGGTGACCCAAAACAGTATTTTGCCTGAGGATGTGGCCAGTGTTTTCGTCACGATGAGTCCCGATTTGAATGCGACTTTTCCGGCCAAGGCGATCCGGACGCTGCCGGGTTGGGCGGCGGTCCCGCTGATGTGCTCCACGGAGGTGGATGTGCCGGGGTCACTCGCCCGCTGTATTCGCTTGATGGTGTTGGTAAATACGGATCGAGAGTCCACCGCGATTCAGCATGTTTATCTGGGTGAGGCCCGAAGGTTGCGACCGGACTTGGCAGAGGATTCAGGTGGTTGACAAGAAAAGGGTTATTCAGTAGAGTATACGTAAATTGAGAGCTGAGTAGAGACAAGAGATGAGTGGAGACAGATGAGCAGAGGAGAGCGGAGTCGGAAACGAACGGAGACCCGACCAAAGCCACTTTGCGCTTTGGTCTTTTTTGTTTTCCCCTCTAGTCCCTCTCTCTCTTCTCCCAAGGGAATTCTTGAGGAGGGAGACGATTCATGTATTATCCCCCGCTGGAAGAAGTACAGCAACTCGCCCGTACCTATTCCACCATCCCCGTTTTGAAGACGATTTTTGCCGATACGGAAACCCCGATCCGCCTTTATCAACGGTTGGGGAAGAAATCTTATTCTTTTCTCCTGGAAAGTGCGGAAGGTCGGGAGCGTTGGGGACGTTATTCCTTTATCGGAACGGATCCCTTTCTGATCTTCCGTTCCACGGGATCTCAAGTGGAGATCACAGAAAAGGGAGACAGCCACAAGCTGGAGACAGATGATCCCTTTGCAGTTTTAGATGAACTTCTTGCTCGCTACCATTCACCTTGTTATCCCGGTTATCCCCCTTTTCTCGGCGGAGCCGTCGGGTATGTGGGCTTTGACGCCATTACTCATCTGGAGCCCACCGTTCTCCGCGGCGGCCCCCCACGATCCGAGGATCTGCATCTAATGTTTTGCGATCGGCTGATCGTCGTGGATCACCTGAAACAGGAATGGACGTTGGTGGCTAACCTCCATGTCCCTTTCGATATGGAGGAGAAAGCAGTCACCTTAGCCTACCGGGAGGTTCTTCGGGAGCTGGATCGTTGGACAGATGAGCTGCTCGCAGAAGATCCATTCCCCTCCACCTTCCCTCCGGTCCTGCCTGATGAAAGAGAGATCGACTTCAGTCGCGCGATTCCCAATATGAGCAAAGAGGCTTATTGTGAGCAAGTAGAAATCGCCAAGGAGCATATCGCAAAAGGGGATGTGTTTCAGATCGTTCCCTCCCAGCGATGGGCTTGGGAAGGCCCTCCACCTTCCCTGGATGTGTACCGGGTGTTGCGGGTGTTAAATCCTTCGCCCTACATGTACCACCTCTCCTTAGGCGACGAAGAGGTGGTGGGCGCTTCACCGGAATTGTTGGTTCGCGTAACGGACCAAGAGATTGAGACCCGTCCCATAGCCGGTACCCGTCCCCGGGGGCGCACAGTGGCGGAGGACGAAGCGTTGGCCGCTGAGCTGAAGGCTGACGAAAAGGAACGGGCGGAACATGTGATGTTACTGGACTTGGGACGAAACGATCTAGGTCGCGTCTGCCGATATGGCACAGTTCAGGTGACGGAAGAGATGAATGTAGAGCGTTATTCCCATGTGATGCATATGGTTTCCCACGTCAAGGGTGAACTGATGGAAGAAATCTCCCCCTTGAAGGGATTTGCCTCCTGCTTTCCCGCTGGAACGGTGTCCGGTGCCCCGAAGGTGCGGGCGATGCAACTTTTGTCCCAATGGGAGCCGGACAGCCGGGGAATTTACGCTGGAGCGATCGGTTATTTTGGTTTTACCGGAAACCTGGACAGTTGTATCACGATCCGGACGATTCATTTTAAAGACGGAACGGCTCATATTCAGGCCGGCGGCGGGGTGGTGGCCGACTCGGTACCCGAAGGAGAATACGAAGAGTCCTGCAATAAAGCGCGGGGCTTGTTGCGAGCGCTCACCCTGGCCGAACGGATGTTTACTTCGGTGAATCGCTGAGATGAGAAAGGAGAGCGGAGCATGGTTCAGCAGAGCTTAGCGAAGTTGATTGAGCAGAAAGACTTGAGCCAAACGGAGTCTGAAGCCTTGATGGGAGCGATGATGGAGGGAAAGATGTCCGTTGCGCAGACCGCAGCCGCATTGACGGCCTTTCGCATCAAGGGGGAGACGGTGGAGGAGCTGACCGGTCTGGCTGCTTCCATGCGAGCCAAAGCTCGCCGGTTTCCCCGGCCGATGACCCACGCGGTGGACACTTGCGGGACGGGTGGTGACGGCGGTAAAACATTTAATATTTCCACGGCGGCTGCGATCGTGGCTGCGGCGGCTGGTGTGCCTGTCGCCAAACATGGGAATCGGGCTGTATCGGGAAAAAGCGGAAGTGCTGATGTATTGGAATCTCTCGGAGTGCCTACCCAGATGACCACTGATGAAGCGGAACGAGCGCTATTGAAAACCAATCTCTGTTTTCTGTTTGCCCCCCTGTTTCACCAAGCGATGAAGCATGTAGCACCGACCCGGAAGGAACTCGGTTTTCGCACCTGCTTCAACCTGCTGGGACCTTTGGCCAATCCAGCCGGGGTGACCCGTCAACTGGTTGGTGTATTTGATCCCGGATTGACGGAGCGGGTGGCTCAAGTCCTGCTCTCTCTTGGAGCGGAGCGGGCTATGGTGGTTGCCGGTCGGGACGGGATTGACGAGATCACTTTGAGTGACGAGACAGAAATCGGCGAAGTGAGGGACGGTCAAGTTCATACCTATCGGATCACTCCAGAGGAATTGGGATTACAAAGGGCTCCCATAGAAGAGTTAAGCGGTGGAGATGCGGAGGAGAATGCTCGCATCATTCGTTCCATCTTCCAGGGAGAGACAGGGCCTAGACGTGATGTAGTCTTGGCCAACGCTGGTGCCGTTTTGACCATCGCCGGAACCTCCACCTGCATCCAAGAAGGCATCCATATGGCATCGGATGTGATTGACAACGGTTTGGCTCAGGCTAAGTTAGAAGAGATGAGTCGGATTGGAGAGGAAATTTCCCATGTATCTTGATCGATTGGTGGAAGCGAAACGAGAAGAGATTCAAGGTCTGAAACGTGATTATGGGGACGGGGACCGGGAGCGGGCACTCCGTCTTCCTCCCGTCAAGTCCCTCGTCTCTGCCCTGACAAGTGACCCCAGTCGACCGGGATTGATTGCAGAAGTGAAGCCGGCTTCTCCCTCCAAAGGAGATATCCGTCCCGATGTCAACCCGGCGGAAACAGCCAGGGAATATGAGGCGGGAGGAGCTTCGGCGGTTTCGGTATTGACGGAACGGACGTTGTTTAAAGGGAAACTGGCCAATTTAAAACAGGTTCAGGAGCGAGTCGGCATTCCTGTCTTGAGAAAAGATTTTATCTTAGAACCGGTGCAGCTGGTGGAAAGTCGGCTGGCCGGGGCAGATGTTGTCTTGTTGATCGCCGCTCTGCTGAATGAGAAGAAGCTTCATTCCCTGGTGGAGGAGGCCCACTGGCTGGGCTTGGAGGTTTTATTGGAGGTGCATGAAGAATCGGAACTGCCTCGGGCGTTGGCCGCAAAACCCGACGTCTTGGGGATCAACAACCGCAACCTCCATACCTTTGTCACGGATCTAGCTGTCACGGAACGCCTTCGCCCTCGTGTTCCTGCTGGAATTCCCGTTATCGGTGAAAGCGGGGTTTTGTCCCGGAAAGATTATAAGCGACTGACCCGCGCCAAGGTGGATGGAATTCTTGTCGGGGAATATCTGATGCGGCAATCTTCCCCCCGGAAGGCGGCGGAAAGCTTGACGACAGGTGTTCGAGCATGAGTCGCACCTTTGTGAAGCTGTGTGGCTTACAAACTCCGGAGGATGCGGAAAAGCTGAATGGAGTCGATGCCGACGCCGCTGGTATGATCTTTGTTCCCGGGCGGAGACGGACGGTGAAAGGAAAACAGGCGGCGGCGATTGCGGCGCAACTTCCCCGTGGCATTGAAAAGGTAGGCGTGTTTATGGATCCTGCTGAGGAGGACCTGCGGGAGGCGACGAACCGGATCCCACTGGACTGGGTGCAGTTGCACGGCACCGAATCACCTCGACTCTGTCGATGGGTGAAGGAGGAGCTGGGAACAGCGGTGATCAAGGTGGTTCACGCCGGTCAGGCGCCTCCGGCGCCGGCGGAAGCCTACGCCGATCATGTGGATGCGGTCTTAGTCGATTCCGTATTAGGGAAGCAAAAAGGCGGCACTGGGCAGGTCTTTTCTTGGGATCTTCTGCGCACGGAACAGGCCCATTGGCGCGCCTTGGGGCTTCCTGTCTGGGTGGCCGGCGGTCTTACCGCAGATAATGTGGAAGGGCTTTTGACCGAACATGCTCCTGACGGGGTTGACACCTCTAGCGGCGTTGAATCCGAGGGGGTCAAGGATCGCAGCAAGATGAGACGATTTGTGGAGAGGGTGAGGAAGTATGACCGTCAACACCGCTGACGAGTTGGGACGTTTTGGCCACTTTGGCGGGCGGTTTGTCCCTGAAACGTTGATGGCGGCACTGACTGAATTGGAAGAGGCTTATCGCGAGGCGTTAGCAGATGATTTATTCCAGGCTCAGTTGCGCAAGCTGCTCCAAGAATATTCGGGTCGGCCCACGCCTTTAACACTGGCGGAAGGTTTGACGAAAGAGGCGGGCGGAGCTCGTATCTATTTGAAACGGGAAGATCTGAACCATACAGGGGCTCATAAAATCAATAACACCCTGGGACAGGGGTTGCTCGCCAAGCGGATGGGCAAACAGAAGTTAATCGCCGAAACCGGGGCTGGTCAACACGGAGTGGCCTCTGCCACCGTGGCTGCGCTTTTGGGTATGGAGTGCAAAGTTTTTATGGGGGAAGAGGATGTCCGCCGGCAGAAATTAAACGTATTTCGGATGGAACTTTTGGGAGCCGAGGTGATTCCCGTTACCTCAGGCAGCCGTACCCTCAAAGATGCTACCAATGAAGCGATACGCCATTGGGTTTCCCATGTGGAGGATACGTTTTACTTGATCGGATCGGTGGTGGGACCCCATCCCTACCCTGAGATGGTACGCAATTTTCAGCGGGTGATCGGGGATGAGACGCGAGCGCAGCTTCTGGAAAAAGAAGGACGTTTACCCGATGATGTGGTGGCTTGTGTCGGTGGAGGTTCCAACGCCATCGGTATGTTTACCGCCTTTTTGGAAGATGAATCGGTCCGGTTGCATGGTGTGGAAGCGGCGGGAGAAGGTCTGGAAACGAGGAAACACGCCGCTACACTGACCAAAGGAAGCCACGGGGTGATCCACGGTTCCCTCACCTACCTGTTGCAGGATGAATTCGGTCAGGTGACACCGGCCCATTCCATTTCGGCGGGGCTCGATTATCCCGGGGTGGGGCCGGAGCACGCTCATTTGAAGGAGAGAGGCCGTGTCCGCTACACCACCGCCGAAGATGGGGAGGCTTTGGAGGCGATTCGGTTGCTTTGTCGTACAGAAGGCATCCTGCCGGCCCTGGAATCGGCTCATGCGGTGGCGGAAGCCGTTAAAATTGCCGGAGAAAAAAGTCACGATGACATCGTGGTTATCTGTCTGTCCGGCCGGGGCGACAAGGATGTAGAGTCGATTCGCCAAGGATTGGAGGGGATGCAGGATGCGGATTAAAAAGGCATTTCAAGAAGAGGCTCGACGCCGGCTGATCCCCTTTATTACGGCGGGGGACCCAGATTTTGAAACCACCCTGGAGTTGGTGGGTTTGTTGGATGAAGAAAGGGTGACGGCGATTGAGCTGGGGGTTCCTTATTCTGACCCCTTGGCGGATGGCCCAGTGATCCAAGCGGCATCAGCCCGCGCTCTGGAACAGGGAATGAACCTGCCCCGGGTGTTGGAGTTGGCCGAAGCGGCCCGCAACCGCGGGGTGACAACCCCGCTGGTGCTGTTTTCCTATTATAACCCGATCCTGCGATACGGCTCTGAAGTCCTGATGACTCGGGCTGCGCAAGTGGGAATTGACGGCATGATCATCCCGGATCTCCCATGGGAAGAGGGAAGGGAGCTATCCCGCCAGGCCGCCGAGCAGCGGGTGGATTTGATCCCCTTGGTGGCCCCCACCTCCCGTGAACGGATCCAGCGAATCGTCTCCGATGCGAAAGGCTTTGTCTACTGTGTCTCCTCCCTGGGAACGACCGGGGTACGGAGCGACTTTGACCAGAAGGTGGATGCCTTTCTCGACACCGTTCGAGAGGCGAGTCCGGTGCCGATAGCCGTCGGGTTCGGTATCTCCCGCCGGAAACATGTGGATCGCTTCTTGGAACATGCGGACGCTGCTGTAGTGGGCAGTGCCCTGATCCGAATGGCTGAACAGCGGAAAGATGCCCTCACCGATGCGGACCGGCGTGAGGATGCGCTGGAAGAGATCCGTCAGTTTGTCCGTGAGTTGGCTGATGAGCGGTCGGTTTCAGTCTATCGGACGTAATCCTATGACAGTGGTTAAAGTCCGTCCTTTCGGGCGGATTTTTTCGTATCATCGGGGTTTGACGGTGTGTGGTAAGATAGAGGGAAAAGTTGAGGGGGAGGAACCGAACCAATGAAACCCAAAAGCGTCTTAAACGGGCTTCCCGTTTATCAGCCAGGAAAACCCCTGGAGGAAGTGAAACGGGAGCTGGGACTTTCTGAAGTGATTAAGCTGGCATCCAACGAAAATCCATTCGGTTGCTCACCGCGGATTTGGGAGTCGCTGCAGGAGGAAGCAGCCCAAACCGCATTGTATCCGGAAGGGTCGGCTCCTGAATTGCGGGAGAAGCTCTCCTCCCACCTGGGGGTGGATCCCGAGAAGATTTTGTTTGGAAACGGGGCGGACGAAGTGATTCAGATGATCGCCCGGGCGTTTATGGAACCGGGTGTGGAAGCGGTGTTGGCAGATCGCACCTTTCCCCGTTACCAAACCCAAATCGTGATCGAAGGGGGAGAGCCCGTCGAGGTTCCCCTGAAAGAGGGTGTTCATGATCTGGACGCGATGGCCCAAGCCGTCACAGACCGAACTCGGATCGTCTGGATCTGCAACCCCAATAATCCGAGCGGAACCATCATCACCCAAGAGCAATTGGAAGCCTTTTTAGCCAAGTTGCCGGAGCATGTGATGGTGGTGATGGATGAGGCTTATTTTGAATATGTGGATGATCCCGCCTACCCGGACACGCTGTCCCTTTTGGAGCAGGATCCGCGATTGGTGGTATTGCGCACCTTCTCCAAAATCTATGGCCTGGCCGCTTTCCGGATCGGCTATTGCGTCGCTTCGGAGAGCATTATCACGGAGTTGAACAAGGTTCGAGAGCCCTTTAACGCTAACCGGATCGCCCAACGAGCAGCACGAGCCGCACTGGAGGACCAGGAGTTTGTCGATCACTGTCGTAAGGCCAATCAGGCCGGCAGGGAGCAGATTCAAAAACAATTGGAGGAATGGGGGCTCTCCTCTTATCCCTCCCAGGCGAATTTCGTTTTGGTAGATACCGGCCGCCCTGCGGATGAAGTTTTCCAATGCCTGCTGCAAAAAGGTGTGATCGTCCGCTCCGGAGAAGCTCTGGGTTATCCGACCCACCTGCGGGTGACTGTCGGTGATGAAAAACAGAATCGCCGCTTCCTGGAAGCGCTGGCTGTTTGCCTGGATAAGCCTTTAAAGGAACAGCGGGGATGAAGGATGGCAAAAGCGGCGGTTTTAGGAATCGGACTGATCGGCGGTTCCCTGGCTCTCTGTCTGAAGGAACGGACAAGCCTGGAAGTTCACGGTTTTGATACCTCTGAAGAGTCCATTCGCCTCGCCGAAGCGGCGGGAGTGATCCACCGCGGTCACCAGTCGCTGGAGTCGGCGGTACAGGGGGCAGAGTACATTTTTCTGGCGGTTCCGGTGGGGACCGCCCCCCGTCTATTGGACCGGCTAGCGGAACTCCCTCTTCAGACTGGCTGCATCATCAGTGATGTGGGCAGTACCAAAGAGGAGATCGTAAACTACGCCGAAGGCTTTTCCCAGCTCGGGGGAACGTTTATTGGCGGACATCCGATGGCGGGCTCCCATCGTTCAGGGGTGCAGGCGGCTCAATCCCTCCTTTTTGAAAATGCGTATTATGTGCTGACTCCCTTGCCGGAAACACCGTTGGCCGAGGTTCAGAGGCTGAGTGGTCTGCTGGAACGGGCCACTCGCGCCCGGCTGGTGATTATGGCGCCGGAACACCATGATCGGGTGGTAGGGGCGATCAGCCATCTCCCCCATATTGTCGCCGCTGCCCTCGTTAACCAGGTAGCGGGGTACAATGCATCCAATGAGTGGTTTCACCGGTTGGCTGCTGGGGGATTTCGGGATCTCACACGGGTGGCAGCCAGCCATCCGCTGATGTGGCGGGATATCCTGCTGAGCAATCGGAAAGCGGTATTGGGGCTGTTGCAGGATTGGTCAGATGAGATGGACGAAATCCGAAAAGCAGTCGCCGCCGGAGATCATGACCAAATCGAATCCTTTTTCAGACGGGCGAAAGAGGCGAGGGAAGGCTTGCCGGAACGGCGCAAAGGGGTGATTCTGCCCGCTTACGAATTGTACGTCGATGTTCCCGATATCCCTGGAGTGATTGGCCGTGTGGCCTGCCTATTGGGTGATAAAGGGGTCAATCTTCGCAACATCGGCGTGATGGAAAATCGGGAAGACCGCGCCGGGGTATTGCGGCTGGTCTTTAATACCGGTGCCGAATTGGAGAAGGCGAAGCGCTATTTAACAGAATCGGGCTATCAGGTGTTTGATATGGAATCTTAAAATGGAAGGGGGCCAGAGGATGGCAATCTTGCGAATAGAGGAACGGCGGGGGCTTTCCGGAGATGTCAGCGTACCGGGGGATAAATCGATTTCCCACCGGGCGGTGATGTTTGGAGCCATCGCTCAGGGGACCACCCGGGTGGAAGGCTTTCTTCCCGGGGCGGATTGTTTAAGCACAATCGATTGTTTCCGTAAAATGGGGGTCCCGATTCGGCAACACGGCCCCACATCGATCGAAGTGGAAGGAAACGGGTGGGAGGGAATGAAGGAACCGGAGGCGGTACTGGATGTTGGCAATTCCGGGACGACCATCCGGTTGATGCTCGGCATATTGGCCGGCCGTCCCTTCCACACCATCGTGACGGGTGATGATTCGATCGCCCGTCGCCCCATGGATCGGGTGGCCAAACCCCTCCGCCGGATGGGAGCCCGGGTAGAGGGGCGTGCAGAGGGGTCCTATACACCCCTGTCGATCCGCGGCGGGGGATTAAAGGGGATAACCTATCCAAGCCCCGTGGCCAGTGCTCAGGTTAAATCCTGCCTGCTGTTGGCAGGACTGCAGGCGGAAGGACGCACACGGGTGGAGGAACCCTCTCTTTCCCGAGATCATACAGAGCGAATGTTGACCGCCTTTGGTGTACGTGTGAATCGAGATCTGGACGGGGTGTCGGTGGAAGGAGGACAAACTCTACAGGCGCGGGATGTCCGCGTACCAGGAGATATCTCCTCCGCCGCCTTTTTAATGGTGGCCGCACTGATTACGCCGGAAAGTCAGATTACCATCCGAAATGTAGGGCTTAACCCGACGAGGGACGGGATTGTCGACGTGTTGCGGGAAATGGGTGGCGACATCCAAGTCACGCCAAAAGGCGAGTGGTGTGGAGAACCGGTGGGAGATCTCACGGTTACCTACAGCCGGCTCAAGGGGGTGGAGATCGGTGGGAAGATGATTCCCCGCTTGATCGACGAGATTCCCGTGTTGGCCGTCGCTGCCACACAAGCGGAAGGTCAAACGGTAATCCGGGATGCGGCTGAATTGAAGGTGAAAGAGACGGACCGGATTCATATAACCGCACAAGAGCTGCGCAAGCTGGGTGCCCGAGTGGAAGAGACGGATGACGGGATGGTGATCGAAGGGCCCGTTCAACTTACTGGAAACCGTTGTAACAGCCACGGAGACCACCGAATTGGCATGGCTGCGGCTGTAGCCGGTCTGGTGGCCGAAGGCGGAGTTACGGTGGATCAGGCCGATGCCATCGATGTCTCCTTCCCTGGATTTGAAGCTCTTCTCTCTGAGTTATAAGGAAAAAGAAGCATCAATCAGAAAATTTGAAATATGCTGTTGACGAAGTGGAAGTTTCTGATTATAATAAAGGCATAGTATGGTTTCTCTCCACTCCTATCCATATAAATGGCACAAATCGTGCAGCCGCCCTTCGGGCGGTTCTTTTTTTGTCCAACTTCTCATAAAGGTAAAAACAGGGGGGAGGATGATGAGGGGCAGAATCGGCGGCTTAGCTACGGAAATGCTATTTGTGCTGTCGGCGGTGGGGTGTTTAAAAGAATGGGTTTTCCCCTTCTTTATCTGGCAGTGGTTTCCCTCTGCGGACACCGCTTCACAGATGTTGGAGTGGGTTTTCATCGTGGTCGGAGTGATGACCCTCTTTATATATATCGCATTGGGCTCCTCGGCCAAAAACAGTTACGGATTAACAACGGTCTCTTCTTTGGGAGTCTATCTAGCGATTCATCTTCCCTTGTTGTTGGTTGCTCCAACAGGGGGGAATCCGTCTGCGGCGCTGTGGTGGCAGAAGCTCTCCGTTTCCTGGTGGGGCTTGATCGGTGAGGGAGTGGAACTGTTTGTTCCGGCTCGGTGGATGTTCCATCCCTACACCATCTTTCTGTTAGCCGGTGGATTATTTTTGCTCGGTCGATGGGTTCGGGTGGTGGATGAAGAGAATAGAGAAGAGGCAAAACACTTTCGGATGTCACGAGGTCAAGGGGATACCTAAGCGTCTTCTCCTCGGGAATCATGGGACGAGCTCGATCAGGAACACAAAGAGCCTGCGGGCTTTTTTTATGGGATCTCATCTATGTAAACAAGTTTGCGAAACAAACTCCAACTCCTATGAATGTAAGGCTTATGAAGAAGCCATGATAAATAGAGAGAATGTAATCGAAGAGTGAAGGGGCTTTTGGAATGAAATTTGCGGACTTGCTCACATACGCGGATATTGATCATTTAAAACGGATGGCACTCCATTATGGATGTGGGGAAGAGGATCACTCCAAAAATGGGCTGATTTCAAAAATTTTGTTTCACTTAGGCGGTCAGAGTCAACTGAAGGGAGAGCTTGAGGCGTTGTCCCCGGAGGAGTCGCGCTTTTTGCAACAGCTCTGTTTTGATTCGCGAAGTGTATTCAGCATGGAAGAATTGTTGGCGAAAGGAAGCGTCTGTGCCGGTGACAAAGGCAACACACCTAGAGATCTGGTGATCTTAGGGTTGAGGAAGGGGTGGCTTTTTCCTGGTGTCACTGGGAAAAAACGAGCCTTGTTTGAAGTTCCGGAAGATTTGCGGCGCCGTTATCTCCGATTGTTTAAGGAATCGATGCAGGTAGAAGAAGGCCGATGCTTTCCTTCGGCTTATCGGGATGAGGAAGGGTTGCTGGAAGAAGACTTGTTTGCTTTTCTCCATTTTCTTTCTCAGGAGGAGCTGCAATTAACCACCGATGGAGCCATCTACAGACAACAGCAGCGGAAATTGATGAACCGTTTCCATGTGGGGGAGAAGCCGGTATCGGGGAAAGGATGGCGGTTTGGATTTGGGCGTCGCTACCACCAGTATCCGGAGCGCTTTTCTCTTTTGTATGACTATGCCTATTTTCGGGGATACATCCTAGAGGATGAATGGGAGGGACGATTGTACTTGAGTGAAGCGGGAGTGAGGCGTCTCCGTGATCGGGAGCGAGGGGAGGGAGAGGAGCTGTACCGTTTTTGGCTTCGCCTCTACCGCCGTCCAATCCCCCAATTAGCGATTGTCGTGAAGTGGATCGACCTTCTCTGTCAGGACCGCTGGCAACCGACACATAGATGGGAGAATGTGGTCCGAGATTGGCTTCGTCCATATTACTACGAGTCGGAGCAAGATTTGTTTCGACGTATTTTACGGATGATGATGCACCTGGGTCTTTTGCGTATCGGTGAGTCGGATGCGGGAGAAAGGTTGATCAGAATGACACCGATGGGGCATGCCCGGGTATCCGGTATTTCGGGTTTTACGGAAAAGGGATTGGAGAAGCGTTACGTGGAAATTTCTTCGAGGAAATAATTTTGTCCATCAAGCAGGAAAAGCCCCTGATCCTGTGGAATAAACATAAAAGCAACAGTCATAGTTATTAGATACACTATCTGGAGCAGTACCTGATGTCGCTAGTAAATGTCTAAATATTCTCTATCTATCCAGGATGGGGGGATGAAGATGGGCGAATGTGTGACGGTCTCGGAAAAGAAGGAGTTTATCCAATGGTTTTTGAACCGCTATGAGCTGCAAAAAAGGGAGGCAGCCTGGCTCCTCAATTACTTGTGTTCCGACGATCAACTGCTCAGACGCACCCATTTTGTGGATAGTTTGCGCCACCTGCCGAAAACAATCCTGATATCAACCCGGTGTGTCCGCATGACACCCTTTAAGTTCGCCAAGAACAAGCGGGTGAGCGCCGACGTAGAAACAGCTTTTTACGATATACGTTCCAACAAGGAAGAGGACCTTTATATCAGTCTTTGTTTCAAGGATAAGTCCACTTGTCCCGAATATGCCGCTGTATTGGAGGTTAATCCCATGGAAAGACAAGATGTTGTACAGGATACTTTATTCAACCTGCTGGCGGAGATGATCCTCGATGAAGCGGTGCGTGATTTCCGGGAAAAGAATTTGTACCGACGGATCGATGAGGCGCTCAAAAATGGTGACGAACAGCAATTCTTACAATTGACCGAACAATGGCTGGGACTGATTCAAAACAGGCGATAATTCCGATATAATGTCCGGCATATGCCGGACTTTTCTAATTTGGTGGCCTGGGAGGGATGACTTTTGAGGCTTTCCAGTCTGTTTGATTCGGATTGGCACAAATGGGCTCCCTATGTGGATACTCTGCTGATCCCTGTCTATGAGGTGCGCATTCCTGGAAAAGAACCGGATCTTGGCGAAGCGCAAAGAGTGCGGGAAGTAGCGGACGGTGTGGAGCGGGAGTTGTCGGGCAGGCTTCTCTTGCTGCCGGGAATACCCTACGGTTCAGCTGATGATAGCCTGTTGCGACAGTATGTAGAACATACCGTTTGCGGCTTTAAGAAGAGCGGTTTTCACCATATGTTCTTACTCGCCCCCCGCTCTCATGAAGGGCTGCTCACGGAAAATGCGGGGGATGCTTGGAAGCTGTTGACCGTTTCAGGGGAAGAGAGTGAAAGCCGACTGGAGGATGAGGTGGAGGCGATTTGTCAACAGGTGGTCGCCACCTGGGAAACCCAAAACTTTGGTGAATGATGAAAAGGGTTTCGGGACAAAGTATAGCTGATTCCCGAAATCAGCCGGATGCCTTCGTCCCCGTTCTTGACATTGCTTCGGCCCGTTGGCTATCATGAGTATGTCCTAGTAATCCTCATGGTTCCGGTCCGGTTGGACGTTATTGTCGTATAGAGGGAGGTCGGAAGAGTCGTGAGCGAAAAGGAAAATCAGCGGAAGCCGGGAATGTCACGCCGCCGGTTTTTAACCTACACGATAGCGAGTACCGGCGGTTTTCTTGCGTCTGGTGTGTTGTTCCCGATGATTCGATTCGCTGTCGATCCGCTCTTACAAAAGGGAACGGATACGAAGTTTGTGGACGTCGGGCCGGTGGATGAATTCGGCGAATCACCCAAAAAAGTCGAATTCCGCATTCATCGTAAAGACGGTTGGTACCAGAAAGAAGGCGGTGAGAAAGCGACTGCCTGGGTACTGAAGGAAGGTTCCAAAATTTTGGCGCTTTCCCCGATCTGCAAGCACTTAGGGTGCACGGTGAAATGGGAGGGCGGCGGTTTCCAGGATCAGTTTTACTGTCCCTGTCACGGGGGTCTTTACACAAAGGATGGGGTGAATGTCCCCGGAACACCGCCCAATGCCCCACTCGATACTTACGCCTACAAAGTAGAAGGCGGGAGGCTCCTTCTGGGCCCTCTAGAAACACGCGGGGGAGGTGCCTAAATTATGCTGAAAACAGCTTACGAGTGGTTAGACCGGCGGCTGGATATCACTCCGATGTGGAGGGATATCGCCGACCATGAAGTACCGGAACACGTCAATCCCGCTCACCATTTCTCGGCATTTATCTACTGCTTCGGTGGGTTAACTTTTTTTATCGTGGTCATTCAAATCCTGTCGGGAATGTTTCTGACCATGTACTATGTTCCGGATATTGAAAATGCCTGGAAGAGCGTCGATTATCTCCAGAATGAAATCGCATTCGGACATATTGTACGGGGAATGCACCACTGGGGAGCCAGCGTTTCGATTGTTATGCTGTTTTTGCACACCCTGAGAGTTTTCTTCACGGGTTCCTACAAACATCCCCGTGAGTTCAACTGGGTGATTGGAATGTTGCTATTCTTCACCATGCTCGGCCTCGGCTTTACCGGGTATCTTCTGCCCTGGGACAATAAAGCTTACTTTGCCACCAAAGTGGGGATTGAAATTGCGGCCAGCGTTCCGGTGGTTGGTAGCTTCATCGCCACATTCCTGCAGGGGGGAGAGATTGTCGGGGCGCAGACGCTGGCGCGATTCTTTGCCTTGCACGTCTTCTTCCTCCCGGCCGCATTGCTTGGCCTGATGGGAGCTCACTTCTTCCTGATTCGGAAGCAAGGGATCTCGGGGCCGTTATAAGCCGAAGGTTAGGGGGGAAAACATATGGCACACAATGAGGGTAAGGATCAAGAAGTCCACTTTGTGGGTGACTCGAGGGTTCAGGTCAATAAAAACCGACCCGTTCCTAAGGATTATTCTGAGTTTCCCGGTAAGACGGAAGCGTTTTTTCCGAACTTCCTGCTGAAGGAATGGATGGTTGGTGTTGTGGTACTCGTCGGTTTCATGGCTTTGGTCTTGTCTGAAAAACCGCCCTTGGGCCAACAAGCCGACCCGACAAACACCAGCTTCCTTCCGGTACCGGACTGGTACTTTTTGTTCCTGTATGAACTACTGAAATTTAAATGGGCCTCCGGTCCCTTTGTCGTTCTGGGAACCGTCGTGGTTCCGGGCCTCCTGTTTGGCGGGCTGTTCTTGGCGCCGTGGCTGGATCGTGGCAAGGATCGCCGTCCATTCAAGCGGCCGGTCACCACCGGCATCGCACTCCTGACCCTGGTGGCGATCGTTACATTGACTTGGGTTGCGTGGGACGAACATGAAAAACAATTGGCATCCCAACCGAAGGGTACCAGTGAAGATGCGAAAATTGTTCATCCCGAAGATCCCGCTTATGAGATCTATAAGAACAATGCTTGCGTCAACTGTCACGGTCAGAAGCTGGAAGGCTTGCAGGGCCCCGCGCTGAGAGGCATCGGTGACGCGTATACCCCGGAAGAGATCATTACGATCATGGACGAAGGGAAAGGTCAGATGCCTGCCGGTATGTTCCAGGGAACTGAGGAAGAAAAGCGTCAGCTCGCAGAGTGGCTGGCTAAACAAGATCCGCCGAAAGAAGAAAAAGAACAGCAGTGACGGGGATTTCCCCGCACCACCCGGCCCCGTTACGGGCCGGGTTTTCTATTGGAAATGAGGGATGTTCATTGCAGTTACGGTGGTGGTGGGATCGATGGAAAACGGAGCTGGATCGTCGGTGGTTTTTGCAGGTGCTGTTTCTGATCAATCTGGTCGGTTCGATATACGGATTTTACTGGTATAAAAACCAGTTAATCGCCACAGGAAACTGGCTCAACTTGTTTGTCCCTGACAGTCCGACAGCCAGCCTGGCGTTCTCCTGGGTTTTGCTGTTGTATCTCTGTCGCAGGCGGAGTCCATTCTGGGAAGCCTTTGCCGGTGTAACCCTGTTTAAATACGGGATCTGGGCGGTGGCCATGATTCTGGTGGGAGCGGCCCTGGCGGAGGGTCCCTTTCTGCAAGCACTCACCTGGACCGATTGGATGTTGATGGGTTCTCATCTGGGTATGGCCTTGGAAGGTGTCCTCTACAGCCGGTTTTTCACCTTCGGCAGAAAGGAGCTTATTCTTGTCGGGGTTTGGACCCTATTAAACGATGGGGTCGATTACGGCCTGGATCTTCATCCCTGGCTTCCCCTGTCCATGATCGGGTTGGATTCTGCGGTGGCTATTTTTACAATCGGTCTCAGTCTGATCAGCCTTACGCTCTTTGCTATTCTGACTTGGCCGGAAAAAGAAGACCGGAAATGGGAATATACCCTCTGGTTGAATTTCCATTAAAAAAACCAGTTTGTACAGCAAACCAAATATTATATTGGGAACGAACCTGACAAGGTCCGCTTATTGAAAGTTTCATGCCCTCCTCATGTCCGGGTCGGTCATGCATAAGATGATAGAAAATCGTCTTGTCCGGAGGAGGAGGATGTTGTGCCACGGGTGTTATGGGGTTGGATGCTGATCGGGCTGATCTTCCATGTGTTAGTGGGTCCGATGATAGTGATGGCTGAAGAAGGGAACGGTCCGGGAAGTTGGTCCCGTCAGGCGGAAAATATTGATCGGTTGGTGGATGAAGGGAAGTGGGAACAAGCGAAGGGTGAACTGAACCGATTGGCCGACAACTTTTCCAAGGGGGACTTTTCCCAGGAGGATTTGCAAGTGGAGGGAATCGAGTCGCTTTCAGATACATTGGTGGAGTTGGATCGGGAGCTAGTCAGGGTGATGCCACGTCCCGATCGATTGCAATTTGCCTCGGAGCGGATGCGGCTGGCCTTTGATGCTTTGGCCCATCCTCATCAACCCTTGTGGCACCAATATGAGCCGCAGCTGTTGGAAGACATCGCGAGGGTGAGACAGGCGATGAAAAAAAATCAACCGGAGACGGTACGTTCCCGCATCCGGATCATGGTTCGCCACTATGAGCAGTTGGAACCGGCATTGTTCGTTTCCCGAAAACCTGAGGTGGTGGGAGCCGTGGGTTCTATCCTTCACTCCATGGAGCAAACGGTGAAGCGGGAGCCGATGCAAATGAGCCGCCTGCGCACTCCTCTCGATCAATGGGAACAAATGATCCCTCCCCTGATCAAGGGAAAGGATCAGAATGTGTTGGCGGTAGCTCACACAGGCCGTCCTGCCTGGCCGATGTCAGCCGTAATTCTGGGCGGTATTATCGCCAGTGCGTTGTTATATGTCGGTTGGCAAAAATACCGCCACACTCCTGAGGGGGTTATGTCCGGTCATAGGTGAATCCTTCACCTAGCACATCCCGAACATCATGGACCACGACAAAGGCATAAGGGTCGATGGAGTGGACCAGGTTTTTCATCCGGGGCAGCTCGTTGCGGCTGATTACCACATAGAGAACCTCTTTGTTCGTTCCGGTGTAGCCTCCTCGACCTTTGAGCAAGGTGACGCCTCGCCCCATTTGACGATTGATTTGTTCGGAAATGTCGACAGCGGAGCTGGAGATGATCGTGGCGGCTTTGGCGGTGTCCAATCCCTCCACTACAAAATCGATCACCCGCGCTCCGATAAAAACAGCGACTACGGTATACATCGCTTTTTCGCGACCGATGAAGAAGGCAGAAGCGACGATCACCAACAAATCAAACAGAAACATCGTTCGCCCGATGCTCCAACCGAGATATTTATTGCCTAAGCGGGCGATGATGTCTGCGCCGCCGGTTGTTCCCCCGGTACGGAAGATCAGCCCGAGGCCGCTGCCGACCATCACCCCGGTGTACAAGGCAGCGAGCAGGGGGTCATTTACCGTTTCGTAGTTACCTTCGGTCAACCAGAGGGCTACAGAGACGAAGGTGGTACCGATGATGGTGTAGATGAGGGTGCGCTTGCCAAATACCTTGTAGCCCAAAATAAAAAGGGGAATATTAAGCACCAGGATGACCATGCCAGGTGAAAAGCCGTACAAATAGAAAAAAATCAGGGAGATCCCAGTGAAGCCGCCTTCGGAGAGTTTATTGGGAATGGCGAAATAATTGACACCTAGGGCGAAAATCAGGGACCCTAAGAGTATCATCAAGATGGGTCGCACGTGTTTCAACAAGGCTTTCATCGCTTTGCCTCCTCCATGAAAGGATGTTCAGCATGCCTTATTATAATGACCTTCAGGGGGGACGGCAATGAGGTGAGATAATACTCCACCCGGATTCCTTATTATCCGTCAACGGGTTCCGTTCCACTCCGGGAAAAGACAGGTTTGTCTTCATTCTGCGGATCCGTTACGATGAAAGTGGGATGGAGAGGGGGGAGAAAGTTGGACAGCAAGAAAATGAGCGATATGCAGCAGGAAGTGGACCGATACATTTCTCAATTTAAAGAGGGTTATTTTCACCCCCTGTCCATGCTCGCCCGCATGACGGAAGAAGTGGGGGAGCTGGCCCGGGAAGTGAATCATCGCTATGGTGAAAAACCCAAGAAAACAGATGAAGCCGACCGCAGCATGGAGATGGAATTGGGTGACCTCTTGTTTATCATCATCTGCTTTGCCAACTCACTACATATTGATTTAGATGAAGCGTTTCAGTTGGTGATGGACAAGTATAACACCCGGGATGCGAATCGTTGGACTCGAATCGAGCCAGAAGATAAAACGAAAGAGGACCTAGATTAAAAGGAGGGGAGCACGCCCGGTCCCGGATACCGGGCGATGCGATGCTATGAATCCGATTCGTGTAGTTGTGGCCGGCGCAACCGGTCGAATGGGCAGTGAAACAGTAAAGATGATCGCCCGGGAGGAAGGATTGATCTTGACAGCCGCCCTAAGCCGTACCCAAGCAGGGAAGGATGTAGGGATAGTGAACCGGATCGGTGAATGGGGCATTTCCTTGACTGATTCAGTAGAGGATGCCCTGGAACAGGGTCAACCCGATGTATGGATCGACTTTACTACTCCCGAACAAGTCAAACGAAACGTGGAGCTGGCGATTGACGCCGGTGTACGGCCTGTTGTGGGAACTTCCGGTTTGACTGAAGAAGAGATCAAACAACTGGACGAGCGTTGCCGGGAACAAGGGATTGGCGGTATCATCGCTCCTAATTTTGCCCTGGGTGCAGTCCTGATGATGGTGTTTGCCTCCAAAGCGGCCAAATATTTGCCGGATGTAGAGGTGATCGAGATGCACCATGATCAAAAACTGGATGCCCCCTCCGGTACCGCGATGAAAACAGCAGAGCTGATTTCCCGCGAGAGAGAAGAGAAAAAACAAGGGCACCCGGAGGAGAAGGAAACTCTAGAAGGAGCCCGCGGGGGTTACCGGGATGGATTTCGTATCCACAGTGTCCGCCTTCCCGGCCTGGTAGCCCACCAGGAGGTTCTCTTCGGAGGGCCAGGGCAGCTGTTGACCCTCCGGCATGATTCAATGAACCGGGAATCGTTTATGCCGGGAGTCAAGCTGGCGGTGGAGGAAGTGATGAATCGAACCGGCCTGATCTACGGTTTGGAAAATGTGATGGATCTCTAACACAAAAAACCCACCGTCGCACCGCGACGGTGGGTTTTTTGTCAGTAAAAAAACTGAAATGTAAACAAGTTTGTTTCACAGACCTATAAATCGTTGGGCATCAAGCTTCTCAACAAGCCTGATTCCACCTTGGGTTTCTTGATTTCGGTTTTTAAAATGGAATATAATGAAGTCAATTCAAAAAGACAACCTTTGACACAGGTCGCTTCCCGCGCGGTAGGGTGTACCGGGTGGGTTTTTTAGCGCATTGTTTGCAGTGCGTGTGATCGGTCGATGGTACGTGACCATTTATTTTTACAGAGTATGGATCGAGAAAGGGCAGAGGAGGAACGGTATGAGGATCGCGCTGATCGCCCATGATGAGAAAAAGGAAGAGATGGTTCGATTTGCAATCGCTTATCAGGAGCTATTAACGGACCATGTATTGTACGCCACGGGAACGACAGGGTCCCGTATAGCGGAAGCTACAGGGCTATCCGTTCATCGATTTTTGTCCGGCCCCTTGGGAGGGGATCAACAGATCGGAGCTTTACTGGCCGAAAACCGGTTGGACTGTATCATTTTTTTACGAGATCCATTGACTGCACAGCCTCATGAACCAGACATTTTAGCACTTTTGCGCCTGGCTGATGTCCATGAGATTCCGGTGGCTACCAATCTTGCTTCAGCTGAGATCTTTATACGGTCCATGAAGCAAGGGGACTTAGATTGGAGACATGTGATCCGAGGGGAAAGGGGAGATGAATAATGGAAGGCTCGGCAGCTAAAGTGGAGCTACTCGCCTTCGGGGCCCATCCCGATGATGTGGAGATCGGAGCCGCTGGCATTTTAGCTTGCCATGGGGCGATGGGTATCTCAACGGCCATCTGTGATTTGACCGACGGGGAGCTATCTACGAACGGGGATGTGGCCACTCGTAGGAAAGAAGCAGACCGGGCCGCGGAGATTTTAGGTTTGTCCGGACGCTATCGTGCGGGTTTTCCGGACAGGGGCTTGAAGGGATCCGACGAGCAGCTGGAATGGATGGTTCGTTTGATTCGGCGACTGCAACCGAGAGTGGTGCTGGCCCCGCACTGGGAGGATCGGCATCCGGATCATACTGCTTGCAGTCGCATGGTGCGAGAGGCGGTGTTTGATGCAGCGATCCGAAAAAAAGCAGCCGCGCAAGGAGAGGCTCCCCACCGGGTAGAGCAGCTTTTTTTCTATTTTATCAACAATACCGGACAAGCCGATGTGATTGTGGATGTCAGCGATGTCTATAAACACAAACAAGAGGCGATTCTGGCTTTTGAAAGCCAATTTGTACCGGGCCCGGACCGTCGGGATACGCCGCTGAATCGTCCGACTTACATCCCAATGGTGGAAGGGCGAGATCAGATCTGGGGACATCAGATCGGAGTCACCTACGGGGAAGGATTGGTTAGCGCCCAACCGATTTCCATGAGTTCATTAGTTTAAGTAGGGATGGGAGGAGAATTCATGCGTATCGGAATCACTTGTTATCCTAGCCACGGTGGATCCGGGGTGGTAGCCACGGAATTGGGGAAATTGATGGCGGAACGGGGCCACCAGGTTCACTTCATTTCCTACGATATGCCATTTCGGCTGGGTCGTTTTTACCATAATGTCCATTACCACGAGGTGGAAGCCAACCGCTATGCGGTGTTCCGTTTTCCCCCTTACGATTTGGCGTTGGCTAATCGGATGGCCCAGGTGGCAAAAATGCATGACCTGGACGTTCTCCATGTTCATTATGCTGTTCCTCACGCAGTGTGCGCGTATCTGGCCAAGCAGATGGTAGGAGATTCATTGAAGGTGGTGACCACGTTACATGGGACGGATATTACAGTACTTGGTGAGGACCCGTCCCTGAAGGATATCATCTGTTTTGGAATCAATAAAAGTGATGCGGTAACTGCCGTCTCCGATGATCTGATTCGGCAGACTCAAGAGTTGTTTTGTGTGGATCGTAAGTTGAACCGAATCTATAATTTTGTGGATCCACGGGTGTACCAACCGATCGATGTCTCGGATATCCGTTCCCAGTACGCAGGCCCGGACGAGAAGCTCTTATTACATATTTCCAATTTCCGGGCTGTCAAACGGACAGACGATGTAATCCGGATCTTCGCAACAGTGACGTCTCAGCTTCCTTCTCGTTTGCTCCTGGTCGGGGAGGGGCCAGAATGGTCCCATTCCCTGGAGTTGGCCAAGGAATTGGGCCTTGAAGAGCGGATCACTTTTCTGGGAAAACAGGATGAGGTGGCCCGCTTGATCTCCCTGGCGGATTTGTTGCTGTTACCCTCTGCTAAAGAGAGCTTCGGCCTGGTGGCGTTGGAAGCAATGGCTTGTGGTGTGCCTACAGTCGGCTCCAATGCCGGCGGTTTGCCGGAGGTGGTGGAGCACGGGGAGACGGGATATCTGTCGGAGATCGGAGATGTGGAAGCGATGGCGGACTATGCGGTCCGCTTGCTGTCGAACCCGGAGCTGTACCGCCGGTTTTCTGAGCAAGGTATTCAGCGGGCCCGGGTTCAGTTTTCCGCAGAGAAAATCGCTGATCAGTATGAAGAGCTGTATCGGCAGGTGATTGATCAATGAACCATTCGGCCCGCGCTTGCGACCAGGTGATGGCCCGGTTGGAGGCGGCGGGATATCAAGCCTACCAGGTGGGCGGGTGCGTTCGGGACCGCTTATTGGGTAAGGAACCGGAAGATTATGATGTCACCACCGATGCCCGTCCGGAGCAAATCCAATCTCTGTTTCCCAAAACGGTTGCTACCGGTATCGCTCACGGAACAGTGACTGTCTTGCAGGATCGGGTGGCGGTTGAGGTGACTACGTTTCGGAAGGAGACGGGGTACAGTGACCACCGGCGACCGGACCAGGTCATCTTTGTTTCCCATCTGAATCAGGATTTGGCCCGTCGTGATTTCACTATTAATGCGATAGCAATGGATCGAAGGGGGAATATCTTCGATCCATTTGGCGGAAGGAAGGATCTTACGGAAAAAGTGATCCGCACAGTGGGGCCAGCAACGGATCGATTCGCGGAAGATGCCTTGCGAATGGTGCGAGCGCTTCGGTTTTCCGCCCAGTTGAAGTTTCGGTTAGCGGAGTCGACCCTCACCGCCCTCTGTCAACAGAAAACTTTGCTTCAATATCTGCCGGTGGAACGGATCACCCAGGAATGGGAGAAATGGTGGAAAGCTGAGGAACCTTCCCGAGGGCTGCAATGGTTGTGGGAATTGGATCTATTTGCTCATCTGCCCCCATTTTTAAACTGGCCACAGCCGATTCCGCCGCCCTCGATTCCCCTGCAGCGAGTGGACCAGGTCCGTGATCGTCGGGTCCGTTGGAGCCTGCTACTGTATTTATGTCGTGTTCCCTCCGAGGAAGCGAAATCTTATCTAGCGGGCTTTCGCCTGCCATCGAAAGAGGTACGGAAAATCGCTTTGATTTATCAGTTGGCGTTGGCGGAGCGGTTTCCTTGGACGGATTCCACAGCCGGAAAAAAGAAGCTGTTGAGGATGGGGTTGGAACCGGTCCAAGCCGCACTGACAACGGCATCCAAGATCGGAGGGTGGAGTCGGCGGGAAGAGGAAACAAGCCTTGCTGAGCTGTGCAAGTGGTACCAGGAAATGCCGGTGCATAGTTCGAGGGAACTGGCCGTCAATGGCCGGCAACTGTCCAAAGCTGTCGGCCGCACGCCTGGACCATGGACGGGACGGGTGTTGCGAAGCCTGACGGAAGCTGTCGCTCTCGGAGAGATCCCAAATCGACAGGATGCACTGATACAGGAGGGATGTCGCCTTGTCCAGTCGGATTCGTGAACAGTTGTTATCCCTGCTCTTGGAGCAGGGAGATGCATTTACATCGGGAGAAGAGATCAGCCGCCGCCTGCAATGCAGCCGGACAGCGATCTGGAAACAAATTGAAGAGTTGCGGAAGGAAGGGTATCAAGTAGAAGCTCGTCCCAAGAAAGGATATCGGTTAGTGCACCGTCCGGATCGGGTGGCTCCGGAAGAACTGAAACCCCATTTGCGATCCCAACGGTTTGGATGGTCCATCCAGTACCATTCCCAGGTACTCTCCACTCAGCTTATAGCCCATGACTGGGCTCGGAAAGGGGCGAACGAAGGGTCGTTGGTACTGACTGAGGAGCAGACGAAAGGAAAGGGGCGCATGGATCGGGCTTGGCACTCACCGCCACATTCAGGGATCTGGATGAGCCTGATTCTTCGACCGACGATTACCCTAGCCCAGGCCCCCCAATTGACCCTGATGGCGGCAGTGGCCCTCACCCGGGCACTCCGGCGGGAAACGGGATTGGACATCCGAATTAAGTGGCCCAATGATCTGTTGATCAATGGTCGCAAGTTTTGCGGCATCCTGACGGAAACCCGGGGTGAACAGGATCAAGTCCAGTATGTTGTGCTGGGAATGGGCATCAATGTGAACACCCTGGAGGACTTCTTGCCCGATGAGCTGATGAAGGTTGCGACCTCGCTGGCGATCGAAGGAGGGCGAACGTACCATCGGGTGACGCTGATCGCATCAATCCTTCAATCCCTGGAGGAATTTTACGATGCTTATTTAAAACAAGGCTTTGAGCCCGTGCGGATTTTGTGGGAGGAGTATGCGGAGACGATCGGACGAGAGGTAAGGACCGAAACGTCCCAGGGAACGATTGCTGGGATGGCCGTCGGATTGGACCCTTCGGGAGCATTATTGATCCGTCATCAAGACCACCTTCAGCCCGTCTATTCCGCCGATATCGATTAGCATGGGGAATGGGTTGTCAGAGGGGAGAAGATGGTTTAACCTGAAAAGGGAAGCGGCGGCATCATATAGAGCCGCACGCTGCAACCTGTTTATTCTCAGTTTTCGGCCAAGTATAAACAAAATCTGCTCTGAGCCCTCGGGGACGGAGACAGGGGTAAGTTGGAAAACCGACACCTTCTGGCTTCCTTTTGATGGGCCGAAAGGTGTTTTTGTTTTTCTCCCTCTGCCTCCGGAGCGCATCACACAAGGAGGTTATGAGTCGTGTCACTCCAGAAAACCCGCGTGACGCTTCGGACACTGGATCGGATGAAAAAAGAAGGAACCAAAATCGCGATGGTGACCGCCTATGATTACCCATCGGCCAAATTGGCGGATGCCGGCGGTGCCGACCTGCTTTTAGTCGGGGATTCCCTGGGAATGGTGGTCCTCGGCTATGAGTCGACGGTGCCGGTGACACTGTCGGATATGCTGCACCATACCCAGGCAGTGGTTCGAGGGGCCGATCGTCCGCTAGTGGTCACCGATCTTCCCTTCCTCACCGCCCACCTCAGTCGGGATGAAGTCCTGAAAGCGGCGGGGCGGATTATACAGGAAGGAGGAGCGGGTGCAATCAAGGTAGAGGGTTGTGAAGAAGTGTTGGCAGGAATCCGCGCTTGTGTTGGAGCGGGGATCCCGGTGATGGGACATATCGGGTTGACGCCCCAAGCGGTACACCAGCTGGGCTATCGTGTTCAGGGGAAAGACCTGGCATCCGCACAGAAACTGGTTGAAGAAGCGGAGCGATTGACTGACGCAGGGGTGTTTGCTCTGGTTCTGGAATGCGTTCCGGAAGAGGTGGCCGCACAAATCCAACAACGGTTGCCGATTCCGGTGATCGGCATTGGAGCGGGCCGTCACTGCGACGGACAAGTCCTTGTCTACCACGATCTGTTGCAATACGCCAGCGAAATCCGTCCCTCCTTTGTCAAAACCTACGCTAAGATCGGAGATGAAGTGGAGCAGGGGATTCGCCAATATGTACAAGAGGTACGGCAAGGGACCTTTCCCGGCACAGATCACATCTATTCGCTGCCCTCCGCGGTGAAGGAACGTTTATTTAGCAAGGAGGGAGAAGAACGATGACCACCACCGTGAACCAGATCGCGACGATGCGGAGGATCTTGCAAAAAGAAGGGAGACAGAAGAGCTTGGGGTTGGTTCCTACCATGGGTTCTCTGCACGAGGGTCACCTCAGTCTGATCGAACAGGCGGCACAGGAGTGTGACCGAGTGGTGGTATCGGTTTTCGTCAACCCGCTTCAATTTGGGCCCGGGGAAGACTTGGACCGCTACCCTCGGGATTTGGAGCGGGACGTTCGCCTGGCGGAAGAGGCAGGGGCCGACTGGGTGTTTGCACCAAGGGTGGAGGAAATGTATCCCTCGGGTATCCGCACTACCGTCCAGGTCTCTCGCCTGACAGAACGACTGTGCGGAGCCCATCGGCCGGGTCATTTTGATGGAGTCGCCACTGTGGTCTCTAAATTGTTCCATATCATCCAACCAGATAAGGCTTATTTTGGTCTGAAAGATGCCCAGCAGGTAGCGGTGATTCGCCAAATGGTGGACGATCTCAATTTTCCCGTCCAGGTGATCCCCTGCCCGACCGTCCGGGAGGAAGATGGGCTGGCGATGAGCTCCCGCAATCTGTATCTTTCCCCGAAGGAACGCAAGCTGGCTGCTGTGATTCCTCAAGCCCTCGATGACGCAACCCGGGAAAGAGAAGCCGGCAGACTAAAAACCCCGCAAGAGGCTATCAAGCGGATTCGCGATCATATGGAAACCATCCCGGAGCTGGTGATCGAGTATGTGGATGTATTAAGTTACCCCGAGCTGGAGCCCGTTCCATCCATTGAAAACCGATCAGTGATTGCCGCGGTGGCAGTCCGGTTGGGCCATACGCGTCTAATCGATAATCGGATCTGGTCAAAAGAGGGGAGGCGGTGACCGTGTTTCGCACCATGATGAAGGCTAAAATCCATCGGGCTACGGTAACCGAGGCCAACCTAAACTATGTAGGCAGTATCACCATCGATGCGGATTTGTTGGAGGCGGTGGATATTCTGCCCCATGAAAAAGTACAAGTGGTCAACAACCAAAACGGTGCTCGCTTGGAAACCTATGTGATTGCCGGGGAGAGAGGGAGCGGTATCCTTTGTTTAAATGGTGCCGCAGCCCGTCTGGTTCAACCTGGGGACCAAGTGATCGTGATGTCTTACGCAACGATGACTGAGGAAGAAGCCCAAAGCCACCGCCCCCGGATCGCCATCATGGATGACCGGAATCGACTTCTCGAATTGCGGAGGGGAGAAGCTCACAGAACGGTGGTGTAATAAAGACCAGTTTGTATCACAAATCCCTAATAACTTTTATCCATCTTTTCACGGGAACCCTTTGGGTTCCTTTTGTTTTTGCTTGCGCATGGATTCACCCCCGTGGGAGATACTCTGAAAGAGTCCCTGTAAAAAGGAGGGTGGAGAATGATCCAGCAGTGGCTGCAGCAGATCAAGCAGCGGTTATCCGATATCGAAGCCGATTACGAACAGGCCACTCCCAATGACCGTTGTCGGTTGCGAGAGGAATTTCACCAGCTCCACCAAGAGGTTCACGATCTGTTGGAGGGATGGATCCTTTTGGAGGAACATGTTGCCTCCATCTTGAAAATCCATCCGGATCTGGCAGAGGAAGAGGAGGAGCTGGGAGAGGAGTTCTACCTAGATAGACAAGCGGTTCGTTCCTTCCGGCAGGGTCAGGGGTATTATCAACTGCAGATGTTTACAGAAGCCCGTCCTTATTTTCGCGATGTGGTTGAAAAAGAACCGGAGTTTCTACTGGGACGGCTGTACTTGGCTTTAAGCGATTTTCAACAGGGGAAGTGGATGGAGGCCTACCGGCAATTTCAGTTGGTGGCCGTCACCTCCGACTCCCCTCGTTTCAGCGCTTTCGCCCATCATATGTTGGGTTGCATCCATGTACAGCGCAACCAAGACGAACTGGCCATTAAACAGTTTGAACGGTGTCTGTCTACAGATGAGGAAAGTGGAGACGGAGATACCTGGTTTAACTTAGGCGCCTGTTATTTCCGTCTGGAACGTTACCACGAGGCGATTCCCCTCTTTTTCCACGCACTTCGCCACGACGAGGAAGACTGGGAGTCGATGTATTATCTCTCGGTTTGCTATGAACAGGCGGGACATCGGGAAAGCGTCCTCTACTGGAGAATGGCCGCATACCAAAAAGCCCGTCACCCGGCCGTGATGGAAGCTATTGCCCGCCATTTTGAGCAAATGGGCGATACGGGCCAAGCGATTCTCTGGTACGGAAAATTGGTGACAGCCGAACCGAAGAAAGCCAAGGGTTACCACGGGCTCAGTTGGAACTTATGGCTGCAAGGGAGAAAGGAAGAGGCATATGCCGTGCTGCAAAAAGGGCTGACGCTGGAACCGAAACATGAGGATCTTTTGTTCACCTATGTCTGGTATTTATTGCAATCCGGGGATGAAAAACAGGTGCAAAAAGCTCTGATCCGATTACCGCAGCATTTGGCGGAACACCCGTTATGGCTCGTATTACAATCCCGCCTCTCCCTCAACCTAGAGGATTACGATCACGCGGAAGCCGTGGCGCGGCAGGTGATCGATTCGCCGGATCCCTTGAACCGCTCTCTGGGGTACTACCAATTGGGGCGGGTGCATCTGGCCAGACAACGGCCTGCTCTTGCGATCGATTCTTTTCGAAAAGCACGGGAGTTAAGTCCCCGTTGGGAGGAGCCCATCTTTTATGAAGGACTGTGTCATTTATTAAATGGCCAGACGGACCGCACCCGGCAATGTTGGGAAAACCTTCCCTTGGAAAAGAAACATTCGGTTCTCTAGGAGGATTCCGTTATGCACACCATCTGGAAAGGCTCCATCAGTTTCGGACTGGTCAACATCCCGGTCCGGATGTTTACCGCCACACAATCAAAAAGTGTTTCCTTTCGCAGCCTCCATAAAAAATGTAAAACCCCGATCAAGTATCATCGCTACTGTCCCACCTGCGAAGAGGACATCCCTTGGGATGAAGTGGTGAAAGGGTACGAGTATGCCGACAATCAGTTTGTGTTGATGGAAAAGGAAGAATTGGAATCGATCCTGCCGGAGCAGCGGAAATCGATTGAGATTATGGATTTTGTGAAGCTGGAAGAGATCGATCCGATTTACTTCGATAAAACGTATTACCTGGGCCCCGGTGATAACGGAGATCGGGCGTATTCATTGCTGCGGGATGCGATGGATAAAACGGGTAAAATCGGAGTGGCTAAGATCACGATCCGGTCCAAACAATCGCTGGCAGTGGTCCGCGTGTATCAAAACTGTTTGGTGATGGAGACGATCTTTTACCCGGATGAGGTGCGGGACGCCGGGCAAATACCTGATGTCCCGCAGAATCTGGATCTGCCAGAAAAAGAGATGGATATGGCAGAACAATTGATCGAAAATTTAACTACCCAATTCGACCCGGATCAATATCAGGACGAATACCGGCAGGCCGTGGAGGAAGCGATCGACAAGAAAATCAAAGGGGAAGAGATTGTGGAAGCACCGGAAAAACAACCGGAACGAGTGGTGGATCTGATGGATGCACTCAAAGCCAGTCTGGAGGAATCAGGAAGAAAAAAACGAAAAACAGGCGGCAAGAAAGCCGCCAAATAAGTTCGCGATTTAAGTACCTTTCCAATAGCGAACATGTTTTTCTTCCCCGGTGGGTTTGGTTTTGACTACGCGTCCTTTTTTATCCAGAAATACTTCCACCTTGCGGTAGTGCTCTACTTCCCAATTCCTTTCCTGGGTGGTTCCTTGGTATTGCAGCTGAATCTCCGAGCGGAGTGCCGTCTGCCCCGGTTTGGCCGAAGCGGGGATCACACCCGCGGGTTCCACCTGGTGTCTGACGATCAATATGCCGACCAGCATCAGATTGATAGCGATCGCCGTCACCAAAAGGGCTTGGATCCAATGGTTTTTCGCCATCCCTCATCCGCCCTCCCGTGTTTTGTACATGTCTATGGAGCGGAAGAGGGAATCATGCTAAAGCCTTTTTTCCCTGGCTAAAAATAGTCGAGCAGTAACCAGAGAGAGACGATCCCGATCGAAACTTGAAAAGCGGCCTCAAACCAATCAGGAGATGAAGTTTGGAAATGCCGCACCACCGTGTACGCAGCACGGACCAAAATCACAACCAAGGCAATTTGTACAAGCAGAGCAGGCATCCTGTCACTTCCTTTCAAACAGGAGTTCATATATAAGCATGTTATTCGCGAATCATTTTTTCATGTTTCATGTAGGTAAACCACACCGTTTATGAGAATCGGTGAACGCGCGGAGGAGGGACCGCCGTGGTCGATCCGATGATCCCCATGGAGCCTGTCTCCCGGGAAAACCTATTTCAATCGGAGGATTGGCTTTACCAGGTAAAATGGGACGGTGTAAGGATGCTGGCCTACCTGGAGGGGGCAGAGATCGAATTGTTTAACCGCAAGCAGCGGCGACGGACGGAGAACTACCCCGAGGTGGTCCAGGCGGCTGCCACACTGTCCTGTTCATCGGCCATATTGGATGGGGAGATTGTGGTGATGAATCAAGGCAAAGCCGATTTTTTTCAGGTGCTAAAACGGGAGCTTATTAGTAACCGCAAAAAACTGTCCACCTTGATGAGGAAAATCCCGGTCCACTATATGGTTTTCGACATTCTTTCTCATAACGGAGAATCGCTGATGGATCAGCCGTTGGAAGAACGGTTACAAGTGCTCTCCCACCTCATCCCCACTGATTCGCAAGAGGTGATCCACCGGTGTGAAAGCTTTGATGACGGATTCGGCTTGTGGCGTTTCACCGGAGAAAAAGCGTGGGAAGGGGTGGTGATGAAAAAACGACAGGGAGTCTATCGTCCTGCTCGGAAGGATCCATCCTGGCAGAAAGTGAAACATTTTCAGAAGCTGACCGCTACAATGGTGGGTGTCTTTTACAGCGGGTCGCAGGTTCATTCGCTACTGTTGGGGATCAAAGATGAGGGTCGCTGGATCTATATCGGACGGGTGGGTTCCGGATTGAAGGAGGAGGAACGGCGACTACTGACCGATGCGCTCTCCTCTCTTAAAAGGGAGGATCCATCGGTTATTAATCCGCCAACGGGTAGAAACCCCGGGGTGATTTGGGTCGAGCCGATCTTGCGGGTGGATGTGCGCTATCTGGAGTGGACTCCCCAGGGCACGCTTCGTTCTCCCACGGTAGTGGGCTTCCGATTGCCGGAATCATAAGTAAAAACCCGGCCGGAGCCGGGCTTTCACCATCCTTCGGATCACCAATGATAGCGACGGAAGGGGAAAAAGGGATAAAAGGGGTGGAAGGGGAAGAAAAAGGGACTAAAAAAGGGGAAGAACGGATAGAGGCTGGTCTGCGCCTCAATGCCGTAATTTCCGTACCCTTCATATCCGCCGTATTCGCCCCCGTACCCGCTGGAATAGAAGTCGGCACCGACAGGGCCATATTGACTCGTTTCCGCATAGGGTCCGTATGCTGCCGGAAAATCGACGGGCCCGCCAGTCATCGGTTGCTGTTGCGGTGCAGGCAGATTTTCCAAAGGTTGTTCTTCTTGGGACATGATGAGAAGCCCTCCTCCTGTTTGTTCTTTATGGTCACAATGCAGTCTATGTACAACGGGCGAATCGGGACGATTGTCCCGGGGAATTTGGGCGCGGTGTGAAAGGAGGAATACGATGGGCGACCGACTGGTACGAGTGGAAGACAAGGAGATCAAAATCTCTAATGTGGATAAAGAGCTGTACCCCGGGATTACGAAATACGATTGGATTTTGCACCTGACCCGGCTGGCGCCCTATCTTCTGCCCTATGCACAAGGACGCTATTTGACCACCATCCGTTATCCAGACGGGGTGAAGGGAAAATCCTTCTACCAGAAAAATATTCCGGACCACGCGCCTGATTGGGTAAAACGGACGACATGGGGAGAGATTGAATATATTCTGCTTCAGGATACGGCCACACTGGTTTGGCTGGGAAACCTGGCTAGCCTGGAGTTTCATGTCTCCTTTGACCGTGCGGAGCATCCTGGTTATCCCACGGAGCTGGTTTTTGACATCGATCCCTCCGTCGAGGGTTTTGAAGCGGTAATGGAAACCGCGTTGTTAACCCGAGAAACGCTTCGTTCCATGGGATTGGATGGGGTGGTGAAAACCTCCGGTGCGACGGGCTTGCAAGTCTACGTCCCGATCCAACCCCGCTACTCTTATGAGGAAACCCGACAGATTTCCCAGTTTGTGGCCCGGTTTCTCCAGGATCGGCATCCACAATTGATCACCCTGGAGCGTTCGGTGAAAAAAAGAGGAAACAAGGTCTATTTCGATTATCTGCAACACTGGCGGGGCAAGTCCCTCATCACCGCGTACTCTCCACGGGCCCGATCGGAAGCAACCGTTTCGGTGCCCTTAAAATGGGAAGAGTTAAAACCGGGGTTGACTCCGGAAGATTTTACCCTAGAGACGGTGTACCAGCGACTCGAGCAGGTAGGGGATCTCTTTGCCCCCATTTCCCAACCCAACCATCGGTATGACTTGCAGGCAATCCTTCAGTTTATTTCCACAAAAGCATGAGCTTCGGCTTGTCTGTATGGCCCCTGTGGGGTATGGTGGTTTCAAAGGGAGCATGAGAAGGGGGAAGTTGATGAAACGGCTGTTTGTCAATGCCCATATCCTGACGATGAGGGAAAAAGATACCCTGTTGGAACACGCCTATCTTGTCACCGAGGACAACTGCATCACCGAGGTGGGACAAGGAGACCCCCCGGTAGTATACGACGAAATCCTCGATATGAAGGGGAAATTGCTGCTTCCAGGATTCATCAATACCCATGGGCATGCAGCGATGACATTGCTTCGGGGTTACGCCGATGACTTGCCGCTGAAGACATGGTTGGAAGAGAAAATGTGGCCAATTGAAGGGCGATTCGGCCCGGAACAGGTCCGTTGGGGCACCGCCCTGGCGATGGTGGAAATGATTCGCGGCGGTACCACCTGTTTTGCTGATATGTACGATCATATGGACCAGGTGGGGGCTCTTGTCGCTGATGCGGGGATGCGGGCCAGCCTGTGCCGGGGAGTGATTGGACTCGGCTCACAGACGGAGCGGGAAGCGAAACGGAGGGAAGCGGTCCAGTTTGCCCAGCAATGGCATAGAGAGGCGAACGGGCGAATTACGACGATGATGGCTCCCCACGCCCCCTACACCTGTCCGCCGGCTTACATTGAATCGATTGTAAGTGATGCTGAGCGCCTCCATCTCCCCATTCATATCCATCTGTCCGAAACACGGCGGGAAGTGGAGCAGAATGTTCAGGATTACGGGAAGCGGCCTGTGGCTCATTTGGATCAGCTAGGCGTTTTCCACCGACCGGCGCTGGTGGCCCACGCGGTGCACGTGACGGAGGATGAGATCCAGTTGTTAGCCGAAAGGGGAGTAAAGGTTTCCCACAATCCGGGCAGCAATCTCAAGTTGGCAAGCGGTATCGCTCCCGTTCTCGCCATGTTGAAAAAAGGTATTCGTCCCTCTCTGGGCACCGATGGGGCCGCCAGTAACAACAATCTCGACTTGTTGGAGGAGATCCGCCTGGCAGCATTGATTCATAAGGGAGTGGGAGAAGACCCGGAAGCGATTCCAGCAGAAACCGCTTTAGCCATGGGGACCCGCTTTGGCGCGGAAGCCCTTTTTCTAGAAGAGGAGATCGGGACGTTGGAACCCGGGAAGAAAGCGGATTTCGTAACGATGGATATCTCTCGGGCCCATTGGCAGCCCACTCATGATCTGCTTTCCCATGTGGTTTACTCCGCGTCCGCCGCCGATGTTCAAGATGTATACGTCGACGGCCGTCCCCTGATGCGAAACCGAGAACTCCTTACTCTGGATGAGGAACGGATCCGATGGGAAACGATCCGTGCTTTTGAAAAGGTGTCTCCATAAAAAAACTGCCGCCTGGCGGCAGAGAATCAGTGGGAGGTATAGGCAGGAGAAAATTGGTCACACTACATACAAAACGATGTTAATCTTTTAGATCGACATCCAAGTGGAAACGAAGGGGAATCTGTACCGGAGATTCCCCGTTCCACATCTTTCTCGAAGTGGGAGACGCCCAGGATTCGGATCGCATGTACGCTCGGATCCTTTCCATTTCCTCATCGGAAAAATGGTGTTCTAACTGATCATGAATCCACCGGGAGGAAAGGGAAGTATCCATCGGATCACCTCCTTGGGTAAGCATAGTATCACCTGCAGTCCGGCTGATATGTCTAACACATTTTTCACTGTATGTCCGTCTGGCGGCGTTGACGGGCTTTTTGCCTTTTTCGGGGGTGATATTTGGCTTTTCAGCATCGTACACTGTCAAAAAGAGCTGAGGAGGGGGAGTGTTTGAAGATACTGACCCGGGCCGGCGGGGTGCTCCTGGCGGCTCTTTTGACGATGGCCGGTTGTGCCCCTGCTCATCCTCCGAGAACAATCGATAAACCGATGACGGAAAGGGAGCTTGCAACCCGTTTGCTTCATAAAATGGACCAGCAACTGAGTCGGAAATCCTATCCCTTCACTCTAATTATCGGAGACAATCGTTTTGAAGGGCAGCAATCGGGTCTCGACTGGTCGCTGGAAAGTGTTGATCAAGAGAAGGATGCAACCGTCCGGATCGTCAAAAAAGGGGAGCACATTGAAGTCACCCGCGGGAAACAAAAGGAAAAGTTAACCTCCCGTCAATTTGGACTGGTTTCTCCCCGGGATTATCTTCAGTTAATCAAATCCGACATGAAACGGGTAGAACGGGTATCAACCGCAGATCAAGGGACCGAGGAAGTCGAAGCGGTACTTTCTGCTGAGCGAATTGGGAACCGACTGGGTCATTGGATGGGAGGTCCTTTTGAAAAAGGTGCCGCGCAACAGGCCAGCCGGAAGTTTCAGATTCGAGCTCGTTTTCAGTATGATACTGAACAGGAAGGGTTCAACCGATTGATCATTCGGATCGACCCGAAAGACGGGGAGGAAAGCGAAAGCGTCGAGTATCGGTTTTAATCCGATCGATTATACTAAGGAGGAGTCCCTGTTCATCAGCTCCGCCCGGAAACCTTGCTTTTTGAAGAGAAGATGAGCCACCGCTATGTTACAATGGAAACAAAAGCGAGAGAGGAGAAACAGTCTGGATGAAATTGTCTCAACGCGTTCAACAGTTAACTCCTTCCAAAACGATTGAGATTACAGCTACAGCGAAGGAACTGAAGAAACAGGGGCATGATGTGGTGGTGCTCGGAGCCGGGGAGCCCGATTTCAATACGCCTGATCATATTTTGGAGGCCGCTTCCCGCGCGATGAAAGAAGGACAGACCAAATACACCCCCGCCGGCGGCATTGTGGAGCTGAAGGATGCCATTACGGAAAAGTTTCAGCGGGATAACGGTCTGGATTACAACCGGGACGAAGTGATTGTAACCGTCGGGGCGAAACATGCCCTTTACAATCTGTTCCAGGTGATCCTGGACCCCGGTGACGAAGTTATTATCCCCGCCCCGTACTGGGTGAGCTATATCGAGCAGGTGAAACTGGCCGGCGGCGTACCAGTGGTGATCGACGGAAAAGAGGAGAACGCCTTTAAGGTGACGCCGGAACAAGTGAAATCTGCTATTACGGATAAGACCGTCGCCTTTCTGATCAACAGCCCCTCCAACCCGACGGGAACCATGTACAGCGAGGCGGAGTTGAAGGCGCTGGGCGACGTTTGTGTGGAGAACGAGCTGCTCGTCGTATCCGACGAAATTTATGAGCACCTGGTTTACGGGGAAGAGCGGCCGGTCAGCATGGCTGCTATCAGCCCGGAGTTGAAGGAGCGGACGGTCACCATCAACGGGGTATCCAAAACCTACTCCATGACCGGCTGGCGGATTGGCTACGCGGCCGGGGATGCCCGAATCATCAAGGCGATGTCGGGTTTATCCAGCCACAGTACGTCCAACCCGGCGTCCGTGGCCCAGTATGCCGCCATGGAGGCGCTGAAGGGATCCCAGGAACCGGTGAAGAACATGCTGGCCGCCTTTCGTCAACGCCGGGATTTTGTGGTGGACCGTCTGCAGAAGATGCCCGGTATCCATTGCAACCGGCCGCAAGGCACCTTTTACGTATTCGCCAACGCGGAGGAGGCGGCAAAGAAAACCGGCTATGACAGCACTGATGAGTGGGTGAAAGCCCTCTTGGAAAAAGAAAAAGTGGCCCTGGTCCCCGGTGCCGCCTTTGGATCTCCTTCCCATGTGCGGATCTCCTATGCTACCTCGATGGAACAACTGGAAAAAGCGATGGATCGGTTGGAGCGATTTATTAGAGCTAATACCTAATCAGACGAAAGGACCGCCTTGCATGCAGGCGGTCCTTTTTAATGTAACTCCCGGAACAACCCGATCACCCGGCCGAGAATGGTGACATCGGGTAAGTGAATCGGTTCCATGTGATCGTTTTCCGGTTGTAAGCGGATATGATCTTTTTCTTTGAAGAAACGTTTTACTGTGGCCTCGTTATCTGGAGTCAAGGCGACGATCATATCTCCGTTTTCAGCGGTCTGCTGCTGCCGCACCAGCACATAGTCCCCGTCGAGGACGCCGGCGTTGATCATGCTGTCACCGCGGACGGAGAGGAGAAAGGTAGTATCCTCCGGGCCCGTCATCCGCCGCGGGAGTGGAAAATACTCTTCCACATTTTCGACGGCTGTAATCGGTTCCCCCGCCGTCACTTTCCCCACCAATGGCACCATGGCCATGTCGGCAGCCGGGCTGGACATCGCTGTTGTCGCTTCTTCCTCTTCCAATACCTCAATGGCCCGGGGTTTTGTCGGATCCCGCCGGATCAATCCTCGTTTTTCAAGACGGGCCAGATGGCCATGAACGGTGGAGCTGGAGGCGAGCCCCACCGCTTCCCCGATTTCCCGTACGGAGGGGGGGTAACCCTTTTCCCGTACTTCTTGTTTTATGTAGTCTAAAATGGCCTGTTGCCGAGGCGACAACTTGCTCAAATTCAATCTCCCCTTTCCCCAATGATCGCCGTCTTGTACATATTTTTCTTCAGTATACATGATGTTTGGCTACAATACAAACATCCGTTCGAAATTTCACACCAAAAATTTCGGCAGGGAGGAAGAGGGCATCCAAAAGCAAAGCGCGAGAGGATATCCCTTCGCGCTTTGCTTTGTTTATATACTTACGCATACTGTTCTTCGGTTTGAGCGGCCAGGATCTCTTCCGAGCCGGGAAGGTCGTCGAACCAAGCGGCATCTTCCGGTAGGTCAAAAATCATAAATTTACCATAGTAATCCGGGTGGCGCGCTTGATGGTATTTGAGGTAGATTTTATCTCCCTCAACGGCCAGGATCTCGATCTTGCCGGAGGTATGGCTCATAGCATAACGGACTCGTTTGCCGAGACCGGAAGTAAGCGCCTTGGCCTGCTCGATTTTCTGATAGGCTTCCCGGAAGCTGAGCACGAAACTGGCGTTACCAGCAACCGGGCGGTTTTGGAAGAAGTAATAAGGGGTCACCCCAGCCCAGGAGAGTTTATCCAACAGCTCGGCCAACACTTCAGGGTCATCGTTGATCCCTTTCAATACCGGACTCTGGTTGACCAAGACCACACCGGCCCGCTGCAGGGCATCGATGGCTCGGTAGGCCTCATCGGTCAGTTCCCGCGGATGGTTGAAGTGGGCCATCACGTGGATGCGAGCGTCGGGACGGGAAAACTCGGATAGGGTTTGCAACAGTTCCTCATCTTCGTAAATCCGCATCGGATTAAAGGACGGAAGTTTGGTACCGAAACGGATAATTTTCACATGGGGAACTTCCCGCAGCCGTTCCAGGATCCCCCGAATTTTCCGTGTAGCCAGGATCAGCGAGTCTCCTCCAGTGAGGAGGACGTTGTTGATCTCGGGGTGATTCCGGATATATTCCACCCCTGGAGAAACATCCAGGGAAGCTTCGTGTACATCGTTGCGGAAAAGTCGTTTGCGGAAGCAGAACCGGCAGTACGCTCCACAGACTTCGGATACGATCAAGAGGGCAGTGGTATCGTATTTGTGCTGACACCCCGGGGCGGCGTAGTTCATATGTTCGTCCGAGGCGTCCCACTTCCCGTACTCGTCCAGTTCCGCATCATTGGGAATGATCAATTTGCGGATCGGATCATCCGGATCGTCCCAATCGATCAGGGATAAATAGTAATCATTCACCCTGAACACGAACTTGTCGGTGATGTCTGTCAGCCTTTGCCGCTCTTCCTCCGGGATGTTGTCAATTTTACGAATGTCCGTAATGTAACGCGGACGCGGCATGAGATCCCTCCATTTCTTAAAGTAGGTCTCTATAATATTCGACAAAAAGGGCGCAATCCCCTTTATTTTCATTTAAACAGAAGAAATCCCGCCGGATGATCCGGCGGGATTGTTGATCACGAAGTTCGTTGTTTCAGATTAAGGTATGCGAGCACATCCCGAACAGCTTGTTTGCCCTGATCGATGCAATCGGGGATGCCGATGCCCCCGAAGGAGGCACCGCAGGGAAACACGCCAGGTATCGTATTGCGGCAGGTTTGCTCCACCTGTTCCCGCCACTGGACGTGACCCACAGTATACTGGGGCATCGCTTGTTTCCAACGGGTGACGCGGTAAAACAGTGGCGGAGTATCGATTCCCTGAATCTTTTTCAGATCGGTGCGAACCTTCTCCAACAGGGCGTCATCGGATTCGTCCAATAGCTCCTCTTGTCCTTGCCGGCCGACATAGCAGCGAACCATCGCTTTCCCTTCCGGAACCGTGTGGGGCCACTTTTTGTGGGTCCAGGTACAAGCTGTGATCCACGTCGGTTCCCGTCGAGGAACGACAAACCCGGTGCCGTCAGGGGAGTGGGGTAGCGAGTCCGCGTCGAAGCCCATAATCACCGTGGCCACCGAAGTGGCTGGGACCGGATGAGGGCGCGGCGGCAGCGAGGCGGGCAAGATGGGTTCCATCTGGTCGAACGGAAGAGCCATCACCACTGCATCCGCCTGAACCACCCGGTTGGAAGCCAGCACCAAGAGATACCGACTTCCCTCTGGAATGATACGGGTTAAGGGGTTGCCGGTAATCACCGATTCCTTGGGAAGCGTTTGTTCAATCGCCTCCACCAGACGGGAGAGGCCTCGCCGCAAGGTGAGAAATTGGCCCTGCTTCCGTTTTGTCCCCGATTGAGGTGGGCGGGTTCGTTTCATCCCGAGAATCAGGCTGCGATGCTCTTCTTCCAGACGGGCAAACTGGGGAAAAGTAGCTTCTAAGCTGAGCTGATCAAGGCTTCCCGCATAAATCCCGGATAGAAGGGGCTCGATCAGTTGATCGACCACTTCATCACCTAACCGCCTGCGAAAAAAGGATCCCACGGACTGATCTTCCTTCGCTTGACTGCGGGAAAGGACCAAATCCCGAGCGGCACGTAGCTTTCCGGCGGGAGAAAAGAGAGCAGTGCGGAGGAAGGGGGTCAATCGGGTGGGAATCCCCATCACTGCACCTTCCGGAATCGAAAACAGTTTCCCCTGATGGAGAATATACGCCTGTCCAGTTCGATTGCGGACCAACTCATCTTCGAGACCGAGATCCATGGCTAACTGCTTAGCCGAAGATTTTCGCTCCAGAAAGGAATCGGGCCCCTTTTCCATCACAAACCCATCGGTCCGCTCCGTCTGAATTTTTCCGCCTAAACGCTCTGATGCCTCTGTCAACACGATATCCAAGGGGATCGATTTGTTACGGGCTTCCTGCTGCAAATAAAAAGCGGTGGACAGACCGGTAATCCCGCCTCCTACTACAGCGACTCGCCATCGTTTCATCGGCGTCCCCGGCTTACTTCCGCCCACTTCGTCGCCACGACCTCCGCCAGACACTCGATAAAAGCCGGCTTGGCGTCAGGCATCGGGGGGCGGTAGTAGTCAGCGCCGATCTCGTCACAGACGACTTTACATTCGTAGTCGTTGTCGTAGAGGACTTCCAAGTGTTCAGCTACAAAGCCAAGAGGGCAGTAGACAAAGGAGGTGTACCCCTTCTTTTGATGCAATTCCCGAGTGAGGTCTTGCACGTCGGGTCCCAGCCAGGGCTCCGGCGTGTTGCCGGCACTTTGCCAACCCACGGCGTAATGGGGGATGCCGGCTTTTTCAGCCACCCAGCGGGCCGTCTCTTCCAACTGTTTCGGGTAAGGGTCTTGATCTTGCAAAATCTTCTCCGGAAGAGAATGGGCGGAGAAAATCACGACGGTTTGATCGTGTTTTTCTTTCGGGATGCGGTCGAAGGTCTGCTTCAGCTGGTCCGCCCAGTATTGAATAAACCGGGGATGATCATACCAGCTGTCCACGGAATGGATGCGAGGGCCGCCCTGCTTTTTTGCTTCCTCCTGCGCCCGACCGTTGTAGGATTTGACGCTGAAGGTGGAATAATGGGGGGCCAGCACCAGACTGACTGCCTCTTCGATCCCATCCTCTTTCATCTGTTGTACGGCGTCTTCGATAAAAGGATCGATATGTTTTAAGCCGAGGTAGCTTTTGAAAGTGATATCATCATGAAGCTGATTCACCCGCTTTTCCAGGGCTTCCACCTGTTGGTTGGTGATCTTCGCCAGAGGGGAGATGCCACCGATCGCTTCATATCGTTCTTTCAAATCCTGAATCTGTTCTTCCGGGGGTCTGTGTCCATGACGGATGTGAGTGTAATAAGGTTCAATCTCCTCCGGGGTACGGGGAGTACCGTAGGCCATCACCAGCAATCCTATCGTTTGTTTAGACATCATGATCACCTCAGTTTTGCGAATATTGATGGACAAACTTGGTCAGGCGTTGCAAGGTTTCCACCTGGACCTCCGGGAAGGTTCCGTGACCCAGGTTGAAAATATAGCCGGGGGTTTCCATCCCCTGTTCCAAAATGTCCGCTGCCCGTTCACGGATCCGTTCCCAGGGGGCCAAGAGGAGGGAAGGGTCTAGATTGCCCTGCAGCGCCTTTTGAATGCCTAGGGCCCGCGCTTGCCGAATGGAGGTCCGCCAGTCCAGACCGATCACATCGACCGGGAGTTGGTCCCATTCTTGCAGCAGGTGTCCGGCACCGATACCGAAATAGATGAGTGGGACATCGGTGGTCTCTTTCAGTTGAGAGAAAATCCGGTGCATCACCGGGGCGACGTACGTCCGGTAATCAGCTGCGTTGAGGGCTCCGACCCAGGAATCGAAAACTTGGACCGCCTGGGCACCGGCTTGGATCTGGGCGGATAGGTAAGTGATGGTCAGTTCGCCCAGCTTATCCATCAGCGCTTGCCAGGTTTCCGGATCGCGATACATCAGCCCTTTGGTCCGGTGGTAGTTCTTAGAGGGGCCGCCCTCCACCATATAGCTGGCCAGGGTAAAGGGAGCCCCTGCGAACCCGATCAGAGGAACGTTTAATTGTTCACGGGTTAACAAGCGCACCGTTTCCATCACAAAGGGGACGTCACTCTCCGGATTTAGGGACCCTAATCCTTCCACATCGGTTAAAGTGGAAACCGGATTGGAGATGACAGGGCCAATTCCGGATTGAATCTCCACATCGACGCCAATCGGCTTTAGCGGGGTCATAATATCCGCAAACAAGATGGCGGCATCCACCCCTAGCTGTTCCACCGGGAGACGGGTCACCTCGGCACACACTTCCGGAGTTTCGCTCATCTCAAAAAAGGAATACCGACTGCGGATCTCCCGGTATTCCGGCTGATACCGTCCCGCTTGCCGCATATACCACACCGGAATGTAGGGGGTGAATTCACCACGGCATGCTTTGAGGAAGGTATCATTGAATGTTTGTCCAGTCATGACGACACACCTTTCGCAGATTAGAAAAACTATAATTTAATACTTCTTATTCATAAAGATAACTCTTTCCCAGTGGTTACACCAGTCTTGTGAAGAAAGTGTCAAGAAATCTCCCCGAATTTTAATCTGGATAGAGCCAACTCTCAATATATCATATCTCCACCTGAAAACTGAAAAAAACCGGCGCGAATGGCCGGTTGATCATCATGAATAACGAATCCGAAAATCTTGAAAGCGATTGGTCGGTGTTTGATTCTGGGTTTCCAGTCGATCTACTGTTGACGCTGGGCTTCCTTTTCGGACGGCTTCCACAAATCGCTCCATCTTAGAAGCTGGCGCTTGTGCGTCGATTTCCACTGTGCCGTCGGCGCGATTCCGCACCCAGCCCCGGACGCCCATACGAAGAGCAACCAGGCGGGTGTATTGGCGAAAACCGACTCCCTGTACATGTCCGTGGACGATGATACGTTGTCTCACTTGGCTCCTCCTTTCTTTATAAAAGGTGATCCAACCGATCCAGGGCGGCATCCTGCTCCGAATTGATGACGTGGGTATATATTTGCGTGGTTTGAATGCTGGAGTGTCCCAGGATCTCCTGAACCACCCGCAAGTTCTCACCATTGGATAACAGAAGCGTGGCCAGGGTGTGCCGCAGTTTGTGGGGAGAAATGTTGGCGGTTTTAGGTGGCAGGTTGGCTTCCCGCACATATTTTTGTAAGGCCTCGGAGACGCCTTTCCGGCTGATCCGGGACCGATTTTTGTTGAGAAAGAGGGCCTGTTCGTGCCCAGGGGCGATTTGGTCTGTGGGACGCAGTTCCAGATAGCGCCGAAGGGCATCATAGGCGGTCTGGTTTAGCTTTAACATTCGTTCCTTTCCGCCTTTCCCCAGGATGATCACCCGGGCTGATTCTCCGTCAGTCTGAATACTGTTCCGGTTTAAACCGACCAACTCGGAAACACGCATCCCGGTATTCAACAAGAGGAGTATCATGGCCCGATCCCGGGCTTCATACCAGATGATGCGTCGCCGTTTTTGTTTCCGGTGAAAGTCGCCGATGGCCTGTATCAGGCGGAGAGCTTCATCACTGGTGAGGAAAACCGGCACTTTTTTGCGATTGCGGGTTTTTAACGTAGCATCTCCATACTCCTGCATCGGATCCTTGTCCAACACTCCATTTTGCACCAGATAACGGAACAGGGAACGGAGCGAAGAACGCTTTCTCTCTTTTCCTGCGCGCGTATTTTCTCGATAGTGACGCCGTTCGACCCATTCTTCCCGGATTTCGCCGGTTTCGGGATCGGTCCGTTTGATTTTGGCGTGGACGATCCGCTCGTAGCCGCCTTCCAGCCGACGGAAAAAGCGGCGTATGACCTGGGGTGTGACTGCATCCAGATCCAACCCCTTTTCGTCGAGGAAATCGAAAAAGAGCGCAAAATCATAGGCATAATTGGCGATGGTCTGTTTGCTCCGTTCGGCGCTGATCATCTCCAGAAAGAAATCTTGCACATCTTCAGGAAATCGGATAATGATCCGGTTGATGTTTTCCGGCAGGCGCCGAGAAAAAGGAAATTGTGACATACCATGCCTCCGACGTTTTTTATTCATATATACCACGTAGACACGGAAATTACCACCGGAATGAGGGAGATTTCTAACTTCCGATAATAGTACCGTATCGGAAGTTAGAAATCTCGCTAGATGGGATTTTTTAGGCCCTCAAATTTGCGTTTTGAGGGCCTTTTATTTTAGGCAAAGGGGTAATGGTGCCCCGTCGATTTTCATTTTTGAGTGCTTGCCGGCATGTTTAACACTTCTCCCCATATTAGCTGGATGTCCAGATTTCCACCGGGAACCAGGTCGTAGGGGGAACGCTCTTGCACTCGTTTGTAGGCTTTTCCCGCTGCCTCCAGACCAGTCTCTGCTTTGACGATGCACGGATGTTCCCAGACCGGAGATCCTTGCTCGTTAGTCTGAGTCACATGGATTCCCCATAGTTTCATATACATTTCTCCTCCTTCGGTCTTTACAACTGATCTTACCAGAAGTCGCCCTCCTTGCATGCCAACTTTAACGTAAAAAGAACGGCTGTTTGGTACAATGGTAGCTGTACATAGCATGTAGCGCCATGATAAAGATAGCGTTTCCAAAGGAAGTAAAAAGGGAGTGATGACATGGATGAATTGATCACACGGAAGCGAGAGATCACTCCAGAAATGCAGCAGGTATTGGAGAAAGCAAGGGAGTATACGAAGCAATCCAAAGCAGCTAACACCACGCGAAGTTATCGTTCAGATTGGCGTCACTTTACCCAATGGTGCCAAGAGCGGGCTTTGAGTCCGTTGCCGGCAGAGGGGGAGACGGTGGCCCTATATCTGGCCGATTGGGCGGATCGACGCAAAACCTCTACCTTGCAGCGGAGATTGTCGGCGATCAGTCAGGCGCATCAGGCGGCTGGTTACGATTCCCCCACTCATGCGCATGTGGTTCGTTCCGTCTGGGCGGGGATTCGCCGCTCCAAAGGGAGCAGAGAAGAGGGGAAAGACCCTATTCTGGTGGAAGATTTGCGCCGGATCGTGCTGGCCCTGGATAATACCCTAACCGGAAAACGAGACCGTGCCTTGTTATTGATCGGCTTTGCCGGAGGATTCCGCCGTTCGGAGCTCGTCTCGATCGACTGTGAGGATCTACAAACCCTTCCCCGAGGAATAGCCATTCACCTTCGTCGATCCAAGACGGACCAAGAGATGCACGGGGAAAAGGTGGGGATACCGCGTGGATCCCGACGAGAGACTTGCCCAGTGCTTGCTCTGGAGGAATGGTTGCAAGAGGCAGAGATCCATTCGGGGCCTGTGTTTCGGCCAATCAACCGTCATGGCCAAGTGAGGAACCGGCGCTTAAGTGATCGCTCGGTCGCACTGATCGTGAAAAAGGCAGCGGAATCCATCGGATTGGACCCTCGCCGCTTTGCCGGCCACAGCCTGCGGTCAGGGATTGCCACTTCTGCAGCCATGGCCGGCAAAGACGAGCGGTCGATCATGAAGCAGACCCGGCACAAGTCGACGCACATGGTCCGTCGCTATATTCGGGAGGGAGAATTGTTTAGCGATAATGCTGCCTCGGACCTGGGGTTGTAAAAAGCAGCGGAGATGGATGTTCCCGCTGCTTTTTACGTATGAACGATCCCCTTTCCGCTCACACTACCCAGATGGAACGGCTTGGCTGGAAAGGGGAATCGATGTTGGAGAAAGGCTGGATCCATCCCGATTTGGAGGACTTCTTTTCCTCTGAGATGAATCGGCGGGACTTTTTAAAATCCGCAGGCAAAGTGGCGATGTTTGCCCTGGGATTCACCCTTTTTAATCCCCTGCCCGACATCCCGCTCCAGGCGGCACCTCGCTTTTCGCTGTATCCTTTCACGCTGGGAGTCGCTTCTGGCGATCCGCTTCCCGATTCCGTGGTGTTATGGACTCGTCTCGCAACGGACCCGTTGAACGGCGGGGGGTATCCGCCTTATAACATCCCGGTCAAGTGGGAGATCGCTGAGGATGAACGCTTCCAGCGGGTGGTACAAACCGGAACAACGGTCGCTCGGCCAGAACTGGGGCACTCCGTCCATGTGGATGTCAATGGTCTGAAACCGGGACACGAGTATTGGTATCGGTTTAAGTCCGGTTCGGAAATCAGTCCGGTGGGGCGGACCAAAACCGCTCCGTCCCCACAATCTCGCTTAACGGATTTCACTTTCGCCTTTGCATCCTGTCAGCAATTTGAACACGGTTATTATACCGCCTACCGTCACATGGCCAGAGAAGATCTCGATCTTGTGGTCCATTTGGGGGATTACATATACGAATACGGACCCCACCGTTATATCGCATCCGGCGGAAACATCCGCAAGCATCATGGTCGGGAGACCAAAACCTTGGCCGATTATCGGAACCGTTATGCCCAGTACCGTTCGGACGAAGATTTGAAGGCAGCTCATGCGAACTTTCCGTGGCTTGTCGTCTGGGATGACCATGAAGTACAGAACAATTACGCAGCTCAGATGCCGGAGCGGGGGCGAGGGGGGAAAGATTTCCTGCGGAGACGAGCGGCTGCATACCAGGCATATTACGAGCATATGCCTCTGCGTCGGAGCTCTCTTCCGATCGGTCCCGACATGCGCCTTTATCGACGGTTTACCTTTGGGGATTTGGTGGAGTTTAACCTCTTGGATACGCGACAGTATCGGGATAACCAAGTGAGCAATGCTAAATGGTCCCCACCCGGGATGCGATCAACTGCACAAAACCGGAGCATATTGGGGCAAAAACAGGAGCAGTGGCTGATGGAGGGGCTCAAACATTCCAGAGCTCGTTGGAATCTTCTAGCGCAGCAAGTTTTTTTCTCACAACGGGTTTGGCGAGAGGGAAACCAGCGCTTGCTCAATATGGATACGTGGGATGGTTATGCCGCCTCCCGCCATCGGTTGCTTCAATTTCTCGCTCAGGAGAAGATCTCCAATCCAGTGGTGATCACGGGGGATGTTCATTCCAGCTGGGCTTGTGATTTAAAAACCGATTTTGGTGATCATCGGTCGGAAACGGTGGGGGTGGAATTTGTCGGCACCTCCATTACCTCCGGCGGAGATGGGAGCGATACTCTTCGTAGTGCCCGGCGGATGCTGAGGGACAATCCTCATATTCGTTTTTTCAACAACCGACGCGGCTATGTCCGCTGCCGATTGACTCGCAATTATTGTCTCACTGACTATCGGGTGGTCCCCTATGTAAGCCGTCCCCATGCTCCTATCGTCACTCGAGCTTCATTTGCTGTTGAACACGGCAAGCCGGGGATTCAAACGGCTGGCACATTCGATAGATGATAAAACCGATCCCCCGATGGGAGGGGATCGGTTTGGCTTGGCTTATGTTGCTTGTTGTTGTGGAGGCAGGCGCCAGGTGAGGGGGAAAGCGAGCAAAATCAACCCCGTAATCAAGTTGATCACCCCGATCCACCCCAAATGGAACCAAAACCATCCGCCAAGCGTGCCCGACACACTCGAGCCCAAGTAATAAAAGAAGAGATAGAGGGAAGAAGCTTGCGCCTTGGCTGTTTTGGCTTTTTACCCACCCAACCGCTGGCGACGGAATGGGATCCGAAAAAGCCGAAAGTAAACATGGCCAGTCCGATCACTTTACACCAGAGGAGAGGGGAGAGTGTAAGTGCAGCTCCTACCAACATCAGGATCAGTCCGAACCACAGTACGTTGCGACGTCCCCTGCGGTCTGCTCCTTTACCCATCCAGGCAGCACTTACCGTCCCGGTCAGGTAAACCACAAAGATCCATCCTACTACCGTTTGGCTCAGATTATAGGGGGGTGCGAGTAGCTGGAATCCAATATAGTTAAACATAGTTACAAAGCTTCCCATCAAGATAAAGGAGACGGCAAACAGACGTAAAAGCGCTGGATCTTTCAAATGCCGTCCCAAGGATCGAGTCAGTTGTCCCACATCGGGTCGGCGCGCTTGGAAATGCGTGGAGGAAGGAAGTTTCCACCAAAACCAAAAACTGAGAAAAAGGCTGATTCCGCCAATCACTGCCATAGCCAGCCGCCAGGAAAAAAAGTCTGTCAGGGAACCGGTCAAAACGCGCCCGGCCAAACCGCCGATGGAATTCCCGCTGATATACAGTCCCATCGCCACCCCGAGGCTGCCCGGGTCAATCTCTTCTCCCAGGTAGGCCATGGCAACTGCCGGCAGTCCGGCTAATACAACACCTTGGAACAACCGAAATAGAAGGAGAGAAGAAAAGTCCGGGCTCCAGGCAGTGGCCATCGCCAACAAAGAAGAGAGCAGAAGGGAAACCACCATGACGGGTTTCCGTCCCCAGCTCTCTGACAAAGATCCGAGTATCAGCATAGAAACGGCAAGGGCTGCCGTCGATACGGATAAAGCAAGGCTCCCCATTGCGGGGGAGACGTTAAATTCCTGAGAGAAGACGGGGATCAATGGTTGTACATCATACAAAATGGAGAAGGTGACAAACCCACCGGCAAATAACGCCCAAATAGCCCGCCGAAATGCGGGGGTCCCTTCCACGAGGTAATTCATGGTGTTAGACTTCCTCCCCGTTTTGCTTTTTAATACCCCCTATTATAACGCTGATGGCGCAATCCTTCCAATACTATAGAGACGTTCGAGATAGACCAGACTACTCAGGGGCACGAGAAGATTGAGAGGAGAACCCTTCGTCTGCGGAACCCGGCAAACGTTGCAACAGACGGTGCATGAAGTCGAACTTTCTGTGGAGGATGTGTATCTCACCTATGTGTTGAAGCGTCGGGCCACTCGGGCTTACGACAAAAAGCAGGACCGACAAGCTTACCGGGCACACCTTGAACAGCAACTACGGACAAAGTCCCCGTTGTTTGTCATCTATGGACTCGATTTCTTCAGGACTGGCAGATGCTTGCTGATCGCTATTTTAGGGAAAAGGAATTGAGAATCATCAATGGGAGGGATGGCGGATGAACGCTGTATTTTCTAAAGATGCTCTAAAAGGAAAAACGGCCCTGGTGACTGGTGCTACTGGCGGGATCGGGAGGGCGATCGCCAAACAACTCAATAGCTTGGGAGCTAACCTGCTGTTGACGGGCCGCAAAGCTGACTTGTTGGAAGAGATACGAAACGAACTGGTTGCCGATGGAAAGTCCGGGACCATTGCAACTGTGACAGCGGATTTGACAGAGGACGGCGGACGTGAAGCTGTCGTTCGGCAAGCCTCCGATTCCTTCGGAGGAATCGATATTTTGATCAACAACGCCGGCACTTTTGCCAATGCCTTGTTGGAAGAAGTAAAGGAAGAAGAACTGGAATGGGTGATGAAGGTAAACTTCACCTCCGTCGTGATGCTAACTCGGAAGGTTTATGAAGAGATGAAGCGGAAAGGATCCGGAAAGATTATCCAAATCTCCTCCTTGTCAGGAATGCGCGGGTGGGAAGGAGGAACCCTTTATGCATCCTCTAAATTCGCTTTGAACGGGTTTACCCAATGCCTCGCGGTGGAAGCTGCTAAACATGGGGTTCAAGTTAATGCGGTCGCCCCTGGGTTTGTGGAGACGGATATGGCGAAGCGATCTATCGGGGCCAAAGCAAAACGGGCAGGTCTCTCTTTGGAAGAGATGTGGCACAAGATGGAGCAAGGGTTACCTACAGGACGCTTGACCACACCGGAAGAAGTAGCCCATGCAGTGGCATTTCTCAGTATCCAAGGGATCGACAATATGACCGGAACCTATCTGCGCATCTCTGGTGGCGGTCTTTTGGGTTAACCCTCCAAATATAGTCAAATGGTGACCAAATGAGTGGCAGATGGAGTACCATGGACGAGGGAGGGCTTGGTGGTCCTTGGTCGTCGCTCCTCCATAAGGGGTAAGTGGCGGGTGGACACTGTCAGAAAAACCAAACCAATCCGCCGGTCAGTTGTGCATATGTAAATGACCCCTTACTGCAAAATCTAAAGAGTATCAATTTTTTTGAAGGATATATCCAACTGGCAATAGAATATAAATGTATTAGGAGGGTGATAACATGAGTCAAAGCATGGAAGTATTAGACGAAAAGAAATTTGCTCGTTACCCACAACAACCTCACGGTGGGAAATTAGTGAATCGCGTTCTTACGGGTAAAGAACGTGATGAAGCAATGGAAAGAGCAAAACAGATGCCAATGATTATGGTGGATTTGGAGGCTGTCATTACACTTGAAATGATCGCTACTGGAGTATTGTCTCCTAATGAAGGTTTTATGGTGGAGGAGGATTACAAGTCCGTACTTACGGATGGACGATTAAAAAATGGGGTTGTTTGGCCAGTACCGCTGAGTTTTGCACCAATTGGCGAGCGCAATCAACAAATTATTAAAACCTTATCAGTAGGGGATGAGGTAGCCCTTGTGGATGACACAAGAGAGCCAGTTGCTATTCTGAAATTGGAGGATATCTTTCATTATGATCGGGATTTCCGTGCATTTCATCTTTTCGGTACCACTGACCGCAGCCATCCAGGTGTAAACTCCATTTATAGACGGATGGGTGATACAGCATTAGGTGGTCCAATTCAATTGCTTCGTCGGGTTCATTGGGGTCCATTTGAAGATATCAGAATGGAGCCAAAGGAAACGTGGAAACTATTTTACGAGGAGAAGAAGTTTAAATCGGTTGGAGGGTTTATCACTGGTGCAAATCCTTTACACCGTGGACACGAGTATATTCATCGAAACGCATTAGAAGAGCTGGATGGTTTATTTGTGCAACCTCTAGTGGAGATGGCAAAACGTGAATATACGCGGCATGAGTTTCGGATGTTGTCTTACCGTAGTGTGTTGGAGACTTATTATCCGAAAGAAAGAACACTTCTTGCACCATTAAGGGTTACATATATTTTCGCAGGCCCACGAGAAGCAGTATTGCATGCCTTAATTATGAAAAACTACGGGTGTACTCATGCGCTCATTGGGCGAGACCACGCAGGTATTGGGGACTTTTATGATAAATACGCAAGTCATAATATCTTTGATGAATATACTGCAGATGAAATAGGAATTGATGTCCGACTGTTCCATGAAGTATTTTATTGCACACGTTGTGATGCCCAGGCAACTGACCAAACGTGTCCGCACGATGAGCAGTATCGAATTAATATTTCTGGTACGGGTATTAGGGAATTGTTGCGTTACGGTGTGTTGCCACCAAAAGAAATTGTCAGACCCGAATCAGCCCGAATTGCGATGCAAGGTGTCCAACCAAAAGGTGTTGATGAGAACAATCAGGCCATCTCACCAGTTGGTAAGACGATAAAAAGCATTTTCCCATATTATTTAACAAGGTCTAAAATTGGTGGACCCAAGCGAAAAACGCCTCTCAAGGTTGAAGAACTGACAATAGAAGATTTAGAGGCAGTTATTACGGATGCTCGCGAGAATGCTGATAGAATCTACAAAGAAATATATAATGAATTTAGTAGTGTTTCAGACACGCTTCGTTCCGTGCAGCCTGATTGGGTAGCATCTGCTCGTGAATCTATCTATAAACAACAAGAAATGGTGATTGACTATTTAGAGGAAAAGACAAATAAAGCGCCGGAGAAGGCATCAGATGAATTTATGTATCAAGATAAGGAAGAAGCCGAGCACGAATTACAAGTAGCACGGAAAATTATCGACGATATTCCGTCACCGCTTCGTGCAGAGGATCTTAAATACCGCATATGGAACTCACTCCCATACAACCGCTATCGTGGATAATGGACGAAGAGTCGTAATAAAAATCCCAAACACTCACAAATGTTGTTAAATCAATATTTGTGAGTGTTTTTTGTTTTTTGAATGCACGGTTGCACCTTGTCAACTCTGGATCCCGACAATTCCAATATAAACAATAAATGGGTCAATATATGAGCGGATTACGGCACCAGGCCATCCCTTCTTTATATATAACGTTACAAAATCATTATTTTGTAACGTTGTATTGGCGAGAGGATTGATTAAAGCTGTGTTTAGGTCGTTTAATCTCATTAAATAAAGTTCACTTGGTTTTTGAGATATTTTAAAGGGGTTTAAATTGGATTTGAGACCTATCATACAGGATGATCCGCTCCATTTTGAGAGTTGTTGACGCTTTATTTTGACAATTCAGGTGCTCACAGCAGCAGATCCTGCACAATGGCAGCTGCACCTGCAACAGCTAGTAACAATAATAGCGGAAACAAAAACGGGATAAATAGATATATCGATACAGTGATCAATGAAGCCCATACCCCTGTACACCAATGGCAAGATAATACTTTCCCGATCCAATACCTCCACCCTGTTCCTCTGATAACCACCTTTTCCACTTGTTCCCCCGAGGGATCCGTTACCGGCCTGACCTCGAGAAAGGGATTGCGGATAAAAGTCGTGATCTCATCATAGACCAACAGATGTGTCAGGCGAAAACTGGCCAACACCAACACAGCCAAATGGATCCACGTGATCTCCCACATCTTCCCCACTCCCTTCTACTGCATGAATCCATTTATGGTATGATTTTCGCCGCCGAAAGGTGAAATTGATTCACCGTTTGATATCGGTTGGAATAGTGTTGTAACAGGAGAAAGGAGGATCGGACACGTGAGGAAAAACAAAAAACAAGCTGAGAAGCACCCTTTTCTCGTAAAAGATTCCCGTGAAATCATCCGGCCTCAGCGTCGAAAAAGACGAAAAGGCTGCGGTTGTAGGTGATGTTGGGAAGGTACCAGCTGTTTTCCTTTGTCTAACCTTCCCTTAGATCAATTTTTATTAACTGATGTCCTCTGACACCCGCCTCCGACGATAAGTCGGCTCTTTCCGTTTTAACAGACATCGCCACAAGCCCCGCGGACTGTTGCAAATCGACCAACAAAGCCACATTTTATCCCAATTGGACAGGATATAGGCGTCCCCCTAAGGCAAAGGAGGTTTGTCCTGTCTCTTCCGATACGACGATCACCAAGGCATCGGTCTTTTCCGACAAGCCAATCGCCGCTCGATGGCGGGTTCCCAAGTTTGTATAAGTGGTGGTTTGCTGTGTTAATGGAAGAATGTTAGCTGCCGATATGATTTGGTTGCCTTTGAGGATGACGGCTCCATCATGAAGCGGACTTCCGGGATAGAATATGGATTCTATTAATGAATGGGTCATGGCCGCCCCGATCGGAGTGCCTCGTTGTATCCAAGGATCCAGAGATTCCTTGCGACAGATGGCGATCAAGGCCCCATGTTTTCGTCTGGACATCCGTTGCACAGCGATACTCAATTCCGGGATCATGTCCGTAAAGGGGGATAAGTAACATTGCAGATAAAAGGATGCGGCCAGGGATGATACATGGGTGATCGCTTTTCGAATCTGCATAAAATCCTTCAACAGACAATGTTCCTCGTCATCCAAGGTTTCAATGACTCGATCAATTTTTTCGTGAATATCCCCCAACTCCTTTTTTACCGTCTCCTTCATGGGAGAAAAATCACAATCTCGTGTTTGCATCTTTTGTCTCACCCCGTTTCCCTACATAGCTTCACCCGATTTCTCTTTCACAATCAAAAATCGACCGGTTAAAAAACTCCACCCCCCGGATCAAACGAGTCCGAGGGGTGCATCTCCCTTTTATTCATTTTCCAAACCGATTTTTCCGAACTGCTTTCCTTCCTCCATTCGTTGAAAGGCTTCTACAGCTTCTGATAAGGGGTACGTGTGATCCATCACTGGACGAATTTGGTGATCGTTCACAAACTGGAGCATTTCACGAAACTCCTCGGAACTGCCCATGGTGGTGCCCAGGAAGTTGAGCTGTCCGAAAAAGAAGGGACGGAGGGGAATTTCCACCGTCTTTCCGCTGGTCTCCCCGAAGTTGACCAGCCGTCCACCGGGACGAAGCTGTTTCAAGCATTGATCAAAGGTAGCCGGACCGACACTATCGATGATCAGATCGGCTTGGTCTCCATTTAATTGCTGCTTCCATTCGATACTGCTGTCAATGGCTGTATCCGCTCCTAGCTCCAAGGCGCGCTCCCGTTTAGCTGCACTGCGGGAGGTGACCGTCACTCGGGCCCCTGCCGCTTTGGCCATCAGTAATACAAAGGTGGCTACCCCACTTCCGATTCCCGGGACGAGAACATGTTCCCCTGACTGGACCTTTCCCCGGGTAAACAGCGCCCGATAAGCGGTCAGTGCCGCAAGCGGAAGCACACCGGCCTCCGTCCAGGACAGGTGGGTCGGTTTCGGCTCTACATTGTCCGACGGAATGAGAATCTTTTCCGCAAAAGTACCGTGGGTCGGGGCGCCCAGGATTTCGAACCCGCTCGGCGGTGCCTCGGTTTTGGTCGGCCAACCCAAACTGGGGTTGATCACGACTTTATCCCCTACGTGCACCCGATCAACGCCTTCACCGACTGCCTCTACTACTCCAGCGCCGTCGGAGCCGAGAATCACCGGATCCGTTGAATCCCGTTTTCTAAACAGAGTCCATATATCCCGATGGTTTAACCCCGAGGTTTTCAAGGCGACCTTTACTTCGCCCGGTCCCGGATTCGACTCCTTCATATCCATCACCTTTAAACCGTCGAACCCTTCCGGTTGATGATGTACGACTGCTTTCACTGCCATCCCTCCCGATGATATATCCCATCTCATCTTAACATACGAAAAGTCTCTCCTCGTGGCTGTTCAACGGATAAATCCACCTTTGGAGTGAATAATTTGTTCGGTGATCCATTGTGCCTCCTCTCCTGCCAAAAAGGCGACCGGCGTTATCTGGAAAGCCCGTCCGACTCATCGGGAACCGGGGTTTTAACTCCTTCTTGATCCCCCCTGTATCTGTCGGTCTGGGATTGACCGCATAGTGAGCATCCAGACAATCCCGGCCTGTGCACCGCCTTCCTCCAAATCGGTTTTTAACTGTTCTGCACCTTTCGTTCATGCTCCGGCCAACAGGTAAACCATACATCTATCCCTTTACGGGCCAATGCTCGGCAGCCACCTAACCTGCCGGCCTCTGTCACCAATGCCAGGTTTGTTATCGTTTTTCTCCCGTATTATCATGGATGGTCCCTTCTATTGCTGAATGCTTTGTTTGTTGCTTCAGTTGAAGATAGACCGCTTCAAGATAAAACTCTTCTCTTCCCTCTTTCACCATGCCTGCAGGCAGAAAGGTGTGGGCCAAATCCTTGGAGAGCTTTTTTCTCGCTTCAGGAAACAGCTCTTCTCTTCGGGTCAAAAAGCGGCCCAACAGCGCCCACTCCCGATCGTCTAAGGTGATTCGATGATCAAGAGGGATCGGGGGCGTAGTATGTTGAAAGAGTGGTTGGACTTGCGGCATCTCAACAGATTCCTTCCGTACGACCATGGTTCCTGCAGCCAGATCTCCCAACCGTTTTTCTCTTCCATTGAAAAAGACAGTTAACAAGCCGGTCAGATACAAAAAGGGAAGCGAATCGATGACCCGGAGTAGATTGCGAAGAACGATTCCCAAAAAACCAGGTGCCGTTCCCCGATCGGTCACCACCCGCAGACTCATCGCCTTTTTACCGATGGTTTGTCCGTGGAGAAAGGTTTCAGTCAGTGTGTAGTAGCAAAAGGGCAGAAAGAAAAAAAGGAATAGAAAGATGGCGAGAGTAACTGAAGACCAAAAAGGATTTCCCACGCTGGCTGAGTAAGCGGAAAAAAAGATCGCTACCAACAGCAGAACCCCATTGACGGTCCCGATAATCAGCCAATCGATCAACAGTGAAACGGCTCGACTTCCTATCCCTGCGGTTTCAAATTCTAGTTGAACATGTTCAGGAGTCGATACCGTGACCCGGTTTTCCATAAAACCACTCCTTTACAAAACCCTTCGTGGTACAATGAACAGCGGAGGTGATCCGACAGGATGTCCACCCAGTCCGCCCACCGATTGACTTCCTTCATGCACCGACACCAACAGGATTGGGAGCAATTAGAGGAATTGATTCAAAACACCCGATCCCGTCGGGTCACACGTGAGGAATTGGATCGGTTGGGGCGTTCCTACCGAAAGGTGGCAGCTCAGTTAGCTTACGCGCAAACCTATTTTCCCGATCATTCCGTCGTTCCCTATTTAAACGGGTTGGTCACCCGTGCCCATCAGATCATTTACGCAACCCAAACCAAAGGGGATCTAAAAAGGTGGCTTCATTTTTTCACCCGAGGGTTTCCGGCCCTGTTTCATGAACGGGCCATCTTTTTTCTCGTTGCCCTCCTCCTCTTCGTCGCAGGAGCTGGCTTCGCATTTGGGATGACCTGGGCTAACCCCGATCATGCTGCTGTGTTTCTCCCTCCGGAGATGGCCCATGTGGACCCTCATGATGTCAACAGCGGAAATCAGTGGGACCACGCTCTTGTCTCCGGTCAAATCATGACCAATAATATACAGGTGGCGATTCTCTGCTTTGCTTTGGGAGCGTTATTAGGGATCGGAACCTTGTGGGTCTTGTTCATGAACGGGCTTCTGATCGGCAGTCTGGCCGCAATTTTCCATCGAGCCGGTGAAGCATACGTCTTCTGGGCCTACATTTGGCCCCACGGTGTCATCGAACTGGCCGCTATATTTATCGCCGGCGCAGCCGGATTATCTCTGGCTTACGCTTTCTGGGTTCCGGGAGACTTAACTCGCGTGGAGTCATTTAAACGGGAAGGCAAAGTGACGGTACAATTGGTGCTCGGTGTCATTCCGCTGTTTATCATCGCTGGATGGATTGAAGGGTTTATCACCCCGGCACCGTGGCCTCATTGGACGAAATACATGGTAGCCTTGATCACGTTGTTCGCCCTCTTCCTCTACTTCTGCCGCCCGTTTGTTACCTCCTTGAGCAGAAAAAAATAAGAGCTGACCTCCTCCATTGTACCTGATTAAATGGCGCAAAACAGCGAATAGCAGAAAATCGCCAGTCGGTAATCCATCCGGCTGGCAATTTTCTGCTATTCACCCCATCGCATGGCCCTTATCAGTAAGGCATAGAAAGCGCCTGATGAACGTTTCTCAGGTCCCCTTCCAACAATTGATTCAGATTGTATGAGGGATAGAGTCCTCGTGAGTACATATAGTTATAAACCATCTCATGCCAATGGACAGAAGCCACCATCTGTTTCAGCAACACTTGACGAAGGGCGGGTGTGGCCGTTTCTGTGATAGCGATCGCGTAACTCCGCACAGCCGTCTTGGCCAAAGCCAACAAATCCCCCGCCTGAAAAGCAAACGCTCCATAAGGTTCCATAGACGTTTCCGCGGAAACCCGGGGAGCAGCTGGATAAAAGGCTGTCAGTTCCCGCAAGTGATGCTCCAGAGATTGAATCGAAAACCCGTACAGATGTCTCAGCTCAGGGTCCTGCACTTCCCGATAGGTTTTCTTCAGCTTGATCAATCCCACCCAGGACAGGGCCACTAATTCATGTAAATCCATCGTTTCATGCCAGGCCAAGTGTTGATCCGGAAAATAAGATACCATCCCTTACCCTCCTCTTATGATTTACATCCGTATTAACCTATGGGCGAACAGAAAAAATGGTTACGGATTGACGGGATGGACATGCCTGAGCGTTGAGATTTGCTATAATAAAAAAGTATTTTTATGGCGGCCGTGTGAGCAGCCGGTAAATAAACTCTAAATGATGGAGGATGAGAGAGTCTTTTGGTACAAAAAAAAGAACACAGAAAGTTGCCCCTGTCTCAGATCCTGAAACGCGTCATCCTGATTTTTTTGGGGGCTTGTCTAGTCGCTGTCGGGCTGGAAATCTTTTTGGTCCCCAATCGTATTATCGATGGGGGGATCGTTGGGATCTCCATCATGCTCTCCCATCTAAGTGGAATCCGACTCGGATTGTTTCTCTTTTTTCTGAACCTGCCCTTCTTCTTCTGGGGGTATAAGCAGATCGGTAAGACGTTCGCCTTGTCTACCCTCTACGGGGTCAGCATCATGTCGATCGGTACTTACCTGCTTCATCCGGTTCCCGGTTTGACTGATGATCCCCTGCTAGCCTCCGTCTTTGGCGGTATGATTCTGGGCATCGGCGTCGGCATGGTGATTCGCTATGGCGGATCCCTCGACGGGACCGAGATCCTATCTATCCTCTTTAACAGCCGTTTACCCTTCTCCGTCGGTGAAACCGTCATGTTTATGAACCTGTTTATCCTCGGCAGTGCCGGTTTTATCTTCGGTTGGGAACAAGCTATGTACTCATTGATCGCTTATTTTATCGCTTACAAAATGATCGATATGACATTGGTAGGCTTTGATGAAACGAAATCTGCCTGGATTATCAGCGATAAACAGGAAGAGATCGGAGACGCCCTTCTTCACCGATTGGGCCGGGGAGTGACCTACCTAAAAGGGGAAGGAGCTTACACCGGTGATGACAAAAAAGTAATATTTTGCGTCATCTCCCGCCTAGAAGAAGCGAAACTAAAAACGATAATCGAAGACATCGACTCGGATGCTTTTCTGGCCATCGCTGATATCCATGACGTCAAAGGTGGACGGTTTAAAAAGCAAAGTATTCATTAATGCAGTGAACCCGCTGATGTCAGTTTTATAGGCTGATAAGGCGGGTTTTTATTTTTATTATGGTTTGTATAAAAGACTGGTTTGGATTTTCGTGACTCCTTCGATACTCTCCATTAATAGGGGTCCCGCCAGCATTTTGACAAAATCCTACGTTAAGCCGATCGGAGGCCATAAAAACTTCGCCTCTCATCCCTCTGGTTGCGGTCCTCAGAGGTTTATCCTCGAATGAGTGCCGCGGGGTACCCTGTTGACCCTCCGACTCTGAAATCGCCATGTATAATTGGGGTAAATTAAAATAATTCCCAATTCATTATCCGCCCAAAGGGTTCAACGGACGAAGGTTATTTAAACCGGGGACTTGATCCAGCGGAAACTTATATTCCCCTAGAAAGTTGATATGGTTCCACCCCAGAGGAGATATGTGCGATAGCAAAGGCTCCGGGATTGGGCGCGTTTTGCGCAGCACCTCCACGGCCTTCGTTAGATAGACGGTGTTCCAAATGCTGATCGCGTTGATAAGCAAACTCAGCGCACTCGCCCGTTGCAGTTGGTCGTTGAGGGCCCGCTCCCGTAGTTCTCCACGCTTTCCGAAAAAGATGGCACGGGCGAGGGAGTTCATGGACTCTCCTTTGTTCAGCCCCCGTTGAACCCGGCGTCGCAAAGCCTTGTCTGACACATAATCGAGCAGAAAAGGCAAACATCCTCCAGTCGGTTCAGGTTCTCCGACCTGTTCCCATTCATCTTTGGGGACCAGGTACTCCTCAAAATCTTTGTGTTGGCGGCTACCGACCACCGATACGTCCCCGGAACGAATCCGGTTGTGCAACTCCGTCATAGTGGCCATTTCGTAATACACCTTGTTGATCCGTCCCCTATCATCCACCACGTAAGGGAGCCACCGATCCGAGAGGAAATCCAAAGGGGCATTCTCGGTCACCTTCCGTTTCCCGGATTGGTTCAGCTCCCGGATCACGTCGACGGCTTCCAGGAGAGGAGCGGCGGCCTGGGTGGACCGGAATTGCATGGCGTCTAAGAAGGTGGGCGTGTACTGCCGCAGATAGTTGTATCGGTTTTTGACCAGATCCAGATAATCGTAATTAGCCGGGCGAGTCAACTCCTGGGCTTCCTCCCAATCCTGAGCCAATTGCTCCCATGTGATGGAGGAGGCGATGGCTTCATCCAAATCCTGTCCCTTCTTTTTGGCCTCCAGGAGGACGGTGGTCAGGTCCACAAACCGCACAATCTTTTCGTCGAGCGCCTTGCCGTTTTGCTTTTGGATCTCGTCTTGGGTCTTTCTCCCGTTGGCGTGCAGGTTGGCGATTTGTCGGCGGCTGATCTCGATGATTTGGTCGGTGATGTCCTGGCACAGCTCCAACAAATAGGCGACCAGGATCGCGTACCGTTTGGCTTCCGGAAACCGGCGGAAGGCATGCGGATCATAATTCCGTCCGAGACGGGCCAACTGTCGGAGACGTTGGGGATGGATACCCCGGGTGTCGATCTCCAACCCCAGGGCAAGGATCTGATTCCGTTGGTCAATCGCCTTTTTACACGCTCGGGGAGAGGATTGACCGGGGTCCTCCTTGATCCAACCTAGGGGCGTTTTTTCGCTTTCCATCCGACTTCCGATCAGCTTGTCCAACTGTTGTTTTTGGTCGGGCGTCAAAGCGGCGTTCAGCAGGCGGTAAATGCTTTCTTCCGCTCGTCGCCGGGTCTCCCAGACCAGACGCTCCACCGTAGAGATGGCCGGTAGAATGCTCTTTCGTTCCCGTAGCCAATCGAGAGCCCAGTGGATCAAAGGAATCGCGTAATCCTTTTCCATTGCCTGTGGAAGCAATGCTTTGGCCAAGGGGCGATACTCTCGTAACGTGAATGGGTGGTATCCGTATTCCGCCTTGATTTCCCTCATGTGCTCCCACCGGGTCGTTTCCCGGGTGGCATACTGCGAGAAGGTGTCTGGATCCACATCGATTTGGTTGGCAAGATAGCGGAGGACCCGATCGGGCACCGATTCTATTTCCGACAGTGGCCACCCCGTATGTCGAAGGATACACAATTGGACGGCAAATCCGATCGCCCTAATCCGTCGTCGGCGTCGGGATTCGATCCTGTTCGGTTAGCGTGTAATGGGCCCCCAATTCCCACTCATCCAACGTAGGGGAAAGTTGCATTAACAGTTGTCGCTGCTCTTCCGTCAGTAGTTCTCGGGTTCTGCGATACACCCTTCACCCCCCTATTCCCAGGAAAGTTGATCAACGGCACGGCGCAGGTCCTGATCCCCCGGTGTGGTATAAATGGCCGTCGTGGCAATGTTCGGACATCCGTCGGCGGTCATGTGTCCCGCCAAGGTGGCGATTACGTCGAGAGGCACTCTCTTGACCGCCAACTCATGGCAAAACGTGTGTCGGAGTGCGTGGGGAGTACATTGTTCCAGCCCCGCCTGTTGACCGTATTTTCGCACAACAAACTGGACGGCACGAGTGGTCAACTGTTCTGCCCGGGTGGAAACAAACAGCCAGGGACCGGAGGAGGACCGAACTTCCACCCATTCCTCCAGCGCCTTCTGGACATCACGGTTAAGCGGGACCTCCCGCCACTTTCCTCCCTTCCCATGGCGGATGATTACTTTGCCTTTCCGCTCGGATATCTCCACATCCTCCAAACGCAAATGACATAACTCCTCGACCCGGAGACCCGCGTGCAAGAGCATAGACACGATTGCGATGTCACGCGGTTTTTTTTCTTTCTGCACCTGGCGGAGAAGCGCCCACTGTTCTTTTCGGTCCAACCACCGGGGGGGGCCGCCGCCCCTGTTTGACCGGCTGGATGGATTTCCAGGGGGACTCCTTGCATATACCCTGCATATACCCTGTTTGACTAGCCAGTCAAAGTACCGTTTCAGTGCAATTCGGGCCTTGTTGACGGTCGCCGGTTTGGAACGATCCAACAGATACCGCTTATAGTCGGCGGCGTCGATCGGGGTCACACTCTCGGGGTCGAACCTTTCCCCCGTCGTGTCTTCAAATCACCGGATGAATTGATGGATCACTCCTTCGTACGTTTCCATCGTTTTCGGGCTTCGTCCGTCCGACTGCAGGTTGAATAGAAAATTGGGGATCGTGGGATGCACAGACCAACCTCCCTAGAAAATCATTCTGCGATGAAAATTTCGTGCGATAATTTGCCCATTAATGGGCGTTCTCCGACGGAATTCCCCTTGATTATATCGCAGAATGGACTTTCTGCGATGATTCTTGGGTTTCTTTCAAAAATTCCCGAAATGCCTTAAACATGAAGAGATCCTTTCTTCTTATAAAAACCGTGGTGACTTGGGAATACCTCTTAGGTACAGGATGAATTCGAAACTGATTTTTAAATTGGTGGTAATCAAGAAATGATCTGGACAATAAGCAATTTCCCAGTCCTTCCCGGACATAAGCCAAGATGGCTTCAAGAGAGGTAAAGGTTTTAATGTGTGTGGATATTCCTTCATCAGCCAACCATTTCTCCAGCTTTTTTCTGTAAATACACCCTGATGGAAGGGCGAAAAACGTTTGAGGATTCATTTGACTGAGTGATGAAATAGGGGGGTGTTGTGCACTAGAGATGAGAACCAACTCTTCGGTTACGAATGGAACCTGAACAATTTCCGAATGGTCAACAGGTCCAACCACAAAAGCTCCGTCCAATTCGTATTGCAGTACCCGATGGATTAGCTGTTCCGTTGTACCGGTTGATACAGTGATTTCGACATCCGGATTTTTTTTGGAATAAGAAGCGATCGTTTTTGGCAACCGAACGAGACTGGTGGAATCAATCGCTCCGATCTTCAGCTCTCCTCGTGGGGTCTTAGAAAACTCTTGAAGGGATTTTTGGGCACGATCCAACAGTTGAAATATTTGATCGGTATAGGTTAAAAGCTCTTTTCCCGCGGGTGTTAACGAAACTCCCCTGGCATGACGGTAAAACAGGGTTACGTTAAACTCTGACTCCAATCGTTTGATTCTGGAAGTCACATTGGATTGTACATAATTTAGCTCCTCGGCCGCATAACTGATACTTCTCTTTTTAGCTACTACCCGAAAAACGCGCAAATCGTTAATGTTCACAGCTCTCACCCCCAGTTAGTAAGGGTATATATCACTTTTGATAATGGATTTTATCTGTTTTAATCATTTTAAGTAATATTTACACCACTATATAATCTGAGTAAACAAATTGTAAAGATGGTGGAAGGATGAATGGCTTTGTAGCGCTCAACTTGATTGCTGGTGTATCTGGCATTGTCATAACAATGTATTGGAATCCGTTTGTTCATTTAATTGGGATGGACCCAAACTCGTACTATTGGCTAATGACAGAAGCGGGAGGCCAATGGATCCTTTTGTTCATGTCTTCTGCAGCCTTAATTACTGCGAAAAGTAACAACAAATTAGCTAGAGACATTGCTCTGGCAACGGGTTTTATTGGATTCATTTATGCTCAGGTCCTATGGACACTACCCGGAGTTCTGTTCTTAGTATCTGGTTATTTTATTTACCAAAACAATTCAAAAAGAGCATAAAAAAGTGGTTTACACTCTTAGAGCATAAACCACTTTTTTGTTAATCAGTTTTTAAAACGGTAAAGGCTACCCAATAACGAACATGTTCGGAGATTTCCTCTCGAGCTGCTTTCTCCAGATCCTCAAAGTTTGTATATGATTGAGTCAAAGCATTCCACATTGAGCGGAAGTGCTCTTCCTCCGGCTCTTCGTGAGCTCTCCAAAACTTCACCTTATTGAAATTGTACTGGTTGATAAGGGATTCGGAAATGATGTTGCTACGGATCGAAGAGAGTAATTCCCGTCCTGCTAAAGCCGAAGTTGCTTCCTCGAAAGATCGGTCCCTAAATCGAATGAAAAATGAATCGTTATATTCGGTTGTGATTGGGTTGGGAACTAGTGATTTGGTATCCACTTGGATATCGTCCAGAAATTCTTTGTACATGTCAAAGTGACTTACCACATCGACCAAGATATGGTCCGTTAACGATTTTAAGGCCGCTGTAGTCGCGTCATCCGTTTCCTTACCGTAATCTGGACTCTTCGCAATGCATAAGCCAAACCAACGATGCAGAGTGTTTCGCCAAAAGTAATACTGGCCAAAAATCGCTTTCAACTGTTCCTAATCAATCTGTCCTTTCTGGAGATCGTTAAAGAATGGGCTTTTTGATAAACACTCCCGTGAATAAGATTGTAAGGATTTTGTGACGCTTTCTTTGGTCAGTGTCATCGAATCCCACTCCTTTTGGGGATAATTTGTTTCCATATAAAAAATTAACATGTCTAGCGTAAATATTCTAATAAGAAAAGGAGATAGATAGGTATTCCTAACAATGATATATAAACCATCAAAAATATTTTTCTTGATTGGAGGAAACAATGAATTGGTTCTTTTTATTATTAAGCGTTTTAGGTGGCGCAGGGTTGGCTTTTCAAGCAGCAATTAACGGACCGTTGGGGAAAAAAATTGGAACCCTGGAAGTTTCGTTTTTGGCTTATGCCGTCGGTACCTTAGCTTTATTGTGCTTTACCATTTTTTTTGGCAAGGGGAATTTATCAGCCGTTTTATCCGTTTCGAAATGGAAGTGGTTTATCGGTATATTTGGTGCCATGTACATCTTTGTCATGGTGTTATCCGTTCCCAGAATTGGGACAGCTTCTGCCATCATAGCTGCCATTGTAGGGCAAGTGATTATTAGTATGATCATGGATCACTTTGGACTTGGTGGGCAAACCATTCCAATCAATTGGTTTCGTATCATGGGTGTGATCCTTATGTTTTTTGCGTTAATACTCTTTTATAAACACTAGGAACAAGCACGCTCTGGGTTTGGACTTCAACATGTTCTCTTTAGACAAGACTTAACAACACATCCACTGTCTACACGATAACTGACTATCTCGGACTCTGTGCCCGAGTACGTGTTCGTCGATAATTCATCGAACGGTTCGGGCTCCGTCGATCTCGGCACATAAACAACAAAAAGCCACTTTTCTTTTGTGGGAGGTGGCTTTTTTCTGTGTGATCATATGTAATTTACCGAGTTACCCCCCATTCACGTTCCGATGTATCTTCTAGCCAAAACAACCTGTCGAGGGGTTGACCCAGAACTTTGCTAAGTTGAAGACAAAGTTTTATGGTTGGATTGTACTTACCGGCTTCAATAAGAGAAATGGTTTGTCTGGTGACGCCGATTCGTCTTGCCAGTTCCATCTGAGTTAAATCCCCTTTTTCAATCCTCGCTTTTCAAAGTGCCAGTTTTTTTGTTACAGGAATGCTTAGCGTAGGATTTTTTTAAAATGCTGGCGGTACCCCTAATAGAAGTATACCCGCATCGCGAAACCATCTGTTTAGTATGCAGTGAAGCAGATAAAACCGTGTAAAATCGAGGGCTGTATAAGCTCCCTTTTTCTCGCAACAATAAATCATACGCAAAAAATATGACAGAAACATAACAAGTTAACTTGTTTTTATGTTTTCGCTTTCGGAAACCGTTTACAAGTTTATTTTTTCTTTGTTAGTATTCTTGTATACAAGTATTCAAGAAGGAACGGGTGATCATTTGAAAGGGTTTTATCCTGAAAAAAGGTTATCGAAATCCTCTATTGGGCAACGGGTAGCTGCAGACTTAAGGATGAGAATTATTTCAAAGGATTTAGTAAATGGAACCGTTTTATCGGAAAATAAACTTTCCGAAGAATACAATGTAAGCCGGTCCCCTATTCGAGAGGCTCTGCGCGTGTTAGAACGGGAAGATCTGGTTCAGTTAAATCGGATGGGCGCCAAGGTAGTCGGGATTACCGAAAGGGATATTGATGAAATTTATGATGTAAGACTGATGATGGAGTCCTTTGTGTTTAAACATTTATTAGAAGAAGAAAATAACGATGAACTGGTCACAGATTTAAACAAATTGCTGGAAATGATGAAAATAGCCATTAAATACAAAGACGCTGATGAATTCTCATTCAGAGACGTTGAATTCCATGAAACCATCATTAAGTCGATCAATCATCGTTACCTTGAGATCCTTTGGTCCAATATAAAACCGGTTATGGAATGCCTGATTTTATTGGACATGAGGCACCGAATGGAAGAAAACTATGATGATTTCACGCGGGTGATCGAAAATCACAAATTGCTGATTCAATCCATTCAGGAAAAGGACAGGGATTTAGTCGAAATAGCCTTTTGTAAAAACTTCAATGATGTAAAGAAAAACTCAGACGGTTTATGGACAAACCCTGAATCTCTAAAGAAAGCGAATGACTATCATCATGGATAAAAACAGGTATATGCTTGGTGTCGATATAGGGACAACCAGTACCAAAGCCGTATTGTTCCGCGAGAATGGAGAAATTGTTGCATCTGAAAATAACGGATATGAATTGTACACCCCGGACATATATACCGCCGAGCAAGATCCGGAAGACATCTTTCAAGCAGTTCTTCTGTCCATCGGCAATGTGATGAAAAAATCTGGTATCGATCCCGAAGATCTGTTATTTATTTCATTCAGCAGCGCCATGCATAGCGTGATTGCCATCGATGAGAATCATCAGGCGCTAACCCGCTGCATCACTTGGGCGGATAACCGCAGTTCCCAATGGGCTGACAAGATCAAGGAAGAGCTTCATGGACATGACATCTACATCAGAACGGGGACACCCATTCATCCCATGTCTCCTTTATGCAAAATTGCCTGGCTGGAGCATGATGTTCCAGAGGTTGCAAACAAAACAAAAAAATATATCGGGATCAAAGAATATGTGTTCCACAAACTTTTCAATCAATACGCGGTAGATTATTCGATCGCATCGTGCACCGGATTCATGAACCTGGAATCCCTGAGTTGGGATCAAGGAGCATTGCAAGTTGCCGGGATCACGAAAGATAAATTGTCTCCGATTGTATCCACCACAGAGGTATTTACCGGCTGCAACCGAACCTGGGCCGAGCAGATGGAAATCTTGCCGGAGACGCCTTTTGTCATTGGGGCTAGTGATGGAGTTCTGTCGAATATCGGTGTCGGTGCGATAAAAAAAGGTGAAGTGGCTGTTACGATCGGTACCAGCGGAGCGATCCGGACCGTGATCCCCAAACCGCAAACCGATCCGAAAGGCCGTATCTTTTGTTACGCATTGACTAAAGACTACTGGGTTATTGGCGGACCGATCAATAACGGCGGCATTATATTTCGCTGGATTCGGGATGAATTGGCGGCAAGTGAAACGGAAACAGCCAAACGGTTGGGAATGGATCCATATGACGTATTAACCAAGATTGCAAGCATGGTCAAACCAGGCGCTGAAGGATTGCTGTTTCTCCCCTATCTGTCCGGAGAAAGAGCTCCCTTTTGGAATGCGGATGTCCGCGGTTCCTTTATTGGATTGACTTTGAGCCACAAACGGGAACATCTTGTTCGCGCTGCTCTGGAAGGAGTGATTTACAATCTGTACTCTGTATTCCTGGCATTGGCTGAAGTGATGGACCATCCCGTAACATCCATAAAGGCAACCGGCGGCTTTGCCAGATCAGAGCTATGGCGGCAGATGCTGGCGGACATTTTTGACCAGGAAGTGATTGTTCCGGAAAGTTATGAGTCTTCTTGTTTGGGAGCCTGCTTGTTGGGGCTGTATGCCTTTGGACAAATCGATTCCTTTGACGTTGTGGAAGACATGATTGGAGAAACGTATAAACACAAGCCGGATTTCTCCCATGTCCAGGAATATCGCAAACTTGTTCCGATATTTATCCGCCTTTCGCGGACTTTGGAAAAAGAATATGGCTCGATTGCTGAATACCAATCAGAGTTGACAAAGTAAAGCTTTGGGCGGTTTGTGCCATCAAACCATGATTGGAGTGAAAAACAATGGAACATATACTGCCATTGCTGATCGTTGCTGCGGGAATCGGTGTTTTGTTATTTCTGATTACGAAAATGGAATTGAACACGTTTATTTCACTTATTATCACAGCCTTTCTGATTGCTTTGGCATTAGGCATGCCGCTGGATAAGATTGTCGAGTCGATTGAAGGTGGAATGGGCGATACATTAGGCAGTATCGCGTTAATCTTTGGGTTTGGCGCCATTCTTGGCAGGCTGGTAGCTGATGCTGGCGGCGCGCAGCGAATTGCTGTTACGTTAATTGATCAATTTGGACAAAAAAACATTCAATGGGCGGTTGTGATTTCCTCCTTTATCATCGGCATCGCCCTGTTCTTTGAAGTCGGTCTGGTATTATTGGTTCCGATTGTTTACCAAATCGCCAAACAATCGAAGGTATCCATTTTATATCTCGGAATTCCAATGGCTACTGCGTTATCGGTAACCCATGGATTCCTGCCTCCCCATCCCGGTCCGACGGTCATTGCCCAACAGTACGACGCAAATATAGGGATGGTATTAATATATGGAACCATTCTTGCTATTCCGGCAGTCATTATCGCCGGTCCATTATTCACAAAAATGATCAGGAGAATAAATCCCGCATCATTTCATAAAACCCGTGCCGGGGATTTCGATTCGATTCACACGACCAAAACTTTTAAACTGGAGGATACTCCAGGGTTTGGGATCAGTGTTTTCACCTCCCTGTTGCCAGTCATCCTGATGGCTGTCACAACCATTGTCGACTTGATCCAGGATCTGGGCAATGTGCCGGATAACCTCCTTTTTAACATTATCCATCTAATCGGGGAACCAACGACAGCCCTGCTCATTTCTGTATTGCTTGCGGTATATACGATGGGGGTGAAGCGGAATATCCCTATGAAACAAGTCATGCAATCCGCAGAAGAATCGATCCGCGCCATTGGAATGATGCTGCTCATCATCGGCGGCGGCGGGGTCTTGAAACAGGTTCTGATTGATGGCGGTGTAGGCGATTCCGTATCCGCCCTGTTTACAGGCAGCCAAATATCGCCGCTGTTATTGGCATGGCTGATTGCAGCCATCTTGAGAATTGCGCTTGGTTCAGCAACCGTTGCCGCCTTGACAACCGCCGGTCTGGTGATCCCGATGATGCAGGGAACCAGTGTAGACCCAGCTTTGATGGTTCTGGCAACCGGTGCCGGCAGCTTGATCGCTTCCCATGTCAACGATGCAGGATTCTGGATGTTTAAGGAATTCTTTGGTCTCAGCCTGAAAGAAACGTTTTTAACGTGGACCTTATTGGAAACGATTATTTCCGTCGTTGGCCTGGCAGGCGTCCTGATTCTCAATTTGTTTGTTTAAAGGGTGACATGCATTGAAAAATACAATCGGTGTTTATGGTTTAGGTGTCATGGGATCCAATCTGGCAAGGAATATGGCGAGTAAAGGTGAAAAAGTTGCCGTCTATAACTATACACCTGACCTGACAAAAAAATTTACCAGCCAACATTCCAGCTTGCATATCGATTCCCATTATGATCTGGAAAGTTTTATTTACTCGCTGGAGAGCCCGCGCAAAATATTTTTAATGGTAGCAGCGGGAGCTGTAGACTCCGTGATCCAATCGTTGCTCCCTTTGCTGGAGCAGGGAGATATCATCATGGATGGCGGCAACTCCGACTTTCATGACTCCAATAGAAGATACCGGGAATTGCAGAAGCATGGAATCCAGTTTCTGGGTGTCGGCGTATCCGGAGGGGAAAAAGGTGCCTTAAACGGCCCGGCGTTAATGCCAGGCGGGGATTTGGAATCATACCGGCAAGTTGCTCCTATTCTAGAAAAAATCGCTGCCCATGTAGATGGAAAACCGTGCTGTACCTATATCGGTCCTGAGGGCTCGGGACATTATGTGAAGATGGTTCATAACGGGATTGAATATGCGGATATGCAAATGATTACAGAAGCATATCAATTTCTTCATGAAAAAGTTGGATTATCCATGCAGGATCTCTCCGAAGTGTTTAGTTCCTGGAATGAGACAGAATTAGAGAGCTATCTGGTTGAGATTACAGCAGACATCCTGTCCAAAACGGATCAGGAAACCGGAAAGCCGATGGTGGAAGTGATTCTGGATAAAGCCGGGCAAAAAGGAACGGGAAAATGGTCCAGCCAGGAAGCCTTGGACCTCGGGGTGCCTTCCACCATTATGACAGAAGCCGTGTACGCCAGATATCTGTCTGCCATGAAAGAAGAAAGAGTGTATGCAGAGAAACATTTGGCCGGCCCTTCCCTTACCCACGAGAAAATGGACACGGAATACTGGGTGAATCTCGTAAAAGAAGCTCTGTTTATGGGCAAAATATGTGCATACGCCCAAGGATTTTATCAATACCAAATGGCTTCCAGGCAATATGGCTGGTCGCTGGACCTGGGAGAGATCGCCTTGATTTTCCGTGGCGGGTGCATTATTCGGGCAGATTTCTTAAATAAAATCCACCGTGCATTCAAAGAGAACAAGGATCTGACCAACCTGCTGCTTGCACCCTATTTCCTGGAGAAAACAAACCGCTATCAATCTTCTTTGCGAAAAGTTGTGATGAAAGGGTTTGAAAGCGGCTTGTCGTTGCCATGTTTCAGCTCTGCACTGTCGTTCTACGACGGCTACCGCTCCTCCAGAAATGGAGCCAACCTGATCCAGGCACAACGGGATTATTTTGGAGCACACCGTTATGAACGCGTTGACCAGGAAGGCATATTTCATACGAATTGGCTGGAGCCTGGAGCAATAAAGCAGTCTGTAAAAGCGGACAGCTGAATATCTCATAAACAAAAACCCGAACGATGCAACAAGACGGTTCGGGTTTTTGTTTTACTCTTTTCCCCGGGCCTTCCCAACATGAAAATCCCCTGTCTTTTTTGCCGTTCCAATACTGTCTTGTGTTATGTAAGGGGATGTCCTTCTTCATCGGTTCGGACGGAGTGTGACCTATCTGGAGCATATACCGACGTTATTTCTCTATCGGCGATATTCACGACGTTGAAGGCAGAGGGTTTAAAAAGCAAAGTATTCATTAATGCAGCAGGTATTTATATTTACTAAGGTTTGTATATTAGACTGGTTTGAATTTATCTGGACATCGGCATTTCAATCGTTAGTCAGGTACGTTCCGTTTTCCGTCCAACTTCCTGGTGTAATAAGTCGAATAACCGATAATGAGCGGCACAAGGGCCATTGTCGGCATAAACCACAACATAAGGCTGACGGATTCTATCTGAAGAAGCCGTGGAGCGCCAAAGACCGTGAAGGCTGTAACCGTTGCGATACAGCAGGACAACATGCCGACGATATGCTCTACGACCCAATGGGATTTGCGTTTAGGCACGGATAGCCAGTATTGCAGTTGCGACAATCCTAAGAACATACCGATGATCGGAAAGTACTGGAGCAGCGGAAAGCTGATGATCCATCCGTAGGCGCTGACACCGATCGCTGAAATCAGCATTAACGAGGGAAACAAGAAATCGATCGGCTGGCGATGGGAGATCTTTCGCTTTTTAAATCGCAGGACTCGAATCCCATACCAGGCTGTCGCCCCGCTGAGAATCGCGATAAAAATCAGGAACCACGAAAAGGGGATCGCATCGGGATTGGACCCTGCATCCCAGGTTAAGCGGTAAATCCCCATGTATAGTGCTGTGATCGAAACACTTGCCATCGAGACTACATAAAGCCACCCGGTTCGCCGATGGAAGGTCCCACCTTTTCGGGTCACCATCGGGATCACAAATACGAGCAAAGCTGCAAACCCACTAATCACATGCAACCCGAGGGCCATGTTAAACGAAACTTCCATGGTAAAATGCCTCCTTTTGTGCTTCTCTCCCCTTCTGCTCTCTTGATTTCAATCATACTTTTAGCACCATTCATCGTATTCCTGGAAGTATACTGATGGGGGTGTATGATCTTTATTAATTTTTTCGTACCCTTCTCCCTCTGTCGTTCGACAAAAAACTTTGTTTTGCAGTAGAAGTCGGATGGCAGTGTCCTCCAAACCACCGCTTCATGCAGGATTTTTTGTAGTCATCGATCCTCGATTCCCATCGTGTGCTTCCAAGTTACATCAACAAAAGTTGATTCGAGGGGAACACATATCGGTGGAAAGGAATCCGCTAAGATGAGGATTTTTTTACCGAGCCCTTCTGCCATCTGACTGCGACAGGAGTTGCTGGTGCAGAGGAAGTAGATCGTTTTTTCTTGTTTGTTGTCATGGTCATCCCTCCAAAATCTTAGCGGATCAGCAACAGCGAGATATATAAGACGAAAAGCGTAATTAGCAGGGTCGCCAGCGAGCCGATCGGGGTGATCTTGGGCCCCAGATCGGAACCGATCATATTGGCGTAAATCAGCGCCTCACGCATCAGTCCGTCGGTTGCGATGGCATTGATGGCCAGGGCATCGATCATCACAGTCGGCATGTTGTTCATGATCGAAGACAGAATGGCGGCGATGAAGCCCATGCCCACGGTACCCGTCAACACCCCTTGATCCGCTGTCCATTGGATCGCTCCCGCAAGAGCGTCAGTGAGCCCCGCGTTCTTCAAGGGGTAATACCAGCGAAGCTGTCACCAGGGGCAAAGTAGATTCCATAAAAAGTAAAACCCTCAACTGAGGGCTTTTTTTATATTTCGCCTCACATTAAGATGTGGCTAAACTACTATTTCAATCTTACAGAGGGAGGCTCAATTGTCGTGAAGCGAAATTGGGACGTAGAGGAACTCATCGAACATTTTACTTTCCTTCCGAAGGAAATGCAGTTGGTGGGCAACAAAACAGGGGAAACGCGGATCGGGTTCGCGGTATTGTTGAAGGTTTTTCAGTATCAAGCCCGTTTTCCTGCCTCTAAAAAAGAGATTCCCAAAGCAGTGGTGAGTTACATTGCTAAACAAGTCAATACCGATCCTCAACTGTTTTCACAATACGACTGGAACGGCAGAGCAATCAAATACCATCGGTCTCAGATCCGAGAATTTTGTGGGTTTCGAGCATCATCCACCAAAGATATTCAAGAAGTGATGGATTGGGTCCATGATCATGTACTGCCTCGAAATATCGAACTCGAATGGGTTAAGGAAAAAATCTATGCCGAGTTTCACCGGCGACAGTTGGAACCACCTACACCGGAGCGATTTGACCGCGTTGTACGTTCTGTCATCCGTACATACGAATCCTCCTTTTTCGATCAGATTTATCATCGCTTGTCCAACACTTCTATCGCCCAGATCGATTCCCTGATTCATTTATGGACATCTGAATCCTCTGAGGAAAATATTAATCCCAAGGATCAAGAACGACCCCTTACCTTTCGTGAATTGGTTGCAGATCCTGGACGGGTGGGGTTGGATAGCTTGTTCCGGGAGATATCCAAGCTCCGGACAATTCGCCATCTTCAACTTCCAGAAGATCTTTTTCTGAAGGTCCCTCCCAAAATGATCAAGCGGTATCGGCAACGTGCTGTTACCGAGGATATTCGGGAATTACGGCGACATCCGGCACCGGTACGGTATACGCTTCTGTCCGCATTTTTCTGGAGTCGGGGGCGGGAAATTACAGATAATTTGGTGGAGCTTCTAATCCAGATCGTTCATCGAATCGGTGCCCGTGCGGAACGCAAAGTGGAAAAGGAGATCCTCCACGACCTTAAACGTGTTCATGGAAAGACGGGGCTTCTGTATCGTTTGGCGGAGACAGCTTTGGAACATCCCGACGGAATTGTAAGGGAAGTTCTGTTTCCAGTCGTCCAAGAAGAAACGCTTCGATCTATTGTTAAAGAAATGAAGAACACCGGTCCTGCTTATCGCCAGAAAGTCTATACCGTGATGAGGTCCTCCTACGGAACGCATTACAGGCGCATGGTACCAGAAATCTTGGATGTCCTTCATTTTCGATCCAACAATGACGTACACCAACCGGTCATTGAGGCTTTGCAGTTGTTAAAACAATATGCCCGCACCAGTCATCACCACTACGCCGAAACCGATGATGTTCCTATTGAAGGTGTGGTCCGGCCTGCTTGGGTGGAAACCGTTATCGATCAGGAAACACAACGAATCAACCGAATCAATTACGAAATTAGTGTGCTCCACGCTTTACGGGATAAATTGCGATGTAAAGAAATCTGGGTGGTGGGAGCGGATCGTTATCGCAATCCAGAGGAAGATCTTCCGAAAGACTTTGATCAGTACCGGGAAGAGCATTATCAGGCATTAAAGCAACCTTTGGAAGCGGATGCTTTTATCACGAAGCTTCAGCAGAACATGCATGAGGTATTGGAACGATTGAATGTTGGAATTCCATCGAATCCGAAGGTACGGATCTCTACCAAGGGAAATGGGTGGATTTCAGTCTCTCCCTTGGAGCCCCAACCGGAACCCCGAAATCTTACCCTCATTAAAGCTCACATTATGAAGCGTTGGCCCATGACGAGCTTATTGGACATCTTGAAGGAAGCGGATTTACGAATCGGTTTTACCGAACGATTTAAAACCGTAGCAGTTCGTGAGGTGTTGGATCGAGAGACAATTCAAAAGCGACTGATCCTTTGTTTATATGGATTGGGCACCAACACGGGGCTGAAACGGGTATCCGCCGGAGATCACGGAGAAAGTTATAAAGACCTTCTTTATATTCGGAGGAAGTTTATTCATAAGGAAAATCTCCGTCAAGCCATAGCAGGCGTTGTCAATGCTATTCTGAACCATCGGATACAGGAGATCTGGGGGGATGGGACAACCTCTTGTGCTTCGGATTCCAAGAAGTTTGGAGCGTGGGACCAAAACCTGATGACCGAGTGGCACATTCGTTACCGGGGTCGGGGAGTGATGATCTATTGGCATGTCGAGAAAAACTCCACCTGTGTCTACTCCCAACTGAAATCGTGTTCCTCGTCAGAAGTCGCTGCGATGATTGAGGGATTGTTGCGTCACAGTACCGATATGAATATTGAGAAGAATTACGTAGATACTCACGGACAAAGTGAAGTGGCCTTCGCTTTTTGCCACCTGCTGGGCTATCATTTAATGCCCCGGTTTAAAGCGATTCACAGTCAAAAATTATACCGGCCGGAAGCCGGGATGTCGGATGCTTACCCCCACCTTCAGCCGGTATTAACACGACCTATCAATTGGGAATTAATACGACAACAGTACGATCAAATGATGAAATATGCCACCGCCCTCCGCCTGGGGACGGCGGAAACGGAAGCCATCTTAAAACGATTTATCCGAAACAGCGGACATCCAACATATCGGGCGTTGAGTGAATTAGGGAAGGCGGTAAAAACCATCTTCCTATGTGAGTACCTTCATTCGGAGGAAGTCCGCCGGGAAATCCAAGAGGGATTGAATGTTGTCGAGAATTGGAATTCCGCCAACAGCTTTATTTTTTATGGGAAGGGAGGCGAAATCCAAACCAATCAATTGGAGGATCAGGAAGTGGCCGTGTTATCCTTGCATCTGTTGCAAAACTGCCTAGTCTTTATCAACACACTTATGATCCAGGAAGTCTTGATGGAGGATAATCATAAGCTGTTGAGCCGGCTATATCCGGAGGACTTCCGTGCTTTAACGCCGTTGATTTATTCCCATGTGAATCCATACGGTACTTTCCGGTTAAACATGCGGGAAAGATTGTCTTTGGGGAAAAGAAATGTGTCTTAAGGGGCCTTAAGGTTTACTTCTTCACTGACTGTTTCGACATGTTAAAATTCAACTGTAAGTGGATTGAAGATTAGTTGAGGAGAGAGAAGCTTAGAGGAATGAGTACAGAAGTCTACGAGCAAATAGGCGTAGCCACGACTGCCGTTCCTTCGACGAGTACCAGATGATGTTTGGACTCGACGATGAGGTGTTGTCGCGAGGGAAAATACTCGATGTGGTAATCGTACACACTATTGCCACGAATTGATCGACAAGGAGTCACTTTAAGGAATGAAAAGAGGCCTAGGGATTAACCCATTGGCCTCTAACTTAATTTTAAAGGGGAGGCAAATAAAGCGTTTGTGTAGAAAAAATACGTGGGTAAGTGATGAAAGGAGTTTTAGGATGAAATGCGAACAACATAAACAGTTCCAAAGTTCAAGTGGTAAAGGAAGCCTTGGGAGTCGGAAATAATCGCTAGTTGCTCGTCGGTATGAAGTCGGCTAGAAAGCATGTCACCGTTGGATTCGCCAGTATAAGGACGGTCATTTCGGTGAAGTGAGTTCTCAGGCCGTTAAATAACGAGAGGTTTATATATTGCTTTATAAATGAACCAAAAGGATGGATTACATGTATAAACAACGATCCTTCCATTTTTTGTGGATAGGCCAAACTTTAGCTAACAGCGGAGACCTTTTTTATATTGTCGGGATTATCAGTTTTCTTTATAAAATTACTGGTTCAGCAACTTTAATGGCGTTAGTCCCGTTTATTATAACTTTTTCTCGTTTCTTAGGTGGTATTATTGCACCTGGAATAATGGACCGATTCTACCTAAAAACAGTCCTTGTATTCTCTCAACTGGGTAAAACAGCTCTTTTCTTTGCTCTAACGGCTTATCTTATGACTTTGTCAGAACCCGATAGTCTATATTTTATTTATTCCCTTATCGGTTTAATCGCCTTTCTAGACGGGTGGGCAACACCTGCCAGAAACTCTATGTTACCTCGATTGGTAAAAAAAGAGGAACTTGTGAAAGCCAACGGTTTCGTCTCAGTTGTTGATCAAAGTGTACAACTGGGGGGGTGGCCTATCGGTGGTATTCTTATAGCTACTTTTAATGGTACCTTTTTAATAATGTTAACCTTAATTCTTTTTATAATTTCCACTGTCATGATGGCTCTAATTCAAGATAGAAACGGAAACCAAAAGGAGAGGTCGGTGTCATCAACTAATAAATGGGACTCCGTCAAAGGGGGGTGGGTTACTATTTGGAGAACACCATCCCTTAAAACTGTTGCTCTTATGGACCTTATTGATGCAATTACGGATGTAGTTTGGATTGCAGCCATCCTTTACATTTATGTCGAGGATGTGCTACATAAAAGTGAAGCATGGTGGGGGTACATAAATTCTTCTTTTTTTGGTGGGCTTATTTTGGGAGGGCTTGTAAGTCTTAAAGGTGAGTCTATAATGATGCAAAGACTTCACATAGGGGTGTTTGGTGGAACTTTATTGGTCGGTGTTTTCACCTTGCTGTTTGGACTCTCAACAATTCCCTTGGTATCTCTTATTATATCTGTCATGGTTGGTGTGGCTACCCAAATTAAAATGATTAGCCAACAAACTGTAATACAATTAAATACTTCAGATAACCTTCTCCCGAAGGTATTTTCCTCAAGGGATGCTATTTTAACTGGAGCTTTCGGTTTATCATCTTTAATCTTTGGTTATCTAGCCGAGACTTTTGGGGTTCAAGCAGTATTTGTAGTTGCTGCTACTTTGCTTACTATCTCAGGAATTTGGGCATATACCAGAAAAGAGTATCTAAAACCAGTAGAGCACACAAAACATTGATTAGTAATAGGGTGAAACGACTGATCTGGAAATGGAATGTATCATCCAATATTTTCAATGGAGGATTCCAAGATCCTCTTGCATTTTATTTGGATGGGGTGTCTCTTCCGCCCTGAATTGTGTTCGGCGGGGAAAAGCTTCACAGAGGAGTTTGTTGCCCCAAATACCTTCCCGCGGGTAGGATGACAAAAGCCCCTTAGACTTTACTTGGAGAATCAAATTACTCTATCAACGAAAGGGGTAATTTTCGTAATAGTGGCACTTGATAAACAATATATTCCTTGATACTATACAATTGATTCCAATAAAGGAGGTGACTAACATGAGCATGGATGAGTTGTTAGAACAGTTGGCAGCTGAAATCAAAGATGAAGATGTCAAAAATGCACAAAGCTCAGCTTCTAAGATGAGAGATACGAGTGATATGAAAATGTATGGACCACTTCGTATGTTTGCTACTGATACGGCTAATAAATCTTAATTTTTGTCACCAGCTTCGTAATGTTCCCAAAAATCTTTAAACATTACGAAGCTATATTTTTATTATCTATAAGAGAAGGTGAGAATATGTTCGTGATGGGAGATCGTGCGAATGTCCAAACTATACAAGTATTGTCCGCGCCGTTTGCAGATAGTGAACTAAATAGTTTCGAATCTCTTAGATGTGCCTACATAAAGCTCCTTAGTTCTATGCAACCGAAAGTACCACATTCTGGTGGATATAATCCTGAATATGTTACCAAACTTAATAAAGTCCAAACATTTATAAAAACTTTTCGTGAAGAGTCAAATATTGATGATACATACTATGATATGGATTTTGAGGGCTCCTTAATTCAGAGTAAAAAGGTACTTGAATGGACGCAAACTGCAGTGGATAAACTGGGAAAACAATGTCCAACGTTTCATTGGATTTTTAATCTAATAATGGATTCAATAGTCCACACTACATCCAATAATGCGGTTGGGGGAACTTCTAGTCATCTTGTAGGTGTACTCTGGATTAATCCAAGAGAGAACTGGTCAGATATCGATATGTATGAATTTTTAGTTCACGAGCTTGGCCATACTCTGTTATTTTTACATGAGTGGAGATATGGTCTATTTACTAGTTATGAGCGTTTGCCTGATACAGATACATTCGCTAAGTCTGCCATTCGTTCTCAAATGCGACCAATGGATAAAGCTTTCCATAGTGCAGTAGTAGCAACAGACGTTCTCCTTCTTAGAGAACTAATCATAGGACATAAAGGAAAACGAATACTTCACCCGGATACTTCTACTTTAGTATCTATGGTGGGTCAATCAATCAAATCCATTAGAGAAGTTAATATGAGGCAAGGTATTTTAACTGATTATGCTTTAGGGATACTTGATCAATGTGAAGATAAATTAAAGAAAGTTGGCAAGGAGGAAAAGATATGCTTACACTGGTAGGCTTTACGGAGGTGCTCAAAACGATATACACACTTTCGTACCCTTTTATCCAATCTTCCAGTCCGCCCTATCAAAAACTTAAAAATGCTCTGAAAGAGCATCCAGGCTGTCGAGAAAGTCTCGACAGCCTATTTTTT
>NZ_FMZA01000015.1 GCF_900102685.1 Melghirimyces thermohalophilus
TCATCACCCGACACGTGTGGGAAAAACATAAGGAAAAAGTGCGAGCCCATCGCCTTTCCTCTACGGGAAAATACCTGTACAAAAAACGGAAAGAGACGATCGAGCGAAGCTTTGCAGACGCGAAAGAGCTGCACGGGCTTCGCTACTGCCGGTTGAGGGGAAGGGAAAAGGTCCAAGAGCAAGCGCTGATGACGGCCGCAGCGCAAAACATCAAGAAGATTGCCAACCACCTAACCAAAGCCGGCTAGGTGGTTGGGAGGCCTTTTTGATCCAGGTTTTGATACGTCGATGAGCTGGTTTTGTCCATAAAAAAAAGTGTGGAGAAAGCAGTGAAGGGCTTTCTCCACACTCTGAGGCTTCCCTTCATGGGAAGCCTTTTTTCTATGGAGTTAGTCCTTCCGAAAATAACCCATGACATCGGTGGTTTGTGTGATGTTGACGAAGGCATGGGGGTCCGATTCCCGGATGATCCGCTTGACATTTGTCAGTTCATAGCGGGAAATTACCGTAATCAGCACGTTTCGCCGTTCCGACGTGAAGGCGCCTTCTCCGTCCAACACCGTGATGCCTCGGACCAGATTGGCGAGGAGATTTTTCTTAATCTCGTTCCCCCGTTTGGTGATGATCATCAAGGTGAGCTTGATATGGCGGGTGTGAACGGTGTCCACCAGTTTCCCCGTGACAAAGATGGAGAGCATGGTATACAAGGCAAGCTCCCAGTCGAAGACAAAGCCGGAGATGAAGACGACAATGGCGTTCATGAAAGAGATGAGCAAGCCGAGGGGCATCTCCCGCTTCTGGCTCAACACCATGCTAATCACGTCAAAACCGCCGGTGGAGGCGCCGGATCGGAAGATGAAGCCCATGGCCGCGCCAACAATCACCCCGCCGAAGACGGAGGAGAGGATGGGGTCGTCGGAGATCCCTCTCTCGGGAATCACCTGCATGCTGATGGAGGTGACGGCGACAGAGATAAGAGTGTAAAAGATAAACTGTTTGCCGAGCCGCAGATAGCCCAAGATGATGATGGGGATATTCAACAGTAAGATAAAAGTCCCGGTGTTGAACGGAGTCAGCAACCCCAAAATCATCGCAATCCCGGATACGCCGCCGCTTAAAATTTTCTGAGGGAGCAGGAACATGTTGAACGCAAAGCCGATCAGAAGTGACGATATGATGATGGTTCCCAGATTCATCAGGCGGTAAACCAAGGGGTTCCCCCCCCCTTTTTTCCAAGTATGTTTCTTTCATACTATACCCTGACCTCGCAAATCAAAAAATGTGCCTTATCCCGATGGGGTTTTCCCCTTCGGCGCAATTGTGTTATATGCTACCATCGGGGTGTGAGAACCGCAATCTTTTTTTTAATAACAGACCGGCCAACATACACAAATTTTCCTCACATCCACCTCTCCGGATTTTTCAACATATGATACAATGTTTTCTAGACAGGAGGAGGGTTGAGAGGTGGCTATGAAAAAGGGTATCCGCCCCGAGAAAAACGGGGCTTCCAGGTGGACCCCCGAGCGGAAACGTCGGATCTTGAGGGGTTCTCTTTTCACGCTATTGGTATTTTTTTCTCTATTTATTTTAGGGAGCATGGCTACAGTCGGAGCTACAGCCGGTTATGTGGCATCCTTCCTCAATGAAGAGCCGGTCCGTGCTAAAGATGATCTGAGGGCGAAAATCTCCAGTTGGACACAGACCAGTATGGCCTACTTCCGTGACGATTCTCCGATCGGAAAGCTGAGCTCTGATGCGGACCGTAAAGTGGTGACGATGGATGAAGTGAGTCCCCATTTGATCGACGCTCTGATTTCCACGGAAGACCGACAGTTTTTTACCCACAATGGAATCAACCCCAAGTCGATTATGAGAGCCGGATTCCAGATGGTGACCGGTTCCGAAACGCAAACGGGTGGTAGCACCATCACCCAACAATTGGTGAAAAACCTGTTTCTCGATTATCGACAGCGGAACATCGAACGCAAATCCAAAGAGATTTTTTTGGCAATGCGGATGGAGCGGTTTTTCTCCAAGGAAGAAATCATGAACGCTTATATCAACAGCCTTTACTTCGGCAATAACACCAGCGGCCGCAACATGTTGGGTGTCCAAGCCGCCGCACAGGGGCTGTTTGGTGTGGATGCCAAGGATCTCAACCTACCACAGGCAGCGTACATAGCCGGTATGGTTCAGCGGCCCAATGCCTACAACCCTTTCCGCGGTGACAAATACCTTGAAAATGGGAAAGAGCGGATGAAGGAAGTCCTTGAAAATATGGTGGAGAACAAGAAAATCACCAAAAAGGAGTACAAGAAAGCCGCTTCCTATGATATCAAGGCAGCACTCGATACCTCCGAGGATACATCGATCGCTTATCAAAAATACCCTTACATCACGATGGCGGTGGAGGACGAAGCTGCCAAGGCCCTGTTAAAAGCGGACGGAAAGGATCCACAGGAGTTGAGTGAACAAGGGATCTATCGTGATACCCTGGATAAATATAAACAGAAAGTGTTGACCGGCGGGTATAAAATTACGACCACGCTGGATCCGAAACTGTATCAGGCGATGAATGAAGCGGCCCGCAAGGTAGATTACGGTGATGATCAACTCCAAGTGGGAGCAACGTTGCTCGATGTGAAGAGCGGGGCCACCCTGGCCTTTGTCGGGGGAAGGGATTACAAGAAAAACCAGCATAACCACGCACTCGATGTTCGCCGGCAGCCGGGTTCCACCATCAAACCCTTATTGGATTACGGTCCGGGATTGGACCGGGGGATTATTTCCCCGGATTCGGTCATCATCGACGAACCTCTTCGCGCCCGGGGGACCTCTGGGCACGTGTACCGGAATTACAACGACAAATATGCCGGTGCCATGACCGCGAGGGAAGCGTTGATGACGTCGATGAACATCCCGGCGATCAAGGTGTTGCGCGCCGTCGGCGTACAGACGGGACTCGACTATCTGAGAAAGATGAATTTCCCCATTTCGGAGGGGATGGGAGAGTCGGTCGCCATTGGCGGGTTCACCTACGGATTCAGTGTGCAGCGGATGACGTCGGGCTTCGCTATGCTGGGAAACCAGGGTAAGTTTAACGAGCCGTTTTTAATCAGCAAAATCGAGAATCCTGAGGGGGAAGTGATCTACCAACATAAAGCTGATCCGGTGCAGGTGATGTCTCCCAAAGCCGCCTACTGGACCACAGATATGTTGAAAGATGTGGTTCGCAAAGGAACTGGTGTACGGATCGGCCGTAATTTCTCCGGCTACCATCTGGCGGGAAAAACCGGCACCACCAATGATACGAAGGATGTCTGGTTTATCGGATACACGCCGGAGGTGGCGCTCGGAACCTGGATCGGTTATGACAATCCCCGACAGGTCGGCAACGATCTCCTGGCCAAGCAGGCGTGGATCAACATGTTCCGTGCGGTGAACAACGTCGATCCCAACTTGGTGACCGGTGCCGATTTCCCCAAACAACCGGGGTACGATTTTAAGTGTTTCGAGTGTAAAAAAGAGAAGAAGAAAGAGAAGAAGAAAGAGGAGAAGAAAAAAAAGAAAAAAGAGAATCAAAAGAAGGAGCCCCCCCATCAGCCGCAGCCCAATCCAGGGACTCCGCCCCAGCCTCCCGGCCCACCGGGTGGTGATGAAGGGGGCGTCATCTTTCCTCCTCCCGGACATGGCGGAGGCGGGCCCGGCAACGGACACGAACCCGGTGGAGGTCCCGGACCCGGAAACGGTCCCTGACGGGTAATCTTTCACCCCTGCGTAAAACACGCAGGGTTTTTTCTTGTGGAAAAAGGAATTGTTTCCTTTTTATAGAAAAGGGTTTTATCCTGACTGCGGAGGTTGACGGGATGAAGCGACCGTTATGGGTGATGGCTGTCGGTTGGGCTTGCGGGATCGGGATCGAGGCCGCTTGGAAGTGTTCCTCTCTCCTATGGGCGGTAGGCGGTGTCCTGGTGTTACTGATCGGTGGGGTGATTTACCTGCGCCGTTTGCAGGGGTTGGTGATGACGTTGTTCTGGTCCGCTCTTTTTTTTGGTGCGACTCAGTTCAGTATGGTCGATGAAGGGAATCAAAGTACTCTCCCTTTTTCCTCCACCACGGATTCTTACCAGGCGAGGGTGACTGGAACCGTCGCTTCCACTCCCGTCGTGGATGGAGACCGTGTAAAAATGGAACTTGAAACCCGGGGCATCGATGATGGGCAGGGGTTGCAACGGGTGAAGGAGCGGGTTATGGTTCAACTGCGCCTTGGGTCAGCAGAGGAAAAGCAGGCCGCTTCCACCTTGCGGCGAGGGATAAAACTCCGCCTGCCCATGACCTGGACGCGTCCCGATCCAGCCCGCAACCCCGGCGCTTTTGATTACCGGACTTATCTTCGCCGCCACTTTATTCATTGGACCGGAGAGGGGGACTGGGGGAGGGTAGAGATCCTGTCCCGGGATCCGTCCCTCCTGGGGAAAATCGACGAGGTTCGGCTGTGGTTGGGTAAACGGTTAGATCGGATCTATTCTGGGGAAACGGCTGGGGTGATGAAAGGGATGCTCCTGGGGGAACGGGATGCAGTGCCGGTGGAGGCGGAGAAAAATTTGACAGCCCTAGGATTGATCCACTTGTTGGCCATCTCGGGTCTCCATGTAGGGGTGTTTGTCGGTTGTGTGTACGGAACGGCTACTCTGGCCGGCATCACCCGGGAAAAAGCGGCGATGATGACGATTTTCATCCTTCCCTTTTACGTGTTACTGACCGGTGCGGGGGCTCCGGTGGTGCGGGCAGGTGTGATGGCGGCACTGGGCCTGTTAGCGATCATGCTGGGGAAGTGGAAAGACAGCCTCTCCTTTCTCGGCTTGGCTTGTTTGCTGATGCTGTGGTGGAACCCGTATCAATTGTTGGAAGCGGGTTTTCAACTCTCCTTTGTGATCACGGCGGCGTTATTACTCGCAGTTGGCCCTATCAGCCGGCGTCTCCCTACCCCATGGCTCCGGATCAATCAGCTGCTGGCCGTCACTCTGGTGGCCCAAGTGGCGGCGTTTCCACTATTGATCACCCATTTCAACGAGTTTTCACTCTTGTCCTGGGGGGTCAATTTTCTGGTTGTTCCGTTGGTGACCGGTTTGTTGATCCCCTTGGGAACTTTGTCGTTGGTTTTGGGTTCCTTCCATGAGTGGGCAGGAGCCTTACCGGCAGCACCAGTCACCTGGATCTGGTCCGGGATCCACACGGGTCTGGAACAGGTGGCGCAATGGAACCGTCTCCGTCTTTCTTGGTCTCCGTTGCCAGGATGGTGGTTGGCCGGCTATGGAGTTGCCGCCCTGTATCTCCTCTGGGCTTTTACCGGCGGGGGTCTGCGGCGGGCCCGTCACGGGTGGAAAGCCTCCGCCTGTTGCCTTTTTTTGCTCCTCTTTTCCTTGAAACCGGGGATGTGGAGTGAAGACGCCTTGAGGATTACTTTTCTCGATGTGGGACAAGGGGATGCGGCGGTGATTGAAACTCCGGAGGGACAGGTGATCGTAGTGGACGGGGGTGGTCGTCTCCCGTGGGAAAAAGAGCCTTGGCAACGAAGGAGAGAACCCTACGATGTCGGGGAGCGGGTGTTGGTTCCTTATTTGAAATACCGCGGCATCCGGGAAATCGATTGGATGGTGATGACCCATGGTGACGCGGATCATATTGGCGGGTTGACGGCGGTGGCAGAGCGCTTTCCGGTCAAACGCGTGTTGCGCACCTCGACCCCTGCTAAAGGGCCATTGGAATCGCAATCGTTGAGAAAGATGAAGGAGAAGGGGATTCCTGTGTTCGTGCCAGAGCCGGGGCGCGTTTATCGGTTGGAGGAAGGGGTACAATGGCAGTTTCTTCACCCTTCACATCCTGCTGGCGAGAGCCGATTGGAAGAGAGGAATGACCAGTCCCTCGTTTTTCTGTTGACGGCTTACGGGCGGCGGATTCTGATGACAGGGGATGTGGAGAAAGCGGGGGAAGAGGACATGTTGATGCGCTGGCACCTTCCTCAGGTGGATCTGTTGAAGGTGGCTCATCACGGGAGTCGCACTTCTACTGGCGAAAAGTGGCTGCAGGCGGTGCAACCCCAAGAGGCGGTCATCTCTGTCGGCGGAAACAATCGCTACGGCCACCCTTCCTCTCAAGTGCTGGATCGCTTGAAGGCACAGGGAGCCCGGATTTGGCGGACTGATTTGAACGGCGCCGTCATCGTCAGCATCCGCCCGCAATCCTGGAAGGTGTTTAGCATGTTGGGCACCCCAGCAGAGTGAAAGTGGAAAGGATGCTTTCTGCAGGATAAGGGGTGGGCTGTGGTACAATGACTTTGACGGAAGGCGGCTGACGGAGCTTCACCGAGATGGGACAGCCACGTTTTTGGGGGAGGTTCCGTCTGTTGAGGCAGGAGGGATCGATTTGGCCGACGGGGATAGGATTCGTCTTGCCCGGGAAGGAGACCGGGAGGCACTGGTTCGCCTGTTGCGGGAATTGGAAGGTCCAGTATACCGGACAGCCTTTTATATGCTGGGAAACGAACATGATGCGTTGGATGCCGCTCAAGAGGCACTGCTTAGTATTTACCGGAATCTTCCTGGATACCGATTTGAGGCAAAGGTGGAAACCTGGGCCCAACGGATTGCCGTTCATACCTCCATCGATTTGATGAGAAAACGGAAAAAGACCTTGCCTTTCGATGAGTCTTGGGATTCGGGAGGGATCAGGAGAGGGAGTCCGGTGGAATGGTCCGGGGTCTCCCATGATATTCGGGAAGCGATCCGTCGCCTTCCGGAACTTCAGCGGACGGCGGTGGTTCTTCGTTATCTTCACGATTTTACATACCAGGAGATCGCGGAGACAATGGAGATGCCGCTCAATACGGTGAGGTCGCATCTGTACCGGGGTCGGAAGAAGTTGCGCCTGTGGCTGTCCGACTATCAAAAAGGCGGTGTTTTCCCATGAATTGCGGTGACTGGCAGGAATGGATCCAACGGGATCTGGATGGTGAACTGTCCGATGAGGAAGGGAAAAAGTTGCGATACCATTTATCCCTCTGCCCCGGTTGTGCCGAATTTGCCGCCGACATGCGGTCGCTGAATCGGGAGCTGTCGGCGTTGCCTCCGGTGGAACCGGCTTGCTCACTGACGGACCGGATCCTGCAACAGACCGGGCCTAGGGAGCCCCGCAAACAAACCGCAGGGAAAAAACAGTCATTGTCGGTACGGCAGTGGCGTCGGTTTTGGCCGCTAACAGGAGCAGCGGCTGCCGTCTTGCTAGCAGCTGCCTGGCTCATCTCCAATGAGAGCGGTTTGCCCACCCAAAAGGGAGGAAATTCAGCCCAGACATCCACCACCCTGCACTCTTCAGAATCCTCCACCAAGGGGCAAGCATGGTCACAGGAGGTCCCCTCGCCGGAGGGCCGCTTCATCGCGCAAATTACCCCGGAACGTCGCGTCCTGGTCCGGAATCGGGAAGGAGAGGTACAATACCGGTCTCCGAATTGGGAGGAAGAAAGGCCCATCCGGGTCGAGTGGATGGATGAGGAAACCTTCGTGATTCAATTTGCGGAGGGAGGAAAAGAAAAGATTATCCACTTAGAAGAAACCGACGGAAAGAAATGATGAGGCCCACAACGGGGCTTTTTCGTTAGAAACCTTGCATGACGGAGGCATAAAGATGGAGCGAACACTGCTGCAGGAGATCCGAGCGGGACAGATTGCACCGGTTTATCTGTTTTACGGTACGGAAACTTTTTTGATGGAAGAGGCGCTCAACCACTTGGAAGAACAGGTGCTAACCTCTGCGGAAAATCGGGATTGGAACCACACGGTGCTCGATCTGGAGGAGGTACCGGTGCAGGCTTTGGTTCAAGAAGCGGAGACTCCTTCCTTTTTTGGGGACCGCCGGTTGGTGGTGGGGAAAAATGCCTGGTTTCTCACTGCTGCACGGGGGAGGGAAAAGCAGAAACTGGAACACCGTCCCGAGGAGTTGCTTCAGTACGCAAAACAGCCGCTAGAGAGCAACGTATTGGTCATCATGGTTCCCGCGGAGAAGCTAGATGCTCGGAAAAAAGTGGTCAAGGAACTGAAAAAGCAGGTTCGGGAAGGGGTGTTTCAACCCTTGGATTCCCGGGGGCTTCACCGTTGGGTGGCGGATCGACTGAAGCAAACCGGCGCCGATATCCACCCGGACACCGCAGACATCCTGATCCGACAAGTGGGGGCGGATTTGCGGCTGTTGGACATGGAAGCCCGAAAACTGGCCCTCTATGCCAGTTCATCCGGAACCATTCGCCCGGAGACGGTGACGGAGCTAGTCCCCCGCACCCTGGAACAAGATGTGTTCAAACTGGTGGACCGGGTGGCCCGACGAAAAAACGGGGAGGCGATGGCCGTCTTCCGCGATCTCTTGGAAAACCGGGAAGAACCGATCCGTATCCTGGCACTTCTTATTCGTCAGTTTCGCATTATGCTCCAGGTGAAAGGTTTGGCCGCCAAGGGAATGTCGGAACGGGAGATCGCTTCCCAGCTGAAACTTCATCCTTATCCCGTGAAACTGGCTCTCCAACAGGGAAAAAGCTATCCGGAGAAAAATCTGCGCCGGCTCCTGTACCAGGCGATCGAAACGGATCAGGCGATCAAATCCGGCCGCCTCGAAAAAACATTGGCTGTGGAACGGTTTATCTTGACCGTAGAGTGAAAGAAACCACGGGTGGTTTTCCACATGATTATCCGATTTTTAAATTTATGAACATCAATCGGGTACAACATTTTTCCGCACCATAATCCGATACCCGATTCCAGGGAGAGGGGCATCTCTCTACCCGTCACATTCCAGAAAAAAGCCGCCTCCACCAGAAAGCGGCAGCAGGTCATTTAAGGTGCTGGCTCCGTAATCGTAGATCATATATATAGTAGGCATCGATCCCCTTTGAGCCGTTAGCAGTGATGGTGGACACCGGCGAAGATAAGTGATAGTCCGGGTTTCGTGGGGTGGCACGTTTAATTCAAATAGCTCGCCGTCGTACAGAGCAGCAGAGAATGTGGCGAAGGATTCGTCCAGCCAAGGTTCATCGTATTGATTGTTGCCGATGATGCTATATAACCCCCCCGCCTTTTTCCTGGAAGACATCGGCGTTAGCCCCAGTGTGGGCTGGGCTGAGGCAGGGTCGGGTGCCAACCCGATCAAGAGAGAGTGGTACCGGTTGCAGCCAACAGACGCGGTACGGTTTTGTTCAAATGAAGGAACCTCCTCGAATGGATTTATCTTCCGAAAATTCGACACGAGGAGGTGAAGTTTCTTCTCTTCAAAACTCTGGAGCTTCAAAGGATGGGAACCCTCGGCTAAGCCAACAGGAGATAAGGGTGTCAGTGCGATCAGGGAATCAATCTTTCCGGTTTTCAGACAGACCTTTTCGGACCAACTCCAGCATGGCGCTGGTACGAGTGGCAATCCCTTGATTTTGCTGATACTCTTCGATTTCCTTCAACAATTGAACCGGTACACGCAGGTCGATTCGTTTTGTTTTTACTTTTCCGGACACCGTTCCACGCTCCCTCCGCTTGAATGATACGTGAAATCGACGTACAATGAGTGTAGCAGAACGACAGAAGAGTGACAATTGAAGCTTAAAAAAGCCGATCAATCGATCTCGGAATGGGGGTGCTTAAAACCATGTATACCATTGGGGAGATATTGAGAAACCGGGCGGAATATTCCCCTGACCTGGAGGCCGTGGTCGGCACCGATGCTCGTTATACATATCGGGAATTTAACCAGCGGGTAAATCAAACGGCCCACTTTATGTTGGAATTGGGCATCCGCAAAGGGGACCGGGTGGCGCTGTTGTGCACGACCAATCATCCCTTTGCCATCGTATGGATGGCAGCAGCTAAGGTGGGGGCGATCGCCGTACCGCTCAATTGGCGCCTCAATTCGGAAGAATTGAGAGGGTACATGGAACACAGTTTGCCCCGGATTCTTTTTTTTGAGGACGCGTTTGCTGACGTGGCGGAGGAGATGGAGCCGCTGATTTTTCTGGAGCGGATGGTCCGTGTCGGTGTGGATAACAAGCTCAATCCGGCTTTTGAATCGGCACTCTTGGAGCGTCCGGACCATGAACCGGGATGTGAGGTTCGGCCGGAGGATCCGGTGGTTCTCACTTATACCTCTGGAACCACCGGGCCGCCGAAAGGGGTGGTCACCACCCATCAAAATTTCTTCGCTGCTGGAACGGCCGTCGGCATGTCTGTCGACATTCGAATGCGGGATCGGTATTTAGCCACCATCCCCCTTTTTCATATCGCCGGTCTGGTTGCGATCACCTCCGCGCCTCTGTGGGGATTTACCACGGTGTTTATGCCCAAATTTCATCCGGTCCAGGTTTGGGACCTGGTGGAGCGGGAGCGAATCACCCAAATGATGACGCTGCCCCCGATGCTCAGCTTTATGTTGCCGGAAGTGATGGAAGGGGAATGGGATACCGGTTCCCTCCGGGAAATTTTTTGTACTGGGTCCAATGCGCCGGAAGATTTGGTCAAACAATATATTTCCCTCGGCTTTCCTGTCGTGCTCATTTACGGAGCGAGTGAATGTACTGGGGCAATCACCTTTTGGACACCGGAAATGGGAATGGATACCTGTCGATCAGTGGGAAAAAGCATTGCGGGGGAGATCCGGATTGTCGATGTGGAGACCGGAAAGGAAGTCCCGCGGGGAGAGGTGGGTGAAGTGGTCTGTAAAGGCCCTCACCTGTTTTCGAGATACTGGAAGGATCCCGAGGCGACGTCCAAATTGATGAAAGACGGGTGGTTTCACACGGAGGATGCCGGCCGCTTGGATGAGGATGGATTTCTGTATATCATCGATCGCTCCCCCGATGTGATCCGCACCCGTGACGAAGAGCTGTACCCGTCACAAGTGGAAGCGGTGCTGCTGGAAATGGAGCAGGTGGAAGAAGTGGCAGTGGTCGGCGTCAACGACGGAGCGGGGGAGGCTCCCAGGGCCTACGTGGTTAAAAAGGCGGGATCGGAGCTGACCGAGGATGACGTGCTGCAGTACGCCCGTGGTCGACTAGCGGAGCATAAGCTGAAAGACGTGGTTATGACGAACACCCTTCCTAAAAACAGCCGCGGAATCGTCCTGAAATATTTGTTGCGGGATCAAGCCGATGGCAAGATCCCCCCGGAACGGGTGACTGGCTAAAAAAACGCAGCGGCCGTTAATCGACCGCTGTCGTCTTGATTTGATCCTTCAGTTTTTTGTACTGCATATACATGGCTAATCGCCAGGGGAGGAGCATTCCGAAGGCCAGCACAAAAAAGACGCCCGCTGTCTGTTCCAGGGTGATGAATTGTTCCAAGTATTCGTGAGCCGATATCCGGATGATCAGCAGCGTAAACAAAATCCAAACAAAGGCTTTGGAGCGCTTCAGGTAAACCTGTCCATCGGTCACATAGAAGCGGGAGGTTCGGATCAGGGGGAGAGCAAAGAGGAGAGTCCCGGCGATAAAAGCAACCAGTCCCCAGGTGAAAGGAATGCGGCAGGGAGGATAAACAAACATCAAAAAACCGGTGCTCATGCCGACAGGGGGCATGATGATCTTTTTGGTGTTGGTCGGTTTTCGAGCGGAACGAAGTCGAATGATGATCACCGCACAGGCGATGGTCAACATGCCCGCCGTCAGGATCAAATGAAGGTTCATGTTCATAACTCCTTCGGACAACGATCAGGAAGGTTTTATTTATCTTTTTATTATAACGCTCCCGGACCAAAAGGACATTGCTTTTTATTCAGCCCAAGGATATGATAAGGTATACAACTGGGAAATTCCATATCGATAGGCGATGATGAAGAAGAGTAACGCGAGCGGGTGTCCGTCCAGAGAGCCGGCGGTTGGTGGGAGCCGGTCGGGCCCTCGTGTGAATGGACTTCGGAGCTGCTTTCTTCGACCCGGTCCAACCTGTGGAAGGGGAAAGCCGGCCGGAACCACCGGTCGTTATCCACAGTGAGCGCGCCTTTGTGTAGGCGAAGCCGGGTGGCACCGCGAGAGAATCCTCGTCCCGCTAATAGAGTGGGCGGGTTTTTTTATTTTAGGAGAAGGAGAGGTTTTGGTGATGAAACGCGTTTTTTCCGGAATGCAACCGACGGGAAACCTTCATTTAGGAAATTACATCGGAGCGTTGAAACAGTTTATCCCCTTGCAGGAAGAGGCGGAGTGCTTTTTCTGTATCGTCGATCTTCACGCCTTGACCGTTCCCCGGGATCCGGATGATCTGCGGAAAAGGAGTCTGGAGCTGGCTGGAATCTACCTGGGAGCGGGTCTCGATCCGGACAAGAGCAACCTGTTTATCCAATCCCACAATCCGGATCACTCCGAGGGGGCCTGGTTGCTGCAATGTGTCGCCCGAATGGGAGAACTGGGACGGATGACCCAGTTTAAGGATAAAGGGAAAGGATCGGAAAGCGTCACCGCTGGCCTCTTTACCTATCCGGTGCTGATGGCGACAGATATCCTCCTGTATCAGGCGGACACGGTTCCGGTGGGAGAAGATCAAACACAGCATCTGGAGCTAACCAGGGATCTGGCGGAGCGGTTTAACCGGGAATATGACGAGGTGTTCACCCTGCCCCATGCCCAAGTGACCAAGACCGGTGCCCGGATCATGGGGTTGGACAACCCGGAGAAGAAGATGAGCAAGAGCGCCGACAGCACCTTCAACCAAATCGGGCTGTTGGATGATCCCGACACGGTCGTGAAGAAATTTAAACGGGCGGTTACCGACTCAGAGAATGTGATTGCCTACGATCCGGAAAACAAACCTGGCGTCAGCAACCTGCTCGGGATCTACAGTGAAATGAGCGGGGAGCCGGTTGATTCTCTGGTGGAACAGTATCAGGGTAAAGGGTACGGCCATCTGAAATTGGATACTGCCGAGGCAGTCATCCAAGTGTTGAAGCCGCTGCAGGAGCGCTATCGTGAAGTGATGGACAGCGGCGAGGTGGAGTCGGTGTTGGCCAAGGGGGCCCAGCGAGCGCGGGAAGTGTCAGCTGAGACCCTTAAGAACATGCAGGAGGCGATGGGCTTGGTTCCCCGTCGCTAAAAAAGACAAAATAAAAGCGACCCGCTAAGGGTCGTTTTTTTATGGAAAATAGATTCAACCGTTGAGAGCGTTGTATTTTTGCTCCAGACGGGATTTCTGCCGAGAAGCGGCGTTTTTGTGGATCAGGCCTTTGGTTGCGCCTTTATCCAGTTTCCGCTTCGCTTCCCGCAGCAGCTGACCGGCCTCTTCTTTATTCCCGGCGTCGACGGCGGCGAGAAATTTTTTGATCGAGGTCCGCATGGCGGATTTTTGGGTCATCCGCAGCTCCCGCTTTTTCGTGTTGGTTTTGGTCCGTTTCACCGCGGATTTGATATTGGGCATCTGGTTCACCTCCCATGGGTTTGTCAAGGTCGCCCGTTTTGCGTGCAACACGCTAAATTCTAACACGCAGAAGGGTGAAAAGCAAGAAAGAAGCCGTCTCGAGATCATGTTCGTGCCCCCACTTATTCCGAGCCTACACGAATCTGTTTCTCCAGTGCTAGGTGCTGTAGGGAATAAGGGTTTGCCCTTTTATAGCAGATCCATTCCTCCGCATGCTCTGGTAGAGATGGGGGTAGGTCTTGTGATTCTGGAAATGTTCTTCTTATTAGGAAAGGAAGCAGTTGCTTACTGAAGTCTTCCTCGCATAGGGCTTCTCTCCTTGGATGGGAAGCCCTGACTAGCCATACCATTCTCCCTTTTAGGTCTTTATTGAAAGATTTCTAAAATTTCTTTTTGATGGCTCTATAGATGACAGATGACAGGGAATCAAAAACACACCCTCTGGTAAAAGAGAACCGTCTTTCCAGGGAATAAATCGGTGCCGCATCTGGGGAAAATGATACCAAAACCACAAAAAGGGGTTGGTTCTGGATGGCTTCGGAAGAGCCGCAGGATAACGGACAGAAACTGGATCTGGGACGGTTTGAAGTTCGAACGGACCTGGCGCGGGAAGCCCACGACATGGCCGTTGAACAGCGGAGGGATGGCAGCGCTATTCCCGGCGTTCAGATGGACGAACAAAAGGAGAACGGTATTACCACCAGTTGGATCCGGATTGAGGATCGTCAGGGAGCGGAGGAATTGGGAAAAGAGCCGGGCATCTATCTGACCTTGGAAGTTCCGGATCTTCGCAGCCAAGATTCCCGCCTACAAAAAAGGGTATCCAATCACTTTGCCGATCAATTTCAGCAGTTTCTCGCTGAAGTGGGGATCGGTCTCAATGACAGCGTGCTGATCGTCGGACTCGGCAACCGAAACGTCACCGCCGATGCCCTCGGTCCCTTCGTAGTCAAAGATTTGATGGTGACCCGGCACCTGTTTCAATTGATGCCGGAACAGGTAGAAACAGGATACCGTCCGGTCAGTGCCGTCGCTCCCGGTGTGATGGGATTGACAGGGATGGAAACCAGCGAAATTATTTTCGGGATTGTGGAAAAGACGCAACCTGATGCGGTCATCGCTATCGACGCCTTGGCTTCAAGAGCATTAAACCGTGTGAATACCACGATTCAGGTGGCGGATAACGGGATCAACCCCGGTTCGGGTGTGGGGAACAATCGGAAAGGAATCAACCGGGAAACCCTGGGTATCCCGGTGATCGCCGTCGGGATCCCGACCGTGGTCGATGCCGCTACCATCGCCTATGATACGGTGGACTTCGTTCTTGCCCATCTCAACCGACAGATGACCCAGACCGCTCCCACCAATCCGCTGGACCCCTTGGACCGTGCTAGTGTCAAGGAATTGCGTGCACAAAATGTTTCCCCGGAAGCGAGCGAAAAGTTTCTCGGAATTGTGGGCACCTTGAACTCCCAGGAAAAACGTTCGCTGATCAACGAAGTGTTAAATCCTCTGGGTCAGAATTTGATTGTCACCCCCAAAGAGGTGGACTCCTTCATTGGGGATATGGCCAAAGTGGTGGCTGACGGCTTAAACTGCGCTCTTCACGAGGCGGTCACTCCGGAAAACGTTTCCACCCATTCTAGTTGAATCAGGGGATGGGGGTGCGTGCCATGATCGATGTCTTCCGCTAGGCGAAGGTCTCTCCATGAAAGCCGCTTACGGTGATTCTCCCAACGCGGTTCTACTCTATCTATTTCTCTCATATATTCAGCAGTAGAGAATGAGATAGGGGAGGATCGGGGATGAGGCACCGGTACCAAGGATTTACCACACTCAATATGTCAACGCCCCGCATCAGGAAGTTATTTGTCATCTTGATCCTGGGGACGGCAGTCATCTTTGTATTGACAGGTTTATTTGCCATGATCCAGGCGAAACGGACCGCCCATTCCACAGACTTGGGGAGAGTTACTGCCCATTTTTCCACGGAGACGCTCCTGTATTTGATGGGTGGAGAGATCCCTTATCTGTCCACGATGGAAAAGGCGGCGGAAGCACCGGGCTTTTCCCGATTTTTTTTCGAAATGGCGACCAGCATCGATCCCAAGGATCCACGGACCTTTTTAGGAAGCGAACTGCCGGGCTTTGCCCTGTTTGATACGGAGATTGTAGTGGCCGGGGAAGGGGTGGACTACACCTCCGTTCCAATTGAATCACCGCCGCCCTCCGATCTACAGAAGGAAATCACTGAGGATCGAAAAGAGAAAGAGCAAAAGCGAGAGGAGGAAGAGAAGAAGCAAAAAGAGGAAGAACGGGAGCAAGAAAAAGGATCCGAAGAGAAAAAGCAAGCTTCCAAAACCCCAGATAAAGTGTTTATCTATCACACACACTTTACGGAATCCTTTCTTCCGGAGCTAGAGGCGGACCAACCCAACGGAGCCTATGACCCAAAGGTGAACATCACTCGGGTAGGAAATCGCCTGGGAAAGGACTTGGAGAAACTGGGGATCGGAGCCCAGGTGCACGACGAAGGATATCAAGCGGAATGGAACAAGATGTACCAAGCATCGCGGAAAACCGTGGTGGAAGCGATGAAGAAAAACGACGATCTCCATTATTTCATCGATCTCCATCGGGATTCCCAGCGGCGGGAAAAAACAACCACCGAGATCAACGGCAAAAATTATGCCCGCGTTGCCTTTGTGGTGGGGACGGCCCACCCACACTGGGAGAAAAACGAACAACTGGCCCGCAAGATGCACAAAAAGCTGGATGAATTGTATCCAGGCTTATCCAAAGGCGTCTTCCGAAAGAGCCGGGCCATGGGCAACGGCGAGTACAACCAGTCTCTTTCTCCCAACAGCATGCTGGTGGAGGTAGGCGGAGTGGATAACAGCTTTGAAGAGACCTTCCGGACGACGGAAGCTTTGGCCCGGGCGTTAGCAGAGGTTCATTTCCAGGCTGTGCCGGTGGATAAAAAACAATGAGGGTAAAGGGGTGATGAGGATGCGGTTGATGGTGCAGGTATTGGCGCTCATGATGGTCTTGTTGTTCGGGATTTTTCTCGGAATCGATACAGCAGAACAAAATATGCATCGGATGCAGGGCAGTGCCGGCGCCCCCCGTGCCGTCCACATCACCCCAGATGAGGGGCAGGTGGAGATTTCGGTGTTGGGTCACGTCTACGAAACAGAAAGTCCAGTGGTGGTTGATCGAAAAGAGGACAAAGAGAAAAAAGAGAAACCGAAAACAGAAGAGGAAAAGCCCGCTGCCAACAGCGGCAGCTGGTTGGCCCAGGCTGGTAACCAAACCGGCACCGGAATTAAAGATGCCACCCGTAAAATAATGGATCGTGTGGCCGGATGGATCGCAGAAGCGCTGCAATGAGGAAAGCTCCCCCCTGGAATGGTTTCGGGGGGATTTGTGTTTCATGAGCATTGTTGTCAGACTCTATGGAGGATTCAGCTCTCCCCTTTCGCAGATGTTCCTGCAGGTGGATTCTTTATTCGTTGTCCCGCCCCGTGCAGATTGCTATAATATACAAGATGCAGTTTTTGCGCGTGTTTTTCCGTTCAGGAGGGGAACTACGTTCATGAGTGATTTTTCCAAAGAACAACAGAGGATTCGAAATTTCTCGATCATCGCCCATATTGACCATGGAAAGTCCACCCTAGCCGACCGGATCCTGGAGTATACCGGAGCGCTTTCCGACCGCGAGAGGCAGGATCAGTTTCTGGATACGATGGATCTGGAACGGGAGCGGGGGATCACTATCAAGTTGCAGTCTGTCCGTATCCCGTATCGGGCTAAAGACGGACAGGAGTATATTCTCAACCTGATCGATACACCGGGACACGTGGATTTTACCTATGAGGTGTCCCGCAGCCTGGCTGCCTGTGAAGGGGCCTTATTGATCGTGGACTCCGCCCAAGGAGTGGAGGCCCAAACGATGGCCAACGTTTACCTGGCCTTGGACAACGATCTGGAAATCCTGCCGGTGGTCAACAAGATCGATTTACCTAGCGCCGAGCCGGAGCGGGTGAAGCGGGAGGTGGAGGATCTGATCGGGCTGGATGCTTCCGATGCGGTGTTAGCCTCAGCCAAACAAGGTTTGGGGATCGAAGAGATCCTGGAACAGATTGTGGAAAAGGTGCCGCCGCCGGAGGGAGATCCCGATGCCCGATTGAAGGCCCTTATCTACGATTCCGTTTATGACGCCTACCGCGGGGTGATCACCTACATCCGGGTGGTGGATGGTTCGCTCCGCAAGGGGATGAAGGTGCGCATGATGGCCACAGGCAAGGAGTTTGACGTGTCGGAGGTGGGCGTGTTTACACCGAAGCCGGTTTCCCGGGATCAACTCAACCCCGGGGAAGTCGGATTTATGGTCGCCTCCATCAAAAATGTGAAAGACACCCGGGTGGGGGATACCATCACCGACGCGACCAAACCCGCTCCAGAGCCACTCCCCGGTTACCGGCGGATCAATCCGATGGTTTTTTGCGGCATGTATCCGGTGGATTCCGGGGATTACGAAGATCTCCGGGAGGCCCTGGAAAAGCTGGAACTGAACGACGCCTCCCTGCGATATGAGCCAGAAACCTCCGGCGCGCTGGGTTTCGGTTTCCGCTGTGGCTTCCTGGGACTTCTGCACATGGAGATCATCCAGGAGCGGATCGAGCGGGAATATAACATCCCCTTGATCACTACTGCTCCCAGTGTGGTTTATCGGGTCTACAAGACCGACGAAGAGATGCTGGAGATTGAAAACCCGACCCATATGCCCGCCCAACAGGAGATCGACCATGTGGAAGAGCCCTTCGTCCGGGCGACGATGATGGTTCCCAATGACTTTGTCGGGGCCGTGATGGAGCTGTGTCAGTCGAAACGCGGTGAATATGTGGATATGGAGTACCTGGATGCCAATCGGGTCAACATCATCTATCGGCTGCCTTTGTCGGAAATCGTCTATGACTTTTTCGATCAACTGAAATCAGGGACCAAAGGGTATGCTTCCTTCGATTATGAATTGGATGGGTATCGAACCTCCAACCTGGTCAAGATGGATATCCTACTAAATGGACAGCCCGTCGACGCTCTTTCCTTTATCGTTCACCGGGAAAAAGCGTACTACCGGGGGCGGGCCCTGGTGGAAAAGCTGAAGAAGCTGATTCCACGGCAAATGTTTGAAGTCCCGGTTCAGGCCACGATCGGTAACAAAGTGATTGCTCGGGAGACGATCCGGGCCCAACGGAAAAATGTGTTGGCCAAATGTTACGGCGGCGACATATCCCGCAAACGGAAACTGCTGGAGAAACAGAAAGAAGGGAAGAGGCGGATGAAGTCCGTCGGCAATGTGGAAGTGCCCCAAGAAGCCTTTATGGCCGTGCTTCAGATGGACGATTCCGACTCTAAATCGTAGCCCGAAAACACCGTTCCACCGGGATTATTGTCTAAAAAGGAGGTGTCGTAGTGACTCCGCGCGCGATCTACATTCACATCCCTTTTTGCAGCCACAAGTGCTATTACTGCGACTTTACCGCCTATGTGATAAACGGACAGCCGGTGGATGAGTATTTGGAAGCTCTGGAACGGGAGATGGCCCATACGGTAGCAGAGATTCCTCCCGACCGCATTGAGACGATTTTTATCGGAGGCGGGACTCCCAGCATTCTGTCTCCCGATCAGCTGGAAAGGCTGATGAACGCGATTCAAACCTACTTTCCCCGCCGCGCGTCGAACCAGGAATTTACGGTGGAAGCCAATCCGGGCACGGTGACACCGGAAAAGCTGGCCGTTATGAAGCAAGGGGGAGTGAATCGGCTCAGCTTCGGGGCGCAGACGTTCCGGCGGGACCTGTTGGCTCGAATCGGCCGGGTGCACACCGTCGAGGAAGTGGAACGGAGTGTGGAGGCGGCCCGAGCAGCCGGAATTGACAATCTGTCCCTCGATTTGATGTTCGGGTTGCCGGATCAGACCGTGGAAGATATGGAGGAATCCCTTCAGCGGGGTATTGCGCTTGCCCCCGATCACTTTTCCGTCTACAGCTTAAAGGTGGAAGAGGGGACGCGCTTTCACCACCAGTTGTTGCAAGGAAAACTTCCCCTCCCCTCGGAGGATGATGAGCTAGAGATGTATCAATTGACTCGGAAGCGGATGAAAGAGGCGGGTTACCGACAGTACGAAGTGAGCAATTTTAGCCGTCCCGGTCGGGAAAGCCGCCACAATTCCGTCTACTGGCTAAACCAGCCCTATTACGGCTTGGGAGCTGGAGCCCACGGTTACGCCCGCGGAGTTCGCCACGCCAATGTTCGCGGCGTCCGCGAGTACATCCGCCGAACCCGGGAAGGCCGACCGGTGGCGGAGTCGCATCAGGTTCCAACTCATGAGGAGATGGAAAATCAATTTATCCTGGGGCTTCGGCTGGCTGACGGTGTCAGCAGTTCTTTGTTTAAAAAGCGGTTTGGCAAAGAACCGGAGACGGTGTTCGGTCCCGTATTAGAATCCCTTAAACATCGAGGCTTACTGCAACAAAAGAAAGATGCCTACCACTTGACGGAACAGGGTCTATTATTCGGTAACGAGGTTTTTGCCGCCTTCCTTGGAGAGGCGGTTTAAGGCGTGGCGACGCCGTTGACAACGGAAATTGGGTTTGGTACTTTAAATGAAACAGACTTAGCACTCGTTTTTGTTGAGTGCTAACAAAGGGGGGAGGCAGATGTTGAGCGAACGGCAGGAGAAAATCCTTCGGGCCATTGTGGATGAGTACATTCATCATGCCGAACCGGTAGGCTCTCGCACGGTGTCCAAGCGAAAAGACATTGGATTTAGTGCGGCTACCATTCGGAACGAGATGGCCGATCTTGAGGAAACGGGTTTTCTAGAACAGCCACACACATCTGCCGGCCGCATTCCGAGTCAATTCGGCTATCGCTATTATGTCGATCACCTGATGGTCCCAAGGCATCTCAACCGTTCTGACCTCATGATGATCCGTGAGCTGTTTGCCTCACAGATGAATGAGGTGGAACAGACCATCCAGGAGACGGCATCGATCCTGTCTCGCGTCACCAACTATACTTCAATCATGTTGGGCCCGGAATTATACGATAATAAATTGAAGTACCTGCAGGTGTTCCCCTTAAATGATCATATGGCGGTTGCGATTCTGGTGACCGATACGGGTCATGTGGATCAACGGCGGATCACGGTCCCGGAAGGTGTATCCCTGACCAATATCGAGCAGATGGTCAATCTCCTCAATGCCAAATTGGCCGGTGTTCCCTTGCATCGTCTGAAACAGACGGTGCATAAGGAGCTTTTGGAAGAGTTTAGCCGACATGTGGAGAATTATGAGTATCTGCTGTCGATGATTGACCAGCTTTTGGCTACGGAAGCGGAAGGGCGCATTTTTACCAGCGGGACGACCAACATTTTGAGCCAGCCGGAATTTAAAGATGTGGAGAAAGTGAAAGTCCTGATGGAACTCCTGGAGGAAAGCGATACGGTGGCCCGCCTCTTCTCCAACCAGGAGACCGGTGTCCAGGTTCGCATCGGTCATGAAAATGAGCTGGAGGCGGTCAATAACTGCAGCATCGTTTCCGCTTCCTTCGTCGTCGACGGACGTTCCCTCGGGACGATTGGTCTGCTCGGACCGACGCGGATGGACTACCAAAAGGTGGTCACCCTTCTCGACGTTTTAAGCCGGAACTTGTCCCGGCATTTCCAGCGGATATACGGCTGAACCGACGTTTCGCTGGTTTGAACGGGTGGCTATTTTCCGCGTTGTCTATCCTAAGGAAAGGTGAGACTGGATTCCATGGAGTTTCAGGAAGAAAAGATCGCTTCGCGACGGGACTCACTCCCGTATCCGGAAGCCCTTTCCGCCAACGCGGATGCCATTCGCGAGTTGGCTGAGGCGGTTCAGGGCACCCTCGGTCCCAAGGGACTGGATACCATGTTGGTGGATGAGCGAGGCGGAGTGGTTGTCACCAATGACGGAGTAACCATTTTAAAACGGATGGAGATCCAGCATCCGGCGGCCCGTATGGTTGCCGGGATTGCCCGGGCACAGCAGGAGGAAGTGGGGGATGGTACCACCACCGCCACCCTGCTCGCCGCGGCCCTGGTGGATGAAGGGCTGAAACAAGTGAACCGTGGCGTGCCCGCTGCGAAAGTGATCGCAGGGATTCGCCGCGGTATCCGTTATGCCTTGGAACAGATGCAGGATATGGCTCAGCCGATCTGGGATCTGGAAGATGAGTGGCTGCAGCGAATCGCATTTACAGCGAGTCGGGAACAGGAAGATATCACCGAATTAGTGATTGAAGCGGCGATGTTGGTGGGACGGAAAAAACTCCTGGACAAAGACTTCCGCCTCTCCGATGCAGTTGTTGCTCATCCCCGTGCGGAAAGCGAAGTGTTTGCTGGATTATTCATTCCTCGCAGGGAAATGAACCTGAAGTCACCTGAACCCGCCCCGGAGATCCGGGTGTTGCCGGTGGCGGGGGATCTTCGGCCAGAACGGGTGGATGAAGGATCTCTGTCCACGGACGCCGGGTTTGCCAAGCAGGAAAAGCTGAAAGAGGAATTTGAGCAGTTGATCGTGAAACTGATCGATTTGGATGTTGGGCTGATAGCCGTGGAAGGGGAGGTTGATCCCCAAGCGGATGAACGGTTGACAGAGGCTGGTATCCGCGTCGCCCATCAGGTGAATCGGCAGGACTTGGACCGTCTTGCTGAGTACACTGGAGCCCGGCTGCTGAGGCCGACCAGCTTCAATCGGTCCCGTGAGGAGTTGGCTTCTTTAACCGGCCGGTGTGAACAGGTGGAAGACAGCGGTCGGCTGGGCTGGTTCCGGGTTACCGGGGGACATGGGAAACCCTTTGCCACGATCTTAGTGAGCGCGGCTACTGAAGAAGTGGTCGAGGAGCGGGAACGGATTGCCAAGGATGCGGCTGCTGCGGTACAGGCAGCTGTCCGCGGAGGTTTTCTGCCCGGCGGTGGCGCAGTGGAACTGGCTTTAGCTAGGGGAGTGGAAGCTTTCGGCGATACGGTCCAAGGCATGGAAGTGTACGGTGTATCCGCCGTTGCTGCCGCCTTGCACCGTCCGATGGCTCAGATGGTTTCCAACGCTGGCTTCAACCCCCTCGAAAAAGTGGAAGAGGTGAAGGCGCTGCAATGGAGGCAATCCTCTTCTTCACTGGGGCTCGACTGTGATCGAGGCGTGGTCTCTGACATGGTGGATATGGGGGTGGTCGATCCCCTCCCGGTAAAATACCATGCCTTGCAAGCTGCGGGAGAAGTCAGCACAGCCATCCTGCGGATTCACACGGTGGTAAAGATGAGACGCGCGGAAGCGGAAAGGTTGAGGTGAGACCATGACGTCCAAGGAAATGAATCACGATCAGGAACCGCGCCGTCCCGTGACGGCGCGGGAATTGAGAAAAGCCAAAGAAGCCCGGAAGAAGTTGAAGCAGGAACACCAGGAGAAACAAGGCGGGGTGGATGAGGAGGAAGTGGCTCAAGGGCAGGAGGAGCCTGTACATACCCCTGAAACCTCGTCGAATTCGACGGAGGAACAGGAACCGGCTGAGGAGCAAGGGGCCGGCGAAGGAGAACAGGTGTTGCCGGAAAACCCGGAACTGGTCTTTCAACTGCTGGAGGAGCAGCTGGAAAAGGCCAAGGAAGAGGCAGCCAAGTGGAAGCGGGAATCCGAAGAAAACGAAGAACGTGTCCATCGCGTGACGGCTGAACTGGAAAACTTTCGGAGACGGGCTAAAAAAGACCGGGAAGAGTCCGTCCGATATGCCGCTGTCCCCTTGGTGGAGTCGCTGTTGCCCGCATTGGATAACCTGGAACGGGCGCTGGAGGCCGGTGCTGACAGCGAAGATGCCAAGTCGCTTCATCAGGGAGTGGAAATGGTGTATCGTCAACTGCTGCAATCCCTTGAAACCCATGGGCTGTCGCAGATTGAGGCGAAGGGCCAACCTTTTAATCCCCACGAGCACGATGCGGTAATGGAAGTGGAAGTCGATGGGGTGGATTCGGGGATGGTGGTGGAGGAGCTTCAAAAAGGATATCGGTATAAAGACCGGGTGATCCGTCCTTCTATGGTAAAAGTCAGCTCATGAACGATGTCACCACCATAATTTGAAGTGCTATTTGAAAATGCAGGAGTCTAATAAGGAGGTACTACATCGATGGGAAAAGTGATCGGAATCGACCTTGGAACGACAAACTCGTGTGTTGCATTTATGGAGGGGAGTGAACCCACGGTCATCCCCAACGCCGAAGGGGGACGCACCACGCCGTCCGTCGTCGGTTTCTCCAAATCCGGTGAGCGGTTGGTAGGCGACGCTGCCAAACGGCAAGCGATCACCAACCCGGATAACACAGTAAGCTCCGTCAAGCGGTATATGGGAACCGACCATAAAGAGAAGATCGGGGAAAAAGAATATACGCCCCAGGAAATTTCCGCGATGACATTGCAAAAACTGAAAACGGACGCTGAGGCCTATTTAGGTGAGGAAGTAGATCAAGCGGTGATTACCGTACCCGCTTACTTCAACGACAGCCAACGCCAGGCGACCAAAGACGCCGGCAAGATCGCCGGCCTGGAAGTGCTCCGGATCATCAACGAGCCGACCGCAGCAGCCCTGGCTTACGGAATTGACAAAAAGGATGAAGATCAGACCATCCTGGTTTTCGACTTGGGAGGCGGCACCTTCGACGTATCGATCCTGGAGATCGGCGACGGCTTGTTTGAAGTGAAGGCCACCAGCGGCGACAACAAGCTTGGCGGGGACGATTTCGACCAAGTGATCATCGATCATCTGGTGCAGGAATTTAAAAAAGAACACGGAATCGATCTTTCCAACGACCGGATGGCTATGCAGCGCCTCAAAGATGCTGCGGAAAAAGCGAAGAAAGACTTGTCTGGTGTGCTGACCACCACCATTTCCCTGCCCTTCCTGACAGCGGATGCTTCCGGTCCAAAACACTTGGAATTGACCTTGACCCGGGCCAAGTTTGAAGAGCTCGCCTCTGATCTGGTGGAACGGACCATGCGCCCCACCCGACAGGCACTGAAGGATGCCGAATTAGAGCCCAACCAGATCGATAGGGTCATCCTGGTGGGCGGATCGACGCGGATTCCGGCGGTTCAGGAAGCGATCCAGAAGTTGACCGGCAAAGAGCCGAGCAAAGGCGTCAACCCTGACGAAGTGGTGGCTATGGGGGCAGCCATCCAGGGCGGTGTGCTCTCCGATGATGTGAAAGACGTGGTCCTGGTTGATGTCACTCCGCTTTCCCTCGGGATTGAAACCTTGGGCGGTGTCTTTACCAAACTGATCGAGCGGAACTCCGCCATACCCACGGAGAAATCGCAGATTTTCTCCACCGCCGCCGATAATCAGACCGCCGTGGACATCCACGTGCTGCAAGGGGAACGGGAAATGGCCGCCGACAACAAAACCCTGGGCCGTTTTCAACTGACCGACATCCCCCCGGCTCCCCGCGGTGTGCCTCAGATCGAGGTAACCTTCAAAATCGACCGCAACGGGATTGTCAACGTTTCGGCCAAAGACAAAGCAACCGGCAAGAGCCAGGATATCACCATCAAGTCCTCCAGTGGTCTGTCCGATGAAGAGATCGAGCGGATGGTGAATGAGGCGGAGCAATATGCGGAAGAGGATAAGAAGCGGAAAGAACAGGTGGAAATCCGCAACAACGCCGATCAGCTAATTTTCACCACGGAAAAAACCCTAAAAGATCTAGGGGACAAAGTGGACGCCGCCGAGCTGGAAAAAGCCAACGAGGCGAAAGACAAACTGAAGAAGACACTGGAAGGGGACGACTCCGAAGCGATCAAACAGGCTTCCGAAGAGCTGGAAAAAGTGGTCCAGGAGCTCTCTGTCAAGCTTTACCAACAGGCGCAGCAAGCGCAGCAAGATCAGCAAGAAGCGGATGGAAGCAAGGAGAGCGACGATGTCGTCGATGCGGATTATGAAGTGGTCGACGATGAGGACCGGAAAGGAGAGAAATAAGGACACTCTCCGATGGGAAGTCAAAGTCGGGGCATGGCCCCGGCTTTGGTTTTTCCCCTCCCCCTCCCCCTTCTCCTGTTTTCCGGTATAACCGCGGGAATCCAGGGCTCATACCCTATATTGAAAAGGAGGTGGTCCGGTGAGCGATAAAGATTACTACAAGATTCTCGGAGTCGACCGGGATGCGTCGAGCGAAGAGATCCGGAAAGCCTACCGGAAATTGGCCCGGAAATATCATCCCGACGTAAACAAATCACCGGATGCGGAACAGAAATTTAAAGAGGTGAACCAAGCCTACGAGGTGCTTCGGGACCCTCAGAAAAAAGCGAATTACGACCGTTTCGGAACGGCCGATCCCGGCGCAGCCGGTCAAGGGACCGGCGGCTTCGGCGGTTTTGGCGACGCAGGTGCCGGAGATTTTGGTTTCGGGGATATTTTCGACATGTTTTTCGGAGGCGGCGGCCGGCGGAATCCCAACGCTCCTCGGCAGGGCGCCGATCTGGAATACCGGTTGACGGTGGATTTTAAGGATGCCGTCTTCGGTCGGGAGATGGATATCTCCATTCCGCGTACGGAAACCTGTGATCACTGTCACGGCAGCGGGGCCAAACCCGGTACCCAGCCGGAAACTTGCAGCACCTGTCGTGGCACGGGTCAGGCGGAAACGGTTCAGAACACGCCTTTCGGCCGTATCGTCAACAAGCGGGTTTGTCAGGACTGCGGTGGTCGCGGCAAGATCATCAAGGATAAGTGTTCTCAGTGTAATGGGACCGGCCGGGAGAAAAAACGGAGAAAGATCCACATCAATATCCCTCCCGGAATCGATGAAGGGAAACAGCTTCGCATATCCGGAGAAGGGGAGCCGGGGATCAACGGCGGACCACCCGGGGACCTTTACATTACCATTAAAATTAAGCCCCACGAGTTCTTCAAACGGGAAGGGGACGATATCACCTGTGAACTTCCAATCACCTTTGTCCAGGCGGCCCTCGGCGATGAAGTGGTCGTGCCCACTCTTCAAGGTCGGGCCAAAGTGAAAATTCCTGCCGGTACCCAGACCGGCTCGGAATTTCGGCTTCGTGGAAAAGGGGTGCCTCGGTTATACGGACGGGGTGAGGGGGATCAGCGAATTCGTATCAAGGTGGTCACCCCGACCCGGTTGACGGAAGATCAGAAGAAAGCCCTGCGCGAGTTTGGCCGGTTGAGCGGAGATTACATCTCTGAGCAGAGCAGCAATTTTTTTGATAAAATGAAACGGGCGTTCAGCGGGGATTGATGAGAGGAATATCCTCACGGGAATCCCTGTAACAGATTTTGACGGGCCAGTGTGCCCGTTCTTTTTTAGGTGAAAGGTGGGTGTTTTTCCCATGGATTGGGTGGAGATGCGGGTACAGACTGCGCCGGAATCGGAAGAGGCGGTGTTCAACCTCTTATTGGAACTGGGTGCTCAGGGAACGGCCACAGTGGGCTCCTCGCTTCTGAAAAATCGGGAATCCCAGTACGGGGAATGGTTTGATGAAGCCGAAGAGAGTGAGACAGGTGAGGAGAAGCTATGGATCGCCGGTTATATCAAAGCGGAGGATTTCCAACCCTCCCTGGTGGAAAAGCTGAAGAAGCGGGTGGAAAACCTAACCGTCTACGGGTTAAACCCCGGTCCGGCTGAGGTGGAGGCCCGGCGGGTCTCGGAGGAGTTCTGGGAGAAGGCATGGAAGGAGTACTATCATCCCACCCGGATCACTGATCGGTTGACGGTCAAACCCTTGTGGGAATCCTACCGACCGGAACCGGGGGAAACGGTGATTGAACTGGACCCTGGAATGGCCTTTGGAACGGGAACCCATCCTACGACAGTGCTCAGTATGAAGCTGTTAGAGGAAACCCTTCAACCCGGACAGAGGGTGATCGATGTCGGTTGCGGAAGCGGCATTCTCAGCATCGCCTCGGCGCGGTTGGGAGCGGAAACCGTGTTGGCTGTGGATCTGGATCCCCGGGCGGTGGAAAATGCTGAGAGAAACGTGCGTCTCAACGACTTGCAACACCGGATCCGCGTCCGGGAGGGAGACCTGCTCCAGGATGTGGATCAGACAGCAGACCTAGTGGTTTCCAATATTTTGGCGGAGATCATCCTACAATTTACCGCCGACCTTCCCCGGGTGCTCCGCCGCGGAGGCGTCTTCATCGCCTCCGGCATTATCGCGGAAAAAGAGAAGGAAGTGGTCCGAGCGGTGCACGATGCGGGTCTCACTGTGATGAAAAGTCTCCGTGAAGGGGATTGGGTGGCGCTGGCTGCCAGATCGTGATACGATAGTAGGAGTGAACAATGCAAAGATATTTTGTTGATCCCAATGCGATTGTTGCGGACCGGATCACTATCCGCGGCGACGATGTTCATCATATCAAAAATGTGATGCGGATGACCGCAGGCGATCCCTTGGTCTGTTGTGACGGTCAAGGGACCGACTATGTGGCTGAAGTGGTATCAGTGGCAGAGGGAGAGGTTTTGTGCCAAATTAAGGAGGAGACGCCTTCCCGGGGGGAACCCGATGTCTGCGTCACCATCGCCTTCTCCCTGCCCAAAGGGGATAAGCCGGAATGGGTGCTCCAAAAAGGGACGGAACTGGGCGCCCATTCCTTTCTGCCGTTTACTTCGGTTCGGACTGTGGTTAAGCTGAACCAGAAAAAGGCAGTGAAGAAACAGGCCCGCTGGCAGCGGATTACGAAGGAAGCTGCCGAACAGTCCCAGCGGGGGATGATCCCTCAGGTGGAGCTCCCGCTGACGTGGAAGGAACTGTTGGCCCGTTTTTCCTCCTATGACAAGGTGTTGTTCGCCTATGAAAAGGGAGGCCGGCCGCTAGGGCAGGTGCTGGAGGATGAGGATCGCCAACGCCTGTTGGTGGTGACTGGACCGGAGGGAGGCTTTTCGGAAAAAGAAGCCGAGGACGCGGTTGCCTCTGGTGCGGTACCGACCCATTTGGGACCGAGAATCCTGCGGGCGGAGACGGCGCCCTTGGCCATCTTGGCAAGCATTTTATATTCTAGCGGAGAGTTAGGGGGTGAGCCACTGTGAGCACGGTGGCATTCCACACATTGGGATGTAAAGTGAACGCTTATGAAACCGAGGCCATCTGGCAGCTGTTTCAGCGTGAAGGATATGAAAAAGTCGATTTTGATAAGAAGGCGGATGTCTATGTGATCAATACCTGTACGGTGACCAATACAGGGGATCGTAAAAGCCGTCAAATGATCCGCCGGGCCGTTCGCAAAAACCCGGAAGCAGTTGTGGCGGTAACCGGTTGTTACGCTCAGACCTCTCCCGGAGAGATCCTGGAGATCCCCGGAGTCGATGTGGTCGTTGGTACTCAGGGTCGCGACAAGCTGCCCGAGTATATTGAACAACATTTGCGCAGCCGACAGCCGGTAAACGCTGTCAACAATATCATGAAGACCCGGGAGTTTGAGGAACTGGACGTTCCCACCTTCTCCGAACGGACGCGAGCTTCGTTAAAGATCCAGGAAGGCTGCAACAACTTTTGTACCTTCTGCATCATTCCCTGGGCGCGGGGACTTCTTCGCAGCCGTAAACCGGAAAGCGTGATGCAGCAGGCCAGGCAGCTGGTGGATGCCGGATACAAGGAGATTGTGTTAACCGGTATCCATACCGGGGGATACGGGGAGGACTTCGAGAATTATAAACTAGCCGACCTGTTGTGGGATCTGGACGGGATCGAAGGGCTGAAGCGGATCCGCATCAGTTCCATCGAAGCGAGCCAGATCGATGAGCGGGTGATCGAAGTGCTCAACCGTTCCGACAAGATGTGCCGCCATTTGCACATTCCGCTCCAGGCGGGGGACGACTCGGTATTGAAGCGGATGCGCCGCAAATATACGGTAGATGAATACCGCCGTAAGATTGAGCACATCCATCAGGCCATGCCTGGTGTCGCTATCACCACGGACGTGATTGTCGGTTTCCCAGGAGAGACCGATGAGCAATTCGAAAACGGCTACCGCCTGATCGAGGAACTGGGCTTTTCCAAGATCCATGTATTCCCGTACTCCACTCGCACGGGTACCCCTGCAGCCCGGATGAAGGATCAGGTGCCGGCGGAAGTGAAGCAGGAGCGGGTAAACCGTTTGATCGAGCTGTCCGACCGTCTGTCCCATGCCTATGCTTCCCGTTATGTCGGCGAGGTGTTGGAAGTGATCCCGGAACACCTCGATAAAGAGGACCCGGAAAGCGGGCTTTATGTGGGACATGCGGACAACTATCTTCAGATTGCCTTCCCCGGCAATCCGGACCTGGTGGGACAGGTGTGCCGCGTTCGCCTGGATGAAGCCAGTTCCCAGGTTTGCAAAGGAACCTTCGTCCGGACCATGGATGAAGTTCCCCGTCCGTACAAGGCGGGTTGACCAAACGGAAGGGATCGGATACGCCGCCCGAGCGGGCGGCTTTTTCTTTTAAAAAAGCTGTATGATCGAAAAATTTCCTCTATACTTGGAAATAACCTTATTAGCTTCGAAGATTCGCCTCATCAGGCGGAACACATCACAGTAAAGGAGGAGAATGATGGCAAATTTCAGGGATTGGGAAGAGGCATTGGATGAGATCGATTGGAAGGATGTATTGGAGGAGGTTGACGACGAGCTCTTGGAAAATCTGGCTGGCGAACTTCACTTTCGAACCTTTGAAGCATTGAAAGATTCATCCACTCCCTTAGGGGATGGATATCACATGACGCATCTGTCCGACGGCCAGTGGGCCTTTTGGAGCGAGAAAAATTATGTGCAGGAAGATGTCCGTTTCTTTGAAAACGAGCAGCTGTTTCTCCATTTTGCCGTGGAGCACTTCTCCCTGGGAGAACAAGAGATTCAGGAATTGGTCCGGTTGCTGGAAGAAACACCTCGGCTTAAAAGCTGCGCCGTCTGCGGCCACCATTTTAATCCGCAAGACTCTGCACGGCAGGAGTTGGGGATTGAGGGAATCTATCTAGATGAAGAAAACAAAGAAGGGGAATGTTGTTCCCCCCAATGCGCCGTGGAAGCGGTGCTGGTGGATATGAAAGAGCTGTGAGAGGGGGAGTCTCATGACCGAAGAGGACGTGATCCAACGTACATACCGTCCCTATACGAGAGAGCAGTTGGCAGAAGAGCTTTCCAACCTGGGAATCCGTGTCGGCGATACCATCATGGTACATACCTCCCTTTCTTCCCTAGGTTATGTGGTGGGAGGGGCGAACACGGTGGTGGAAGCGTTGATGGAGGCTCTTACTCCGGAAGGGACGCTGGTGATGCCGACCCAGTCCCCGTACTGGTCGGATCCTGTCCATTGGGATCATCCACCGGTGCCGACCACCTGGTGGTCTCTCCTTCGGGAGGGGATGCCCGCTTATGATACCCGCACCACGCCCACAGCCGGTATGGGGCAGGTGCCGGAGCGGTTTCGCACCTATCCCGGGGTCATCCGGAGCGATCATCCGAAAAACTCTTTTGCGGCCTGGGGAAAGGAAGCGAAACCGATCATCCAAGATCATCCCCTTTGCAACAGTTTGGGAGAAGAGTCCCCTCTGGCCAGGCTGTACGACAAGGATGCACAGGTGCTGTTCATCGGCACCGGTTACGCGACCAACACCTGTTTTCATCTGGCCGAATACCGTGTTCCAGGTGGGGTTGAGATTGAGGAAGGGGCTGCGGTGAACGAGGCGGGCAAGCGAGTCTGGAAAACCTACCGGGATATCGATCACGAAACCGAGTGGTTTGAAGCGATCGGGATCGCCTTTGAACAGCAGCAGAACGTGCGAATGGGCCGGGTCGGTCAAGCGGAGTGCCGGCTGTTTTCGCTCCGGGAGGCGGTCGATTTTGCAACGGAATGGTTGACACAAAAAAGGAGCTGAGGCCGCCGAGAGATGGATTATAGGTAACACTTCCTCGATGCCTCGCTTTTTGCAACTTTTTTGTCACGATTTGAAACAAGGATCTAGGGAAAAATATCCGGAAAGAGAATCGGGGTGCCGGATCGGACAGGGTATGCTACAATCTGTTCGCACGGTTTGTCACAAGTGGTGCCACAGCATAAAAAAGGGGTGAACACCGGCGTGAAAGAGGTATCCGCAGGAGGCGTGGTATATAAGTGGGTAAACGATACCTGCTCTATTCTTTTGATTGAAGACCGCTATTCCCGCTGGACCTTGCCCAAAGGAAAACAAGAGTCCGGTGAAACCTTTGAACAGACGGCTCTACGCGAGATCGAGGAGGAGACCGGGATCCGGGGGACCATCGAACAACCCTTGGAGGTGATCACTTATCACTACTTTCATCCCGATCACGGCGATGTGGAGAAGCAGGTTCATTATTATCTGGTAAGTGCAAAAAACAATCAAGCGACTCCGCAGCTGTCTGAAATCGCGTCGGTGGCGTGGTTGTCACCGGAGGAGGCTTGGAACCGGCAACAGCGCGAGGGTTACGACAACAACCACCAAGTCTTGTTGAAAGCTTTTCAACGTCTGGGGCTCCGGACAAAGGCGAAGGAGGGAAATGAGACGTGAATGGAAACAAATTGGCGGCTATGATCGACCACACTCTGTTGAAACCGGAAGCGACCTTGGATCAGATTGATCGGCTGTGTAAAGAGGCGAAGGAATATGGATTTGCTTCCGCCTGTATCAATCCTTTCTGGGTGGCCCGGGCGGCTGAACAGCTGGAAGGGACGGGTGTCAAGGTATGTACGGTCATCGGTTTTCCCCTGGGTGCCACCACCAGCGACACAAAAGCTCATGAAACAAAGGAAGCGATCAAAAACGGAGCTGGAGAAATCGATATGGTGATGAATATCGGAGCGCTAAAATCAGGGGACATCGATCAGGTGAGAAACGATATCGCTGCTGTTGTGGAAGCGGCGGAGGGTGTTCCGGTTAAAGTGATTTTGGAAACCGGTCTCTTAAACGAGGATGAAATCCGGATCGCCTGTAACAAAGCGAAGGCGGCAGGAGCGAGCTGGGTGAAAACCTCCACCGGGTTCGGTCCCGGGGGGGCGACGGTGGAAGCGGTCCGGCTGATGGCGGATACGGTCGGTCCCGAGCTGGGGGTCAAGGCTTCAGGAGGGATTCGCGACCGGAGAACAGCGGAACAGATGATAGAGGCAGGTGCCACCCGGTTGGGGGCCAGTTCCAGTGTGGCGATCGTTACCGGAACAGAGGGCACCAGCTCCTATTGATGCCATCGCAAAAGCGGATGGGTTTGCCGGCCCCCGGACCATGAGGGGGAGCCCTCGGGTAGCAGGCGGGAGACAGCCTGGGCAAAGTTTCGGGCAAAAGGCAACACAAACAGCGAACAGATCACGTTGTACAAGGTCTGAATATGGGCGATCTGGGCCGCTGGATGAGGTGACAGCCAGGGGGCGATGGCGGCAATGGATCCCACCCAGGGGACAAACAGGATCAATCCTCCCAGGTTGAGCAGCAAGTGGGCCAACGCCACCTGTTTGGCGGTCCGTCCGGCCCCGATGGAAGCGAGGAAGCCGGTGATGCAGGTTCCCACGTTGCTGCCTAAAACGACAGCGATGGAAAACTGGAGAGGGATCATGCCGGTGGCGAAAAAACCCATGGTGATGGCTATGGCAGCGCTGCTGCTCTGAATGAGTGCCGTCAACAGGATCCCGGAAAGGATCCCCGACCAGAGAGGGTTGTACCCGCTGTCCAACAAGGCGGCGATCCAGCCCCGATCCTTCAGCGGTTCAGCGATCCACTGCATCGCATCCATGCCGATGAAGATACAGCCGAAACCTCCGATGACCAGTCCCAGCGCAGCTCCCTTCTTCTTGGGAATCGTATAGAGGAGACCGCCGGCCAACAGCATCGGCACCGCAAAGTCTTCCACTTTGAGTGCTAAAATCTCCGTGGTCAATGTCGTACCGATGTTGGTACCTAGAATGACGCCGACGGTCTGAGTGAAAGGGATCAGTCCCGCATGGACAAACCCGATGGTGAGAACCGTGACTGCACTGCTGCTCTGTAAGAAAAAAGTAGCCACCATGCCCGTCCAAAAGCCTCGCCACGGGGTTTTGGTAAAACGCAACAAAAAGATTCGCATTCGATGAGCCGCTATTTCTTCCAGACCGATCCGTATCAGCTGCATCCCGAATAAAAAGATGGCCAAACCGGTGGAAAAAGGGATGACGATCTCTTTCATCGCACTGCCTCCTCGCCTGTTTCCATGTATATGGAGAGGAAGGGACAGGCATGACAAACCGGGATGGAAAAGCATTGTGAAAAGCCTCCTCCATCAAAGGGAGGCTTTTCATGTGCTCAGTAACAATCATGGCCAGGAAAGTAGGGAGGCGGGTCCACAAGGAGGTCTGGGATGAGAGGGGTGTTTTTCTCCGTGGGCTTTCGACGATTTCGTCCTTTCTTTTTGGGGGCTGGTTGGGGCGAACCAAAAACGGCCCGGTGCGGCGGTGCGGCCCGTCCTGATTCGGCAACGGGATGGATGTGATTTCCCTCCCGTCTGATCCGTTCCCATTCTTCCCGCACCATTTGCCGTATCAACTGACGGAGCGGCTCCTTCTCTATGTTCAAGGTATGCTCCTCCTTTTCGGCACTCCGAGATGTCTGTACCCCATTATATGTTCCCTTTTTCGGGGCGGTGATCCAGCCGCCGATTCTTCGAGACCTTTCGCTCCTGTCGTTATTTTTTGATATAATACGATCAACCGAAGGGAGGGTAATGGATCGCGATGGCAGATTGCATTTTTTGCAAGATTGTGGAAGGCAGTATGCCTTCGGAGAAGGTGTATGAAGATGATGCCGTGTTAGCCTTCAAGGATATTCACGCACAAGCTCCTGTGCATCTTTTGGTGATTCCGAAGCGGCACATCCCGTCCGTGCGGGAGATCGGCGAAGAAGAGGGTGCGCTCATGGGCCGAATTTTCGCTGTGATCAACCAATTGGCCAAGGAGCACGGCCTCGCCGACCGAGGGTTTCGCATCGTGAACAACTGTGGCGAAGAAGGTGGGCAGACCGTCCACCACATTCATTTCCACCTGCTCGGGGGGCGTGCATTAACCTGGCCTCCAGGTTGAAAACTCTGTTCTTTGACACATATTTCAGGCGTATAGTATAATAGACGTGTTTTAAATCCCGACGCATCGGGTATGAATATTTCCTTGGTGCCGCAAGGACGTTTCAGGTGCAGGGTACGCGTTGTTCCTCTCTCGGGAACCGTTCTGCATCGGTCTTTTCAGGGATCTCTATCATCCCGGCGGTTCAACCCGGGCTTAAGCCCGCGGAGGGAGGGATAACCATGGCGGAAGTTCACGTTCGTAAAAACGAAACGCTGGATAAGGCGCTGCGCCGCTTCAAGAAGTCCATCGCCAAAGACGGGACGATGCGTGAAGTGAAGAAGCGCAAGTATTACGAGAAACCCAGCGTTAAGCGTAAAAGGAAATCCGACGCAGCTCGGAAACGGAGATAATCGTGTGAGGTGGAGGTCCAAGTGACCCTGATCGAGCGGTTGAATCAAGATATGAAAACCGCAATGAAAACCAAGGATAAAACGGCCCTTTCCGTGATCCGGATGGTCCGTTCCACTCTGAAAAACCAGGAGATCGACCAGAAGCGCCCTCTCAGTGAGGAGGAAGCGCTCCATTTGATTTCCAAAGAGCGGAAGAAGCTGAAGGATTCCCTTCAAGAATTTGAACAGGCGGGAAGAGAGGACCTCGCCGAGAAGGTAAGGGAAGAGATCGCCATCTTGGAAAAGTACCTGCCGGAACAGCTCTCCGATGGGGAGTTGAAGGAGATGGTGCGGGAGACAGTGCAGGAAACCGGCGCTTCTTCCAAAGCGGATATCGGTAAGGTAATGAAGGCGATCATGCCGAAGGTGAAGGGACGAGCCGACGGCAAACGGGTCAACCGGATGGTTCAGGAAGAGCTCTCATAAACACAGCGTCATGCACGCTGTGTTTTTTTAAAGAGTTTGTTTCAAAATAAAGGTTGTCATCAACGTCATTAAACCATATATTGGTGAGGAGGTCGGATTTTGTCACCAGATGGACCGGCCATCGACGGGACAGGGGGAGGTGACTGATGCAGCGACTCGGGTTCGCAGGATGGTTACTTTGGATCGGGTTGATGAGCTTCGCTTTGTTGACGCCTACACCTGCAGCCGAAGCGGACTCCGGCGGGAAGGCGGTATACTGGGTTCCGGTGAAACAGGAAGTAGAACGGGGGTTGTTCCGTTTTCTGGAACGGTCTTTCGAGGAGGCGGAACAGGCGGGAGCCAAAGCGATCGTGTTGGAAATGGATACCCTAGGCGGTGATGTGGGTGCCGCCTTGGATATCGGAAAGCTGATTCGCAGTTCCGATATTCCGGTGACGGTTTATATCAAAGGGGAGGCGATATCGGCAGGTTCCTATATTGCACTCAATGCCGATCGCATCTTGCTAACCCCTGGGAGTGCGATGGGGGCGGCGGAGCCGCGAACTCTCGACGGAAAAACAGCAGATCCGAAAACCGTTGCCTTCTGGGCTTCCAACATGCGCGCAGCGGCGGAAGCCACTGACCGTGATCCCGATATTGCCGCCGGCATGGTCGACCGGGAGCTGGTGATCGAGGGCGTAAAAGAGAAGGGCGAACTGATCAGTCTGTCTGCGAAAGAGGCCGTCAAACAGAAGATGGCAGAACAGATCGTGACCAATGATGGTGAGGTTTTAAAAACCCTTCATGCCTCGGTTTCTGATCGGGTGACGGTCGAAATGACCCCCAGTGAAAAGTTGGCCCGGTTTGTCACCAGCCCCTATGTGATCCCGATTCTGTTTATGATCGGGTTGGCCGGTCTTGTGATCGAGGTGTTTACTCCCGGTTTCGGGATTCCCGGTGCGATTGGGCTGGGGGCTTTTGGACTCTATTTTTTCGGTCATTATTTGGCCGGTTTTGCCGGCACAGAAAGTTTGGTTCTGTTTGCTGTCGGTCTCATTCTGATGTTGATTGAATTGTTCGTCTCCGGTTTCGGCATTTTCGGTGTACTCGGCCTTATTTCCCTGGCTTCATCGGTAGTGATTGCCGCCCAGGACAAGGTGTTCAGCCTGACGGCGCTGGTAATCGCGCTGTTGGTGACGGGGGTTGGGTTGGCCGTCGCCATCCGAACCTTCGGAGCCCGGGGAGTGTGGAAGAGGTTTGTGCTAAAAGATGTACAGACCAACCAGAACGGGTACATCCCGCGGAGAGAGCGCCGGGATCTGGTGGGACAGCGGGGAAAAACCTTGACACCTCTTCGTCCCTCCGGTTCGGCGCTGATCGACGGCCGTCGACAGGATGTGGTAAGTGAAGGCGGATTCATCCCTGCCGGAACAGCGGTGGAGGTGGTGGGTGTCCACGGTATCCGTGTCGTGGTGCGCCCTCTGAAAGAGGGAGAATGATTACATAATATCAAGGAGGAATTAGATGCTATCGCTGTTGTTTATCGCAGTTGTTGCGATTGTGGCTCTGTCTATCCTGTTTACGTTTGTTCCGATTATGCTATGGATTTCCGCGATGGCTTCCGGTGTTTATGTCGGGTTGTCCACACTGATCGGTATGCGCCTGCGGCGGATTGTTCCCGCTCGCATCATCAACCCTTTGATCAAAGCGCGGAAAGCGGGTCTTCAGGTGAGTATTGAACAGTTGGAGACCCACTACCTGGCTGGTGGAAACGTGGATCGGGTGGTCGACGCCCTGATCGCTGCGCAACGGGCGGATATCGACCTGCTGTTTGAACGGGCAGCCGCCATCGACTTGGCCGGGCGGGATGTGTTGGAAGCTGTGCAGATGAGCGTCAATCCCAAGGTGATTGAGACCCCGGTAGTTTCCGCTGTGGCGAAAGACGGGATCGAAGTGAAAGTGCGAGCCCGGGTCACCGTTCGGGCCAATATTGATCGGTTGGTGGGCGGAGCCGGAGAGGAGACGATTATCGCCCGCGTCGGTGAAGGGATCGTCACCACCAACGGTTCCGCGGAAAGCCACAAAGAGGTGCTGGAAAATCCGGATCTGATTTCCAATACCGTGCTGGAGAAAGGGTTGGATTCCGGGACAGCCTTTGAGATCCTCTCCATCGACATCGCTGATGTGGATGTGGGTAAAAACATCGGAGCCGAATTGCAGACCGACCAGGCGGAGGCCGACAAAAATATCGCTCAGGCCACGGCGGAGGAACGGCGTGCCATGGCTGTGGCCAAAGAGCAGGAAATGAGCGCCCGCGTTGAGGAGATGCGCGCCAAGGTGGTGGAATCCGAAGCCATGGTTCCCCAGGCGATGGCCGAAGCGCTGCGCAGTGGAAAATTGGGTGTGATGGATTACTACAATATGCAAAATGTGATGGCCGATACAGATATGAGAAAATCCATTTCCAAAACGGATGAAGAGGATCAGTAAGGACAGGGCTTAAGGGAGCGTGTATGAATGGATTGGCTGTTCCAACTGTTAGAAAGTGCCGGTGTACTGATCATTCCGATCCTGTATGTGCTGATCGCCGGATGGATGCGTCGCATGCGGGAAGGAGCCCAGGAGGTGTCCGCTGATGGTGGGGACTCTCCCCGAACGCCCTATGAACACCAGAACATAGAAGTTGATTCCCGATCGATGACGGGAGATGGTGATGGTGAGGAGAAACGGCCGCCGCAGCCGCTCTCCCAGCCCGCTCCCTCCACCGCTGCGGTTTCTGCCGAAGCGACGGAGATGGAACCGATACGATCCCCTTCCCAACCGCGGAAGGAGAATGCCTCCGGTTCGCTCCTCTCGTTGGCGGAGATGAATAAAGATGAATGGCGACGTGCCTTGATTCTTAAGGAGATCTTGGATGAGCCGGTTTCTCGCCGCTCCCGTCGCCGTTCCTGGAGCAAAGGGTATAGGTAAACGATCAAGAACCGATCCCCTAGGATCGGTTCTTTTACATTTAGGTCTTAAAATTACTGGAAGGGCCTCCATTTGGTTAACCAAGGGAAGCGCTTTTCCATCGATTGATAACTTTTGCGAACCCTCCGGTTTTTGGGAAAAAAGAAAAGGGCGCTCATAATGAGAAAGGGAATCCCGGGAAGGATGGGGAGGAGAATCCCTAAGATGCCGATGATCAAAAGAAAAATACCGCTCAAGATCCGTTTCAAACCCGTCCCTCCCCGCGCAGTCGGTTCAAGTAGTATCTTATGTCGGTCGCTAGGGGAGGATACGGCACTTCACCCGGTACACTAGCTATTTCCATGGAAAGATGTATTTCGCATGGATCACAACCTGTCACCCAGACTAAGATACAGGAGGTGAAGAAGATGCCCCGTAGTCGAAATCGCAACCGGCTGTTAGTGCCGGGTGCCCGTACAGCGATTCAGCAATATAAAGAAGAGATCGCCTCGGAATTTGGTGTTCAGTTGGGCGAATCGAGCACTTCCCGCGCCAATGGCTCGGTGGGAGGAGAGATCACCAAACGGCTGGTGCGGCAAGCACAACAACAACAATCCGGTGAATGAGCAATCGAATCGAGGTGCGGTTCCAAAGCCAAGGGCCGCACCTTTTTTTCGTGGGGTTTTTTGCACATGGTGACTATTCGCGATTCATAAAATTCCTTGACCCCTTTCTTCGTTCCTTGTCCTCATATTTAACAGGGCTTGGGCATAAACGTTATTAAGAAGATGGAGGGCTGTTCCATGGGGAAATTGGGCAGCAAATTGAAAAAAGTCGCTTCCGACTGGCTGGATATTCCACAGGATGTCTCCGCCAACCTACCCCGCGTTCTGATGATCGGCCCCTATCGGGTGCATGTGGAAAATCATCAGGGAGTGGCATCCTTCAGCGAGGGGGAATTACAGCTGAAGACCGAAGGCGGGCGGCTTTCCGTCACCGGAAAAAAATTGACCATTCATGCTATTTATCCCGATGAAGTGTGGGTGGAGGGGGAGATCTCAGAGGTGAAGTTCCTGAGTTAAGGGGAGAGGTCGGGTGCTACAAAAAAACAGGTGGCCACAAAATGTAAAAGGGACACTGCAAATGGAGCTGACGGGACCGGAATTAGCCCGTTTTATCAACGAAGCGGTGCGGGAGCAGCTGGAGATCAGCCAGATCACTTGGATCTCTGAAGAAAAAATTCGATTGTCGATCCCCGTTCCCGATTACTTTCGCATAAAACCCGTGTTGAAACGAACTGGGACCAAGGGGCGAATCCTCAGCAAAAAGGGTCTTCCCTTTTGGTTGATGCGCCTTCGCAAACGTCAGTTCTTTCTCTGGGGACTCCTGCTCTTTTTTGTCTTGCTCTATCTGTTGACGTCGGTACTCTGGTCGGTGGAAGTGGAGGGAAACGAAACGGTTCCCACCAAAGAGATCGTTCGCTTGCTTAAAAAAGAGGGGGTCTTCGTCGGGCAGCTAAAGCATCGCATCCCGGATAACGAAGAGATTCAGTACCGGTTACAAGCCCAGCTGCCCCAGGTTTCCTGGGTGGGTTTCCGTGTAGAAGGAACGCGGGCAACGGTAACTGTGGTGGAGAAAAAAAGAGTGGATGAACGGGAACAAGGGGAAAAGGATGGGCCCGTCAACCTGGTAGCCAAACGGGCGGCAATGATTTACGATATGAACGTGGTACGGGGACGACCGGTGGTCGAGGTGAATGATTCCGTTAAAAAAGGCCAATTGTTGGTCTCTGGAAGATACGGCAACCCGGATGATCCGGACAGTGGGAAGCTGGCAGGGGCGAAGGGAAAAGTGTTCGGGGAGGTCTGGTATGAATCCAAGGTGACGGTTCCTTTGCAGCAAAAACGGAAAGTATATACGGGACGCCGGGAAACGGCCCGGTTTCCATTTTTAGCTTCCCGGGTGGTCCGCCTCCCCTTTTTGTTTCCTGAGACCTTCTCCCGTTATGAAACGATCCAACAGGTGCAAACCCTCCGGTTTCGGGATTGGGAGCTGCCCTTTGGATGGGTGGAGGAGGAACGTCTGGAAATGGAGTGGGTCTCTTATAAACTGACCGCAAAAGAAGCGATCCAACTGGGGAAAGAGCGCGCTCGGGAGGATCTGTTGCTGAAGTTGGGCAAGGACGGCCGCATCCTGGGGGAAAAAGTTTTGCACCCTCACGTTGAGCGTGGTAAAGTTGTTATGAAGATCCATTTCGATGTAGTGGAAAATATTGCTGTTCAACAACCGATTTTGCAAGGAGAATGAGCCATTTGCAAGAACAGGATAAAATGATCAAAATTCGTTTGCGCGATGCCAATGAGGCTCTCAGCCTGTTTGGACCCCAGGATGGGTTTTTGCGAATGATTCAGGATCATACCCCCGCCAAAATCGTGTCCCGCGGTGAAGAGGTGGCCATTTTCGGCTCCCCTGATGAGCTGGAAGTGCTTGGCCACCTGTTTCGTGTGTTGCTCTCGTTGATACGCAAGGGCGTGAAGTTGACCGAACGGGATATCGTCTATGCGGAGCGGTTAGCCCGGCAAGGTTTGGCCGACGAATTGCTGGAGCTGTACGATGAAGAGATCGGCAGCACCCATAAGGGAAAACCGGTCCGGGTGAAAACCTTGGGCCAGCGTCACTATGTATCCGCTATCCAGAAGTCCGATATTGTCTTCGGGATCGGTCCAGCCGGAACGGGTAAAACCTTTTTAGCCGTGGCACTGGCCGTTACCGCGTTGAAAAACAACCGCGTGAAGCGCATCGTGTTAACTCGTCCCGCAGTGGAAGCCGGTGAAAATCTCGGTTTTCTTCCGGGGGACCTGCAGGAGAAAGTGGATCCTTATCTTCGGCCACTTTACGACAGCCTTTATACCATGTTGGGCGTGGAGCAGGTAAACAAACTGATGGAGCGGGGCATGATCGAAGTGGCCCCCCTCGCCTATATGCGTGGCCGCACCCTGGAAGATTCTTTTGTGATTCTGGATGAAGCGCAGAACACCACCAACGAACAGATGAAGATGTTTTTGACCCGACTGGGATTTGGATCCAAGATGGTCGTCACCGGAGATGTGACCCAAGTGGATCTGCCAAAAGGCAAAAAGCCTGGCTTGAAAGAGGCGGAGCGGATTCTCGGTTCCGTCGAGGAAATTCAGTTTGTCTACCTGACCCAGGCCGATGTGGTTCGCCATACGCTGGTGCAAAAGGTGATCGACGCTTATGCGGAAGCGGAAGAGTGACCCGTTAAGGAGTCGGTTGATATGAAGGCAGGGACACAACCTCCCCCACGCCCCTCTCATCATCGGTTTCGATTGCCGGATCGCTGGAAAAACAGTCGGCGAGTCCGGCTTTTGCTGTACGTGGGGTTGGGGATTTTTTGTTATCTTTTGTTATTGGAACAAGTATTTCCCCAGCAGATCTCCGATCTGTCACCGGGGAAAGTGGCCAGTGAGACGATCGTCTCACCGGTGACGAAGGTAGACCAGGTCGCCACGGATCAGGCCCGGGAACAAGCGGCCCAATCCGTCGGCAAACAGTACCGGATCGATGAACAGTTGACGGAACGGCAAGTCACCCGACTGGATACGTTGTTTGATCGGATCCGCAAAACATTGTCCGACTCCTCTCTCAACGATGAAGAGAAAAAGAAGCAGCTGAAGGAAATTCTTCCCCATAACTTGTCGGATTCCTTCTACGAAAGCGTGGTGGGTGTCGGCAAGGGAGAATGGACAGAGATGCGTATCTTGAGCCGTGAGGCTTTGCAACAGATTCTGCTGGAAGGGGTTCGTAAGGAAGAGCTGGAGAAGATGCGGGGGCGGGTGGATCAAGCTTTGGTCACCTCTTCCCTCGGCAGCCAGGCCCGGTTGGTGGTACGGGAACTGACCCGCCACATGATCGTTCCCAATGAATTTTATGATAAAGAACGGACGGAAAAATTAAAGGAAGCAGCTCGGGAGAGCGTCGATCCGGTTCCGATCAAAAAAGGGGAAGCGATTGTTAATGCCGGTGAAATCGTCACGAAGGAACAGTACCGCAACTTGAAGAACCTCGGATTTTTGCGGGAAAATGTGACACTTGCCCCGTATATTGGGATGGCCTGTCTGATCGCCTTGTTTTTGTGTCTGTTGGCGGTCTTTGTCCGCCAGTTTCGGCCGGATGTATACAGGAACAATATCAAGACGACGATGCTTTTGTCCGTCTTTCTGTTGACTCTGTTGGGCATGAAGGTGGTCAGCCTGGGGCAGAATCTGGAATATAGCACGGTGGGGTACTTGGCGCCGGCGGCCTTGGGGACGATGCTGATCGCGCTGCTCCTCGATCTATCCCTCGCGCTGTGGAGCAGTGTGTTGTTTGGCATCTTTGCAGCGATGTTTTTTAATGGCGATAATCAGGTTTTGTTTGATTTCCGCTACGGACTGGTAGCTCTGGTCAGTGGGACGGCGGCGGCTTTATCCCTCGCCGGCGTTCGCAACCGATTATCGATTTTCCGCGCGGGACTGATATCCTCTGCGGCCAGCGTGATCACCATCGTCGCCTTGTATGTCTTGGTGCCTGTGGATGGAAATTGGACGGTTCTGCTCCAATCCATCGGCTTCGGAGCCGCTAGCGGCATCTTTTCCGCTGTTTTAACGATTGGCTTTTTGCAACACTTTGAGACGTTGTTTGATATGTTGTCACCGCTTCGTCTCTTGGAACTGTCCAATCCCAATCATCCCTTGCTGCGCAAATTGCTGATCGAAACACCGGGCACCTACCACCATTCTGTCATTGTCGGCAATTTGGCGGAAGCGGCAGCTGAAGCGATCGGCGCCGATGGACTTTTGTGTCGGGTGGGGGCTTATTATCACGATTTGGGGAAGACAAAACGGCCCCAGTTTTTCATCGAAAATCAGCTCCATACGGATAATCCTCATGACAAGCTGTCGCCCAATTTGAGCAAGAGCATCATTATTTCCCATGCCCGGGACGGCTACGAAATCCTACGGAAACATAATATCCCCACCCCGATCTGCGATATTGCCGCTCAACACCACGGGACCACTTTGCTCAAATATTTTTATCACAAAGCTCGTGAGCAATGCGACGGGACGGAGGTACTGGAGGCCGATTACCGCTATCCCGGCCCCAAAGCCCAGTTTAAAGAGGCGGCGATTGTAGGGATTGCCGACAGCGTGGAAGCTGCAGTCCGCTCTTTGGCTCGTCCCACTCCGGAACGGGTGGAAAACATGGTGCGAAAAATTATCCGGGATCGGTTGGAAGATGGTCAGTTTAACGAGTGTGACCTGACTTTGAAGGAATTGGACTTGATTGCCCGATCCATATGTGAAACGCTGCAGGGAATCTTTCATTCCCGTATCAAATATCCCGATGAAAAGCAGGGGAAAGGGGTGAATTCTGTGTGAATCTGAACGTCGAACTGGAAGTTCGTTCCCATCTGGAACAGCTGCCATCCGCGCTTCTCACATTGATGGAACAATGCCTTGCCGAAGCAGCGGAAATGGAGGAACTGCCTGATTCAGAGGTGTCGGTCACCATCGTGGACGATGGGGAAATCCACCGCTTAAATAAGGAATATCGCCAGGTGGACCGTCCGACGGATGTGTTATCCTTCCCACAGTGGGATCCGGAGGAAGAGTGGAATCTGGATGCAGCCGTTCCCATTCCCTTAGGAGATATCGTCATCTCTTTTCCCCGGGCCCAGGAACAGGCGCAGGCCTACAACCATTCCTTGGAACGGGAGCTGGGTTTTTTAGCGGTTCACGGCTTTCTGCATTTGCTCGGTTATGACCACGGGAATAAACAGGCGGAACGGGAAATGTTTTCCCGTCAGGAAGAAATCCTCTCCCGTGCCGGCCTGAAGAGATAGAGGTGAAGGGCATGTGGTTTTCCAAGGTGTTGGCCAGTTTTCGCTACGCCCTGGAAGGTCTGAAAGTTACCCTGGTCACCCAACGAAACATGCGGATCCACTTTTTGGCCGCGTTGGGTGTGTTGTTGCTCAGTCTCTATCTACCCCTGAGCAAATTGGAAGTGTTGCTACTGTTTGTCTGTATTTTGCTGGTTTTGGTAGCGGAGTTGTTTAATACGGCGGTGGAAGCGGTGATTGATATGATTACCGACGAGTTCCATCCCCTGGCCAAAGTGGCCAAGGATGTGGCTGCCGGCGCTGTGATGCTTAGTGCCGGGATGGCGGTGGTGGTGGGGGTTAGCATTTTTTATCCCTACTTGGATATTTTGTCCCTTCAGGTGTTTGAGCAAGCTCCCCATCCGCCCAATGTAGGATTGGCTGCATTGATCGCCTTCCACTTCTTTTTAACCCTGTCGCTTAAGGGGTTGGTCAATCGACTGGGACGACCGGATTGGGAGCCCAGTATGACGACGTCCCTGGCCAGTTTGATCGCCGCCTCGCTGTTGATCATGACCGCCAATCTGTTGATCGCGATACTGGTGCTTTTGCTGACGGGGTTGCTAGTTGGGACACGACTGCGGATCAAGACAAGAAAACGGCCCGTTATTTTGGGGACCATTTTAGGGATTGTCGTAGCCGTGGCAGGCTTTTGGTTCATATAGAACTTGCGTTCCGCTATCCAATTGAAGACGAGGGAAAACGACTTTGTGCCGCACCACAGGGTGAATCAGATATTGATGGGGGGAGTTGAAAGATGAACAAGGAGCAATTGATCGAACAGGCCAAAAAGGGGAGAGAGCGGGCCTACGTCCCCTATTCCACGTTTCCGGTGGGGGCGGCCGCCCTCGCTCAGGACGGCAGGGTTTTTACCGGTTGCAATGTTGAGAACGCCTCCTATGGTTTAAGCAACTGTGCGGAGCGGACGGCTTTGTTTAAGGGGATCTCGGAAGGGGTGGACCGCTTTTCCGCCATCGCGGTGGTGGCGAACACCGAGAGGCCGGTCTCCCCCTGCGGCGCCTGTCGCCAGGTGATGGCGGAGCTGTGTACACCGGCAACCCCTGTCTATCTGGCCAACCTGAAGGGGGCGGTCCAAGAGACGACGGTGGGGGAGCTGTTACCCGGTGCCTTTGACAAGGAGGATCTCAATGAAGGAGCCAGTGTTTAAATCCGGATTTGTCGCTTTGATCGGTCGGCCCAACGTGGGCAAGTCCACCCTGTTGAATCATGTGTTGGGACGAAAAGTGGCGATTATGTCCGACAAACCTCAAACCACGCGGAACCAGATCCGGGGAGTTTACACCACAGATACGGAGCAGGTGGTTTTTCTCGACACCCCGGGCATTCACAAGCCCAAGTCCCGTCTCGGTGACTGGATGGTAAAGTCCGCCCGGGATACCTTCGCGGAAGTGGATGTGATCCTTTTTCTCGTTGACGCCAAAGAAGGGATGGGGGGAGGCGACCGCTATATCATGGAGCAGCTGGAGGGGATCCGGACACCGGTGTTCCTGGTTGTGAACAAGATCGATCAGGTTCACCCCGACCAACTGCTTCCCTTGATCGACAGTTACAGGAAGCAGTTCCAGTTTCAGGAGGTGGTTCCTATCTCCGCTCTGCAGGGAAATAACACTTCCACCTTGCTGAAACTGATAGTGAAGGAGCTGCCCGAGGGTCCGGCTTATTATCCTAGTGAACATGTAACCGACCATCCGGAACAGTTTGTGATTGGGGAACTGATCCGGGAGAAGGTGCTTCATCTCACCCGGGAAGAGGTGCCCCATTCCGTGGCGGTGGTAGTGGAAGAGATGGAACAGGAAGAAGAGAATCAGATCTATGTGCGGGCGACGATCTACACCGAACGCCCCTCGCAGAAGGGGATTTTGATCGGCAAGCAGGGGGGGATGTTGAAAGAGGTGGGACGCCGCGCCCGGGAAGAGATTCAAGGGCTGTTGGGAAGCCGAGTCTATCTGGATCTGTGGGTTAAAGTGAAGCGGGATTGGCGTAACGAGGCCTTGATGCTGAAGGAATTCGGCTATCGCGATGATGATTGAGCAGTGGAAAGTTTTTTCTTTGCCGAGAAGGTTATACTCCGGTGCTGGTAGGTCATCCTAACCGTTAGATAGACACCATTCGCCTGGCGGAAAGGATGAGTTGGTTGCGCGACTTTTCCTGGAACTGTTTTGCAGTGACCGGCAGTATTGACGCGTACCTGTTGTACACCGATATGAAGACGAAGACGCTTGCCGAATGGAAAGATCAGAGACAGCCACAGAAGCAAAAAGAGGAGACGAAGGTTTAAGGGGAATCGCCGATGTTGGAAAAGGTGGAAGGGATTGTTCTCCGGACCCGGGATTACGGAGAGAGCAACAAAGTGGTCATCCTGTTTACCCGGGAACAAGGAAAGCTAGCCGCCATGGCCCGAGGAGCAAAAAAACCGAAAAGCCGATTAGGCGGGGCGACCCAGCCCTTTACCATGGGACAGTATCTCTGCTTCATCGGTTCGGGCATGGCCACGGTTTCCCAAGCTGATATTCTGGAGTCCCACCATCCGCTTCGTTTCGATCTGATTCTCGCCTCTTACGCATCCTATCTTACGGAATTTCTGGACAGAATGACAGTAGAAAAAGAGCCGGCACCGGCGCTGTACGAGTTACTCCTCTCCACCTTCGAGATGATGGAAGATGGCGTAGACCCAGATATCCTCGCCCGCATCTTTGAACTGAAGGTGCTGGAGACGGCGGGATATCGGCCGGTGTTGGACGGGTGCATGGTATGTGGGGCCACGGACCGTCCTGTCAAGTTCAGCGTTCGGCAGGGCGGATTCCTTTGCCTCCATTGTGCGGACCGGGATCCCCGGGCCCTTTCTCTTTCGCCTGCTGCTGCCCGAATTATCAAAACCTTGCAGCGGGTCACCCCAGATCGTCTGGGTAACGTACAGGTGAAAGAGGAGACCAAACAGCAGCTGGAGCGGGCGCTCCGCTCCTTTGTCGATGAATATGTGGATGTGCGGCTAAAGTCCAGGGATTTTCTCGATCGGGTTCGACGAGACTGGTCAGAGGAGAGCTAAAGGTGTTGTGAAAAGCGCGAGCGGCAGCATTTATCCGAAGCCGCTCCGACTGCTGTCTTACAAAGGTGTGGGAACTGCCTGCCCATTATCCTGCTTCGGGCAGGGGCAAAGCCGGGATGGCTGTGGATTCGAAGATGTGAGTTTGTATGCTGATTTTCCGCTAGGGAGAACAGCATCCTTTTCTTCGGGCGTCAGCCCATCGGTCCGTGAGTGCAAAGTCGCTCTTTCGGGTTAACGCTTCCTCTCGTATCGGACCTGCCATGAATCACAACGTTTCTAAAGCCCGTTAATTGAAGTGTGTGCCTGTTAATTACGGTCCGTAAAATTGACAAAGGAATTTCGCTTTGGTATAACTACTCTAGTTAATCATATCGTTTGCGCGATGAGGGAAAGGAGTAGCCGATCCATTTGTGTCAGCGAGCCGGGGATGGTGAGAGCCCGGTCACAAATCCGGCGAAGGGCGTTCCGTAGCGCATGGGTTCAAGCAAGGGGGCTCGCCGATTGGATGCCGGCGGGCCAAGTAGGGTGGAACCGCGGGAAACCTCCCGTCCCTATGGAGAGGCCCTCCATTGGGGTGGAAGGTTTTTTATATTGCAGAGAATTTGAGGTGGGAACCGTGAATATCCAGGACATCATCCTGAAATTGCAGACGTACTGGAGTGCCCAGGGTTGTGTGCTGGCTCAGCCTTATGATGTGGAAAAAGGGGCGGGAACGATGAATCCCATGACCTTTCTCCGCTGTCTTGGCCCGGAGCCCTGGAACGTGGCCTATGTGGAACCTTCTCGGCGGCCGTCGGATGGCCGTTACGGAGAAAACCCCAACCGGGTTTATCAGCATCACCAGTTTCAGGTGATTATGAAGCCCTCTCCGGACAACATCCAGGATCTGTACTTGGACAGTTTGAAGGAACTGGGCATCAACCCCTTGGAACATGATATCCGGTTTGTGGAGGACAACTGGGAGAACCCGGCGATGGGCGCGGCCGGTCTCGGATGGGAAGTCTGGCTGGATGGTATGGAAGTGACCCAGTTTACCTATTTCCAACAAATCGGAGGACAGGATGCGGATCCGGTTTCCGTGGAATTAACCTACGGTCTGGAACGATTGGCTTCCTATATCCAGGATAAAGAAAATATCTACGATCTGACCTGGGTAGACGGGGTTAGTTACGGAGACATCTTTAAACAGCCGGAGTACGAGCATTCCAAATACTCCTTTGAAGTATCGGAGACAGAAAAGCTGTTCCGCTGGTTTGACGATTATGAACAGGAAGCGATGCGGGCCCTGGAAGAAAATCTGGTTTTCGCCGCTTACGATTATGTACTGAAGTGCTCCCACACTTTTAACCTACTCGATGCCCGGGGGGCGATCAGCGTGTCGGAACGGACAGGCTATCTGGCTCGTGTCCGCAAACTGGCCCGCCGCTCGGCGCAAAAATATGTAGAGGAAAGGGAGCGGCTCGGTTTCCCGATGCTGAAAGAGGGAGGGGTCCAACATGGCTGAACGGGATCTGTTGGTGGAGATTGGCCTGGAAGAGATGCCCGCCCGGTTTATTGAAGGCGGGATGAAGCAGTTGGAAGATAAGTTGACGGCTTGGTTGGATGAGAAACGGATCGGCCACGGTCTGGCCCGTACATATGCGACTCCTCGCCGCCTGGCTGTGGTCGTGGAGGCTGTAGCCGATCGGCAAACTGATGTGGAAGAAGAGGTGCGGGGTCCGGCGGAACGAATTGCCGTTGCAGAGGATGGCAGCTGGACCAAAGCCGCGCAAGGTTTTGCCCGTAAGCAGGGAATCTCTGTCGATCAGCTACAGTTGCAGGAGCATAAAGGGGAGAACTATGTCTTCGCCAAAAAGCATGAGAAGGGGCAAGAGACGTCCACCTTGTTGTACGAAGGGCTTGCGGAGGTTTTGGGCAGCATCCATTTTCCCAAATCGATGCGGTGGGGGAGCCGTCGAACCCGCTTTATCCGCCCGATCCGCTGGCTCGTCTGCCTGTATGGGGAAGACTCGGTTCCGGTAGAATGGGCGGGTGTGACAGCGGACAACCGCACTTGGGGACATCGCTTTCTCGGTGGAGAAACGCAACTGACGGCCCCCTCCGATTATGTGGGGGCTCTTCGCGAACAATCGGTTTGGGTCGATGTGGAAGAACGGCGGGAGGAAATCCGGAAGCAATTGCGACAGTTGGAGCAGCAACATGGATGGAACATCCCGGTGGATGAAAAGCTGTTGGATGAAGTGACCCACTTAGTGGAGATCCCCACTGCTTTTTACGGCACCTTTCACGAGAGCTTTCTGGAATTGCCGGCTGCGGTGTTGATCACCTCCATGCGGGAACACCAACGCTATTTCCCTGTGGAAAGCCGCGACGGTCAGCTGCTTCCCTATTTTGTCTCCGTGCGAAATGGAGACGACCGGTCGCTGGATAAGGTGGCTCAAGGGAACGAGAAAGTATTGAGCGCCCGTCTGGCCGACGCCCGATTCTTCTATGAAGAGGACCGAAAGCTTCCCATCGAAGAGGCCGTCCGGAAGTTGGACGATGTGGTCTACTTTGAGAATTTAGGTACCGTCGGGGATCAGGTGGAACGGATCCGGTATCTGGTCGCAGAATGGGCCCGGCGTCTGTCTCTAGATGAAGCGACCCGCGCGATCCTCTCCCGTGCAGCGGAAATCAGCAAGTTTGACCTGTCGACATTGATGGTGGACGAGTTCCCCGAACTGAGTGGGGTGATGGGAGCGGAATACGCGGCTAAAGCCGGCGAGCAAACGGAGGTGGCCCGGGCGGTTCTAGAACACCACTATCCCCGTTTCGCTGGTGATCGCTTACCGGAGGGAATCGTCGGCACATTGATCAGCCTGGCGGATAAGATGGACGCTGTGGTCTCCGCCTTTGCTGTTGGCATCCAGCCGACCGGCTCACAGGATCCCTATGGTTTACGCCGGCGCGCTTCCGGGGTAGTCCACATCCTGGCCGGCCGGGATCTGGGGAACTTGAGTCTGGATCGATTGCTGGATGACTGCCTCCAGCGTCTGGAGACAGACGACTGGTTGCAACGGGAGCAGCAGCAAGTAAAAGAGGAGCTGCTCCACTTCTTCCGTCTCCGGTTGAAAACCCTGTTGCAGGAGAAAGGAATCCGGTATGACGTAATCGATGCCGTCCTGGCGTCAGATATCGCCTATCCACAGTTGGTGCTGGAACGGGCGCAAGTGTTGACCGAGAATGTGGCGAAGGAGGAATTCAAATCCGTCGTGGAAGCCTTCAGCCGGGTGGCTAACTTGTCGGCCAAAGGGGATCCCGAGGCGAAAGTAAACGGAGACCTGTTGGATCTGTGGGCGGAACGGGAGCTCTACGCCGCGATCACCTCCGCTGCTCGCTCCTTCGCTTCGGCCGAGGAACAGCAGGATGCCCAGGGGATGTTTGAGGCGATCGCCCAATTGGCGCCAGTGATTCATCGCTTCTTCGACGATGTGTTGGTGATGGCAGAAGATAAAGCCACCCGCAATAATCGGTTATCCCTGTTGCGGGATATCGATCGGTTGACGCACCGCTTCGCCGACTTCAACAAAATTGTCTTTGCCTCGTAAGATAAAGGGCGGGTTTTAAACCCGTCCTTTCTTTTTTATGCCAGAGGGAAAATGGTTGCACAAACCGATGTCTCGATATAGTATATACTATATCAGGATTATTCGTTTTAAGTATGACATAATAATCGGGCTCGCCAATGCCAGGGGGGTGTAAACCAATCGAGCTGTCAGAACGCCAGGAGACCATCTTACGCATCGTAAAAGATGAAGGGCCGATTACCGGGGAGCATATCGCGGAAAAATTAAACTTAACCCGGGCGACGCTGCGTCCCGACCTGGCCATTCTCACCATGTCCGGTTTTCTGGAAGCCCGGCCGCGGGTGGGTTACTTTTATTCCGGAAAAACGGGAAATCAGCTGTTGGGGGAACACATTCGGAAGCTGACGGTCAAGGATCGCAAGTCCGTCCCCGTCGTCTGTCAGGAAGAGACGTCGGTCTATGATGCGATCTGCACCATGTTCCTGGAGGATGTGGGAACCCTGTTTGTAGTAAAAGAGGGAGGGGTCCTGGTCGGGGTGGTATCGCGAAAGGATCTTTTAAAAAGCTCCATGGGCAATCAGGATTTGCAGTCGATCCCGGTCGGCATTGTGATGAGCCGTATGCCCAATATTATTACCTGCAGTCCGGATGATACGTTGCTGAGCGCAGCGTCGAAGCTGATTTCCAGTCAAGTGGACGCGTTGCCTGTAGTCAAAGAGCGGGAAGGCGGTGACGACGGTCCGGAAGTGATCGGCCGAATCACCAAAACGACGGTAACCAAAGCATTTGTGGAACTGGGAGAAGGAGCAACTGTTTAAGTCAGGGAGGGAAGTATTATTTCCAGTGCAACGAACCGACCCGTCATCTTTCTTCTTTCCGATTCAGTAGGGGAGACCGCCGAGTTTGTGGTTCGTGCTGCTGCAAGCCAATTTAATGGCGGTGATGCAGTCATTCGGCGCATCCCCTATGTAGATGACAAAAAAACGATTCGGGAAACCGTGGAATCCGCCGCAGAGGAGGGGGGCGTGATCGCCTTCACGATGGTGGTGAGCAATCTGCAGGAATACCTGTTTGATGTGGCGGCAGAACACGATGTCCCCGTTGTCGATATCATGGGCCCGATGTTAAATACCCTGGCCACCCTTTATGAGCGGGAACCTAAGCGGGAACCGGGGTTGGTCCGCAAATTGGATGATGATTATTTCCGGAAGGTGGAGGCTATCGAATTTGCCGTCAAGTATGATGACGGAAAAGATCCTCGGGGGATTTTGCGGGCCGATGTGGTGCTGATCGGGGTCTCCCGGACCTCCAAGACCCCGCTGTCTATGTATTTGGCTCATAAGCGTTTGAAGGTGGCCAATGTTCCCCTGGTACCGGAGGTGGAGCCGCCAGATGAGCTGTTTCAGGTGGCACCGGAGCGTTGCATCGGCCTCAGCATCGACCCGGATCAACTCAACGGTATTCGGCGGGAACGCCTGAAATCACTGGGTCTGACCGCCCAGGCCAACTATGCCAATATGGAGCGCATCCTACAAGAGTTAGAGTATGCGGAACAGGTGATGCGACGGGTTGGTTGCCCGGTTTTGGATGTGTCCAACAAAGCAGTGGAGGAGACGGCCAACATGGTTCTCGACATGTTGCGCAAAGGAGGCGATTCCACATGAGTCAGCCCTTTATCATTCCTTTTACTGAAGGGAGTATGGAACAGAAGCACCTGATGGGAGGGAAGGGGGCCAACCTGGGAGAGATGACCCAAGCGGGCCTTCCCGTTCCGCCGGGGTTCACCCTGACCACAGCCGCTTGTTTGGAGTACTACGAAAACGGACGAACGTTGAAGTCCGCCAGAAAAGACGAGATTCGGAAAGCCCTCGATGCCCTGGAGGAGAAGTCGGGGAAAAAGCTGGGGGACCCGGCAAACCCTCTGTTGGTCTCTGTCCGGTCCGGGGCAGTGATCTCCATGCCGGGGATGATGGACACCGTCCTCAACCTCGGATTAAACGATGAGACGGTACAAGGGTTGGAAGGATTGACGGAAAGCCCCCGTTTTGCTTACGACTGCTATCGTCGTTTTATCCAGATGTACGGGGACGTCGTCCTAGGCATTCCCCACTACCGGTTTGAACGCGTGATTGAAGAGATGAAAGAGGAACGGTCGGCCTCCTCCGATACGGAGCTTACCGCCGCCGATTGGCAAGTGGTGATCGAACGGTTTAAGGACATGGTGAAAGAGGAGACGGGGCAACCCTTCCCTCAGGACCCGACGGAACAGCTGGAACGAGCGATCATCGCGGTCTTCGACTCCTGGAATAATCAGCGCGCCCGCATTTACAGAAAAATTCATAAGATCAGCGACGATTTGGGAACCGCGGTCAACGTACAGATGATGGTGTTTGGCAATATGGGCGACGACTCGGGTACCGGCGTCGCCTTCACCCGAAATCCGTCTACCGGTGAAAAGGTTCTTTATGGAGAATTCCTTATCAACGCCCAGGGGGAGGATGTGGTGGCCGGTATTCGGACCCCGGAGCCGATTGCCGCCTTGTCCAACCGGATGCCGGCGATTTACGATGCCTTCCGCGATATCAGCCGCCGGCTGGAAGCTCATTACCGGGATATGCAGGATATTGAATTTACCGTGGAACGGGGGAACCTCTACATTCTCCAGACTCGAAACGGCAAACGGACTGCTCACGCAGCGGTAAAGATCGCTGCCGATCTGGTGGAAGAAGGGGTGATCGACCGGCGTACCGCTTTAGAACGGGTGGATCCGGAACATCTGGATCAGATTCTGCACCGGCGAGTGGACCCAGATGCCCGGCTGAATGTGTTGACAAAGGGCTTGCCTGCTTCTCCCGGCGCCGCTGCGGGTAAACTGGTGTTTGATGCGGACACCGCAGAACGGAAATCCCAGGAAGGGGAAAAAGTGATCCTGGCCCGTCCTGAAACCACACCGGACGATATCCACGGAATCGTCGCCTCCCAAGGCGTGCTGACCAGTCGAGGCGGGATGACCAGTCATGCAGCTGTGGTTGCCCGGGGCATGGGGAAACCCTGTATCTGCGGTTGTGAGGAAGCCCGTATCGATCTGAAGGCGGGGGAGCTAACCATCGGTGAGACCACTCTTCGAGAAGGGGATCAACTCTCCATCGACGGTGGGACCGGCCATGTGATCCAGGGCGAGGTGCCCTTGATCGATCCGGAACTATCCGTTGAATTTCAGCGGTTGCTGGAGTGGGCCGATGAGTTCCGCCGGTTAAAGGTGAGGGCCAATGCCGACAACTCGGAGGATTCGCAAACGGCACGTCAGTTTGGCGCCGAAGGAGTAGGCCTTTGTCGAACGGAACATATGTTTATGGAAGCGGATCGGATCCCCTTGGTACGGGACATGATCCTCGCTGAAACGGCGGACGAGCGTCGGGCAGCACTGGATCAACTGCTTCCTCTGCAACAGGGGGATTTCAAAGGCATTTTCCAAGCAATGGACGGGCTGCCGGTGACGATTCGCCTGTTGGATCCGCCGTTGCATGAATTTCTGCCCAATCTGGAGGAGCTGTTGACAGAGCTGGTTCAGTTGCGGATGAACCCGGATGCGGACCGCCGAGAAATAGGCGAAAAAGAGGAGCTCCTCCGAAAAGTGCGGGCTCTTCACGAATTGAATCCCATGTTGGGCCACCGGGGGTGCCGCCTCGGTATGATTCACCCGGAAATTTACGCTATGCAGGTGAAAGCGATTTTTCAGGCAGCGGCGGAAGTGATCCGGGAAGGGGCTTCGGTCGAACCTGAGATCATGATCCCTCTCGTCGGCCACGTCAATGAACTGAAAGAGATGCGCAAGTTAGTGGAGGAAGTAGCGGAGCAAGTGGAGAGCCGGACAGGGCAATCGATCCCCTTCAGTGTGGGGACGATGATCGAAGTGCCCCGGGCCGCCTTGACTGCTGCGGAAATCGCCGAAGAGGCCGACTTTTTCTCCTTTGGGACCAATGACCTGACACAGACCACCTTTGGGTACAGCCGAGATGACGCGGAAGGAAAATTTCTCCATCATTATATTGACCACAAGGTGCTGCCGGAGAATCCCTTTGTCACCCTTGATACCGATGGAGTGGGACGCTTAGTCTCTCTGGGGGTAAGGGAAGGACGACGGATCAAAGCGGACTTGAAGACGGGGATATGCGGCGAACACGGAGGCGAAAAGCGGTCTATTCAATTCTGCCATCAGGCAGGGTTGGATTATGTGAGCTGCTCTCCCTTCCGGGTTCCCCTGGCCCGGCTGGCGGCCGCTCAGGCTGCTATTCTCCATTCTTCCGAACCAGACACAGACAGCTCTGCTAAAATCGGATAATGCGATCTTAAAGAACCTTGGAAATTCCAGGGTTCTCTATTTTTTGAAGAAATGAGATCAACTTTTTTGATAATGTCAAGGGATGGAAGGATTTTTTTTATGTTTCGGCGTATAATACTGAGGAGAACAATACCTAGGAAACAATTTTCGACAAATGTTCAAAAGTTGGAAACCCGTCAGGAGGTGGAAGGAATCAAGTACATGATGTAGAATTGAAAGATATGCAGCCGGTTTCCGCTCCGTTCCTCATACATATTTGCCTGATTTTCCCTCTCTATAAAGGGGAGGATTTTGACGAATGTTGGCGAATAGGTACGTGTTGAGCGGTAGACCGATATCAGCACGACGGGAGGCGGTGATTTCATGGGGGGACGGATCCCTGAAGAAGTCATCGACCGGGTCCGGGAACATTTTGATATCGTCGATGTGGTGGGTCAAACGGTTCAACTGAAAAAAAGTGGACGAAACTTTTTCGGCTTGTGCCCGTTTCATTCTGAGAGGACCCCATCTTTTTCTGTTTCTCCGGAGAAACAGATTTACTACTGCTTCGGGTGCGGAGCTGGTGGAGATGTATTGAAGTTCATCATGGAGTCGGAACAGCTCACCTTTGTGGAAGCGGTTCGCCATCTGGCAGAGCTTGCGGGTATCGAGATTCCTCAAGGGGATGGAAAAGATGCCTACGATCCGGAAGAAGCCCGGCGCGAGGAGCTTCGCAAGGTGACGGAGCTGACGGCCCGGTTGTACCATTATCTGTTAATGGAAACGGATCACGGTAAAGAAGCCCGGAGGTATTTGGAAGAGCGGGGGATCACCCGGGAAACGATCAAGGAGTTTCAACTGGGTTACGCCCCGGATTCCTTTCATTTTCTCCGCTCTTTTCTGAGACGGCGCAACATTGACGAAGAGCTGGGGGAGGAGGCGGGACTTTTAGCCCGTCGGAATTCGTCCCGGGGAAGGGCTTCATGCTTCGACCGGTTTCGGGACCGGGTGATGTTTCCGATCCATGATACCCAGGGCCGGGTGATCGGGTTTGGCGGAAGGGTGCTGGGGGATGGCCAGCCCAAATACTTGAACAGCCCGGAAACGCCGCTCTTCCACAAGGGGAAGTTTCTGTTTAATCTGCACCGCGCTAGAAAGGCGGTTCGAAAAGAGGGGACAGCGATCCTGTTTGAGGGTTACATGGATGTCATCTCCGCTTGGCAAGCAGGTGTTCGAACCGGTCTCGCCAACTTGGGGACGTCCCTGACAGAGTCTCAAGCTCGGGTGATCCGTCGGAACGCCGAGACGACCATCCTCTGTTATGACTCCGACCAAGCGGGCCAACATGCAGCAGAGCGGGCGGCGGGTTTGATCCGAGAACAGGGCGGGGTTGTCAAAGTGGCTCGGATGCCCCAGGGAATGGACCCGGACGATTATATTCGCAGACGGGGTGCGGAGGCCTTCAATGCGGATGTGATTGCCCAGGCCGACCCTTATATGTCCTTTAAACTGGAAGCCCTCAAAGAAAGTTTTGATCTCAAGGACGAGGAGGGGAGGATGCGATATCTGACCCGGGCTATCGAGATGATCACCGAGCTTCCCCGGGCGATCGAACGGGACCATTATCTGCGGCGGCTGGCAGAGGAATTCCAGCTGTCACTGGATGCCCTCAAACAGGAACAACGGCGGATCGCCGTGAAAAAGAAGAAAGAGGGTTACGGGGATAAAGGGTCCGGGAAGTGGAATAATGGATATCACGGTGGCAAACACATGGTCGGTCAGCATCGCCGCACCTTGGCGTATGAAGAGGCGGAAAAGCGCCTCTTAACCGCGATGATGCACGACAGAAACGTTGCCGAACGGGTGAGGGAAACGGTAGGTGCCGATTTTAACAGTGAAGTGTACGGTGCCTTGGCCGCTTATCTGTATGCCTACTATGCCGAGGGACATCCGGCTGATCCGGGGCGCTTTATCCGTTATCTTAAAGACGAGCGGCTGTTGGAAGTGGCCAGCGGTTTGGCGTTCCTCGATACGCCTCCGGAAGTGGCGGAAGAAGCGATCGCCGATTATATCCGACATATCCGCAATCATCCTATTCATAAAGAAATTGAACAGAAGAAAGAGCAAGTCAAAGAGGCTGAGCGTGCTGGTGACATTGCTAAGGCTACCCGTTTGGGGATTGAACTGATGCGTCTGAGGGAAAGGGTTCAAAAAGAGGCCTGATGCAATGGACTCAGGGAAGGAGGGAATCGCAAAATTGGCAAATGAGCAGAATGTTGACATGGAGCAAGAGCTCACCCTTGAGCAAGTGAAAGAGCAATTGACCGACCTCGGAAAGAAACGCGGGGTCCTAACATATAAAGAAATTACGGAAAAGATGGCCGCCTTTGACCAAGATCCACAACAAGTGGATGAGTTTTTCGAGACCCTGAATGAACAAGGGGTCCAGGTGGTTAATGAGGATGAGGAGTCCGTCGACTTTGTCGAGGAAGAAGAAAATGAAGATGAACTTCTGGAAGACGATTTGAGCGTTCCCCCAGGGGTGAAAATCAACGATCCGGTCCGTATGTATCTAAAGGAGATCGGACGGGTGCCGCTTTTGTCCGCCGAAGAAGAGGTGGCTTTGGCCGAACGGATCGAACAAGGTGACGAAGAGGCGAAACGCCGCCTTGCAGAAGCCAACCTCCGGCTAGTGGTTAGCATTGCCAAGCGCTATGTCGGACGGGGCATGCTGTTTCTCGACCTGATTCAGGAAGGAAACATGGGCTTGATCAAAGCGGTGGAGAAGTTCGATTACCGTAAAGGCTTTAAATTCAGCACCTATGCGACTTGGTGGATCCGTCAGGCGATCACCCGGGCGATCGCTGATCAGGCACGGACGATTCGGATTCCGGTTCATATGGTGGAAACGATCAATAAACTAATCCGCGTTTCCCGTCAATTGCTGCAAGATCTAGGACGTGAACCCACACCGGAAGAGATCGCGGAGGAGATGGATCTCAGCCCGGACAAAGTGCGAGAAATCATGAAGATCGCCCAGGAGCCGGTCTCTTTGGAGACGCCGATCGGCGAGGAGGACGACTCTCACCTGGGAGACTTCATTCCTGACGACGACGTGCAGGCCCCGGCGGATGCGGCCGCTTATGAATTGTTGAAGGAACAGCTGAAAGACGTGTTGGACACTCTCTCCGATCGTGAGGAAAACGTGCTTCGCCTCCGTTTCGGTCTGGATGATGGACGGACCCGCACCCTGGAGGAAGTGGGCAAGGTGTTTGGCGTCACCCGAGAACGGATCCGGCAGATTGAAGCTAAGGCTCTCCGCAAATTGCGTCATCCCAGTCGCAGCAAACGCTTAAAAGATTTCCTCGAGTAAAGCAAAATACAGCGTTTTTTGGAAAAGCACTCCATTGTAGGGTGCTTTATTTTTTTGCTGGTTCAATTTTATCCCTTTTCGGAACCCGATGCAAACCGCAGGAGAGCAAGTAAATGGGTCGAATACGGTACTTTTAAAAAATTCTTGAAGGAATTTGCTGCTTGATCCTATAATAATAAATGAAAGCGCTAACATCAAGAGTGACAGGGGAGTGGAGGAAAGCATGAATTTTGATTTAACCGAAGAACAGCAAATGGTGCGTAAGTTGATGCGGGATTTTGCGGAAGGTGAAGTAGCGCCTGGTGCCGACGAACGAGACCGGACAAAAACGTTTCCGGTAGAAATATTTGAAAAGATGGCTAAACTCAATCTCATGGGTCTTCCCTTTCCTGAAGAATACGGGGGTGGAGGCGGAGATTCGATCAGTTTTGCCATCGCGGTGGAGGAGCTGTCCCGGGTCTGCGCTTCCGTTGGCATCACCTATTCGGCCCATGTTTCTCTGGGATGTGCCCCCTTTTACCTTTTTGGAACGGAAGAGCAGAAACAGGAATACCTCGTTCCTCTCTGTCAGGGGAAAAGTTTGGGCGCCTTTGGTCTGACAGAGCCTCAAGCCGGATCGGATGCAGGAGGCACCCGAACCCACGCCGTTCGGGAAGGCGATGAATGGGTGATCAACGGTTCCAAATGTTTTATCACTAATGCTAGCTATGCAAAATTCGTCGCCTTGACGACGGTTACCGGAAGGAAAGAAGACGGTTCTCCTGAAATCACCGCTCTGATCGCCCCGACCGATGCGGAAGGGTTCCAGGTGTTGGACTCCTACGTCAAAATGGGATTGCACAGCTCCAACACCACCGAGCTGGTGTTAGAAAATGTTCGGGTGCCCGCCGACCATGTGTTAGGGAAGATCGGGGAAGGATTTAAACAGTTTTTGATCACCCTGGACGGGGGACGGATCGGGATCGGGGCGATGGCTCTCGGCATTGCCCAAGGCGCCTATGAATCCGCCCTGCGCTACGCCCGGGAGCGGGTGCAATTCGGCCGTTCCATCTCCAAATTTCAGGTGATCCAGCATAAGCTGGCGGATATGGCCATGCAGATCGAATTGGCTCGAAACATGGTGTACAAAGCGGCCTGGTTAAAGGACCAAGGACGTAAGTTTACGAAGGAAGCGTCTATGGCTAAGCTATATGCTTCGGAAACGGCCATGCGGGTTTGTGACCAGGCCGTGCAAATTCACGGCGGATATGGCTATATGCACGACTACAAGGTAGAACGCTTCTTCCGAGACGCGAAACTGACGGAAATCGGCGAAGGGACTTCGGAAATCCAACGGATGGTGATTGCCCGAGAAATCGGTTGTTGATCTCATCCAAGCCTGACTCCCACCGGGAGGAGGGCGTTTCTCTTCTATTATCAGAATGTTAAAAATGGAATGGACAGGGGGTATACCGGATGGCCGAGCAAATGAAGACGACGATGGGGGATCTCTTGGACGGGATTGTATCTCAACAAGGGGAGCAAGAAGGGGTGATCTACCCCGAACGAGGGCTGCGATGGACCTATCGAGAGTTCAGGAATCAATGCAATCAAGCTGCCAAGGGTTTCATGAAGTTGGGGCTGAAAAAGGGGGATCACCTGGCGATCTGGGCGACCAATCACCCGGAATGGCTGGTGACTCAGTTTGCCACAGGAAAGATGGGGGCGGTCCTGGTCACCGTCAACACCAATTACCGCGTTCGGGAATTGGAGTACCTGCTGCGCCAATCAGATACGGAAACCCTCATCCTGATGGAGGAGTTCCGAAATGCCAGCTATGTGGATATGTTGTATGAAATCTGTCCGGAACTGAAGGAGTGCGCTCCAGGTCAGCTCCGGTCCGCCCGTCTGCCCCGTTTGAAAAATGTCATCCTCATCGGTGACGAGCGGAAACCAGGTATGTACCTTTGGTCCGATCTGATGGAGATGGGAAAAAGCGTTTCCGACGAGGAGCTGGCCGAGAGACAAGCCTCCCTCCATCCGGATGATGTGATCAATATGCAGTACACCTCTGGCACGACCGGTTTTCCCAAAGGGGTGATGCTCACCCACAACAACATTGTCAATAATGCCAAAAACATCGCCGAATGCATGAAGCTGACTGCGGAGGACCGGATGTGTATTCCAGTCCCCTTCTTCCATTGTTTCGGATGTGTGCTCGGCACTTTGGCCTGTGTGACTGCGGGAGCGGTGCTGATCCCTGTGATCCAATTCGATCCGCTGACCGTCCTTGAGATCGTGGAGAAGGAGCGCTGCACTGCCTTGCATGGGGTGCCCACCATGTTTATCGCTGAACTGGACCATCCCGAATTCCCCCGGTTCCAGCTGGACTCCTTGCGAACGGGCATTATGGCTGGCTCCAACTGTCCAATGGAAGTGATGAAGCGGGTGATCCACGACATGGGGGCGGATCAGATCACCATCGCTTATGGTCAGACGGAATCATCTCCCGTGATTAGCCAGACGAGAACCGATGATCCGATTGAACGCCGGGTGGAGACCGTTGGCCAAAAGCTGCCTCAAGTCGAGGTGAAAGTGATCCACCCCGACACCGGTGAAGAGGTGGGTCCCGGAGAGCAGGGGGAACTGTGCACCCGGGGTTATCACGTGATGAAGGGATACTACAAGATGGAGCAGGCCACTCGGGAGGTGATTGATGAAGAGGGGTGGCTGCATACGGGAGATTTGGCTACGATGGATGAGGAGGGTTACCTGCGGATTACCGGCCGCTTAAAAGACATGATCATCCGTGGAGGCGAAAATATCTATCCCCGGGAGATAGAGGAGTTTCTTTACACCCATCCTGAAATTCTCGATGTTCAGGTGGTGGGGGTTCCTGACGCCACATACGGGGAAGAGGTCATGGCTTTCATCCGAGTCAAGGAAGGGCAAACGATCACCGCTGAGGAGCTGCGCTCCTTTTGTGAAGGGAAGATCGCCCGATACAAAATCCCCAAGTATGTGCAACAAGTGGACAGCTACCCGATGACAGCCAGCGGTAAGGTCCAAAAATATAAGTTGCGGGAGCAAGCCGCCCGTAATTTACAGCTCAGCGAAAAATAAGGGAAGAATCAGACCGAAAAAGGCCGGTTTTTGACGGCTCGTTGCGAATACGGTTTGTTTCCAGCTCCATATATCTTTGAGCTTCTCCTAATGTTTGCAGGCTCTTTTGCTCCATACTTGGGGTCCACCGCATGAGTTGGCCATTTTGTGCTAGAGCTTTCTCATCAGCATGATATGGTTTTAAACTCTTTTAAGATGTCTGCTCACCTGAACAGAATGTGGAAAGGGTCGTCGGTGAAGGACTTTTTGCCGATTCTTTTACACCGGGAATGCCAAACAAGCGCGCGGTAATATGTAAGATCGGATGGAAAGTGGCGTGATTCCGTCATAAAAAACTAAGGGATGGAAATCATAGGAGGGGTAAGCATTTCCATCAGAAATGGGGAGTGGACGGATGAAGCGTCGCTTTTTGTTTTTTATGGCCCTGATCCTGGCAGGGGCCCCTTTGTTGCAGAATCCGAATCTGGCCCAAGCGGAAGGAAAGTGGAGAGGGGCAGAGCGTCGTCCTTACTATGTTATCGATGCTCGCTATGATGAGGCATCCACTAAAGTGACCGGCCATCTGTCGGTCAAGGTACCTGTCGAGAAGGAAGCGTTGAGCCAGGTGTATTTTCATCTTTATCCCAACGCTTTTGCCGACTGGAAATGGGGGGAGGAATCCAAACCAAAGCAGCCTGGTTATCTGAAGGTGAAAAATGTCCGAGTGGACGGGGTTCAGGCGCACAACAAAACCAAAGAGACCCTGCTCAAGGTAGATCTGCCGACCCCGGTCCATCCCGGCAAAACAACCCAGGTGGAAATGGATTATGAACTAAAGCTTCCCAAAGGCGGGATGCGCCTCAACAAGTACGGAAACACCGCTTTTTTGGCCCAGTGGTACCCGATGCTGGCAGTTAAAGACCGGGAGGGGTGGCATACCGATCCATATACCACGACCGGCGATCCTTTTTACTCTCAGATGTCCGATTTTGAGATCACCTTTCATGTGCCGGAGGGGTATCGCTTGATCACCAGCGCCAAAGATTCCCCCGAACCGGTCGACTCCGAAGTGACCCTCCGGCAGGCCAATGTACGGGATTTTGCTGCGGTGATCAGTAAAGATTATGAACCGGTTCAGGGGAGAGCGGGGGATGTACAAGTCAACCTCTGGTACCTCAAAGGTATGGAAGATGTGGCTCAGGAGCTTCATCAGGCGGCCATCTCCGGGATGGAGTTTTTCGGAAAACACTTTGGGAAGTATCCCTATCAAGAAGTGGATGTGGTGCTGGGGGAGACTGGATACGGCATTGCCGGGATGGAGTATCCAGGTTTGGTCACTTCCCTAGATAAAATCCCGACCCGCAAAGGGGAGCGGCCAGCCGTCAATGTAGTTGCCCACGAGCTGGCTCACCAATGGTGGTACGGGGTTGTCGGCAACAATCAGGTGAAAGAGCCTTGGTTGGACGAGGGATTGACCACCTTCTCTGAATTTCTGTTCATGTCCGAACAGATGGGGGAAAACGAACAGGATCTGTTGGTCAAGGCGGCGGAACGCACCGATCGAATTCATGAGGAAAAAGGGGTTACCTCTGTCGAATCCCTCTACAAATACTCGGACCCAGTCTACGGGATGATGGTCTACACCCGTCCCGCCGCCATGCTCTGGAAGTTGGCAGATGAACTAGGAAAAGAGAAGGTGCTGGAAATCCTCAGTACCTACTACGACCGGTATCGCTTCCAGACAGCCACCACCCAGGATTTTGTCCAGGTGGCTAGTGAAGTGGCCGGGAAAGATTTAAAACCTTTCTTCGACCACTGGCTCTATTTTAAAGACCGGTCGATGTCAAAGAAAAAAGGATAATCCCAGGAGCCGGCAGTGACCGGCTCCTTTACCGTGTGTTCACTATCCATCGAAAAGTTGAGCGGCCGAGGTGCATAGGAGTAATCAAGTCCATTCTGGGGGAGGTCCTGTTGTATGAAAGTGATGGCTTACAATATCCGACATGGATGGGGCTGTGATGGGCGGGTCGATCTGGAGCGGATCGCCCAGGTGATTGAACAGGAAAATCCTGATCTGGTGGGGCTGAACGAGGTGGATGTCCACTTTCATCGTCGGAGCGGTTTCACGGACCAGCTTTCCCACCTGGCTACCCGACTGGGGATGTCGGCGGTATTCGGCCCGGCCATTACCCGGGGCTCTGAGATATCCAACACCGGTTATGGAAATGGTCTTCTCCTGAAAGGGAACGTGCTCCGTTCGGAAAATATCTTGGTGACGAGAATGGGGGAAGAAACGCGGGCCTTATTGGTGGTAGAGTTACAACCGGAGGGGGTGAAGCACAGGGTGTGCACCATGGTCACCCATATGGGGCTCACTCCCTGGATGCGGAGGAAGCAGACAGATGTGTTGATTAAGCAATTACAGAAGGTGGCGATGCCGATCGTGGTTACAGGGGATTGGAATGTGATCCCCTGCCGACCGGTGGTTCGCCGGCTAAACCCGTATCTTCGGGATGTGCTGGCCGAATGGGGAGTCAAAGGGGCCACCTATCCTTGTTCGTCTCCGCGAAAGCGAATCGATTATATATTTTGCTCTTCCCACTTTCAGATCATGGATGCTAAGGTGGTGGATCACGCCGGTTGTCCATCCGATCATCTCCCGATCACCTGTCGATTGGAACGGATTCCAACCTGATAAACCGGCAACAATCCGTTATAATGGAAAGTTGAACGGGATGAAGAGGGGGAGAGAAATGGGCACCGAACGTCAAGGGGCTTCACGGATTTCCGACCGCCTCTCCGCGGTGGCCCGATTGATTCCACCGGGTCGTATCGTGGCGGATATCGGCTCGGATCATGCCCAACTTTTGGTCCATTTGGCCGAGCATCAGGTATTGGATAGAGGGATCGCCGGAGAGGTGAATCGCGGACCTTATGAAAATGCCGCCGATCGGGTCCGTGAAAGCGGCTGGTCGGACCGGATCGATGTCCGCCTGGGGGATGGGCTAAAGGTGCTGCGCCCGGGAGAAGCGGATGTGGTGGTTTTGGCTGGAATGGGAGGCAGCCTGATCGCTTCCATCCTTTCCCGGGGTAAAGAGAAACTGGACGCCACCACCCAACTGGTATTGCAACCCAATAACCACGGGGATCAGGTACGCCGCTGGTTATTGGAACAGGGTTGGGAAATCAAGCAGGAGGAGTTAGTCAAAGAAGGCGGTATCCTTTACGAGATCGTATCGGCGAGCTCCGGCGCACCAGAGCACCCCTATCAAGGGTTGCCTTTTTCCGGAGATATTCTGAGGAAATTGGGTCCTCTCTTGTGTCGGGACCGTCATCCCCTGCTCGGTGAACGTGTGGCGGAAGAGGTGGACCGATTGGACCGGGCTTTGGACAGTTTGCGCTCCGCTCGGACCCCAGAGGCGCAGATGAGGCAACAACAACTGGCGGCAGACCGGAGAAGATGGGAGGAGGTACAGTCATGGCTGTCACAGGAAAGGATTTGATCAAGGTGATGGAAGAGTGGGCCCCACGATCCCTCGCGGTGGACAAGGACCGGATTGGGTTGCAGGTGGGGGATCCCCAGGCGGAAGTAAAAGGGGTGATGCTGGCCCTGGATGTGACGGAAGAAGTGGTGGATGAGGCGATTGAAAAAGGAGCCAACTGGATCGTCGCCCATCATGCTGTCATCTTTCGCCCGCTCACCGATTTGCGAACCGATCGGCCTGCTGGGCGTCTCTACCGCAAAATATTGAAACATGACCTCCAGGTGTACGTCGCTCACACCAACCTGGATGCAGCCCCGGACGGGGTGAACGATGTGCTGTGCGATCAGTTGGGCCTCAAGGAACGTCAGGTCTTGCTCCCCACTCGCAGCAGCCGGTTACAGAAATTAGTGGTCTTTATTCCTAAGGATCATCATGAGGAGGTATTGCGTGGGCTGGCCCGGGCGGGTGCCGGTTGGATCGGGAATTACAGCCATTGCACCTTTAACCTGGACGGGACCGGAACCTTTCTCCCAGAGGATGGAACCCAACCCTATATCGGAAAGCAAGGGGAGCTGGCCCGTGTGGGGGAAGTTCGTCTGGAAACCGTCATCACCGAAGAGATCCGGGAAGATGTATTGGAGGCGCTGTTCGCGGTCCATCCCTATGAGGAGCCTGCTTACGATCTCTATCCCTTGGACCTTCCGGGGGCGGTGGAAGGGATCGGCCGGATCGGAAAGCTGCCTCAACCGATGAGCTTGAAGGAATTGGCTCACCAATTGACCAAAGCTTACCGGATCTCTGGATTGCGGATGGTGGGGGATGGGGAAGGATTGGTCTCCACTGTGGCCGTACTCGGTGGTTCCGGCGGCCGCTATTATCCAGAGGCGATCAAGGGTGGCGCCGATGTCTATATCACTGGAGACCTGGACCATCACACCGCCTTGGACGCGGCGGCGGAAGGGTTGTCTCTGTTGGATCCCGGCCATCATGTAGAGCATTTGGTATTGGAAAAAGTGAGAGAAAAGCTAACCAAGTCCACCTCTCTAACAGGGGTTCCGGTGTTTGTCACTCAGGTGAACACGGATCCCTTCCAATATATTGTTGGATAATTTCTCCTATTGTATCGATCCCTTCCCTCTGTTATAATTGAATACGTCGCTTGTTTAGGAAAGTAAACGAGGCAATCGCCGGTGGTGTACCGTAAGGTCCCACGGGAGGAAAGTCCGAGCTCCACAGGGCAGGGTGCCGGCTAACAGCCGGTGGGGGCGACCCTAAGGATAGTGCCACAGAAATGGAGACCGCCGATGGGAACAGATCGTTCCACAGGCAAGGATGCAACGGTGCGGTAAGAGCGCACCAGCAGCATGGAGACATGCTGGCTAGGTAAACCCCACCCGGAGCAAGACCATAAATGGGATCCGCGCCTAGAGCGCGAGCTGTGGCCCGCAGTGATCCCGGGTTGGTCGCTTGAGCGATGCAGCAATGCATCGCCTAGACAGATGATTGCCACTCCAAGGGTGGGAGGCGTCACGACAAACGCCGTCCAACCACCAGGAGGACAGAACTCGGCTTACAGTTTGCTTTCCTGTACCCCTACATCAGACAAAAAAACAGTGCCAACAGGCACTGTTTTTTTGTCTTTTTTTGTAACAAAAAGGTGATCTGTCTGTTATTTGCATGATAACTCTCGGTAATGATGGGTTGGTATGCTAAGAATGAATAAAAAAAAGAAAACTTTGCCTTAATATATTTACTGAAGGAGGGGTTGACTTGAAAAAATGGATTTTGCTTGTGATCAGCCTCTCCCTGTTATGGATGGGAGCGCAGTTGTATCCTGTGATTCCGCTTCAGGACAAACCTCCGGAAGCGATCATGGTTTCCAAAGAGAATATTTTTGCCAAGCTGAAGCAGGCATCACAAGAACAACCACATCTAAACTATTTGGTGCTGGGTGACTCCGTCGCTCAAGGTTTCGGATCGGAAAAAACGGGACCCCACGGTTACAGTTCTTTGGTCGTCAAAGGGCTGGGGAAAGAAGAAATCCCCTTGGATTTGATAAATAGAGGCGTGGTGGGCCAAACATCGGGCAAACTGCGCCATTATATTCAAAAGGAGAAGGTGCAGCAGGATATTGAAAAGGCGGATCTGATCTCCTTGACGATCGGCGGCAACGATCTCTTAAAGGAGGTATTGCGGGATGGCAATCCTCTGCAATTGCTGTCGGAGTTTGATCGGGTTCATGAAACCTACCGACAAAATTTGTCCAGCATATTATCCCACATCCGATCCGTAAACAAAGATGCACCGATTCTGATCACTTCCCTGTATAATCCAATTTCTCCCGAAGAGGTTTATTACCGGATTTCCAATCAGCTGCTCCTTCGTTGGAATATCGGCTTAAAAAAGGTGGCTTATCAATATCCCTCCACTTATGTAGTAGATGTGGACAACCGACTTCGTGCCAGTAAGGGCGATTGGTTGTCCGATCAGATTCATCCCAATGACCGGGGCTACCGGTTGATCGCGGAAGGGATTCTGGATGAAATACGAACCAACCGGGCCGCATCAGCTAGCGCCCGCTGATCACAGTAAAGGCGGCTTTCGCATAAATTGAAACAGAAAACGAAACAGGGAGAGTCGTCAAATGGGCGGAGAATGGTGGGCCATTCTGGTCACAGCATGGGTTGGCGGGGTGACCGGGGTTTTTCTCAACCTGGTGAAAGAAGCGATTCAGCGACGGGAACGGATCCGAATGGATCTGATTTCCCGGCAGATACGACACTATGCATGGGCCGATGAGGGTAAGGGAAGGTTGACGACGGTCCCTTTCCGTTCGTCGGCCCATGTACTTCATATGGAACTGGACCTTCGCTGGATCAATTCTTCCAGGACTGCGATCCACTTGGAGGAAGTATCACTGCTACTCTTTCCAGGCAGGCTTCAACTAAAGATTCCCTGTCACGATCGAAAGCTGGGTCAGCCTGTCTCGGACCTTCGCATCCCGGCGGGGGAGGCGGTCAACTCCCGCTTGTCCGTAGCCGTGACCCGGTGGGAGGAGGGAGCCGTTTTTTTAAAACCGGATCCTGTTTCCATGCGGTTAACGGTAACAACCAGCCGAGGTCATCATTGGAGCTTCCGATTGGCCCCTCTTGCATAAACCGTCACTCCACTTGTCAAACTATAACCAACTCTAATCAAAGGATGACTGGGATGCCACCTGATTTTTCCACATACGAAGCATATCTTGATCGATATCGCACCTTTTGGTCCGATGCGGAGGACCAGCGACTCCCGCTTCTGTCGGAAGAGGATTTCAATCAAAATTTTCGACTGCTTGGGGATAGCTACCGCACGTACCGGGAGATGGTTCATCAAGGGATGGAAGAGGAAGCCGCCCACTATTACACCCGTGTGATCAATCCCCTGGAAAACGAGTTGGCCATCGCCGATGGTTTCAACAATTTTCTCGGAATCGAGGATCTCAATCAGTTTTATCGCATGTGAGGGTGATCCAGCTGTATAATCTCGGTCAGCCAGGAAACACTGAAAAAAAGTGCTTCAAACTGGAGTGATCGATGGATGTGGTGGATCCTCGCTTATCTTTCCGGAGTCGTTTTGGGAGCCCTGGCTGATGCTCTCTCATAAAACGGAACGAAAAACCCCGGTGAAAACCGGGGTTTCTCATTTCAACGGGCCCACCATTCCGCTGACAGGGGAATTTTCCACCTCTGATTTTTGGCAATGTTGTAAATAAACCCTTTCTTCGGGTTATGGGGGTCTTTGTACTTTCGGATGAGCGTGGCTTCTCCGATTTCCAGGCGGTACTGGTTGCCCCGCAAGTGCTTCACCCCTTTGATCGGGTAGGCGCCGTTTTGCTGATCATCGTTTTGCACAAACAGCGTCCGCCCGATCAACGACTCTGCCTTCTTTAAGTTTCCTTCCATCTGGACGGTGACTTCGTTGTCCAGCTGCAACCCCTTGGTGAAGTCCACAATTTTTCCGCTCAGATGGCCTTGGGGATGTTTTAGCAAAGGTTTTCCCGGCGGCGCCAATTGCTTCCCGTCGTTTAGATAGGCGTATACAGGACGGCCATCTTTCTCGGAGTAAACCCCGAAAAAGCCTTGAAAACGGAGTCTTCCGTCGACTGTGTATACTGTGTCGGGGTCCAGTGAGTTGACGATGATGTCGATCCGACCGTTTTTTAATGTTACTTTCAGGGCGTAAGCGCGATGGTGGTTCACCTTTTTCCCGTCTGCGGTTAAATGGATTGGCGTAATCGATCGGATCATCCGTTGCTCCCGGTAGGGTTCGATGACGGAGACGAATTGGCTCTCCAGATCGTTCCCTTTTCGGTGAGCGATTAGATAGCGGAGCCGTTCCGGGTTGCCTGGGAGGCGGGGCGGGATACCGTCAGCCAAGGCCACATCGTCGACCTCGTTCAGCATGGTAAGGCGCAGATGGGTGTTTTGTTTTTCAGGTAGAACCGACCAGGTATCCCGGACTTTCCAATCGATACTGAAGGGTTTGTCGGGCCGTCGGTCCCGTTCCACATTGGCCAGATAATGAAAGCCGCTTCCTGCGTACTCCCAACCCTCGGGTTGCTCCGGTTCTCTTTCACCGTAGTCCACATCTTCTCCAGCATAGGTCCCCTTCGGTTGTTTCACCAGCTGTAACCCTTCTGTAGCGACTGTCCCCTCCCCTGCGTGGAAGCTGAAGTGGTGGTCCTCTCCCCCTTTGATCCGAAAAAAGTCTACCGCGTAAGAGCGGTCCTCATCGATCTGAATCATGGCCGTGGTGCGCCGATACTCTTCGGTTTGGGGATAGACGAAAGGTGCTTCTACATCGATCAGCTGCACCCGGGAGGCCTGGTCAAAATGGTGGGGAATGCCGGTAAGTGAATCCTGCTGTTTTTCTTTATCGACAACTACGGTGTTGTGACTGACCGTATTGCTGACCCATTCCATCCGGTTTTTGAAGTTGTCCGGGTAGCCCAAGTCCGGGCTTAGGTTGAGACCGTAGGCATGAAAGCCGATATTGAGCGTATCTTTATGACCGTGACGGTCTACTAGGTTGCGGCCGTAATACATCCATAGTCCCCGGTGGGAGGATGCTGGGGAGACGTCCGCTGTCGGGGCCGGTTGCAGGCGGAGAGCCCGCAGCCCCAGTTTATATCCGGTGGCCTTGGGATTCTTTCCCCGGTTGATTAGGGTGAGACGGTGTTTTCCCGCTTCTAGCCGTTTCTGCGTCAGCTTTTTATAGCCAGATGGGTCCATCCCGTAAAAGTCGTACAGACCGACTTTTTCTCCGTCGATCTGCACTTCATACCGGCCGTAGGCGCTGGATAACAGGGGCAAGAGCTCAACTCGGTAGCGGTCGGTTCGGGGCACCTGAAATCGGAAAGAGACTCGATTCCCTTCCTCGGTGGCTTCCAGTTGAATCGCACCAGTCACGCCATAATAGTCGTCAGGGATATCAAAGGCTTCGGGGATGCGCTTAGCCGATTCGTCGGTCTCCAGATGGATCGGCCCCCGATGTTGGGTGATTTCGGCGGTGGCTTCCCTCTGTTGCAACGAAGAAAAGGGATAGACTGTCGCTCGCCCCTTCGCTGGATTTCCGCTGTCACGGAGGGCGGCAAATCCGAAGCCGGCAAGGTGGGTCGCCCTCAGATTTAAAGGGCCCTTCTCTTCGATCACCTGGCGGATGTCGTCTGCAACTTGCTGTGAATTTTCCTCGAAAATATCGCCGTGTAGACCGGCGGTCGTATTGCCGTTGAGGAGATAGGCCATCTGAGCGTGGACCGGTTGTCCGTACCGTTGAAAGGCTGCCACATGTTCCTCGACAGTTCCGGTGATGCCAGGGTCTCCGGTGAGGTAGGAATCGCCGATCCGGGGAGTGTAGCGATTGCCCATCACCAAGGGGTATCGGGTGTCAAACATTTTCCGGAACTTGACGTTGCGGTACAGATCCGCTGCGGGATACTGGTCATACCCTTCTAGGATGTCGGCGACGCCCTGAATTTGCGTCAGCCAGTAACTGTTGTATTGGGTGGAGGGCTCATCTCCAAAGCCGTCCCGGTCCACTTGATTGACCAGTGTGGCCATCACATCGCCGCCGGTCAGATGCCAATCGGGGTGGTCGCGAAGTTCACCGGGTTGAAAAATCCAGTCGATCCATTTCTGCGATGTGCGCGGTTCGTCCAACACCACCGCAGCCATGGCCAAGGTTTGCTGGTGCATACCGAAGTTACCGCGGATCTGTGCTTTTTTGACTGCGGGGAAAATCTGGCGGAGAAGACCGTCCTCTATATTTTTCCGGATAGCGGAAACACTGTTCTTCGGATTGTCCATCTGATATTGCTGCGACTTTTCCCTGAGGAAGGGGACGATATCCGCCTTTTCCATTGCCGGAAAAAAGGCGTCATAAGCGGACAGATAGTGGATAGACGCAGTCGCTTCCCAGATGCTTCCGCGAATTTTTCCCTTGCCGGTGCCCCCGTGAGAGTTGAGGAAGCCATCTTGTTCTTGGTATGGCTCCAGATTCATTTCCGGATAGACATCAGCGATCCGGTCCAACAGGATCGTGCCGGCGCGGGCATACTTCAGCTCTCCCGTGTACAGGTATGCGTCGCGAAAAGCGCGAACCGCTCCATCCACCACGCCCCCGTGCCAGACGTGCCAGTGGTTGTAATAGGCTACAAAGGTCCAGCGGTTCCCCTTTTCGTCCACCCATCCCCTTCCGTCGTCCACTCCCCAATATTTTCCCTTTTCCGGATACAGCTCATTGACCAGATATTTTTTGTCTGCCTTCTCAGGATCGAAGATGCCGTGTTCATTTAAGCCGCTTTTGTAATAGGAGGCAAAATCGTTGGTGGGAAATTTGTAGCCGCTGCTGGGATCGGTCAGTTTCCAGGGATCCTTGAGAGGGTCTGCTTTCCAACCGCGGTATCCGTACTTTTCGTTAAATTCTTTGCCCGTAATCGGCGACCCTAACTCCAGATTGACGGCGAAACTGCGGGGAAGGCTTTGTGGAGTCACCATGCTCCACAGGCGACCGACCCCATATTGGAGATAATGTTCCGCGTCCTGGACGGCGCTATCCCGCATCTCTTTGGCCCAATCGTATCTGTCCACATTTTGGCGAGCGTTGGCCACCTTTTCCGGTGTGTAGAAGGTGCCGCGGGTCTTTTTGTGTTCCCCATCGGGATCTGCTCGGGCCGGCAGAACCGTCGTCAGTGCGACGCTGACCGCAACCAGCATAAACAAGAGGAGAGCGCTTTTCATCCAGTCACTCCTTTAACTAAATTCTGACTATTTTGATTAAAGGGTAACGATTCTTCCATGGGTAGACAAGCCTTTTACCAGTCTTTTAATAGTCGGGAAATGCTGGGAACCTAAAGCTTCACGTTAAATCTCCTTTTTGAGACGCCGTCTCCCCCTTACAATGGGACTGGAGATATATCCGGTAAAAGAAAAGGGGTGTTTCTTTGCCAATTGCCCGTGTCGATGTTTTTCCGATGCTTCTTCCCATGAAACGGAGTTTCTCCATTTCCGGTGGCCAAGTGGGAGAAAAGGAGGTGGGCGCTCCCCATATTTATCTGCGGGTCACCGATGAAGAGGGTGTAGAAGGCTGGGGGGAAGCCCGGCCCAGTCCCCGCTGGAGTTACGAGACCTTGGAATCCGTGGTTACCACCCTTCGCCGTTACCTTGCTCCACAGCTGATCGGTGTCGATCCGGAGGATTTGCGGAGGGTTCACCGGTTGTTGGATGGGGAGATCAAAGGAGGAATCGGTGTCGGACAGCCGATTGCCAAAGCGGCCGTCGATACCGCCCTCAACGATTTAAACGGCCGCAGGAGCCAAAAGTGCCTTTCCCAATTGTGGATGGCCCCTTTTTCCGAAAAGATATCCCTTTCCTATCTGATCAGCACTCCAGACCCGGAACAGGCGGCAGCCATGGCGGGGCAGGCTCGGGAGGAAGGGTACCGAGGGATCGATGTGAAAATCGGATTGGACCCCAGCAAAGATATTGAAATTTTAGAAGCTGTGAAGGCCACCGCTCCGGGATTGTTTTTCCGAGTCGATGCCAATCAGGCCTACACCTTGTCCCAGGCGGTCCGATTGGGCCGTCGCATGGAGCAGCTCGGGGTGGATGTGTTTGAACAGCCTCTTGCCGCCAACGATTGGACCGGTCATGCCCAACTTCGCCGCAAACTGGATCTCGCCATCGCTCTCGACGAGAGCATCTGGTCCCCCCGGGATGTGATTCATGCCCTGCAGTTGGAGGCTTGTGACACCGTGGTGATCAAATGCACCAAGATGGGAGGGCTGGATCGGGCGAAACGAAGCGGGGAGATCGCTCGGGAAGCCGGACTGGACCTGTTAGGGGGCGGGTTGACGGAATCGGGACTGGGATTGGCCGCCAGTGCCCATTTGTTCAATTATTTAGAGATCGCCACCCCCGTTGATCTGAACGGCCCCTTTTTCCTCAAAGAGGATCCACTGACCGTCGGACCTGAGCTGCGAAAAGGTGGGGAGGTACGGCTGCCTGAAGGTCCCGGAATCGGATGCGAGGTGGATCCGGATCGGGTGGCGATGTTCCAGCGGGAGGTCTGATGGAGCACTTACCTAGACGCCCGCAGCAGGGCATTGTCAGGCATCGATGTCGGATGGCATAGCGAGACCGGGAACGTAAGTGACCTGGCGAGACCTGTGCCCTGTGGGCACATCGTGAGACTTTGGCGGGATTTGTATCCCACGGGTACGGGAGTGTGGCGGTACACGGTTTGTCCCGGATAGCGTGGATGTAGCGCAAGGTGGCCGAAGGGATCTTAGCTGGAAGTCACAGGGTGGGGAGAAGGTTGCGTTTTTTCAACTGTTCCTTGACAAAAATGAGGCGATAAATCTGGCGGGGACGACCCTTGGTAGCAATCTTCTCTTCCCCGGCAATTTCCACCAATCCCGCATCGATCCACTGCAATAAAATGCGATGAGCGCTGCGAACGGTCACCCCAAGGATGGAGGCAAGTTCCTGCGCGGTGTACTCGGTTTTGCCGTGGCGGATGATGCGGGCGGCCAGGCGGCTCATATAAACGGCTGACATTCCCGCTTTCTCCGCTTCCTGCAGCAATTCGCCATCAGTTACCGACAGATCGTAGATCATGGGGTGGGCGGTCTCTACGGGGCCGATCACACTTCGGTCTTCCCGGACAATGAAGCAGAGGTGGCCTCCGGCGTCGATGGACTGACGCAGGGCCAGCCGAGCGTGGGAACCGGCATCGGTCGCCGAGCGACCGAAACCGATTCCGATGCTGAGGGTGATCCCCAAGGAACGGCGGGTCTTATCCAATAAGGGAATATATTTGTAGCCCCGGGTTTCCCGTTCAAAGATGCCCCGGGTGGTAAAAAAGAGGTATTCCCTCCGCCCGGAACGGGTCAAATGGCCGTCCAGCTGTTTGACATACTCCAACAGTTTCCGTTGCATGTCTAAATCCCATCGTTGGAGATCAAGTTCAGTGATCAAGCCGTCGCGGGCTTGGCGGTGGTCATCGATCTGGACGATCCCCACCACAATTTGCGACTCTTTGTTTCGGCGGGTTTCCGTCGATAAGAGCGCTCGTTCCAGAGCGACGATCAAGTCTTGCTGCGTCGGGGTCACCCATTCGCAAGGGATCCCTTCCTTTCGCAGCATCTCCATGACGGCATGGATGCCGGTCACCGCCATCACCTCCGGATCCCGGAGGAAGTGGGTGCGGTGAAAATCTGCAATCTCCTCAAGCGGTGAAGTGGCCGTGCCGGGGTAAAAGAGAAAATCCGACGGGTTTTCTCCCAGTTCGTGCAGGATCTGATTGACATAAGCCTCAGAGATAGAATCCACCGAGAATTTGCGGCGGAGATGAACGTTTTTCAGGCGGAAGATGGACCGGTACAAGCCGGTGCCCATCAACGGCACATAATGGGCGGGAACAGAAAGATCCAACCGGTCCTTTGCCAGTTTGTAACTGCGGTACTCAGGAAAGAGCAGGACTTCCGCTCCGTCGATCGCCTTTTCCATCTGCCTCCAAAAGTTGTCTTCACCAGGACAGGGAAGATAAGTGGGTGAAAAGGACGGGAAATACTTTAATGCTTCCTCTGTTTGCGCCACCAGGGGCGCCGGCCCTGCCACCGTGATGGCGATGCCGGTTTCACTTGTGGAAACGACCATCTCCATCCTCCTCGATTTAAAGACAATTAACAGACTTGTCTCAATAATCTATACATGTCTATAATAGTTGTAAATAAATGATAATACAAGCGAGAAGTGGAAAAGCGAAGGAGGTCGTCCCCCTCATGAAAATCGGGATGATCGGATTGGACACATCCCACTGTACCGCATTTACGCGGCTGTTAAACGATCCTCGGGCAAATTTTCATGTGCCCGGTGGAAAGGTTGTTGTCGCTTATCCCGGCGGATCGTCGGATTTCGCCTTAAGCCGCTCCCGTGTCGAGGGCATCACCCAGGAACTGAAGGAGTCCTTCGGAATTCAAATGGCGGCGGGATGTGAAGAGGTAGCCGCAGCGGTGGATGGCATCCTGCTCACCTCGGTTGACGGACGCATTCATCGCGAACAATTTGAAAAGGTGGCACCCTATGGCCGTCCGGTCTTTATCGATAAGCCCCTAGCTGTCTCGTCACAGGATGCGGACCACATATTAGAAACCGCACAGGAACACGGTGTTCCGCTGTTGAGCACCTCCGCCCTTCGCTATGCGGAGCCACTTGTCGAGGTGCTGGAAGAGGGAGAGATCTTTGGCGTGGATTGTTACGGGCCGATGAATCTGGAGGAGACCCAACCGGGGCTGTTCTGGTACGGCATTCACGGGGTGGAAATGATGTATGCCGTTCTGGGACGGGGGTGTGAGCGAGTGACCGCTTACAGCAACAGCCAACAGGATGTCATCGTCGGAGAGTGGTCTGATGGCCGGATCGGCACCTACCGGGGAAACCGGCAGGGAAATAGGGAGTTCGGTGCGGTGGTTCATCGGGCTGAGGGTTCCTCTCATGCAGATGTGTCCCACGCCGCCAAGCCTTTTTATGCCAGTCTTCTGGAACAAGTGATGAAGCTGTTCCAAACGCGCATCGCCCCAGTGGATGCGGAGGAGACGCGGGAAATCATCCAGTTTATGGAGGCGGCCAATGAGAGCCGGGAAACGGGGAGGACCGTTTCACTTGCGGCGAGGGGGAAAAGGAGCCGACCCGGACGGGGGAGTTTAGCGTGAAAGCGGCTCGAATTGGGATATACATGGATCTAAAGGCGGCGAAACGCGCTTGGAAACGAGGGGAGAACCTCTTTATCCGCTATATCGGTGAGATCCTCGCTCATGGGGGGCTCACCTTCACGTGGCTGGACCGATCCAACCTGAGGGAGGGCCCGCTCCCGGAGGTGTTGATTGCGTCGATCACAGAGGATACGGACCCCGAACTGCTCCTCCGAGCGGCGGAAACCGGATCGGAAGTGGTCCTCTTCGGCGGAAATACCGATTGGGCCCGCCGATTGGGGGCGGAGGCTCTGCCGGCGATAGGACCCGGTTATGCCCGTGTTCCCCATCCGGGTGTTCCCCCTCTTCGCTTTCTAAGGGGTATCCCATGGAAGGCTGCCGCTGGGAAGAGGTTGCTTGTGACAGAGATGGGTTCGGTCGCTGCCGGTGCTCCCGGAGCGCCTCCTCAAGGTCCACTGATCACTCGCTTTGCTCTCGGCAGGGGCGGAGTCACCCGATGGGCGGTCAACATTCCGGAAACGGTGGTCAGCCTGCAACAGGGGACAGCACCGGTAACTTATGACGGTTCCCCGGCCCCCGACGGTTCCGCCAACCTGGACGATGGGATTTTAAAAGCAGACGACGGCTTTGCGCTGGACTGGGAATGGGATCGGGCGCAAACAGCGACCGGAGAACGTTATTTCCCTCATCCCTATGGGGATCGATGGCGGGAAACTTTTCTTCGTTCCCTGTTTCACTGTGTCGGTGAGCGGGGGTGGACGCTTCCTTTTATCGATCGGTGGCCCGATGGTCTTTCTCAGATAGCGATGATTTCTTTAGACAGTGACTGGAACTTGGACGCATCGGCAGACACCACCTTGGATCTGCTAGCGGAATGCGGGATACCTGCCACCTGGTGTGTGATGGAGCCCGGCTACAGTGATCGGGTCTATGCCCGCATACAAAGGGAGGAACACGAGCTGGCCTTTCACTATAACGCCTATGACGGAGATGGCGGTGTATGGGGGGAGACGGCCTTCGCCGATCAACTCCAGCGGCTGAGACAGGTCACCGGTCAAATGATGGTTTCCAATAAAAATCATTACACCCGGTTTCAAGGATGGGGCGAATTGTTCCGATGGTGTGAGAAAAATGGGATTCGGTCGGATCAGACACGAGGGCCCAGCAAAAAAGGGAATATCGGGTTTTTGTTCGGCACCTGCCAACCCTATTTTCCCATCGCCAGTGCTGACGAAGAAAACCGTCTTTACAATGTGCTGGAGATCGGATTTCTCACCCAGGATCTCAACCTGGGGCGGATCGCTGACACCAGTGTTCTTCACCCCTTTCTGGAAGGGGTGGAGAAGGTGCGGGGAGTGGCTCATTTCCTGTTCCACCCGATCCATCTCCATCGGGAGGAGGGGGTGCGACGTGCCTTCCGCCAAGTGGTTCAGGAGGCAAAAAGACGGGGGTTCCGCTTCTGGACGGGGAAAGCGATCGACCGCTGGGAACGGGGACGCCGCCGGCTGAGCATCACCGGATTGGACGACGATGGGCGTCCAGCGGTGACCGGACCGCCTCTGCTGGGCGGGGTGGTGATGGTTCCCCTTCCTGAAGGGGCGGAGGCCGACGAGGGACAGGTGGTTACCCGTTACGGCGTCCCATGCAGGAAGTGGCCCTTGCAGATCGTGAGGGGAGAAGAGGTACCTGCCCGCTCGGGAAAAGGAAAGGAGGACGGAGGATGAAGGGAGAAACCCTGGCCATTCACGGGGGAGAGAAGGTGAAGACCAAATCCTTCGGAACGGGACGGCGGTTCGGGACGGAGGAGTTGAAAGAGCTGCGGGAAGCCCTGGAGCAAAATACGCTGTTTTACCATACCGGCAATAAAGTGACCACCTTTCTTAAACGTTTTAACGAACTGTATGGTATTCAGCGGAGCGTAGCCACTTCCTCCGGTACGGCGGCGATCCATGTCGCCCTTGGGGCTGCCGGTGTCAGCGTGGGAGATGAGGTGATCACCAGTCCGATTACCGATCAGGGCACCTTGATCGGCATCTTATATCAGAACGGGATCCCCGTCTTTGCCGACCTGGATCCTCGCACCTACAACCTGGATCCACAATCGGTGGCCGACCGGATCACCCCGAAAACGAAAGCAATTCTGGTGGTTCATCTCGCCGGCAGTCCGGCAGATATGGATCCGATCATGGCTATTGCCAGGCGGCATGGGCTGAAAGTGATTGAGGATTGTGCCCAAAGTTATCTGGCTCGATACAAGGGGCGACTGGTGGGGACCATCGGGGATTATGGCTGTTTCAGCACCAATGATTTTAAGCATATCAGTACGGGCGATGGCGGCATCGTCACTGTCAACTCGGGAAACGAAGAGGAATATCGCATGGTTCACGCTTTTGCGGATAAAAATTATCAGCGGTGGCAGGGGGAAGTGTTCCGTGACCTGGACTACCTGGCCCCTAACTACCGGATGACGGAATTGCAGGGAGCGGTGGGAATCGCCCAGCTGAAAAAGCTGCCCGACATCGTTCGACAGCGCCACCGTTACGGAGAACGGATCACTGAGGGTATCCGCGATCTGCCGGGCATCCTTCCGCCTCGACTATGTGACGGGGGCTGGTCGTCCTACTGGTTTTATATGTTCCGGCTGGATCAATCCCGGCTCAACTGCTCCCGGGAGCAATTCTCCGAGGCGCTTCGGGAGGAGGGGATCCCCAATCACCCCGGATACATCCCCCAGGTGGTTTATCAGCAGCCGATGTTTCAAAAACGGCAAGCGTATCTGAACAGTGATTTCCCCTTTGATCTCTCTGGCAGGGCGTATCCCGGTGGACTCTGTCCGGTGGCGGAGCACATTCTGGAAACGGCCATCCGTCTGCCGGTGAGCGAGTTTTTTACCGAGGAAGATGCAGAAGATGTGATCCGCGGGATCCGAAAGGTGGCCGGCTTCTACACCTCCGTCGGTTCGTACCCTTCAGGTAACGATGTCTACTGATCGATGTTGCCTGGGGAGCTCGTACACCCTCGGGGGTTGAAGGATAATAGCTGCGGCCTGAAGGAGGGAGCAGGATGGAGAAGCTGGCGATCCACGGTGGCAATCCGATTCGGACTCAGCCCTTTCCCCAGTGGCCGGTTTGGGGAAAAGAGGAAGAAGCGTTGTTGCAGGAGGTGGTTCATTCCGGGAAGTGGGGAGGATCCGGTCGGATTCGCACTCCAGGCGGTCGCTCGAAATTGGAGCTGTTGGAGGCCCGTTTTGCCGCCCTTCAACAGGCCCGTTATGCCATTTCCACGGTGAACGGAACCCTTGCGATCACCGTCGCCTTGAAGGCGGCGGGGGTTCAGGCCGGGGATGAGGTGATCATGCCCGCCTACACCTTTATCGCGACGGCATCGGCCGCCTTGTTGTTTGGTGCGATCCCGGTCTTTGCTGATGTGGAAGAAGAGACCCTGCAAATCGATCCCGAACAGGTAGAAGCGCTGATCACACCACGAACCAAAGCGATTCTTCCTGTTCACCTGGGCGGGGCGGCGGCGGATATGACCCGGTTAAAAGCGATCGCTGCTAAGCATCAGCTGCGGCTGATCGAGGACGCCGCTCAGGCCGTGGGTACCTGTTGGGAGGGAACCGGGGTCGGGGCGATCGGCGATCTGGGCACCTTCAGCTTCCAATCTGGAAAAAACCTGACGGCCGGCGAAGGAGGCATGATCCTGACTGATGATGAGGAGTTGGCAGATCTGGCTTGGTCTTACGCCAATGTGGGCCGGGTGAGACAGGGGGCCTGGTATCAGCATGAACGGATCGGCTGGAACTTGCGCATGACGGAATGGCAGGCGGCGGTGTTGTTGGCCCAGATGGATCGGCTGAAGGAACAGCTGGCGACGAGGGAACAAAACGCGCAGTTGCTGAATCGTCTCCTCGGAAAAATTCCGGGAGTGAAGCTGGTAAAAAGCGATCCGCGGGTGACTCGGCATGCTCGCCATCTGTATCTGTTCCGGATATCGGCCACCCGGGCCAAAAAGGAAGAGCTCCTGCAAGCTGTTCAGGCGGAGGGAATCCCTCTATCTCCAGGTTACGTTACGCTTAACTGCCATCGGGAGGTGCTGCGATCGATCCGGGACTGGACTGGGAAAGAGCGGACGGATGCTTGTCCGGTAGCGGAGCGGATGGCGGAGCGGGAAGCTTTCTGGCTGGGGCAGGCCGCCCTGCTGGCGGATGAAGAGGCCATGTTGGATATTGCGCGGGCAGTAGAAAAGGTGCTGGCCTATTACGGGACCAACGAGGGGGATGACACATGAAACTATCCTTGATGGGGGATCTGGCTGGCCTGGAGGCGGGGTTGAAAGAGCTGGAAAAGGAGTTGCCCTTCGCCGTGGATCCTTCGGGGATCCCGGTGCAAGTGGAACAAGTAGAGGCAGGCCCCCTGCAGGTGCAAGTGGAGGAAAAGGGTTGCCGGATTCAGTATCAGCGTCCCGTTCATTTTTTTCGGGGATTGGGTTTGTTGTTGGAGATGTTGTGGGCAGGTCGCTCGCCCGCCCATGTGGAGGAAGAACCCCGATTTGACCGAAATGGAGCCATGTTCGATTGTTCCCGCAATGCGGTATTTCAACCGGAGACCCTGCGACGGGTGATCCGGATGATGGCTCTGATGGGTCTCAACATGTTGATGTTGTATACCGAAGATACATACACCGTGGAGGGGGAGCCTTACTTCGGTTATATGCGCGGTCGCTATACGTCGGAAGAGTTAACCCGGCTGGACGGGTACGCTTCCCTGTTCGGGATTGAAATGATCCCCTGCATCCAGACCTTGGCCCATTTGGCTTCTTTCCTGAAATGGGATCGGGCCAAAGGGCTGCGGGATACCGAGGATGTGTTGTTGGCCCGCTCCCAGGAAACGTATCAATTTCTCGATCGCTTGATCGCTTCCGTCAGCCGATGTTTCCGGAGCCGACGAATCCATATTGGGATGGACGAAGCTTTCGGTCTCGGTCGAGGACAGTATTTGGACAAGTACGGATATCATTCCCCCTTCGATATCATGGCCGCCCATTTGAAACAGGTGGTCGATATCACCGATCGCTACGGACTTCGCCCCATGATCTGGTCCGACATGATGTTCCGCATGGGTTCCAAAGATCACAGCTATTACGATCTGGATGCGGAGATTCCTGACGGGGCACGTAAAGAGATCCCCGCCGGCGTTCAGTTTGTGTACTGGGATTACTACCACTCCGATCCTACTTTTTATCGACAGTTTATCGATAAGCACCTCTCCTTCGGCTCCATGCCCGTTTTTGCCGGCGGGGTTTGGACTTGGGCCGGTCCCGCGGTCCATTACGAAAAAACCTTCGCCACCACCCATGCCGCCCTGTCCGCATGTAAAGAGAAGGGGGTGCGGGAGGTCTTCGCCACCTTCTGGGGAGATGACGGGGCGGAGACCAATATGTTGAACGGTTTGTTGGGGCTGCAGCTCTTCGCCGAACACGGCTATGAGGAAAAGCCAAGTATGGAGAAGCTGAAAAAGCGGTTTTCCTTCTGTACAGGTGGGGATTTTGACGCCTTTTGGAGTCTGGGCAGTTTTGACACCCCGCCAGGGGCGGACTCCTCGGGATTAACCCCGGACAACCCCTCCAAGTTCCTGTTGTGGCAAGATCCTTTGATCGGCCTGTTTGACCGCCATGTGGAAGGGAGTCGGGTTCGGGAGCATTATGAAAAATTACATCTGCAATTGAAAGAGCACCTTCGCAAAGCGGGGAAATGGCGGGGGTTGTTTGAGGTGCCGGTCCGGCTGAGCGCGGTGCTGGCCCGAAAGTGCGACCTCAGCCTCCGGATCAAAGCGGCCTACGATCGGAGGGACCAGGAGGAATTGTTGCGAATGGCCCAGGAGGACCTCCCGGAGTTGGCCGGTGAGGTGAACCAGCTGCGACAGGCGCATCGGGAGCAATGGATGACCACATACAAAGCTTTCGGTTGGGAAGTGTTAGACATTCGGTACGGCGGGGTGTTGGCCCGGCTGGACAGCGCCGGACAACGTCTCATCGCTTACTGCGACGGGAAAATTCCCCAGATTGAGGAACTGGAGGCAGAGCGCCTCGGCTTTGACGGCTTCCATCCGAGCACTCATTCGGGAATGGGAAAAGCGGTGCTGTATTCCCGGATCGCGTCAGCCTGCCCGCAGGGTTTTCGCTGATATTGGAGCCCGAACCAGCTCCTCTTTTTTGAAAAAAGGTCACCGATAAGACTGAAATTTCAGTGGACGATGATTGGGGGAGGGGTCCATCTTGAAAAAAATGTGGCTGTTGCTGGTGGTGGTCTGTCTAGCGGGAGGATTGGCGGCTTGTTCGGGACAGGATGCCGACCAGGCCGACTCCGGAGATGAGCGATACACCATCACCTCTTTAGATTTTCTGTATACCAACATTCCGCCAAAAGAGGGTCGGGGCGTCCAGATGATTGAAGAGAAGTTTAACGTGGATTATCAGCGGGAGTTTGGCGTGTACACCGATTATCGGGAAAAATTGACCTCCCGGGTGGCATCAGGAGACATTCCCGATGTGATGGGTTTTACCATGGAGGAGGATAAGGCCAATTATTTTCAATGGGCGAAGCAAGGGGCCTTCCTTCCCCTGAATGAATACATCGACGATTATCCCACTCTGAAGCGAGTTCCCCAGGAAGTCTGGAACTCGGTCACCGTCGACGGCAAAATCTATGCCATCCCGCGCTATTTCCCCCAAACTTATTTGAATACCCCGATTATTCGAAAAGATTGGCTGGAGAAGTTGGATTTGGATATGCCGACCAACTATGACGAGTTGAAAAAAGTGGCCATCGCCTTTGCCAAGGAGGACCCCGATGGCAACGGCAAGGATGACACCTACGGGCTGGTTTTGGGGGAGCAGGGCTATCCCTTCTACCATTTCGGAACCTACTGGGATGCCGATGCCTGGTACCACAAAAACGACAAAGGGCAGTATATCCCGGGGGTCATCTCTGAGGCCCGAAAAGAGAATATCCGTCACATGGCCGACCTATATAAGGAGGGAGCCATTCAGAAGGAGTTTATTCTGCTGAAGCCCAATGAGGCCAACACCAAGATGTTTTACGCGGGAAAAGCGGGAATTTTCATCGGCTCGCCCCGGGGCATGTCGGAAGATTACATGAAGGCACTAACCAAGATCGACCCTGAGGCGGAATTGGCGGCGATTCCTCCCTTTGAGGCGCCGGACGGCTCCCGGGGCTATACCGCTGGTTCTGGCTATTACACCGCCAATACCCTCTCTGCGAAGTTAGCCGATGAACCGGGGAAGGTGCGCCGCATTCTGGAGATAATCGATTTCGGCCGCCAATTTTATCCCGTGGAAAAGCGGAATCCAAAAAACAAGGATTATGACTGGCTTTATGGCCATGAAGGCAAAGGGTACGAAATGGCGGAGGGTCAAGCGATCCCCGCTTCTGGTACCGAGGGCTTGGCTCCCTGGCATTACTTGTTGGATAACAAGATGTGGGCCCCCAGCGATGAAGCAAACCAGTATTCCAAGACCTACAAGCACCCTCCTTTGAAAAGGGTGGTGAAAGATCTCGAGGAGATGCATGCCGGGATCAAACATTACTTCAATCCGATCCATCAGGTGTTTTCTCCTACCCAAGTGAACAAAGGTAGGGAGATCACCGATGAACTTTTGAACGAGCAAGCCAAAATGATCACCGGAGCTCGCCCTCTCTCCGATTGGGACCAGGTGGTTCAGAAGTATCTGGAGGATGGCGGAGCCCAAATGATCAAAGAAGTGAATCGGGAGATCAAGGAAAAAAACATTAAGCCCGGTTGGCAGTAGAAAAGCGGGATGGTGAATTTAGATTCGTTAGGGAAGAGGGGATTTTTATGATCACGGTGGAGGAGTTGGAAAAACATCTGACGCGGCCGTCAGAGGAACTGGTACAGGAGATGGCCTCCTTAAAAGGGGATCTGTTGATCCTGGGAGTGGGCGGAAAGATGGGGCCTACGCTGGCCAAGCTGGCGAAAAATGCGTTGCAAGCTGCCGGGCGGAAAAATCGGGTGATCGGCGTCTCCCGATTTTCCACTGATAAGCTGCGTCAACACCTGGAAGCCCAAGGCGTAGACACCGTCTCCGCCGACCTGATGGAAGAAGACCAACTGCGTGCGCTGCCCCAGGCGGACAACATCATCTTTATGGCTGGGCGGAAATTCGGCACCTACGGTGAGGAGCACCAGACATGGGCGATGAACGCCTATCTTCCGGGGAGGGTGGCGGAGAATTATCGCAACTCCCGCATCGTCTCCTTTTCCACAGGCAATGTATATCCCCTGCTCCCCCTCGCTTGGGGAGGGGCTTCTGAGGAACAGCCGGCAGACCCTGTCGGAGAATATGGCCAATCTTGTCTAGGGAGAGAGCGGGTGTTTCAGTATTTTTCCCGTAAACACGGCATCCCCATGGTCCTGTTTCGGCTCAACTACGCGATCGATCTGCGATACGGGGTCTTGTTGGAGATTGCCCAGGCGGTGCAAGCGGAAGAGGCCATCGATCTTCGCATGGGAAATGTCAACGTGATCTGGCAGGGGGATGCCAATGAAATGGCTCTTCGTTCCCTTTTTCACTGTGAATCGCCACCCCGGGTCCTCAATGTGACCGGGCCGGAAAACATCTCTGTGCGGTGGGTCGCCGAAGAGTTCGGGCGGAAATTAGGGAAAAAACCGGTGTTTGTCAACGAGGAGGAGCCGCGCGCCCTCTTGTCCAACGCTTCCTGTGCCCATCACCTGTTCGGTTACCCTAAGGTATCCCTGCGGCAGATGATCGATTGGACTGTCCGCTGGATCGAGGCAGGCGGGGTGACCTTGGACCGGCCGACGCATTTCCAGGAGAGGGAGGGAGTGTTTTGAGTGCTGACCTCCCTCTGTTACCGCCGGAGCTGAAGGCCGCTCTCCATGACGGTCTGGTGATTCCTGCCCATCCCTTGGCCGTGGACCGACGCCGTCAATTGAATGAACGGAGACAGCGGGCCTTGACCCGCTATTATCTGGACAGTGGGGCCGGAGGAGTGGCGGTGGGGGTGCACACCACCCAGTTTGCCATTCGCGAACCCAAGTGGAACTTGCTGGAACCGGTTTTGCGCCTAGCAGCGGAGGAGGTACGGCGAAGGGATCCGAAGCGCCCCTTTTTGCTAGTAGCCGGGATCTGCGGTGATACAGCTCAAGCGGTCCAGGAAGCGGAGTTAGCCCGCCAGTACGGTTATCACATGGGATTGTTGAGTATGGGCGGCTTGTCTGATTGGAGTGAGGAAGCGCTGTTGAAACGGGCGCAGCGGGTGGGGGAGGTGCTGCCCTTGTTCGGTTTTTATCTGCAGCCGGCTGTGGGAGGAAGGGAACTCTCCTATTCGTTTTGGCGGCAGTTGGCGGAGATGCCCTCCTTGCAAGCAATCAAAATTGCCCCCTTTGACCGCTATCGCACCTTGGATGTGGTTCGGGCTGTCGCCCAGGCCTCCCGTCGCGAGGAGATCGCCCTGTATACAGGAAACGATGATCATATCGTGGCCGATCTGCTGACAGTCTATCGGTTTCAGGTGGATGGACAGCTGGTGGAAAAACGGATGGTCGGTGGACTACTGGGACAGTGGGCGGTCTGGACGCGCCAGGCGGTGGAACTGTTAGAGCGAATCAAGGCGGTGCGGGACAGGGAATCGATTCCGGCGGATCTCTTCCGGCTGGGAACGGAGTTGACAGATGCCAATGCGGCTCTATTTGATGCTCGCTTTCATTTTCGCGGTTCCATCCCCGGGATCCATGAAGTGTTGCGCCGCCAGGGTTTGCTGGAAGGAAGTTGGTGCCTCGACGCCGATGAAACCTTGTCCCCTGGGCAACAGGGGGAGATCGAACGGGTGATGCGGGACTACCCTCATTTAACAGACGACGGGTTTGTCCGGCGGAATCTCCGCCGCTGGTTATCCTGAAGCGGGAGGGATTGGATGGAAATCGGAGGCTGGGCTGGCCGGTTGATACAGGTGGGAGATGGGCTGTTCCGGCTATGTACGCTCAATCTTCTCTGGCTTGGATTCACCCTGTTGGGAGGTGGCGTTTTCGGCTTGTTTCCCGCGACAGCGGCGCTTTATACGGTGATTCGGAAGTGGCTGCGGGAAGGGGAAGGGGTTCCGATATTCTCCACCTTTTGGCGGGCGTACCGGGAGGGGTTTTGGCGGCTGAACGGGATGATGGGGATTTATGCCCTGATGTTTTCGGCATTGATCCTTGATTTTCGGCTGCTGGCGGTGATGGAGGGAAGCTTGGATTGGATCCGCCCCATCTTGATCACCATTTCTGTTATCTGTTGGGTCTCTCTCTTGTATCTCTTTCCGCTAGTGGTCCATGTCCGTCTTCGCTTCTTTCAGTATATGATCCAATCGGTGCTGATCACCTTGGCCCGTCCGCTGGAATCCGTGTTGTTGGCTGGGGCAGCTCTTTTGTGCTACGCCTTGTTTGTTTGGCTTCCCGGGCTTGTTCCCTTTCTCGGGGGGAGTCTGCCGGCGTTGCTTTTGTTTGTCATCGCCTGCCGGACCTTCCGGGTTTTAGAGGGGCGTGGCAGTGAGCGAGAGGAGGTGACTGGATGAAGACAGCCGTCGGCGTGGATATCGGCGGGACCAAGGTGGCGTGCTGCCTGGTTGATCCGGAGGGGAATGATCTTTGTGCTGTGGAGATGGCCAGCCTGCCTGAGGATGGGGAAAAGATGTTTCGGCGCATCGTCGATGCCATTGGTAAGGTGTGGCCCCGGTCTGAAGATGGGATGCCGCCACCTGTCGGTATCGGGGTGGGGGTGCCGGGGAAAGTGGATCGGGACAAGGGGGTGGCCGTGGTACAAAATAATCTCCCCTGGCGGGATTTCCCCCTGGCTGCCCGGTTGCGTGATCACTTTCCCGCGGATGTCCTCCTGGATAACGATGTCTGTATGGCCGCTTACGGGGAGTGGATGATTCGGGGGGGATCCCGTCAGGAAACCTTCGTCTATTTCACTATCAGCACCGGGATCGCCTGCTGCACGATTCATCAAGGGCATCTCTTACGAGGGACCGGATTTGCTGGGGAGATCGGTCTGGTTCCTTTCTCGCCTGAGCACCGCCTGGAAGAAGTGGCGGCTGGACCGGCCATCGCCGATGACTATCGCTCGCCCCGGGAAGTGATCGATGCTTATCGGAGGGGAGAGGCGAAGGCGGGAAGGCGCATGGAGTCGGTGATGGATGCCTGGGCCCGGGGGTTGTATGGGGTGATCTCCCTGTTGGACCCCCACCAGCTGGTATTAGGCGGAAGCGTGATCCAGCACAATCCCTTTTTGTTGGCGGAGATTCGCCGGCGGATCGGTTCGCTGGCGCTGCCGATTCAACAGGAAGCGCTCGAGCGGCTGTCCCTCAGCCGATCGGGGTCCAAGGCAGGCTGTATCGGAGCCGGTCTGCAGGTGTTCAATCGCCATCCGGTAGGTAAAGGGAAGGGAGGAGAGCGATGGATGCGAAACCGGTAACCCGACGAAAAAGGTGGGCTCCTGTCAGGATCAGGCCGCGCCTGCGCAGGGGCGGCGGGGTGCAGACGGACAAGTACCTCTATCTGCTGTTGGTGCCCGGCTTGTTGTATTTTTTGGTTTACAAATACCTTCCCATGCTGGGGCTGGTCATGTCCTTCCAGGATTACAGTCCTTTCCTCGGGTTTTGGGAAAGTCCCTGGGTCGGGTGGAAACATTTTCAGACGATGTTCGAAGATCCGGAGGCGATCCGCGTCATTCTCAACACCCTGGAAATCTCCTTTCTGCAGATCCTGTTCGCCTTTCCTCTGCCGATCATTTTAGCGATCATGATCAACGAAGTGCGCCATGCTGTCTATAAGCGGCTGATTCAATCCTTGGTCTATCTGCCCCATTTCCTTTCCTGGGTGGTGGTGGTGGGGATTTTCGTGGTCTTTTTGAAAAGTGATGGAATCGTCAATCACCTCCTGGCCTGGTTCGGCATGGAGCCGATTCCCTTTTTGACCCGTCCTGAGTGGTTTAAGCCCCTGATCGTATTTCAGGTGATCTGGAAGGAATCCGGGTGGGGAACAATTATCATTTTGGCGGCGCTAGCCGGGGTGAATCCCCAGCTGTACGAGGCGGCGGTGATCGATGGTGCCAGCCGGCTGCAACAGATCTGGCACATCACCCTGCCGGCGATCCGCAGCACGATCGTTATCCTTTTGATCCTGCGGCTGGGCAATGTGATGGATACCGGATTTGAGCAGATCTTTCTGATGTTAAACCCCTTTACCATGGATGAGGGGAATGTTTTAGACACTTATGTCTATTTCAAAGGGATTCAACAAGGGGATATCAGTTTTGCCACCGCCGTCGGGATGTTTAAGGGGTTGGTCGGACTGATCCTGGTGGTGATCGCCAATCGATTGGCGCGGAAATTTGGCGAAGGAGGCATCTACTAGAAAGGAGGGATTGGATGAAAGACCTTAGCAGGTCCGCTCGGCTGGCGAGTGGCTTAAACACAGTGGTTCTGATGTTGATCGCTTTGTCCATGGTGTTTCCCTTTGTCTACATTTTTGCTGTCTCCTTCTCCAGTCTGAAGGATGTGATCCAAAGCGATCTTCTCCTGTGGCCGAAGGAGTGGGTAACCGATGCCTATCAATATATTTTGTCCTCCGATGCCTTTATCCGTTCCTTCGGAGTGACGGTCACCATCACCGTGATTGGCACCCTGGTCAATATTTTGTTCACCTCCACGATGGCTTACGGGCTGTCCCGCCCGATCCGAGGACAGAGAGTGATGCTCTTTTTGGTGGTTTTCACCCTGCTCTTTAACGCCGGCATGATTCCCACCTACATGGTTGTCAAGGCGACTGGTTTGATCGATAGCCTGTGGTCCCTGATTTTACCCATCGCCATCAATCCCTTCAATCTGATCGTGATGCGGCAGTTTTTCCTCCATATCCCCGAAGAGCTCCATGAAGCGGCCATCATCGACGGAGCCAACCATTTACAGATTTTCTCCCGGATTATGCTTCCGTTGTCCAAACCGGCTATCGCCGCCTTCAGCCTCTTTTACGCGGTGTTGCATTGGAACAGTTACTTTCACGCCATCCTGTACATCAATGATCCGGCCAAATGGCCTTTGCAGGTGGTGTTGCGCCAGATTGTGATCGTCGACGAACCCGATGCGGCTTTGGGTGGAGCTCAACGCATGCTGGAAAATCCACCCCCGCCGGAAACGGTACAGATGGCGGCGATTTTGCTGGCTACTTTGCCGATCCTGCTCGTCTATCCCTTTTTGCAAAAATATTTTGTCAAAGGGGTGATGTTGGGCTCGGTGAAGGAATGAGCGATGCCCGATAAAAAGTTGGAAAAAGGAGGGGATTATGGTGAAACCTTGGCGCAAGCTCCTGGGGATAGCGGTCACAGTTGGACTGGTTGCGGGTGCGGTGGCTTGCAAGGCGCCTCAAGCCGACTCGGATCAACGGATGACGATCACTTCCATCGATTTTTTATACTCCGACATCCCGCCTAAGGACGGCAAAGGGATCGAGATGATCAATAAACGGTTCAACGTGGATTACCAGAGAGATTTTGGGGTCTACACGGAATACAAAGAGAAGTTGGCCACACGGATGGCCTCCGGGGATATCCCCGATATCATCGGATTTGAATCTCAGATGGACCGGTCCAATTACGTGGAATGGGCTGAACAGGGAGCCTTTTTGCCGCTGAATGAGTATATCGATGACTATCCCACTTTCAAAAAAGTGCCCCAGGAAGTGTGGAACGCGGTGACCGTTGACGGGAAGATTTATGCCATTCCCAAATATTTTCCCGAACATTATTTGAATACGCCGGTGATCCGAAAAGACTGGCTGGACCAGCTCGGCTTGGAGATGCCCACCAACTACGAAGAGTTGAAAGAGGTGGCCCTCGCCTTTACCGAAGAGGACCCTGACGGCAATGGGAAGGATGATACCTACGGACTGGTGATGGCCGAACACTTGTGGCCCCATTACAACTTCGGAGCCTACTGGGATCCCAATGCCTGGTACCACCAAAACGAGCGCGACCAAGTGATTCCCGGGGTGATCACCGAGCAGCAGAAAGATACGATCGGGATGATGAGGGAGCTGTATAAAAAAGGAGCGATCAATCGGGATTTTGTACTGATCAACCCCAATGAAGCCAACGCCCGGGAGTTTTATGCCGGCAAAGCGGGGATCATCGTGCGGGGACCGGTGGAGATGAGGGAAGCCAACATGGAGGCGCTGCAAAAAATCCATCCCGAAGCGGAGCTGGCCCCGATTCCACCCTTTAAGGCACCGGATGGTTCCCGGGGTTACACGGCGGGCTCCGGCTACTACATGATGAACGCCCTGTCGGCGGAGTTGAAGGATGAGCCGGACAAAGTGCGCAAGATTTTGGAGATCATCGATTTCGGCCGCCGTTTTTATCCATGGGAGGAGCGAACGCCGGAGAATGAAGCTTTCGATTGGTTATATGGATACGAGGGCAAAGGTTACAAAATGGCCGACGATCGCCCGATCGTAACCGATTCCGACAAAGGGCTGGCTCCGTATCACTATATGCCGGACAACAAAATGTGGGCCCCCAGCAACGAAGCCAATCACTACTGGAAAACCTACCAGAACGAAGCCTACAAAGAACTGGCGAAACAGTTGGAGAAAATGCATCAACAGACCCAACATTACACCAACCCGATCCATCAGGTTTATTCCAAAACCGAAGCGCAAAAAGGCTTAGAAATCACCTGGGAGTTGTTGGATCGACAGGCGGAGATGATCACCGGCGACCGCCCCTTATCCGACTGGGACCAAATCGTCAAGAAATACCTCTCCGATGGAGGCCAACAGATCATCGATGAAGTGAATCGTGAGATGAAAAAGAAGAAGATTCAGGGTGGATGGAAGTAGTGTAAAAATAGGACTTAAGCTGGAAGACACATTTGTCACGTATTTAACGATATTTAACGCTGGATAAAGGGTTCCTGGGTAAAAATCATAAGGTGAGAAAGTCGGACTTCCATTTATTTGAGCCTTTTGCAAAATGGCTTTCTGGTTCAATAAACCAGAATAACACTCAGGGAAACCAGTCTTTCACTTTCGCAAACTAAAGTGATATGGGCATACGGGCAGAATTTTGGAGATTCTCTTTTTAAGCTACTTCTTTGGAAGCCTGGGTTTTCTTAACAGCCAGCGCGGTCGCTAATAAAACGATGGCATTCAGGTACACGTGGGTGGTTCCCTTCGAAATCCCGCAAACATGAAGATCGTTCGTCGTGAGGTTTTCTTTTAATCGACCGTTACATCGTTCCACGCTCGTCCGTTCATCGTAAAGCTTTTTCCAGTTGCGCGATCCCC
>NZ_FMZA01000014.1 GCF_900102685.1 Melghirimyces thermohalophilus
GAACCATCCTCCATAGCGACCGAGGATTCCAGTACACATCCCGAGCGTACCACGACATGCTTGACCGGGTGGACCTAACACCCAGTATGTCGCGGAGAGGCAATTGCTTTGACAATGCCTGCATCGAGAGCTTCTTTTCCCACTTGAAAGCAGAAGCTCTGTACCTCCATGGTATCCAAGATATTACTGAAACGCAAAGGTGTATTGAGGAGTACATTCAATTTTACAATGAACAACGGATTCAACGGAGATTAAAAAAGTTGACGCCTGTGGAATACAGACGCCAACTTGTCGCTTAACCCGGGTTTTTTCCAAGAGTCTACAAAATGGGGGCTTGACCAGTGCACAGGGGGTGGTTTTTTGCATTTCGATGTAAGACGCTATGATCCATGCAACTGACGACTCTTTCCACAGGACACCAGCTGCCGCCTGAAGGGGGGACGCTTTTTCGAACGAGTACAGCTCGATCATCACCATATAGCTAGTTTGGACGGGCTCTCCGGCTAGGCACGGTCAATAGGTACTGATGAAAGGGAAGCAATCGGATCACTTGCACTAGACCCACAGACAGCAGCAACACGAACAGGAACAAAAGAGGCAACGATGACGGATTCCACCAGGTGCTAGGAAGCAGCTGCACCAGCACCAGGATGACCAGCGGGTGGACCAGGTAAATGCCAAAGCCCAGATTGCCGAGAGCTTGAAACCATTCCCGGATCCGGAGCCGATGGAACACAGAAGTGTACAGGACGGAAGCGGTCAGAATTAACAGAGGGATATTGATCAGATTGGCCAACCGACGGGAGCCGTACATCCCTGCCCAATGGTATTCGACCACGGCTCCCGCTGTCACCAGAACACCTGTGAGAAAAGAAAACAGCATACCCGTGCGGTTCCGGAAAAAGCGCGTCAAACCCGTCCAATGATGGGCCAACAAGCCGCCCAACAGAAAGTAGAAGATCCAGGAAGGCAAAAACGCCTTATGGGATAGAATCGTGCCGATCCAACCGGGCCAGTCGGTCACCTCAGGGACCAAAAAGGCGACATTGACGACCAACGCGACGGTGGTTCCGATCCACCAGGCCCTTCCGGTGCGGAGCACCCGCTGCAGAAGCGGAAACACGAGATAAAACTGAATGACCGTAGATACAAAGTAGAGATGATAAAAGGCGCCCCCGGTAAAGAGAATATATAACCCCTGCTTCAGGGAGGCAAAATGGTCCACATGGTAAACATACTTCAAAATCAACAGATAAACCGTGCTCCAGATTAGATAGGGGATCAGAATTTTTGTCGTCCGGGAACGGATAAATCGGCGCAAGGAGAATCCCTTGTTTTTCACCTGGTTGAAGAGTAGAAAACCGCTGATCACGGCAAAGACCGGTGTCCCGAAGCGCCCGATCTGATTGATCAGAGCAGCAAAGGGGTCCCAGGAACCCTCCGCATAAAACACCCCTGCCGACACATGAACCGCCAACACAGCCAGACACGCTAACGCCCGCACAAAATTGATTTCAGAAACAAAACGGGTCGTACCCATCACGAAAAACCCCCGGATTCGCTCTTTTGCAACCAAGATAGCATATCCCTCGCTCTCAACCCGGGGGTTTCATACAAACTTAAACAAACAAATGTTACCTTAACAACATCAACCAGGTGTCTTCAGAAGAATCACTCTTGAACATCGAACCGATTCAAAAGGTGTCCTGAGACAATGCTGCTTCCACTTAGCTAGTCTTAACATTAAAAAATGGACCGATCGTGACGGTCAAAACGTAATTTCAACTCATCGTCGAACCTTCACTGTGCGGCCGTCACAGTTAATGTTCTCCCGTCATTATAGGTCGCCGTGGCCGAAGCCGAAGTATAGGAGTAAATGACATACGCCGCATAATCCTTCATTCCATCAAGGGCGCAGAATTTAACCTCAGATCCCTCACAATGGGATGTCAAAGTGCCATCGTAAACTTTACCGATACCACCCGAGCCGATTACACCGAAAGCCTGGTGATTGATTTCCAGATCCAAACGACTCACGTTCACATCCGAATCATTCCAAGTGATATAGGCATAATTCCTCTTTCCGAAAACATTGTTAAACCAATCGTGTTCAGCATAAAGCTCCCCAGTAATCCATAACCAGAGACTCTCTTCGGTATTTTTACCCTGTTTACTAAACTCTTTTTCAAAGGTCATCTGTGATTCCACTTCATCCCTGTTATTATGAAACTTTGCATATTTCTTAACAAAAGCGGCATCTTCTTTGTTTAACGGTTCATAGAGATCATAGGATTGACCGATCTGTTCAAACCTTTCCTGTATAGCCTCCTCTGAAAGCGTCTGATCAGCAGCAGAAACAGGAACTGACAATGGTGTCAACACCAAGGCAAAAAAAAGAATCGCGGCTTTCCTGATCATCAGATCATCTCCCTATTCTGTTTGTAATACAAAGCCACTATACAGAAATAATCATATCATGTCAAATATTTGTATGTATTAAAAAATACGGTAAATGGGTCGGACATCACGGTTCCGATTACGGGGTTAGAGGCCAAAAAGAAAAAGGCGGGAGCCACCGGCTTTGGGACGGTGGGAGCCGTCGCCCTCGATCAGGAGGGGAACCTGGCTGCCGCCACCTCTACCGGCGGCTTGACCAACAAAGCTGTCGGCCGGGTGGGGGATTCGCCCATCATCGGCGCCGGAACCTATGCCAATAACCGCAGCGTCGCCGTTTCCGCCACCGGCAAAGGCGAAGTTTTTATCCGGGGAACCGCAGCAGCAGATATTCCCGCCCTCGTACAGTATCAAAACATGCCGGTATCCCTAGCGGCCCGTAAAGTGGTAAAGGAGAAGCTTCCTTCCCTCGGCGGTACCGGCGGGGTGATCGCACTGGACGCCAAGGGCCACTTCGCCGCTCCCTACTCCACCCCGACGATGTTTTACGGAACCATCAATAAACAGGGAGATTACAAGGTGGTCCTCTCCCCGGGAGATGAGAAATAGTTTTCAAATTCCTTCCACCCATATGTTGACAATATTTTGATTTCCTCTAATATACGGATTGGGGGGGAAAATATTGTTTGTATCGCAAGGAGGGGATCCTTTGATAAAGAAACGACCGGGCTGGATGATCGCAATCGCTCTCACCATGGTACTCGCCTTTACCACCTCCGGTTACGCCGCTCCGCTGCAGACGGAGGGCTTTGACCGGAAAGTCTCCGAACACCGCATTTATTACCATATCGCGCAGCTGGCAGACCGGGACAACGCCCGGGTCACGGGCTTTGAAGGAGAACACCGCGCGGCTGACTACATTGCCAAGGAACTGGACAAGTACGGTCTCAAGGTGGAACGCCAATCATTCCCGATCACTGCCTTTCTGAGCCACGGAGCAGAACTGACAGTAAATTCTCCCATTGAAGAGAACCTCAATCCCGACACCTTCACCATGACCCCACCCACTCCGGAGGAAGGTTTAAGCGGAGAGCTGGCTGATGCCGGTCTGGGTCGTTACGAGGATTTTGAGCAAGCCGACGTGGACGGCAAAATCGCCCTGATACAACGGGGAGAGATCGACTTCTACGAAAAGGTGCAAAATGCTGCCGGCAATGGAGCCACCGGCGCCATCATCTTTAACAACACCGAAGGGGAACTGAACGGCACCCTCGGTGAGCCGACAGACATTCCCACCGTCTCCCTGTCTCAAGAGGAAGGGAAGAGTCTCCTGGATCTCGTACAGACCGAAGACTCTGTCCAGGTAACGATGGTGGCCGATGTAGACATGAAGGACAGCTACTCCCAAAACGTGATCGGCACCATCCCCGCTGCAAAGGGCGCCAAGGAACAGGCGAAGACAATTGTGGTCGGTGCCCACTATGATGGAGTGGATACCCCTGCCGCCAACGACAACGCCTCCGGAACCGCCACCCTGTTGGAATTGGCCCGAGTGTTGGCGGATCAGAAACTGCACCACCATGTGAAAGTGATTTTTTTCGGTGCGGAAGAAGTGGGGTTGGTCGGCTCCCATCGCTATGTGGACTCCCTCAGTGAACAACAGCGGGCTGATACGGCAGCCATGATCAATCTGGATATGGTCGGCGTTGGCGAAACCATCGGGATTATGACCGGCTCTGAGGATGCCGACAGTTTTGTGGCGGATCAAGCGGAGAACTACGTCCGCTCTATCGGTGAACCCTATGAGCGGTCCACCTCCACCCGGAGCGACCATGTTCCCTTTGAAGATGCGGGGATCCCCGTCGCCTTCCTCAATTACCACGAGGACCCCAACTACCATACCGACGAGGATACGTTGGATAAAATCCAGATCGACAACCTGGATCACATGGGAACACTGGTCACCTCCCTCACTTACGACCTGGCCAACAGCCACCAGCTGCCCAAAAACAACCCGGTTGCAGAAATGGCCCAAAAGAAGCGTTACCACAACCCGGAATACCAACATAAATAAAAGCATCCCCCTGACGGGAACCTTTTCCCGGGGGGGATTTTATTGTTGTAAGTGATCCCGCTCACCTTCTTCCCCATGCGACCGTGCAAACAATTTTTCAATCCGGATGGCGAAGGAGGCTGGCATCAAAAAAAAAGGCCTGCGTACAATGGGTACGCGAGCCTCTTTTCCCGATAAAGTCATGATCACGCTCAAAATCCAAACTGCTTTCTCGCGGCAAACAAAGGTCGAAACAGGCGATAAAGGGAAGACCCTCTACCTATGATAGACCTTGCCAATTTCCAGAAGGAAAGGATCTGTTTCACCCAAGGTCGTTTCAGAAATTGAAGCAGACGTGAAACCACAAACGCCCTCCTTCCGCGCAAGATCCATGAAAAACCAGATTCGTCGAGGGCACACATCCGTGTCGTTCAATTATCCTTCACCGCCGCCAAATCCGGCACTCACCAGGGCGAAAATGGTGGCAATCACCAGCAGATAAAGGAGAAGCCGACGCAGCCCAAATCCGTATCCAGAACTTCCGCCATACCAGCTCATCAATCATCCTCCTTTCCCAAATGATTCCTTCTTACCTTACGCCTGTTGCCGGTGATCCGTTTGGACACGTGGACCAACTGGACGCTTATTCACACAAAAGCCCCCGCCTATTTATAACGGAGGCTAAAGGTATGAGGTACAGGGGATGCCCCTTGCCTGAAAACGGACCCGCGGATGGTCATGGGCGATCGGGTTTCGGTGTGGCATGTTTTAATAAAGATAACGAGAAGACCCCACCGAAGAAAGAGCGAGTGGCCAACCCCTGTTGGGATCCTTATAGCCACGTTTTCATTCCCATCACCGTCAAAATCGCTCCCATGATAATAAACAGGATGGGCAGCCGGAAACCGGCCAGGATGGCCGCTACGATTCCTCCGATCAAGCCGACGGCGGGCTCCTTTGGTTCCACGGACAGAATTCCCGGAAAAACCAGAGCCCCGAGGGCGGCGAAAGGGATGCTGTTCAGCCAGCGTCGGACCCAGGCGGGAAGTCGCAGCCTCCCCACGACCCAGGCCGACAGCCAGCGGGGAACCATCGTCGCTAGGCTCATTCCGATCACGATCCAAAATACTGTCATTCCACTTCCTCCTTCATCCAAAAGGCCCCCAACAATCCCCCGCACACCGTAGCTAAAATAATCGCCCAGCCACTCGCCATCATTTGGCTGAAACCCCAACAGAGACCCATGCTGGCCAACGCCACGCCTCCCGCTCGCCACTCTTCCCGCACCGCCGGAACCAATAGCCCGATAAACATGGCATAAAGGGCGATCGACATGCTCTCGCTGATGGTGGGAGGGATCACTTGGGAGAGGGAATATCCCAGAAAGGAACCCACCACCCAAGTGGACCAGGCACCCAACATCAGACCCGCTGTAAACCGGGGCGTGAGCTTCTCCCCGGTACGAATCCGCAGGGAAGTCATCGCAAAGGTCTCATCGGTGATACCTGAGGACAATCCGATCTTCCATCGTAAAGGAAAACGCTGCAGCAGGTTCATCAAAGATAATCCCATCACAAAATGGCGAAAATTGAGCACAAAAGTAGCCAACACCACCTCCAATCCGCCCGCCCCTGCTGCCAACATATTGGCGGCCATCAATTGGCTGGCCCCGGCATACACCAACATCGACATCAAAAGCGTCGGCATCAAGGGGATTCCCGTCTGTTGCGCGATCACGCCGAAGGCGATGGCGATCGGCAAGTATCCGACCATGATCGGAACCGCAGCGATCACGCCCTTTAACCCCTCCGGCCTCTCTCTTTTCGTGCACATATATCTCCCTCCCCTGAATACAAAAAACCCCCTTAAGGGGTCTCTACCAACAACCGGTGAAAACACGTCCCATCTATAAACCGGATTTCAAGTTGGATAGCCGGCTGGACCGGTTCAGATATTCATCCTTTAAGCGATCCCAAGCCACTTGATGGGCGATGGTTTCCCGTTCAGCCAGCTCATCGGTCATATGAACCCAGATCAGTTGATAAGCCCAGGAATAAATAGCCGCCGCCCGTTTGGACAGATGAGCCGTCACATGATTGTGCAGTTTCAACTCTTCGGTATCCTGCGACATCGTTTCACTCCTATAATCTCTGCTCTCTCATCGAACAGAAATCGATTCACTCCTTTTATTAAACCGAATCCGTTCAATAAAGACAAGACGTATATGAAACGGTCTGCTCTTGAGCAAAAAACCCTCCTTCAAGGAGGGCGAACCACGATCATTTTTGCCGTAAGCGCGGCAGCCAGCGTTTTCGACCCTCCATCTCCTCCCCGTAAGGAGTTTCGGTCATCAACACCTGTTCTTCGGCAGGAATACGAAATTTTAAAAGGACAAACAGGTTGAGCACGGACAGAAAGATGGCGGTGAAATAGGCACCAAAGGCTGTGGGAAGGGTTAATAATTCCACTACGACCACCAGGTAATTGGGATGGCGGAGATATCGGTACGGGCCGCTGACCACTGGTGAGCGGCCTGGCACCACCAGGATTCGGGTATTCCAGTAAGGGCCCAGGGAGTGGATCGACCAGATGCGGAGGACCTGGGCCATCATAAACAGCGCAAAGGGGACTGGCCACCAGTGCGGGGGTTCGGCTCTCCCTTGCGTCACCTCTAGAAACAGTGCGGCGATAAACAGGAGATGGACTCCCACCAACAAGGGATAATGGGACCGACCCACTTCGTATCCGCCTTGTTGCCGAATCCAGTCTGCATGTCTACGGGCAAGGATCAGTTCCGCACCCCTTTGCAGCAGCAACCCCGCCATCGCGATATAAAACCAGCCGTTCTCCATGCCCATCTCCCATCACCACCGAATCAACATCAATTCCGAGCTAAATCCAGGTCCCAGGGCTGTGATCACCCCGTACTCCCCGGGGTCGTGCGGATCCTTCAACTCCCGCTCCAACACAAACAGAACCGTAGCTGAAGACATGTTGCCATAATCACGAAGCACTCCACGGGAGTGGACCAACGCTTCCTGCGGCAATCCCAGGGCTTCTTGGTAAGCGTTCAGCACTTTCACCCCACCGGGATGGGTGATGTAGCGGCTAATCTGCTCCTGAGACACCCCCGTCCGTTCCAGAAACTCCCGAAACACCGGCCGCACCTCTTTTCGGACGATCCCGGGAATATCCCTGGAAAATATCACTTTCAACCCGTCATCAGTCACGTCCCAACCCATCACATCCAGAGAATCGGGCCAAGTGGTGGTCATCGTGTCTACCACCTGCGGTTGACTCTCCATATCCTTGGGAAGAGCTACCTCATCTCCGGCCAGTAAAACCGCAGCCGCTCCATCGGCAAACAGGGAGGTAGCCACAAAGTTGCTCTTGGATCGGTCATTGGGACGAAAGGTGAGGCTGCACAACTCAACTGCCAGCATCACCACCAAACTATCTGGAAAAGCACGGGTATATTCGTACGCACGAGCCAGTCCGGAGGCTCCACCGGCACAGCCCAATCCCCAGATCGGTGTCCGCTTCACATGAAAATCCAACCCCAGTCGATGGACCATGCGGGCATCGATGCTAGGGGTGGCCAAGCCGGAGGTGGATACAAAAAAGAGATGGTCCACCTGCTTCGGGGAAAGTCCAACCTGAGCCAAGCAACGGCGTACAGCTTCATCCCCCAGCTGGCAGGCGGTCTCCATGTACACTTGATTCCGTTCAGCCAATCCCCGCTTCTTATCAAACCACTCCCGAGGTCGGCTTAAGCGCCGACTCCGAATTCGGGCGTGTTCAAAGATCGGCAGATAGCGATCGATATTCTGAAATGAATCCCGAAACAGGCGACCAGCAAAATCTTTCGCCTCTTCCTGTTCCAAGGTGTATTCCGGGACCGCAGTCCCTATGGACAATATCCGCGGCATGGCTATCCTCCGCTCCATCAACGGGTACTATCCGATAGTTTGTCCCTTCTCGCTGGTAACATGCGCCATCGGTTTAGAAGCATCCACGGTGGACAAGTGTAACTGAAAGTAACAGACATCCAGCCAGTGGTCCCATTTGAAACCCACTTCCCGCAAGCACCCTACTTTCGTAAATCCCAAATGAAGGTGGAAATCGATGCTTTGTTGAAGATGTCTATAAAATGGAAAAACCGTACGGCTCGAAGGCGTACGGCTTCCCCTCAGCGAACGTAACGTTCGAAAGGAGTTGGCAGATGGTTTTGAGTGAGTTCGGGGAATATTATACCATTTCCCATAAGAAAGCTCCAACTTTTTTCTGAAAAAGAGATTGACGTTTTACCATTTTATAGCTTTAAATTCCTTACATACTTATTTTTATTCCTATAAAAAGAAAAAATTTTTGCAGAAAAAGAGGGAATCGGAAAAATAGATCGAATATTATAATCGCGCTAAAAACTAGTGCAAAATCAGTATAAGGAGTGAATGACAATCAGACAAAAGCGTTACCTGTCCATTCTGTTCGCCTTCATGCTGGCCGTTTCTCTGTCCATTCCCTCTGTTGGCGCGGCGCAGCCGGGGACTACTGACACCGATGAAATTATTGTCAAGTACAAAGAAGGTCTTCCTTCGGCTGCCATGTCCGCCCTCCACAAAAAAGCGGATGCCGAGGTCTTAAACCGGAATGCGCAATTGGGCTTTGAGGTCGTCAAAGTGGAGGATGCCTCCCTGGAGCAAGCGATCGACATTTATGAACAAAACAACGATGTGGAGTATGCAGAACCCAACATCACCTTCCACACCTATGAAACGCCGAATGACCCGATGTTCGACCAGCAATGGGGTCCGCAACAGGTGGAAGCCCCTGCCGCTTGGGACGTCACCAAAGGCAGCGACCAAGTTGAGGTTGCCATTGTGGATACCGGGGTCGACTACGACCACCCTGACCTTTCCGGCAAAGTGATCAAAGGCGGGGACTTCGTGGACAACGATGGAGATCCGATGGATGAAAACGGGCATGGCACCCACTGTGCCGGCATCGCCGCCGCTTCCACCAATAACGGGGTCGGCATCGCTGGTATGGCGCCCAATGTGAGCATTTACGCTGTTCGTGTATTGGATGCCAACGGGAGCGGCTCATTGGATGCCGTCGCTGAGGGTATCATCGATGCCGCGGACAACGGCTCGGAAGTGATCAGCCTCAGCTTGGGAGCCCCCACCGGTGCTCAAACTTTGGAGGAAGCGGTGCAGTACGCTGCCGATAAAGGATCAGTCGTCGTTGCCGCCGCCGGCAACTCCGGACTACCGACCCCCAGCTATCCCGCCTACTACAGTGATGCGATCGCCGTCGCTGCCACCGACTCCAACGACTCCAAGGCCAGTTTTTCCAACTACGGCAGCTGGGTCGATATCGCCGCGCCAGGTGTGGACATCCTGTCCACCTATCCAGGCGGCGACTATCAAAGCCTCAGCGGCACCTCGATGGCCACTCCCCATGTAGCGGGATTGGCGGGGCTGCTCGCCTCCCAAGAAAGAAGCGCTTCGGAAGTCCGCTCCGCCATCGAGCAGACAGCCGACCCGATTTCGGGCACGGGGACCTACTGGGAAAACGGGCGGATCAACGCCAACCAAGCTGTCAACTATTAAACGCATGTCACCAAAGAGCCGGGCGAAAGCCCGGCTCTTTATAATAAGAGTCACATGATTCCGTCATCAAAAATGAGATCCAGAGGTTATATGAGTTGGATATCCAACATGCAGCCGAAGGGCAGCAAATGATAACACCGCTTCAGCTGATCTTCTACCAGGATTTGCCGAGATTTCGGGTTGACGTGCAACAACACGGCTTTTTCCAGTACGAGCCGCTCTTCATCCCATTCAAATTTGACACAGAAGCGGGTCTTTGTTCGCATCATCGACCGAATCTCCACCATGCGCCGATTCGCAACCATATCCAATCGACTTCATCTCCTCAATATCTACTTATAAAAATATTTCGTAACAGCATCCCCATTTCTGTCTGTTTTTTGTAATATCTTCCATATTTTTCACATGAAGAGTCGATGGATCCAGTTTACATCCTTCGTAACCGTACCTGTTGCACGGAATGATCTGGGCCCTTGGTCATAATCAGGCGGGCTCGCTCCCGGGTAGGAATAATGTTTTCCCTGAGATTGACCCGATTGATTTCCTGCCAGATGGATAAAGCTTTTTGCTCCGCTTCCGCTTCGCTCAATTCCGCATAACGGTGAAAATAAGAAGCCGGGTTGCGGAAGGCGGTTTTTCGGAGAACCTGGAACCGTTCCACATACCAGCGGGCAATATCTTCTTCCTCTGCATCCACATAAATCGAAAAATCGATAAAATCGGAAACAAACACACAGGGGGAAGACATATTGTCCACAGGAGTATTTTGTAGGATATTTAACCCTTCCACTATCAGGATATCAGGGCGACGGACCACTTGTTGTCGGTCCGGTAGGACATCGTAGACCAGATGGGAATATAGGGGAGCCGTCACCTCGTCCCGGCCGGCCTTTACATCGGCGAGAAAACGGATCAGGCGACGAAGATCATAACTCTCAGGAAACCCCTTTCGTTTCATCAATCCCCGTTCTTCTAACACCCAATTGGGATATAGAAAGCCATCGGTCGTCACCAGATCGACCCGCGGATGACCCGGCCAGCGGCGCAACAAAGCCTGCAGCACTCGAGCCGTGGTGCTCTTGCCCACAGCAACACTGCCGGACACACCAATAATAAAGGGGACCTTGGGGTAAAACTCCCCGAGAAAAACACCGGTTGTCTCATACACCTCGCGGTTACCGGTAGCCAACAAATTTAACAGGCGGGACAGAGGAAGATAAATTTCCGATGCCTCCTCCAGGGAGAGGTTTTCATTGATTCCCCGGAGGTTTTCCAGCTCTGTTTCCGTCAGCGGCAACGGCACTGAAGCCCGCAAACGCTTCCACTGATCCCGGTCAAAAGTGATATAAGGGGAAAAATATTCCGTGGTTGCCATGGTTTCTGTCACTCCTTTGTTTGCGGCCACCGGGTAGAACCGCTTTCGAATAAAACCAATCCGAACGAAAATATCTCATTTATTTACTATGACACAATCACCAGGGCTTTTCCACACCCAATCCTCTCCAAACAAGGCTTGATCTCTATGGAAAGAAAGCCGAAGGGCTCCTCACTGTGTCGATTGCGCTGGTCAACGGGCTTTTATGTATTCGATCCGCTTGTTGACGCGATTCCCTTGGTAGGTAAACACAATCTTCACCGGGGGTTTTATCGTATGCCAGTGACAACTGATGCAATCCATATACCCATCGTATGCATGCATCATCTGCCGGCTTCCACACAGCGGACAACGAATCATTTGCATCCTCCCATGCCAATCGACGTGATAAAGATCCAGATTTTTTAACTTTTACCCATCACGCACCGTAACCAAACGTGCTCACGCGATTTTGATCGACATTTTTCGCCACAAAAATAAACAGGAATACGAAAAAGAGGAATACCGGCGGCATCCCTCTCTTCCTGTCATTCTCCTTTTGTCTCGTGAAGATCCTGGATATCCCTGATGATCTCCTCCAGGTCCGGCTTCATTCCATTATACTGGTACAAAACTCGACCTTTAGGACTCACCAGATAAAAACCGGTTCCATGGATCACTTGATCGTTGTCCGGGTTGTGCTGAAGGTTCATATGGAAAGAGGCATCGGCAAACTGTTGTATTTCCTCAAAAGAGTAGCCGGTTAAAAAGTGCCAATTGGAAAAATCCGCACCATGCTTCTCGCCAAAACGTTTTAACGCCTTGGGTGTATCCCGCTCTGGGTCGATACTGAAGGAGACGATTTCCGCCTCAACACCCGCTTCTTTCATTTTTTTCTGTAACCGAGCCATGTTGGCGGTCATCGGCGGACAAACCGTGTTACAGTTGGTGAAAATCAGATCGGCGATCCATACTTTCCCTTCCAAATCGGAGCGGGTGAAGGGTTCACCGTTTTGGTCCGTATATGTAAAATCCTCCACCTTCCAGTTAAGGGGCTGTTTTTCCGTAGAAGTGTTCTCATCGGGGGTCGACTCCGGCGCGTTGGCTTGTACCAACAGGAAGAGGATCCCGATGAAGAGACCCATTCCCAAAAGCCCCAATCCCCACAACAATCGTTTTGGCTGCATCGCTTTCACTCCTTCCCATCCGCTTCCACATCCAAGGTTCGGGCCGGCTTCATCACATGACTGCCACGGGCGGTCACATGATACATCACCTGGTAGGTTCCCGGTTCGGCAAAGGTCTTTTTCGCCTGGTAAACCCCTTGGCCCACATGTTTCGCGGGCAGTTGTTCATGCTCCTTCTGGTCGGCGCCCTTTTTCCACACTTCAAATTGCACATCGTCAGCATCACTCACCGGCTTCCCGCCTTGGGTGACGGTCACCTCCAGGGGGGTCGCTACTCCTGCAATAGCCGAATCGGGTAGAGCAAATTCCACCTTGGGGGGTGTCTGGGTTTGTGAGGACTCCTTCGGGGGGCTAGTTTTCTGTTGTTCCTCCGGCGCTTGGCCACAGGCGGCCAAACCCGCCACCAGCAGAATCAGAAGCCACCGAACCCATCCGTCGAAGTTCGCTTCTCTTATGATTTTGCACATGAACCATCCGCTCCCTGTTCCATCTGGTGGTGAATGGCATCCATCGCAGCCGCAAAGGGAAGAACCTTTCCACCAAATCCTCTGACAAACTTATCTGCATGATCCCGACGTTCAAAAACCAACACCTGAGGTTGACAACAACGGAGATCCACCTCAGTACCCAGCACATACCACGCCTGTGCCGCAGGAATCGTGGTTTGTGTAAAAAAGTCCTGACACATCGCCTGCACCACCCTCTCCTGCAATTGACGGTGACGAATCAATCCGCAGTGCGGGCAACAAGCCGTCTCCATCTGTTGGTTTGGTAACAAAAGACGGTAAGCTAAACGTACATCCGTCTGGCTGCCGCATAAAACACACTCATTAGCCGGCGAAGAAGAAACAGATTCCTCTGCCCAAATCACCCCACCGTGCACCTTGATGATTTTCCCCTCTTCCAACAGGGGTTTCAGGTCCCGGTAAATGGTCATTTCCGAAACCTTCAATGCTCGGCTGAGATCAGAAACCTTTACATGGCGTTGCTCCTGAACCATTTGCTGAATCCGTTCTCGCCGTTTCGCAGGCAACATATTCATCCCCCCTGATGTGAAACAATCAACAAAAAACCACAAGCTCCTACTCATGGTAGTATACCGTTATCGGCAAGGGTTCATCAGTCATCCCCCTTAAAAGAATTGTGACAATCCGATGACTGAGGTTATCATTTCTCAATCGATCACATAAACCCACAACAGATGAATCAATGAGGGGGCATGGATGATGACGGTATGGGAATGGACCCTCGTCGCTGTAATCGGATATGTGATCGGCGCCAGTGCCGTCGGATGGAAAAAGAAGTGGTCTCGTCGCGGGTTGGACATCTGGTTGGCGATCAGCACCGGTTTATTGACAGCGGTTGCGATCGCTGGGATGCTGCCCCACGGTTGGAGCGAAGTCTCCACACCATCGGTATGGGTGTTGGCCGGGTTGCTGATCGCTTTTCTGTTTCAACAGGGGTTCAGAGGAGCCGACACCGAGGAAAGAAGGAACTCCCACATGGTATGGAGTGTACTGACGGGAATGGGGATTCATGCTTTTTTTGAAGGAGTGGCCTTAGCCGCCGGATTTTTGACTGACATTCGCTTGGGCGTGGCGGTGTTGGCGGGATTGGTCCTACATAAAATTCCTGAAGGAATGGCAATGGCTTCCTTAGCCATCGCCCGATGGGGAAACCGAAAACAGGCATTAGGTTCCGCTCTCTTACTGGGGGCTTGTACCGCCCTCGGGACCCTAGCTGCCGGATTGATGACAGGATTGACCCAAATCGGAACCGGCATTCCCCTTCTTTTCTCCGCGGGCATTCTGATCTATATCTCCGGTACAGAATTATGGCCTAAAGTAAACGAGGGAGGGGGGCGAAAAAACATCGCTTGGGTCCTGGCTGGCGTCTTGATTTATGGGGTGCTAGGCTGGGGCAGCCACTACCTGTTTCCAGGCCACAGCCAAGATTCCCACCCCCACTCGCACCCCCATGAAGCCTCCAACGTTGAGCGATCGATATCCATGAAAACCTATTGAATCCTATTCAGCGATCCTCGGTTTTAATGAAATAACAGAAAAGAAACATCCCGGGCACTCTCCCGGGATATTTCTGTGTGGATAGATGACCGAACCACAATGTCACTTGAAGCCGACTCATTCAGGATTAGAGGGTTTAGACGACGCTCTCCTCCGCACCGGTCACCGACCCGCTGGAAGAGGACATTGTAAAAGAGACGGGAGCAGAAGATAGCGACTATTTCCCCTACAGGCACTTCCTCCTCAACACCGTCTCGTTGACAGGCCTCCTCACAGCCCACCGAATCGGTTTCTCACCAATCGATCGGCAATCGCCTTCACCCCAGGCAGCCCCCGGATGTCCTCCGGCTGCAGGGGAATTTGCGTCCGGGGAAGGTCGGCAAAACGTCGAGCGATCTCTTCCAAATAGATTTTCTCCCCTTGCCTCCGTCTGGCCAGGAAATCACCGTCCGCTTCTCTGGGCAACACGCGGTTGACGATGACGCCACCAACAGGAACCTCGTATTTTTCTAACAACGCCATCGCCTTAGCGGACTCCAAAATGGAGAGTCGTTCCGGATTGAGCACAAAGTAGAAGGAAGTGACCTCAGGGTTGAGCAGCCGCTCCCTCGCCGAGGCAAACCGGTTTTTTCGCCGCTCCAAAAGCTCTTGCACCTGATCCTTTGGCTCTTCGGACACCCCAGCCACATTGTGAAGCATCCGGTGTAATTCTCTCGTTTTCTTGCGCCGGGCCAGCATTCCTTCCACCCAGACACCCATTAGCTCCGGCAGGGACAAAAGGCGTAACGTGTGACCCGTTGGGGCGGTATCAAAGACAATTCGGTCAAACTGGGATTCCGCCGACAGAATCACAGAGACCATTTCGTCGAAGAGGGCCGCTTCATCTGCTCCGGGGGAAGCGGCGGCAAAATCCATCTGCCGTTCCACCTCTTTCCACAGCCCAGGGTCAGCCAATCCTTTCAGGTTCCCCTTTACCTCCCCGATGTATCGGCGAGAAGCTTTCTCTGGATCAATCTCCCGCACCCACAGCTGTTCCCTAACCTGCACCGGGTCGGCTTCCGCCTTCACCTCCAACAAATCCCCCACCGAGTGAGCGGGATCGGTGGAGACCAAAAGCGTCCGGTACCCCTGACTGGCCAGCGCCACGGCATAGGCTGCGGAACAAGTGGTTTTCCCCACTCCGCCCTTTCCCCCAAAAAAGGCGATTTTCTCTCCCCTGTGTTCAGCTTGCCGACGCCCTGTCTTCCCTCCCAACCGGCTCAGCAACATTTGAACCCATCCAACGGCGACTTTTCCATGCCCATCCGTTGATGCCACTCATGGAAGTCTTCCAACATAAAGGGCATCAGTTCCAAGGTATAGTAGGAGACGGGATTGGGAATTCCCAGGGCCTCCGAGAAGGCAAGCAATTTAAACACGTCCTCTTCATTGCGGATCTCCTTCAGCATGGTGCGGCGGTAAGGGGCAAAGTACATCTCATCGTAAAATTGTTTGATCTGATCCCACAAGGCTCGAGCTTTTTCCGTTCTAAACGCCATCGATCTCCCCTGCCTTTCATCCGTGTGTAAAAAGAAACCCGCGTCCGCCGCGGGTTCTTTGCCATCGATCAAGCGTTGGCTCCAGGCCCACCGCTGATGCTGCGGCGTTGCCGCATCGCAGCAGCGATACCTTCCAGGACCAACCAGGCGTTGAGGGCCAGAATGATCACCCCGACCACAACCAGATGCCATTGTCCTTGATCCACGTAGCCGAAGATGCTCTGCGCCATGCTCCAAGCGGTCATCACCACCACAAAGACCAACGGGATCAAAGCCACCATGTAATTCCGTCCCCATTTCCACAGGAGCAGGGTGATCACGATCAGCGACAGGCCCGCCGTCAGCTGGTTGGTCGTTCCAAATAGCGGCCACAACACCATGCCTCCCGCTCCCGGATTGGACGGGTCCGCCAGAAAAGCCAGCGCGACACAGGAGAGGAAGGCGATGACGGTGCTGGTGTTGAGGCTTTTCAGCGCGTTCACCTGATACTGCTCCCCGATCTCTGACAGGATAAATCGCTGCAACCGCATCGACGTATCCAAGGTGGTGGCGGCGAAGGCGACGATCATGATGGAGACAAAAGTGGTCCCGATCACCGTCGGGATTCCCATACTGGCCAGGAAGTTTCCGGCTCCGGTGACGAAGGCACCGACACCGCTGGAACTGGCGCTCTCCCAGGAGGCGTAATGTTGGCTCCATTGGTCCATGGAAGCGAAGCCAGCGGCGGCGGCCATAATAGCGATCAAAGCCAGCAGCCCTTCCCCCATCGCCCCGAAGTAGCCGACAAAACGGGCATCCGGCTCTTTGTCCAGTTGCTTGGAAGAGGTTCCGGAGCCGACCAACCCGTGAAAGCCGGAGATGGCTCCACAGGCGACGGTGACAAACAGAAGCGGAACCAGATTGGGGGTGTCCTCTGGCACATCGGTGTTAAAGAAAGGGGCGTTAAACTCCGGTTGGGTGATAAACAGCCCCAGATACAGGATACCCAGTCCCAAAAACAACATATGGGAGTTGATGTAATCCCGAGGTTGCAGCAGAAGCCACACCGGCAGCCGGGAAGCGATCGCCCCGTACAGCAGCATCACGATCACCCAAAATCCGGTGGAGGGGATACCCAAAACCGTCTCCGGCATATGGATGGGAGCCCCCGCCCCGATGAAGATGAAGAGGTACAGCAGCACAAGGCCGATAATCGAGGGCCAAAAGAGCCTGATACCCCGCTTATACACCAGAAACCCGATAGCCATCGCTACCGGCAACTGCAACCAATAGGGTAACACGCTTTCCGGAAACTGCGTAAACAGATTGGCGATCACCACGGCGAACACGGCATTGACCAACAACAACAGGAAAAAGATGATCAACAGGAACAAGCCCTTGGCCCGGGGACCGATGACGGAATGGGTGATCACTCCGACCGACTTCCCTTTATTCCGCACAGATGCCCACAGGGTGCCGAAGTCGTGCATGCCGGCGAAGAAGATCGTGCCTAACACTACCCACAGCAACGCCGGCCCCCAGCCCCAGATCACCGCGATGGCTGGCCCGACAATCGGAGCCGCCCCGGCAACGGAACTGAAATGGTGTCCCCACAGCACAAATTTGTTAGTGGGCAGGTGGTCCACTCCATCCCGAAATTCATGGGCTGGCGTCCGAAACTTCGGATCGACCTGGAATACCTTTTCTGCCAAATATTTTGAATAAAAGCGGTAACCAAAAAAGAATAAAACCAAAGCACAAATCGTCATCAACAACGGCTGAGTCAAAATGAGCCTCCCCCTTTTTCTGTGATATATCAAATAGTCAAAATGATAAGCCCATACTGTTTTTTGTTTATTTTAAAGGAAAACGGATTATTCGTCCATCGAAAGCGGAGGGTTTCCACCAACAGGAAACCCTCCCAACTGTTATCGAGCCGGCCGCACTTCCACTTTACCGCCATCTTTTCGGTAACACAATTCCCGTCCAGGCCCCATCCACCACCGGATCTCCTCGTCGTGAAAGGGGTTTTTACCATCGGCTCCCGACTCGTCCCCAATCGATTCTTCATTCATCGCCCGCATGGCGATCTCCGTCATCTCTCGGTAACACTCTCGCACCCGACCCGCCAGTTCGTCCATCAACGCTTGATCGACGCTGGTGAGTTGAAACTCCTGTCGATTCTCCTGCATTTTCCTTCCCTCCCCTTACAACAGTCACTGGTATCCTGTACCGGTTGCCGCTTCTTTATGCCCGGCACTTTTTTCATTCCGCATATTTTTCCTTTTATATTTTATGTGGAGCTTCGGATACTAAAAGCAGCAACCCGGATAAAAGGAGGGAAGTTCTTGTGCGAAAAGGGTTGAAAGCCTTCACTCTGGTGACCTCCGCCGCCTTGGTATTTACCTCGATGGGCTGTGCGACGAATAACCAGGGTCAGCAGGGCAGACAGCAAAACGGCGAACAGCCGCAACGGATTGTCCAACCGGCTCGGGACGGAAATAATCAAGTCAACCAGCAAGATGCTTTTGGGGATAAAGTCGTCCAAACCGGGAAAAAATATTTGGGCACACCGTACCTATTCGGAGGAGAATACGAAACGAGCGGACGATTTGATTGCTCCTCTTTCACCCAGTACGTATTTAAGAAAAACGGCGTAGATTTGCCCCGACGGGCGGAACCTCAAGCCCAAAAAGGGACCCGTGTCTCCAAGGACCAATTGCAAAAAGGGGATCTGTTGTTTTTCAAACTGAAGAGCAAACCCAATAAAGGGATTGAACACGTAGGTATCTATGCCGGAAACGGAAAAATTTTGCACACCTACGGTGAAGGTGGGGTTCGGATCGACGACCTCGATCAAGACTGGCTCCAATGGGGCTATCTCGGTGCTACCCGGGTCCGTCCTAATCAATAACATCCCAATATCAAAAACCGGGACATATGGTCCCGGTTTTTGCCTGATCATATCGCTTCATTCAACTCCAATTCATCCTCCTCATCCCGATTAAAGGCCTCGCGATCAAATTCATCCTCGGAGTCGGCGATCACGAGGGAGGCGACTGTATCACCAGTGACGTTGACGGCGGTTCGACCCATATCGAGAAGGGCATCGATGCCGAGCACCATCGCCATCCCTTCCAGGGGAAGGCCCATCCCAGTCAGGACAACGGTGGTCATGATAGAGGCGGTACCGGGAACGCCGGCGGTACCGATGGAGGCTAAGGTTGCCGTCGTCACAAGGATCAGGTAATCGACCATTCCCAAATCCATATGAAAGACGTTGGCCACAAAAATCGCCACGATCGCAGGATACAATCCTCCACAGGCATCCATGTTCATAGTGGCACCCAAGGGCGCGACAAAGCTAGACACCTTTTCGGAAACTTTCACCCGGCTCGTCAAGGTTTTCAAGGTGACGGGCAAGGTGCCGTAGCTGCTCCGGGTGGAAAAGGCCACCACCATCACCGGCCAGATTTTTTTCAAAAACCGGATCGGGTTCACCTTCGCCACAAAACCGACTAGACTGCCGTAAGTGAAGAGCAGATGGATCAAGCAAGCGAGATAAACAGCCACCACCACTTCCATCAACGGCAGCAACGTGGAGAGGCCATGGGTGGCGGCCACTCGGACCAACAGCCCGTAAACCCCATAGGGTGTCAGCTTCAGGACGATCTTAGTCACTCGGAACATGACCTTAGAAAAGGATTGGACCAACCGCTTCACCGGTTCCACCGAATCCGGATTCCGTTGGGATTCGATTGTGATGGCAACTCCGATGAACATGGCAAAGAAGATGACCGGCAAAATCTGACCTTCCGCCGCTTCAGCGACAGGATTATCCGGAATCATATCCAGGAGAACCTCAGTCACAGGCGGAATCTCCCGCGGTTCGGCAGAGGGATCCGGCGCCATATCCATACCGACACCCACCTGCAAAGCATTTCCCACCAAGATACCGATGGCGCTGGCGATAACAGCTGTCAACAAGAAGAGCCCGATCGTCTTCAGCCCCAGCTTGCGAAGCTGGGCCGGATCCTTGAGGGAAGTGATGCTGGAGATGATCGCTGTCACCACCAGGGGAATCACCAGCATTTTAATCAAATGGATATAGGCATCGCCCAACAGGCCGACGATTTCCGCCTCGTTCCCCAAAACCGCTCCGACGGCGACCCCGACCAGCATGGCGATCATCACCCGCAGGCCGAAGCTGACTTTTTTCCGCTTTAGAAAAAGAAGAAAGCCGATGACTATCAAGGAAACGAGCAAACTGACAAGCATCATATATTTCTCATCCCATTCTTTTTCAATAATCCATATCGGGTTAATATGTTTTTAATACTAAATGGAACAGAAGATGTTGTCAATCAAAAAACCAGGACGACGATGGACCCATCCTGGTTTACGCCTTTCCCCACCTTTTTTGCATCATAAAAGCGGGAATCTGGGGGCCGACGGTTTCCTCCTGCAGGCGTGGGGCGGCGGATTCCGAGGGCCGTTCCGTCTTTTCCCCTTCCCAATAATGTTGGAGCCGATCTCGGGCTCGGTCCAACAACTCATCGATCTCCATCCGTGACTCGGCGAAGGAGGGATCCGCCTGTTCCATCTGCTCCATGTACACCTTGCATTGGGTTAGAACCCGATGGATCTCCCGTGCCATCTCTCCTGCCGATTGCCGCTCCGTCGACTCCTCGTTTTGTTTCGGAGGACCCATCCGGCGCCGCAGCTGCTTAATATTGCGTTGCACCTCATGGGTCTTCATGTTGATACTGTCGATCTCATAGCGGTATTCCGGAAATTCTGCCTCAAGGGCTTGCAACTCTTGCAATAACCCGATCAAATATTTTTCCATCTTTTGAAAGCGTCCACCCGCTGTTTCCGCCAATCCCTTTCCTCCTCATGCTTGGAAGCGTGATGATCGGACGCACCCATTCACAACGCTTCCAAGGATACGTTTCATAAGAAGTATATACAGGGCACCAACTGTGAAGCAATACGGTTTCAAGCAAGTCATCCCAGGTGTTCCCACCTGACGTGCAATTCTAAAAGATCCATCGACCCAACAACCATTTTCCGATCCAGATCACCAGCCCGAAGGTGAGATTGATCCAGCCCAGCCAGCGGGTCACTTTTTGCTCCTTGGGCAGCTTCATCAGTTGATACATCCGCATATCAACACGCAACAGCAGTGCTCCGGTCACCAAAAACAGGACGACCAGATAATGCAGGTATCCGATGTAAACCATGGTGTGATCCATATAATCCCTCCTATCGCTCCCTCATCCCGGTCCGACGGGTGATATGTTTCACCTGGATGTCGACGGGCAAAGTGCGATATACCTGCCGCCATTTCCGATTGGTCCGGATGTGCCGGTTCCAGTACACAGGCTCTTTCGCCCGCACCCGTTCCCCAAAACCGAAGATGTCGGAACCTTTTTTCTGGGTTTTTTTCACCAATTGGAGACTCACCTGTTCGAGACGCTCTTCGATTTCTTTATCGATCCTTTTGATCACCTGGGTCGAGTCTACATGCTGAAGCAGGTTTGATTTTTCGTCAATTTCCGTTTCCACATAGATGGACACCTTCAAATGGGGGCGCCCTTTCTTCATCTCGACCCATTTTTTTGTCTCGCGGCTGAAAGCGGTGAACCTGACATGGCCTTTTCCTTCCGGAATGGGTACCGTTATGGAGTTTCCCGCCTGTTCAACCCCCATAATTTCCAAGTAGCTGGCAATTTCCAGCGGCTCCGTTTTCCCGACCATTTTATCTTCTACAAAAAGGGCGATCCCGTCGATTTCAATATGGAACTCCTGTTTTTTTCCACCTTTGGGCTGGATATAGGGCAGATACCCTTCCCTTCCTTTCGCCGCGTAGGCGGTAAAAAAGTTGCCGATGAAACTCTGGGGAAACTTCCCCATCCAAACCGCCTGCTCCATCATATCGGTCAGATACAGGGTGGGCACCCGTTCCAAGGGAGGTGCCACGGTCAATGCCTTATCAGCGGAGCTGCGGGAAACCAACAAGTAGGAGGACTTGCGGATTTCCGGATCACGCATCAGCAGGTCGAGGGTCTTTTTTAATCCTCGCTTTTCCAATTGTTCACTGACGATCACCACCCGGAAATGACCCAGATACAGCTCCTGAGACACCTGTTGCTGCAGGTTTTGTATCGCATCATCCAGGGTGTGACCCATCACTTGGATCACCCAAACCGATTTCTGACCGCCACCACCCTGGGATCCTCCTCCCTGCCCCGGTCCCAGGGGCACCCGCCCCGGCACCGCGATCTGGGCGGTCACCTTGATCATCTCTTCTCCCGGTGGTGGAAAACCATCTTTCCGGTTCGTCTCCGTAATTTGATCCTCGTGTTTCGCCGCTTCCGGCGGGACGGTATCGATTCCCAGCCCCAGGATGATGCCCCGCTCCTCCAATTCGGTGCGATCCCAGCACCCGGTGAGCCAGGGAGCGATCAGCAGCAAGACACAAAACCACTTAATGGTTTTCACCCCGCTGGGATGCATGCCGACTCCTCCTCATCGACCGATCGATCATCTCTCCCTCATCCCCGTTCGACGAATGCTGCTTGTGACCGTCACCTTGACCTGAAGCTCGTTTTTAAAGACCTGACGCCACTTTTCCCTCGTCCGAACGTGCCGATTCCAATACTCTGGTTCTTGGGCTCGCACCTGTTCCCCAAAACCGAATATATCCGAGCCCTCTTTCTGCAGATCTTGCACAAATTGCGCATTGATCCGTTGCAACCGACGGGACAGCCCCTTTCTCACTGATTGCAAGGTTTGGGTGGAGTTGATTTTGATCTGTTGATTCGATTTTGCATCCAACTCGCCTTCCACGTGAATAAATACGTGGACCAACGGTTTTCCCCGTCGGATCTCAACAAAGGGTTTCTGCGCCCGTTCCGTCTTTCGGATCATCACATTTCCCTGTTGGCCGGGAACAGGCACCGACACGCTGTATCCCGCCGCACCGATCCCGATCACCTCCATGAACCGAGCCACTTCCACCGGCTCTGTATGTCCCACCATTTTGTCTCCTACAAAGTAGGCTAACCCGTCGATCTCAATATCGATCTCGGAATCCGGTTTATTTCCGCCTTTGGGTTGAACATAGGGAAGATAGCCCTCCTTTCCTTTGGCTGCGTAGGCGGTAAAGAAGTTGCCGATAAAGCTTTGGGGGAATCTACCCGTCTGGACCGCATGATCCATGAGTCCCGATAAATACAACGTGGGTACCCGCTCCAAGGGAGGGGCCACCGCCAGCGCTTTGGAGGCCGGACCTCTGGACACCAAAAGATAGGAAGACTTGCGGATCTCCGGATCCCGCATCAACAGATCGAGGTTCTCCTTCAACCCCCGTTTGGCCAGCTCCTCACTGACGACCACGATCCTGAGATGCCCCAGATACAGCTGTTGGGCCACCTGCTGCTGCAGATTCTGCAGGGCATCCTCCAGGGTGTGACCCATCACCTGGATCGCCCAGACCGGCTTCTGACTTCCGCCACCGCCGCCACCCTGGGACCCACCCTGTCCCGGCCCCAGGGGAACCCGCCCCGGCACCGCGACCTGGGCGGTCACCTTGATCATCTCTTCCCCCGGCGGAGGAAAACCGGCTGGATCGTTGGTTTCCGTGATCTGATCCTCGTGTTTCTCCGCTTCGGGAGGCGCTGTATCAATCCCGAGCCCCAGGATGATCCCTCGCTCTTCCATCTCGGTACGATCCCAGCACCCGGTGAGCCAAGGGGTGATCAAGAGCAGGATACAGAGGCACTTAAGAGCTTTGCCCCGTCGTTTGTTGTCCACCGGAAGCCCCCCTCTTCCCGCGCAGAGCTGCTACCAACAGCAACAGCAGCGGATACAAGATGGTCGGGACCAAACCGGCCCTCCCCACCCATTGGATCGAATCGTATAAGACATGGATATTGCCTGGCAGCATCGCCAGCACAAACACAAAGGGCAGGATAAACCAGGAAAACAAGCGGTGATCCTGAAGGTTGAACAAGCGGCTCATCCCGTAGGCGGTCACATAGTAACTGGACAACAGGGTGGTAAACACCGCCATCACCCAGAGGATCAAGAAGGGAGCATCCAGGCGCTCCAGCACAGCACCTGGCAGCGAGGTGGCTTTGGCCAACTCCAGTGTGGGCCAGAAAAACTGCTTGGTCAGCTCCGGGCCGAACACCGATAAGGTGGCCATCGCAATCACCACATATAAGGCGCCGGAGATGCCGAGGCCCCACAAGGCAGCCACCCACGCTTTTTGAGGTCGTCGCATCGACGGAATGATCAGGGTGTGGACGAAGGACCCCTGAAACAGAGCGGCCACCGTCAGCATCCCTGGAAACATCCCCGCTGGTTGGTTACCCAGGATCGGCTGGAGAAAGAGAGGGTCGGCGTTTTTTAAGGAAAGGGCGACGATCACCAAAGCTGGGGCCAGAATAAACGGGAGGTAAAACTGATGGATGTAAGCGAAAACGTCGATGCCGTTACGGCTCGGTATGGCGGCCAGCAATAGCATCACCAGGACAGTCACCTCCAGCGGGGTCTTCCTCAGCACCGAGGCCACCACCACCTGCCCGAATTCCCGCGCGATTAAGGCGGTTAACAGAGCAAAAAACAGGACGAGGATCAACGTGCCCAATCGCCCCAGAAACTTGCCCAGAATCGCCTCGCTGTACTCCAGGATGGTCTGTTGTGGAAACCGCATGCCGAGCAGGGTGAGCAAGATCAACCCCAGGAATCCGACACCGAGGCCTAGCAGGGTGAGAAGCGGAGCTCCTGTATCCATCGATTGGGCAGTAAATCGGGGCAGAGCCAACACACCCACCCCAATCACGGTACTGATTAGGACGGCAGTCGCCTGCAACAGAGTGATTCGACGGGGTCGATTCATCGGTCATCCTCCTTTCCCTTCTTCGATTTGGAGACGGATTGCTCGGATTGACGCGGGGAGAGCGGGTTATGCGGAGACTCGTTTAACTTCTCCTGCACCTGGTCCCCTACCCGGTCCGGATTGAGCGGGTACAGATCCTGGGGCCGCTTGGTATGGAGCCAATAGGGAGCCCGGATTATCGCATCCTTCATCCCTTCCCAATTTCCCGGGATCAGCGGGCTGAGGTAGGGTTCTCCGAAAGATTTCAGGGACAATAGGTGATTGGTGATCAGAATCAGCCCGATCATCACCCCGTACAGCCCGAAAATCCCCGAGAGGATTAAAAGCGGAAAACGCACTATGCGCAAGGCGAGGGCGGCGTTGTAAGCTGGCGTCGCGAAGGAGCCGATGGTGGTTAGAGCGATGGCCACGACGGTGATCGGGCTGGCAAAACCGGCGTTGACTGCCGCCTCCCCGATGATCAGAACCCCGACGATAGACAGCGCCCCTCCGACAATAGAGGGCATGCGGATGGTCGCCTCCCGCAGAACCTCCATGGCGATTTCGATAAACAGTACCTCCACCACCGCGGGGAAGGGAACCCCAGCCCGTGCCCCCGCCGCCGCCACCGCAAATTCCGTCGGAATCAGTTCCGGATTGAAGGAGATGACCGCCACATACAGAGACGGGAAGATGAGCGAAAAGATCAAGGCGACCAGCCGGATCATCCGGAAAAAGCTGCCGCTGGTAAATCGCTCGGTGTAATCATCGACGGTTTGGTAGAACTGGGAAAATACCGCCGGTACGATCAACACCATGGGGGACCCGTCTATAATAAGCGCCACCCGCCCCTCCATCAGGGCAGAAGCGGTTTTGTCCGGGCGTTCGGTGCTTTGGGCCTGGGGAAACACCGTAAGGTGGTGATCCTGGATATATTGCTCGATCTGCCCCGTCTCATAGATGTTATCCTGGTCGATTTTCTGTAACCGGCGGATCACTTCGTCCACCAAGGCGGGATTGGCGATCCCCTTGATGTAACAGACCGCAAGGGTGGCCTTGGTGACTCGCCCCACCTCCATTTTTTTCACCCGAAAGTCCGGGCTGGGCAGGCGATAACGGAGCAGGGCGATGTTGGTTTTCAACAGCTCGATAAACCCTTCCCGGGGCCCTCGCACCACCCGCTCTGTTTCTGGATCCGTCACACTGCGCGCTTCCACATTGCGGGTGTCGATCACCAACGCTTCTTTGATCCCATCGATAATGATGGCGCTCTCTCCGCGCAGAACAGCATTCAACATTTTGTTGAAACTGTTCTCAATCTTGGCATCGGCGTGGAAAAGGGTGTCGTTGTAAAGAACATCCCGCAGTTGATCCTTGCGAATCTTTTCCCCTTGCAGGTGAAAGGGTTTGTACATGGTCGGCTTCAGGATATCCTCGTTGATCGATGTCTGTTTAATAATGTTGGAGAAATAGATGAGAATAGCAGGATAATCGCCAAACACGTGAAAACGGCGGATCACCAGGTCGTCGTTCTCCCCGATCATATTCAGGATCTGTTCGATGGTTTTTTTCAAATCCCCGGAGAGATGAATATCCCGTCGTTCCAGTTCTTTGCTGGGTATGTAATAGGGAGACGAGTTGGATTGCTTTCTCTTTTTGACTTTCCCAAACCAACGTTGAAAGATTGACATAATCGGCTCCTCATAACTTTTCCTCCTATCCTTTGAGCAAGGCCCCCTGTTTATACATGGGTGGACCCCATAAAAAAAACCCCGCCATAACAGCAGGGGCCGGATATGCCTCAGTCCATGAGAATAAAAAGAATATCGCATCGCTGTAAAAAGAAAGGGAAAGATCCATCCCCATTTCAATAGATCCCACAGGAAATCAACCTTTCTTCACACCAGGAGCGCCCATAGGATTAGGGTCATAACCAAGGCGGTCACTCCCTGGAGCAGGGTGGCGGCGGTGTGGGCTTTGTAGGCTTGGGCCACCTTCATACCGCTGAACTGGGTGACGACCCAAAAATAGCTATCATTGACATGGCTGACCGTCATCGCCCCGGCACCGATCGCCATCACAACCAGAGCGAGGGGCAAGGCGCCGCTGATCCCCACTTCCGACAGCATCGGCGCAATCAGGGCGGAGGTGATCACCAAGGACGCCGTGGAAGATCCTTGAGCGGTTTTTAGCGCTGCCGCGATAGCGAAGGGAATCAGTACAAAAAGCAGCCCGCTGAAGGCGCCTCCTTGAGCTACTCCCTTGATCAAATCGGCGACCGGCGTCGCCTGAATCACGGATCCGAAGGCGCCCCCGGCACCGGTAATCAACAGGATCGGGGCGGCGTCGATGATGGCCTCACCCACCCAGCCGGTCAAACGTTCCTCATCCCATTTCGGCAACAGGAAAAAAGCGGTCAACACTCCGATCAACAGAGCGACCACCGGCGACCCCAAAAACAAGAGCCCATCGGCCAGCGCCCCCTCCCACTGGAGAAAGCTGACCACGGACCCCTGGGCGATCAGGAGAATCGGTATCAGGATAGGAGCGAAGGACATGGCAGTGGAAGGCATTTCCCCCCAAGCCATGTCATCCACCTCTCCCTCTTCTTCCCCTTGGATATGGATGCGACAGGCCACTCGAGTTGCCCACAGGTAACCCACCCAAACCGTCGGTACGGCGACGATCAGTCCGACCCATATCACCGTACCAAGATAGCCGCTGGCGCCGATATTGCCGGCGGCAGCGATCGGACCCGGGGTGGGCGGAATCAGTGTGTGGGTAGCGAAGAGACCCGTCGCCAAGGCGATCGCCATGGAGGCGAGGGGCACCTTCGCCCGCTTCGCCAGGGATTTTTTCAGACTGGACAAGATCACATATCCCGAATCGCAAAAGACCGGGACGCTCACGATGGAACCGATCAGGGACATCGCCAGTTGCGGCCTTTTCTCCCCTACTCGGCGCAACACGACTTCCGCCATCCTGAGGGCGGCCCCCGATTTTTCCAAGATGTGTCCGATGACGGTGCCGGCCACGATCACCAAGCCGATGCTTCCCATCAGCTCACCGAAGCCTTCATTGATGGTTTTCACCACTTCCGGAAGCGGCATCCCGGCGAACATGCCCAAGCCGAAGGCGGCAAAAAGCAGGCTGAAAAAGGGATGCAACCGCCATTTAGCTGTCGCGATCACCACAAAACCGATTGACAGCAACAAGACAAGGATCAGTAACGGTCCGTGAAGCATCCGTCTTCCCCCATTTCTTCTCAGTTGTTGGACCTTGATGCTTGGAGCAGCCGGGCCCAATCTCGAGCCGCTTGGTACAAGAGCGGTTCCGCCTCACGCATCGCCTCCTGTACCGACATCGGCCGGCACAGGATCGATTGCAGGCTGACAAAGGGGTCATAAAGCGAGTCCACTCCCTCGCCTAGACTCCCGGAAATCAGGACAGGTTTAGCACCGTGCTTTTGGGCCAATTGAGCCACATACATCGGTACCTTTCCATAGCCGGTTTGAAAATCGGTTTGCCCCTCACCGGTGATGACCCAGTCCGCCTCGCGAATGACTTCCTCCAGTCCGGAAGCGTCAGCGACGATCTGCGCGCCGTTTTGAATCCGACCGCCCAGAACCAGCAAACCGAAGCCCAGCCCACCAGCCGCCCCCGCTCCGGGTTGATCCTTGAGGGAACGCCCCAGACACTCTTCTATCAACCGAGCATAGTGGTCCAGGCCTCGGTCCAGTTCCTGCACCTGTTCCGCCGTTGCCCCTTTTTGCGGGCCGAAGACCGCCGAACTTCCCTGTTCCCCGCAGAGGGGATTGGTCACATCGCTGGCTGCGAGCAAGGTAACTTCGGACAATCGCGGATCGAGAGAATCGAGCCGCACCTGATCGATCAACTTCAACCTGCCGCCAACCGGCGCCACCGGCCGACCTGAAGAGTCCTCAAAGACAGCGCCTAAGGCTTGCAACATGCCCATCCCGCCGTCATTGGTCGCACTGCCGCCCAATCCGACGATCAACCGCCGGTAACCGGCATCCAGGGCATGCCGGATCGCTTCCCCCACCCCGCGGCTGGAAGTGTAAAGCGGGTTTCGTTCCTCTTCGTGTACCATGGTCAACCCGGCAGTGTTCGCCGTTTCGATCACCGCTGTCTGTCGGTCGCCCAGCACCCCATAACAGGTGCGAACCCTCTTCAGTAAAGGACCTTGCACCTCCACCTCCACCGTTTTCCCTCCGGTAGCGAAGACAAGAGCTTCCAGGGTGCCTTCCCCGCCGTCAGCCATCGGTACAACAGATGCCTCCAGCCCCTCCATCTCCGAGGAAAGCGCTCGCAAAATGATCGTGCCTGCCTCTTTCGCCGACAAACTCCCCTTAAAGGAATCCGGCGCAATCACGATTTTCATGAATCAACCCTCTTTGCTGAATATTAAATATTTACGCAGGTCGGGGATCATCCGTATTCCACACGCAAAATCCATCCCCTGACCCGCATCTTGTCCGCCATCCATATACTTAGCATAAAGCAAGACGGGCCACAAAAAAACATGCGACTTTAGAAAGCCGCATGGTAAATGGATACCCTCTATCTAACTTCCATTTAAACAGATCATCCCTAGGGCGAATACGTTGACGAATTCTGTTTTTTCACTCATAAATCGATCATGTATTCTATCATGTATTAAGAATAGCATACGCCTTCCAAGTACTTGGTCCATATGATGGGTCACCACTTCATTTCATAAAAAAAGAAGACGGGAGGTTACACTCCTCCCCCAATCAAATGGAAATCGAGAGATATTTGGTTTCTAAAAACTCCTCAATCCCGTGGCGGCCGCCCTCTCTGCCTAATCCACTTTCTTTAAACCCGCCGAATGGGGCCTGTGGAGCAGAAGGAGCTCCGTCGTTCAGACCGATAATCCCGTATTCCAGTGATTCGCTGATTCGGATTGCCTTGCTGAGGTTTTCCGTAAACACATAGGCCGCCAGTCCATAGGGAGTATGATTGGCCCGCTCAATCACTTCAGCTTCTTCCTTAAATGAGGCCACAGGTGCCAAGGGTCCAAAGGTCTCCTCATTCATGCACAGCATGTCATCCGTCGCACCGGAGATAACGGTGGGCACAAAATAATGTCCTCGTTCCGAATCGTGAATGTTACCGCCGACGGAAACCCGTCCCCCTTTGTTCTTGGCATCTTCCACATGATCCTGAACTTTCCTTAAGGCTTGCTGATCGATGAGCGGTCCAATCTCGGTCCCCTCTGACAATCCATCACCGATCCGCAAGCGGGCGACAGCGGCTGAGAGTTTTTCCGTAAAGGTTTGCACCACTGATTCCTGTACATATATCCGATTGGCACAGATACAAGTCTGTCCCGCATTACGGAATTTGGAGGCGATCACCCCTGCAACAGCTTTGTCCAGATCCGCATCGTCCATCACGATAAACGGTGCGTGGCCCCCCAGCTCCAGGGAGATCTTTTTCACGGTGTCCGCCGCCCCCCGCATGAGCAGTTTACCCACTTCCGTCGACCCGGTAAAAGTCAGTTTTCGCACCCGTTCATCCTTCAGCCACGCTTCACCGATGGGGCCCGAACGGCCTGTCACCACATTAATGACCCCTTTTGGAATGCCTGCTTTTTCCGCGAGCTCAGCTAGTTTCAGAGCGGTGAGCGGCGTCTGGGTCGCCGGTTTAATCACCACGGTACACCCTGCGGCAAGGGCGGGAGCCACTTTCCGTGTGATCATCGCAGCGGGAAAGTTCCACGGTGTGATCGCAGCCACCACGCCGACGGGTTGCTTCTGTACCAGGATGCGCTTATTGGGATGAGATGCGGGAATCGTTTCTCCGTAGATCCGCTTCCCCTCTTCCGCATACCAGGAGATAAAACCGTTGGCGTAATCCACCTCCCCGATCGCCTCTTTTAACGGCTTTCCTTGTTCCTGTGTCATCAGTTCCCCGATCGCTTCCCTCTTCTCATCAATCAGCCGGTGCCATGTGGACAAAAAGCGGCTGCGCTCGTCCGCCGTTTTCTTGGACCAGGTTGGAAAGGCCCGGTAGGCGGCATCCACCGCCCGTTTGGCCTCCTTTTCTCCCCCTTTCGGCACCGATGCGATCCCCTCATCAGTCGCCGGGTTGACAACCTGGATTCGATCCAGCTCTTGGCCTGTCCACTGACCATCGATATACATCTCGTAAACTGGCTGCATCCTCCGTCCCTCCATTATTTTTTGAAACGGACATGGATATTGTTCCGCTTATAAGTGGCCTCGGGGAATTCGTACAGTTCCATCGACAGAGCCAAGTAACGCATGTTGAAAAGATCGGCAAAATGCTCCTCCATTACAGTGAACAATTGATCACAGGCCTCTTTCTTTTCATCCGGTGAACGGCCGGAGCCGATTTTCAAGGTGGCATGGACGAAGGCATCGTCTTCCGCTCCGTCGGCGATGCGATAATCATGAAGCTCGATCGCTCTGGAACGGATACCGCCGACCGGAAACAGATCACTTCGGGAAATCAGGACATCATGCACCTTCTTCAAAAGTCCGGCGATATCCGCCTCATCCTTGATATTATCCGTATACTCAACGATGAAATGAGGCATCCTTTCCCTCCTTGCGACTTTTAAGCCCGTATTGAAAAGTGTTCATCGCCCACGATGGTGTTGACCAACCGTCCGATGCCTTCGATTTCGGTCACCACTTCATCTCCGACCGCCGTATCCACCGACCCCTTCGGCGTTCCGGTCAAAATCATATCCCCCGGGTTAAGCGTCATAAAACGGCTCAGGTACTCGATCAAGCGAGGAATACTGAAAATCATATCGCTCGTCGTCCCTTCCTGGGTCAACTCCCCGTTGACATAGGTGCGCAAGGTGAGCTTCATCGGGTCGGGTACCTCTTTAGCATCGACCAGCCACGGACCGATCGGCGTGCAGGCGTCACGGTTTTTTACTCTTAAATTGGGGCGGTAATAGTTTTCAAGGTAATCTCGGATAGCATAATCGTTGGCCACCGTATATCCGGCCACATAGTCATACGCATCTTTCTCTTTCACATTCCTGGCGGTACGGCCCATGACGACAACCAATTCACATTCATAATGCATAAAGGTGACATCGGCTGGACGACGGGTCTGGGCGCGGTGTCCCACAAAGGTGTTGGGGCCCTTCAAAAAGACAAGCGGCTCCTTAGGTGCGTTGAAGGAAAGCTCCTTGGCGTGATCCGCATAATTTAAACCCAGGGCAAATGCAGTGCGCGGCTCAACCGGAGGCAACCAGACCACCTCATGCTCCTCCACAAAACGACCGTCATCCAGTTGGATGCTGCCATTCACATCGAAAGCGTCATGGATTGCTCCTCCAAAGGCGACACGCGCTTTTTTCATCATGCACCCCCTCCCGGCACCCCATCCATCGCATTCACAATGGGATTTTCCAGGATGCCCACCTGATCGATTTCAATCCGGATCCGGTCATCCACCCTCACCAGCGGAGCGCCTTCCGGCACGCCAACCAACAACGCATCCCCTGGGTTGAGTGTCATAAACTCCGTCACATCGGCGAGCAAGCGTGCCACCGAGCGAATCAGGTTAGTGGTTGAATTCTCCTGGCGAAGCTCCCCGTTTACATAGACGCGCACGCCCAATGCATCCGGATCCACTACGGCATCACACTGGATCACCCATGGGCCGATCGGGCAAAAACCGTCACGGGCCTTTTGCTTGACCGCCGGACGATGGAGACGGTCATGGGGGATACTTACATCGTTGACCACTGTGTACCCCGCAACATAATCCAGGGCATCCGCCTCCTTCACTCGGGTGGCCCTGCGACCGATGACGACCCCCAGAGACGCACCTACCTCCAGTTGGGAAACATCTTCGGGCAGAGGGATCGGCAGACCATGTCCTGACAATGTGTTTCGCGGTTTGATGTAGAGAACAGGGGCTTTTGGCGGCTCCTGATAAGGGGGCTCATGCACCGCTTCCCCCAGTTCCGCCAGTCCCCCTCTGTAATTTAACAATGTACCGTAGACCGTTCCTGAGACCGGGGCGCCCAAAGACAGCTTGTTGAGTTCATACCGGGTGCCTTTTGACACGATGATCCCCTCCGACGGATCGACCTCCGCTTCCTCGACGGAGGGCACCCGGTGGAATTTGATCTCTGCCTTGCTCATGCCGCTCCACTCCTCCATAATCACCACGTTGTTATTTTCAGATGATCTGCTTGGCCAGGGATCCGTACTTGCCCGCAAAAAATGTGAGCGGATCCCCTTCTTTCAAACCGATATCGATCACTTCACCGACATATAAGGTGTGATCACCGATGGGATGGGAGCTGTAACCCTTGCAGACAATGGCGGCTAAGGCATCCGGAATCACAGGTACACCCTCGATGAAGTCAAAATCGATCCCTTTCTCCGCTTGTTTTTGACCGGCAAAATGCTTGGAAATGTTCTGTTGCTCTTCGGATAAAATGCTCACGGCAAATCGCTCCGATTCTCTCAACTTCTCATGCATTTGCGCTTTGTGATCGACAGAGACAGTGATCAATTTTGGATTCAGCGAAACGGACATAAAGGCATTGGCCGTCATTCCGTGCACTTCATCATCTATCTTTGTCGTAATTACGGTAACACCGGTTGTAAAACGGCCCATTGCGTTTCGAAAGAGTCGATCATCCATAAAGTTGAACCTCCTTTATCCATGGTTTTAAACCGAGACGGTCTGAATGGATGCTGCTGATGGATAGACGGGACACTGTTTCCTGTACGGATCCGAATAAGATCAGTTCATCCTCTTGATCCGCAGAGGAGAAACAGTGTAAAATCCCGTGACTCACGTTACTTCCGTCGCTCACTTCCACCTGCTATGAACCGGACTTGGGCATCACATATGGATCCCGAATCCGGATTTTGATGAAGCCGGCATCCATCTGTTGAACCCCTTCCATATCGATTCGATCATGGTCCCCCAAATCGTTGGGGACCTGATCCACTTTTCCGTTAGGAGGCGTTACCCATCGCTTGGTGACCAAAAGTAAAATCAAAACCGACTACCCCACATGCCTGGCGTGAATACCCAGGATGTATTCGTTTACGAGGCTTTCAAGAGTCACAGCCGGTGATCAGGTAACAAAGTTGGGTTTCCTCTGCTCCAGGGCCGCCTCGCTCATAGCGACTTCCTGTTCACTGTTGTTCAATTCGATAAACGGGGTCGCTTCATAAAACCAGCAGTCCGGCGGTTCATGACCCCAGAAGGTGGCGCGGCGCGGATCATCCAGGTCCCACCGGATCGGTTGAAAGTCGGGATCTCCCGTAAAGTAATCGCCAGTGTACAGCTCCACACGGTTGCCGTCAGGGTCCCGCAGGTAAAGGAAAAAGGCATTGGATAATCCGTGCCGGCCCGGGCCGCGTTCAATATTGGATGCATAACCGAGAGAAGCGAGCACATCACAGGTGTGAATCACACTCATCGGGTCACTGAGCCAAAAGCCGACATGATGGAGTCGAGGGCCTTTCCCGTTCATAAAGGCCACATCGTGAACCGTCGGTTTGCGGTGCAACCAAGCCGCCCAGATGCGCTCATCCTCTGTTTCCGTATATTCCGAGCATCGGAATCCAAGCTCCTTGATATAAAAATCATGGGCTTTCTCCACATCCGGCACCATACAGTTAAAATGGTCGATCCGTTGCATACGGGAACCTTTGTACAGATCGTATCGCTGCAGCTTGCGCTCCACGGTCTCCATTTGGAAGAAGAATTCAACGGGGATGCCGGAAACATCCTGTACTCGGAGTGCACGCCCGACTGCATGCTGACTGCCCGCTTCCAACCATTTCGTCGCCAACCCTCTCTCTTCAAAAAAGGCGGCGAGACCTTCCAGATCCGACTCGTGTGCCACTCGGTAACTGATCACTTCCACCCCGGGACGTGCCGCTTTTTTTAGGACATAACTGTGATGAGAATGTTCTTCCAATCCCCGTAAATAGATCCACTCATCGTTCGCTTCCGTTTCAATAAATCCCAGCCCGTCGACATAAAAGTTGCGGGCGGCGTCTAAATCCGAGACACGGACGATCGCTCGAGCCGCGCGAAGAATGTTAAACCCCATTTTTCCCCCTCCTTATGTTTGAATCGTATGATATTTCCATTTCCTAGTATTTTTCAGTAATTCACGCACTTTTGCCTTGTAAGGCTCTTTATCATATGCGTCAAAATAAGCCATACCCATTTTGATCGGATCACCGAAAAAGTAGTATTCATAATGGGTTTGCCGGCTGCCGAAGGCGCTCATGGTCAGATCCCAGGCGAGGCGGAAGAGCTGTACCCGTTCGTAGCCCTCCACATTTTTTCCTTGAGTGGCCCGATGCAGAATCGGTCCAATCTCTTCGTTTTCAAAGTCGGCTTGAGTGGGAATGCCCATCATTCCCGACGCACCGAGTACGCGAAGGATTTCCGCCATACGCGGGTATACGCGGGGAAACCAATTGCGGGCAGCATCAAGGGCTGCGAAATCGGGGGTCATCATTCCCCATCGGTCCAATCGAGCATTATGCTCCGCCTTAAACAGATGAGATTTCATCGTCTCCAAAATCAACATGATTTCCGTGCCCTTATCTTTGACATGCTGGAACCCATCAATCCCGATTGAATCCATCACACTCAGAACCACACCGAGCAGAAATTCCGTTTTGGCGATATCCTTGGCTACTACCTGATGTGACATATGAACAACGGCATTGGTTTCCCGGAAGGCGCGATTACAGATCGAGGAATCCTCGAGAACAAAGATACGGTCCCAGGGAACGAGCACATGGTCAAATGAGACAATCGCATCTCCTTCCTCAAAACGGGAACTTAAGGGATGATCATATTCATTCTGGCTGTAGGCAAAAGATTCACGGCTGAAAAACTTTAATCCGGGTGTATTATTGGGAATGGCAAAGGCAAGGGAATAAGGGTCATCTTTTTCGCCGGCCCTTTTTACCGTTGACGGAAAGACGATGATCTCATCGGTAATCCCCGCCTGGGTAGCCAGCAGACGGATACCGTCGACGACGACTCCGTCATCGTTTTTTTCCACAACATGGAGGGCGACGTTGGCATCTTTTTGTTCATGTTGTGCCTTCGCCCGGTTGACTTGCGGGTGAATCAACGTGTGTGTCAAGCTCAGGTCGTTTTCACGGGCGTACTCCGCATACTTTTTTGCATTCTCTCCAAACATGGGGTCGCCTTCGGCAAAAAACTCATGTGCCGCACCCATCGCCATCACATCGGCGTTCAGGTAATCGGGAGAGCGCCCCATCAACCCATGGGTGAAACTCTGCCACTCCATCATCGCCTCGCGACGCTGGATCAACTCTTCAATGGTCGTCGGTTGCATAAAGGTTTTACCTACCTTATGCCCCGTTGTCGGCGATGAATAGAGCATCTTTTCCGGTTTTTCATACTGCAGGTCATATAATTTGGCCATGGAACCCACCACATTTTTAAATGCCGGGTGTTCCGTCACATCGTCCACTCGCTCACCGTGAATATAGACGTTGTTGTTCGCCTTTTTCAAACGTTCGATATATTCTTTCCCCGTCTTCGCAGGCATAACATGTCCCCCCTTATGTTCGATTCACTTTTTTCCAAACTGAGGAATGCGGTGCTCCCCGAGAGCTACATGGATGATCTGGGTTTCGGTGTAAAAGTCAAAGGCGTAATGACCTCCCTCTCTTCCAATACCGCTCGCTTTGGAGCCGCCGAAGGGTGTTCGAAGGTCGCGGACGTTTTGTGAGTTGATCCAAAACATGCCCGAATCAACCGCTTGCGCTACGCGGTGCGCCCGTTGAATATCCTTGGTCCAGACATAACCGGCAAGTCCGTATTTGACATCATTGGCTACCTCGATCACTTCTTCTTCTTCTCTGAAGGTCATCACTGTCAACACCGGACCGAAGATCTCTTCCTGGGCAGCTGTCTTGTCGTTGGTAATGTTTAATATCAGGGTGGGCGGCACAAAGTTGCCCCGTCGATATGCCTCCGGCACATGGCCGCTCACGATTTCGGCTCCTTCTTCCTTGGCAATCTCCAGGTAACGTTTCACATTTTCATAGTGTGTCCGATGAATCAGCGGCCCCACCTGAGTGCCTTCGTCCATGGGATCACCGACCACGATGTTTTGGACACGCTCCTTCAATGCTTCAATAAAACGCTCCTGAATATTCTCATGAATAAACAATCTGGAGTTGGCGGTACAGCGTTCACCATTAAAGGAGAAGATCCCCCAGGTGCAGGCATCCAAGGCACGGTCAAAATCTGCATCATCAAAGACGATGATCGGCGACTTACCGCCCAGTTCCATCGAAACCCGTTTCAAGGTGTCGGCGCCGTTTTTGATGATCTCCGAACCAGTCGCCGTCTCCCCCGTAAAGGAGATCAACTGGACATCGGGATGAGCCACGAGCGCGGCCCCCGCTGTTTCACCGAAGCCGTGCACCACATTAAATACACCTTCCGGCAGCCCCGCTTGATCGATAATTTCCGCTAGTCGGTTGGCAGTTAGCGGAGACCACTCCGCTGGCTTCAACACCACAGTGTTTCCCGTGGCGAGCGCCGGTGCGATCTTCCATGTTTCCAACATAAAGGGCGCGTTCCATGGGGTGATGAGCCCGGCCACACCGACCGGCTTATGGATCGTGTAGTTGAGAAATTCATCATCCACCTGATACGCTTCGCCAACCATGCGGCTGTTGACCATCTCCGCGTAAAAGCGGAAGTTGTGAGCAGCGCGGGCCACCATTTTTTTGGTTTGGCTGATGGGAAGACCCGTATCATAGGATTCGAGAGGGGCGATCTCCTCGATGTGCTCATCGATGACGTCGGCGATTTTGTGAATGTAAGACAGCCGCTCGCTCACCTTCATCTTGCCCCAGGGGCCCTGTTGAAAGGCTTCTTTGGCGGCTGCAACCGCCCGGTCGATCTCCGGTTTGTCGCCTTCGGAGACCCGATTGATCCTTTCGTTGGTAAAGGGGTTCGTATTTTCGAAGGATTTCTCCGATTCAGCGTCCACAAAGTTTCCGTTGATATAATGCTTGATATCCTTTGTGTGCTGGCGGATCACCTGATTTCGCATTTCTTCTACCCGTTGTGCCATCATTTTCACTCCTTTTCGAATGTACTAGAAGCGTTGTGATTAATGGCAGGGTCGATAAGAGAGGAAGCGTTTACCCAAAAGAGCGACTTTGCTGTCCTACCCAGCGGAGAATCAGCATGCAAGGGCGTTTAGGGGCAACTAACATCTTCGAATTGACTTCCGTCCCGGCTTTGCCCCTGCCCGAAGCATGATGATTCGGAGCGGACAGTCCAACCTTCTCTGCAGGACAGCAGTCGGAGCGACTTCGGGTAAAGGCCGCCGCTCATATTTCACAACGCTTCTAGATGCCCGCCTTCACCGTAACCTCGCTATAATTTTTCAACACGTCGCGAATCTCTTCTTGCAGTTCCTTCGTCGGCAAATCCATCGGCAGGCGCAATGTCGGATTGATTTTTCCGATCATCCCCATGGCTGCTTTCAACGGTGCTGGATTTGTATCCTTAAAGAGAACGTCATTGAGGGGCATCAGTTCGTAGTGAAGGTCCTGAGCTCGTTTGACATCTCCCTTGAACCAAGCATCGTGCATTTCGGCAACTTTTCCGGGTACGACATTGGCCGTGGCACAGATCGACCCCGAACCACCGATGGTCAGCATCGGGTAACACAAAAGCTCAATCCCGGAAAACAGAAGAAAATCCCGTCCGCAATTCAACAGAACACGGTTGACGTGTTCAAAATCTTTATAGGATTCCTTGACGCCGATGATATTGGGACAATCCTCATTCAATCGGGCGAGGGTTTTCACTTCCATATTGACCGCCGTACGACCGGGAATGTTGTAGACGATAAGCGGAATATCTACCGAGTCAGCCACCGTTTTAAAATGTTTGTAGAGGGCATGCTGGGATGGTTTGTTGTAATAGGGAACAATCACAAGCGCCGCATCAGCCCCGATCTCTTGTGCCTTTTTGGTCAGATAAAGAGTTTCGGCATGGTTGGTTGAACCGGTTCCCGGAACGAAAGGCACTCGTCCGTTCACTGCTTTTGCAGCGGTGTCCATCACTTGAACCCGTTCGTCCAGGGTCAGCGAACTCGGTTCTCCGGTGGTCCCCGTCACGGAAATCCCGTGGCTTCCGCTTTCTATGTGCCAGTTGATCAAAGATTCCAAGGTGCTAAAGTCAATGGATCCGCTTTCATCAAAGGGGGTGACAATCGGTGCCACCGAACCGCGGAGACGTTGTTTCACTTCTTGGATATTCAAGCCATTCACACTCCCTAGCACGATTTTTTATCTGCCAATTCCAATTTAACAGATGATTCGTATATATTTGAAATATCTATTTTATTGTCTTTGTATATCAAAAAAATATGTTATTGCACAACAGAAGTCTTCTCTTTGTTCCGCTTCACGTTGACACCCGTTGCGAGACTCACCAGGATGAAGACAATCGTTGACAGGGGTAATGCGTAAAACAGAGGGTCGATATGGGATATGGGAAACCCGAGCAAGGTGTCCTTCCCAAAAAGCGCATCGGACAACCCGATCGCTTCCGCCTCCTTTTCATGGAAAAACAAGAATCCGATTACGCTTACGGAAAAACCGACTACCATGCTCGCATTGGCGCCGGCCCTGGATGCCTTTTTCCAATAGAGTCCCCCGATCAAAGCTGGGAGAAATCCGGCTGCACAAATCCCAAACCAGAATGCCGTGGATTGGGCGATCACACCCCCCGGCAGGATATAGGCCAAAATCACGGCGGCAACCATCCCGATCACCACGCCGAGCCGCGACAGACTGACCTTGCTACTCCGTATGCCCCATGTTTTCAAGATGTCTTCGCTGAAGGAGGCGGCTTGGACATGAATTAAGGAACTGACTGTTGAAATGACCGCCGACAACGCCGTCAGTGTAAACAGATAGACAAACCAGACCGGCATCATGTGATTGATCAATGTCGGAATCACCAGGTCCACGTTTCCCCCGACAGCCTCCATGGCGATCTCACCCTGTGTCTCAAAAAAATACAGATTGCTGAGCGGACCGATCATATAAGCGGCCCCCGTCATAAAAAAGATAAAAAGGCCCCCGACCAACACGGATCGATATAGAGAACGATCATCCTTCACTGTCATCGACCTCATCACCAGTTGCGGCTGGGCCAATACGCCGATACCAACCCCCATGATCAACGTACTTACTAACGTCCACCACAACGGAGAGCCTGATTCCGGCATCGCGGTCCAACCCCGATGACCCTGTTCCACGAGCTCCTCAGGAATGAGAGGTTTCAACTCTGTTAAACTGCTGTGCCCATCGATCACCCCACCCACATGCTGATAGGTCCCAAACAAAAGCATGATCATCATCACCAGCATGATCAGCGCTGCAAATGCATCGGTATACATCACCGCTTTCAGTCCTCCGCTGATCACATAGAAGCCGACGATAAAAGCCAATATTAATAGGGCACTGTTAAAATCGATTCCCAATGCTTCCTGCAAAAACCGGCCTCCACCGATCAAAACAATACTGGTATAGGCCGGCATGAACAGAAAGATCATGGCCCCTGAAAACACTGTGATAAATGATGAATCATATCGTTTTCCCAAAAAGGAGGAGAAGGTGTAGACATCCATGTCAGCGGAAAGCCTCCGAATTCTCGTACCCAATACAGCAAAGGCAACAAAGATACCCAAAACAATGTTTAAAAAAGCCAGCCACAATAGCGAGAAACCGTATTGTGAAGCCACCCCGCCAAAACCGATCAATGAAGAGGTACTGATAAAAGTCGCTCCGTAGGAAAGGGCCATCACAATCGGGTGGATATTGCGTCCGGCCAATAAATAATCGGATTCTGTCTGCGTCTTCTTATATCCGTAGTAAGCAAGCCCTGACATAATCACAAAATAGACAACCAAAATCGAAACCAAAACGGGCAGATTCACTTTGAATCATCTCCTCCTTTATTCCAGTTCACCCATCCAAAAAGGGCACACCCGACAGCCGACAATACGGTACCAATCCAAACCAAGGCAATCACCGGATCTTCCATCCCCAGCATGATACTCCCCCTTTTATGCAGTTCATTCTGAAAAAACATCGTGCTTGTTAGACACAAATTTACAGTCTTTCAATATCACTTAGAAGTCTATCATGTGCTATAATATCTGAAAAATATTTGTTGCATTTATTCTATATATTCAAAAAATATGATCTTAGTAATAGGAGGGTGAGCATGGATTTAAAACAATTGCGCTATTTTGTCACCATCGCCCAAGAAGGACAGATCACTCGCGCAGCCAATAAGCTTCATATGGCTCAACCACCACTGAGTCAATCGCTGAAAATGCTGGAACAGGAACTTGGGGTTCCTTTATTGGAACGAAACAGGAGAAAGATGGAATTGACCGAAGCGGGAAGAATCCTGTATCGAAAAGCACAAGCACTCTTGCGGCAATTCGATGAGACCATCGTAGAAGTGAAGGAAACCGGTAAAGGTCTTAGGGGGATGTTGTCCATCGGATGTGTCAAGTCGTGTTTTGCCTATATTCCAGAACGAGTTCAATTCTTTAGAAAAGAATATCCCGATGTCACCTTCGAATTGAGGGAAGGCGATTCGTTTCAACTGGCTGAATACCTGGAAAACAGGGATATTGAAATCGCCGTTGTCCGACTTCCTCTGGACCATAAAAACTTCGCTTACCTTCCTTTGCCAAATGAGGTGTATGTCGCCGTCCTCCCCGCACATTGGGTCAAGGCCCCTACGCAAACCCACATCCTGATGGAAGACTTGGCCGGCCTGCCCCTGCTGTTGCTCCACAGAATCAGCGGGGTCGGACAATATGAGATCATCATGAATGAATTTAAAAAACACGGTTTGAAACCCCATGTGGTATGTGAATGCCCCGATGCAACTATGCTTTTATCTCTAGTGAGCGCTGGCGTCGGTGCCACGTTACTACCCAAATCAACCTTGTTTACCCTTCCCGCCCAAGGGGTGAAAGTATTGGAGATCGGGCAGACAGAAATCACGTCTGAAGCAGCAGTGGTATGGTTGAAAGATCGCTATCTGTCAAAAAGTGCTATCCGATTTATAGAAACATTTCAACCATCTTGAAAGCGGTAACATCCTGACGCGTAAACCGAAAATTTACTGATAAAAAGCCAAACTACGTTACTATGCCAATGATAGCACGGTCATTCTATGAAGAAGCACGGTTTGCTTGCAATCTCTTATTTATCAGCACAGAAATGGTTCCGCCACAAACACTGAGACCTCACATGACTCTTCCGCCTCCGAAGGAGGCTCTATTCCCTCTTCTCAACCTATGTAGAATTCTTCGATTCTTTATTACTTCCAAATGATACCGGTTACAAAAAGGAAAAAGACCCCTTGAAACGTGAATGCGCTTCCATTACACTGTCGTAAACCGATTTACTAAACCGGTTTATAAGGAGGTGATGATTTATAAAGCGTGTAACCATGCAGGATGTAGCGGAAAAAGCCGGCGTTTCCAAGAGCACCGTTTCCCAATATTTGAACGGTCGCTTTGAGTACATGAGCGCAGAGACGAAAAAGCGGATCCAAACCGCCATTGAAGCCTTGGGGTACCGCCCCAACCAAGTGGCCAAAAGTTTGAAGCAGAAGCGAACGTCTACCATCGGATTGATCGTCGCCAATATTTTGCACCGCTTCTCCACACTGGTTTGCCGGGCGGTAGAGGATACCTGTCATGAACAGGATTACCACGCTATCATCTGTAATGCCGACGACAATCCGGAAAAAGAGCGAAAATATATCGACATGTTGCGGGCCAAGCAGGTAGACGGCATCCTCGTCATCCCGACCCAGGACAATACCGATTTATACGAAAAGTTGATCCAAAACGGGTACCCGCTCGTCTTTCTCGACCGAAAAGTAGCCGGGTTATCCGTACCCTCCGTCACTCTGAACAACCGGGAAATCGCTCGTATGGCAGCGCAGCACCTGATCCAACAGGGCCACGAAAAAATCAGTTTGATGACACCCCCACTGGGGGTTAGTTCCCGTAATGAACGACAGGCGGGTTTCTGCCAGTCGCTGCGGGATCATGGCCTGTCGACCCGCTATGTGGTCAGTGTGGAGCTCGATCAAATCCGGCAGCGATTGGACCACATGCTGCAAACCGATCCTCCCACAGCCCTGGTGACCGGCAATGACCGCGTTTTGATGGAAGCGCTTCCTTATTTAAAAGAAAAGGGGATTAGCATCCCGGAAACCTTGGCCTTGATAAGCTTCGACGAAATGGAACTGGCGCCATTGATGGACCCGCCGATCACCACCATTGAGCAGCCCGCCATGGAAATGGGCCGGAGAGCGACAGAAATTCTGTTGCGACAAATCCGCGGACAACAGGCAGATATTCCGTTACAGACTGTCTTTGACGCTACCCTTTGTATTCGTCAATCCAGTCGTTTCAAAAGGGGGAACCTACTGTGAAAAAAATGGGCATCACCTTGCTCGCCTCCATCCTGATGATCGGTTTGTTATCCGGTTGCAGCATGTTTCAAGCCGGGTCAGACAGAGGGGGAAAAGTAAAATTGATCGCCGCCACTCAGTTGGATTCTAAAAGTGCTTTCGCGGAAGGGTTCAGGGAATTTAAGAAAGTCGTGGAAAAAGAGTCTGATGGAACGGTGACAGTGGAAGTCCACACCAATGGCGATTTGGGGGGCAATGAGGATGAACTGGTCCAAAATCTGCAGTCTGGCTCTGTCGACCTGGTGGTCGCCTCCCCTGGATTTATGGCCCAGGCAGTGAAGGAGGTCGATTTTTTCGCCCTGCCTTACTTGTTTGAAAGCCGGGATCACTGGAAAAAAGCCGTTGATGGGGAAGTCGGCCATACCGTGACTAAAATGGTAGAACAAAAAACCGACTTTAAAATCCTCGGTTATTGGAGTGCAGGGGTTCGCAATTATTACGGATTTCAACCGATTGAAGAGCCAGAAGATTTGAAAGGGATCAAAATTCGGTCCCAGGACTCCCCGACGGTTCGGGATGCGTGGAAAGCCTTAGGGGCGCAGCCGACCAGTGTGGCCTGGAACGAGATGTACCAAGCGTTGCAAAACCAGGTAGTGGACGCAGCGGAAAATGATTTCACCAACATCTATCAGGCTAGCCATCATGAAACGGCCAAATATATCTCCCTCACCCAGCATGATTACACGACCCGTCTCTTTTTCACCTCGCAGCAAACCTTTGACGCTTTAGACGAGAAACAGCAACAGGCTTTCATGAAAGCAGCGAAAGCAGCAACCGAGGCGGCTCGAAAAGCGGATGATCAACTGGCGGAAGAATCGAAGCAAAAGCTGAAAAAGGCCGGAGTGAAGATCAACAAAGTCGATACCCAACCCTTTGTGGAAAAAACGGAACCTGTGCGAGAAAAAGCCGTTCAACAGCTGGGGATGGAAGCCCTGTACCAAAAGGTTCAGGAACTGAAATGAGCGAAGACCGGCCGAATGAAAATGGAAGGAGGGCGACTTTATGAAGCGTTGGATCGACCGATTGGAATGGATACAGCTGCGAATGGCTGCCGGTTTCTTTCTCCTTTTTATCGGGTGCGTCATCTTGCAGGTAGCCTCCCGTTATCTGCCCGGGGTCACCGTTTTGTGGGCACCGGAAGTGGCGACGTACGCCTTCATCTGGACCATTTTTATGGGAGCCGCCATCATGGTTCGTCGCCAGGAACATTTTCGTTTCGACATGCTGGTCAACCGTCTGAAGGGACGCAGTCAGCTGGTCGCTCGGATCGTCATTCACATGACGATCCTCGCTTTCGGATTTGTGTTGTTTGGTGATGGTACCACCTTGACCCAGCAATTTTGGGCCTGGTCTCTCAACAGCTTGCCACAGGTCAAACAAGGATACGTGTGGCTGGCGATACCTGTGTCGGGAATAACGATGATGATCTACGCGATCGCCAATATCCGGGATGATATTCATGACTATAAACGAAAGGAAGGTGAGTTAACCCCATGATGGAAGGTTTGCTTCTGATCGGCCTGTTTGTGCTGCTGCTGCTTTTGGGGGTACCGATCGCCTTTGTCATCGGTATCGTCGCTTATGTCGGCATCGTCATGATCGGCAACATCCCGGTGACCACTATGGTGCAATCGATGTTCGCCGGGCTGGATTCCTTCGTGCTGCTTGCCGTCCCTTTGTTTATTCTGGCTGCCAACCTGATGAACCAGGGGGAAATTTCTGAGCGCCTCATCCGCTTCGCCATCATGCTGGTCGGCCACATCCGCGGCGGATTGGCCCAGGCCAATATCGTGGTTTCCATGTTCTTTGGCGGAATCTCCGGCTCCTCGACAGCGGATACGGCTGGTGTCGGCAAAATTTTGATCCCCAGCATGGTCAAGGAAAAATACAGCAAAGAGACCGCCGTGGCGGTAACCGCATCCTCCTCCACTATGGGCATGATCATCCCGCCCAGCATTCCGATGGTCATCTACGGCAGCCTGGTCAGCGTCTCTGTCGGCAAGATGTTTCTGGCTGGGATCGTGCCGGGACTAGCCCTCGGCCTGGGTCTGATGATTCTGGTATGGTTCTTCGCCCACCGCCACGAGTATCCACGTCATGATCGGGTGAAGGTGAAGAAAGTGTTGGCAGAGGGGGTTAAGAGCTTGCCTCCCCTGTTCACCCCGGTGATCATCATCGGCGGAATCATGGGCGGCTTCGTCACACCGACCGAGGCGGCCATCTTGGCCTGTATTTACGCTTTCCTTCTCTCCTTTTTAGTTTATCGGTCGATCCGACTGCGGGATCTGCCAGAAATTCTTTTCGACACGCTGAAGTTGAGCTCCCTCACCCTGATCGCCCTGTCGACGGCGACTGCCTTGGGTCGATTGATCAGTTACTATAACGTACCACAAAAGGTAGGGGTGTTTTTTGACACTTTCTTTCCCTACCCCTGGCTGTTCCTGTTGGCTGTGATCCTTTTGTTTTTGTTCGTCGGCATGTACATGGACACCGTCCCTGCGATTATCCTTTTTGTACCGATTGTGCTGCCGACGGCGACGGCGTTCGGCATCGATCCGATCCATTTTGGGATTGTGATTATGCTCTGTCTGGCTGTAGGCCTGATCACCCCGCCTTATGGGTTGTGTCTGTTGTTGGCCAGTTCCATCGCCAAGTTGTCGGTGGGCCGTTCCTTCCGGGCGCTGATTCCCTACTTGTTGGTGATTTTGTTCATCATCCTGCTGGTCGCCTACATCCCATCGATCGCGATGTGGATCCCAGACACCTTCGGAAACGCTTCGCAATAATGTAACCATCGATTTGGAGGCGATAGGATGCTGGATATACTGACCATCGGTGATGGCATGATCACCATGAATCCCAAAACCAAAGGACCCTTGCGCTTTGTCCATGAATTTGAACGAAAAATCGGCGGGGCGGAGTTAAATACCTTAATCGGCTGCGCTCGCCTCGGACTTCGGACCGGATGGATCAGCCGCCTCGGCAACGACGAATTTGGACGTCATCTCTTCAACACAGTGCGAGGCGAGGGAGTGGACATGACCCATGTCCAACTCGTCGATGAGTATCCCACATCGGTCAATTTTAAAGAGATTCTCGAAACAGGAGCCGGTCGCACCTTTTATTACCGCCAGGATTCACCCACCTCCACCCTGACACCGGAGTCCCTCGCTCCGGAAATGTTTGAACAAACCCGGCTCTTTCATATCACGGGGGTGTTTCCGGCGATTGCACCTAATAACATCGACATCATCCGGCAAGGGATCCGACTGGCCAAGGAAGCGGGCACCCTTATCTCACTGGACCCCAACATCCGTTTGAAATTATGGAGCGCCGAGCGGGCCCGGGAGGTGTTGACCTCCTTTTTGCCCGATGTGGACCTTCTCTTGACCGGGAAAGAGGAGGCCGCTCTCTTGACAGGGGAAGAGGAAGAGCAGGCGATGATCCGCGCCTTCCAGGGCTACGGTATCGAGACCATCGCCATTAAAAAGGGAGCGAATGGGTCCCTCGGTGTGGATGGAAACGAACAGTTGGAGATGCCCCCGGCGGATCCAGGCAAAGTGGTCGATACTGTCGGCGCCGGGGATGGCTTTAACGCCGGCTTTATCCTGGGTATCTTAAACGAATGGCCGCTAAAACAGACCCTCGCCTTCGCCAATACAGTAGGAGCCATGGTCGTCAGCGTCATGGGCGACAACGAAGGGCTGCCGGTCATGGAGGAAGTTCAAACCCGCTTGGGAAAACGGGAGGTGATCCAACGGTGAGCTACAAAAACCAGGAGATTCAACTGCAGCTCGCCCTGGATCGGCTCGATTGGGATACCTGTTTTACCCTGGTTGAACAAACTTTTGATGCTATCCACCGGATTGAGATCGGTACCGGGGTGATCAAAGAGTACGGCATGCCGATCCTTCGTGAGATGAAACGACGCTTTCCCGACAAGGTGCTGGTCGCCGATATGAAAACCTGTGATGCCGGCGCCCATGAAACCCGACAAGCTCTCGATGCCGGCGCCGATGTGACCACCGTAATGGCCTTCGCCTCGAATTCCACCCTACTCCAAGCCTTGGATGTGGCCGCGAAAATGAACCGGGAGGTAATGGTCGACCTGCTCGAAGTGAAGGATTCGCATCGGGTAAAGGATATGGTCCAACAGGGCGTCACATCGGTGTCACTCCACCGGGGAAAAGATCAACAATCACAAGGGGAGACGGCGGACGCCACCTCTTTTCATCTGCTCGATGGACTGACAAACATCCGGGTGGCCGTCGCCGGGGGGCTTCATGTGGGAAATCTTCACGCCGTCATCCCCCATCACCCTGACACCGTCATCGTGGGGAGCGGGATCACCGGTTCCGAAAATCCTGCGCAGGCGGCAGCGGAAATCAAAAGGAGGTTAAAAGATGCCAACCATAGATAAGCTGATCGCTCAGGTGGTCGGGGAGGTTTCCACCGTTCTCAACCGGATCGATCGCCATGAGGCAGAAACATTTGCTCGCGAACTGCTAAGAGCGGAACGTATCTTTGTTCTGGGCGAGGGACGATCCGGGCTAATGGGAAAAGCTTTTGCTATGCGCCTGATGCACGCCGGATGGACCGTTTATGTGGTTGGTGAGACCATCACCCCCTCGATCAAGCCCGGTGATTTGTTGATCGCACTGTCGGGCTCAGGTAATACCTCTTCCGTCTTCGAGGCGGCAGAAAAGGGAAAAAAAGCCGGGGCCAACCTGTTATCGATCACCACCCAGCCTGATTCGAAAATTGGCCGCATCAGCGATGGAACACTGACGGTTCCGGCGACGACCAAATATCGTCGCAAAGAGGAACCCGACACCATCCAACCCCTGGGCAATCAATTTGACCAAAGCCTCCACCTCCTATTGGACGCTCTGATCATCTACGCCATCGGCGACCGACAGACCAACAGCGACATGGTCCAACGCCATGGCAACCTGAAATAACTTAAAAGGCTGGTTCAGTTCGTAAAACCCACCGCATGCACACGCACACGGTGGGTTTACTTCTTGCTGATGTGTCGTACGGTTAGAGTGAGGCTTGTGTGAGAGCAAGTAAAATGAACCCAAGATTTTAGACACAAAAAAAGGAGATATTAAAGATATGAAACGAAAAAGGTATACAGCTGGAAATCTTGAAGGAAGAAAAACGATGAGCCAGATTCACATGATGGACCACTGTCTATTATCTGCGAACGGGAAACCGCTAAGAAATCAATAACATTAGAATGGAGTAATATCATGTGTAAAAAAATAGGTTTTATTTTTCTACTAATGATCATTATTTTGGTTCAACGATGGAATGTACCTCTATCAGCTCAGGCTGCTGAATCCTTTGATACAGAAGATGTTGATGAATATGTTACGAATTATATCGAAACAAACGGACTGCCTGGAGCAGCCATTGTAGTCGTAAAGGATGGGAAAGTGCTATATGAAAAAGGATTTGGTCATGATTCTAACGGAAAACCACTGACGGAAAAGTCTAAACTCGGTATAGCTTCTGGTACAAAGCCATTTACTGCATTCGCTGTTCTACAACTGGTTGATGAAGGAAAAATTGAACTGGACAACCCTATTGTAAATTATCTTCCGGAACTAACACTGGATGATGTACGGTGGAAACAGGTGACTGTACGTCAACTGTTGAGTCACACATCCGGGCTACCGAATCCTACCATTGTAGCCCCAGCCAATACGCTAAAAGAAGGTGTAGAACGCCTTCATGGTTGGAAACTACAATCTAATCCTGGAAAAAAACATTTTTATAGTAATGCAAACTACTGGATTTTAGCTTATTTGGTAGAACGAGTTAGTGGTATGAAGTTTAATGACTACCTAACACAAAAGGTATTTTTACCACTCGGAATGAATGACTCCATCTCAGCAGTTAACTCTGGAGATACGGTAAAAGAATTTGGTATACCTCGAGGATATGTCACGTTATATGGTACAGCAATGCCATGGACAGAGATGGAACAAATGTTCAGTGGTGCAGGAAGTATCTTTACGACAGCCAGTGATATGGGAAAATGGCTTTCTATGCATACCAACGAGGGGGAAAATGAAAAAGGAGAACAAATATTATCCCAAGAACTACTGAAAGAGTCTTATTCGCCACAACCTGGAAGTGAAAAATATGGGCTTGGCTGGTCGCTTAGCTCTCCAAATATTAAACCAGCGTCTATTTCTCATAGCGGTTCAATATCTACTTTCCAATCTCAACAAGATATCATTCCAAGTAGTGGCTATGCAGTTGCGGTTTTACTCAATAGTTTTACCCCTACATTTGAACATGCATATGAGATTAGTTCGGGAATCCTCCAATTGACTGAAGGAAATGAACCAGAAATTAAAGCTCCTGTACCCACAATCGTTGATTGTACACTTGGTCTTATGACAGTGATTTACTTGATTTTAGGAATCAGGGGAATCATCCGAAGTAAAAAATGGTCGAACAAACGTAAATATCATTCCGCCTGGAGATTCTGTCTAAAGTTACTTCCGCAATTGATTCCAGTCGTGGGAATCGGATGGCTATTCTTCGTTGTTCCGACACTGCAGAATAATAGCTCTACGATTAAAGACGCATTTGGTATTTTCCCAGCTGCGATGCTCTTATTGGCAATTATTTTCATTATTGGAATTGTTATTGTGATTATGAGGGTCTATTACCGAATAATGTTAAATAGAAATTGAAACGTAGAAAGACCATTCAACATGTTTGAGTGCATCGCGGGACGAATGTGAAAGCGAATTTGCTGCAACTAGTATTGAAAATCAGTAAGTAAAATGGAGGATACTAAAATGAGATATGACTTCATTTGGACCAAAGGTGAAGACCTAATATGGAATAACACCTTTGATTTAAAGCCCATTCATCGTATCCACATCGGGGCATCCCGGAGCCGCTGGGAAACTCCGGTTCCCCTCTTCTCGAATTCGACCGGCTGATGAGACCCCACTGCCCCGCGATCCGTACTTCGTTCAGTGAAAACATCACCTGGGTTGGGCCACGATCCCGTTGTGAACCTTGATGATGCCATGACGCAAAATGTCAAATCCGTTTTCGTAGAGATACAGACCCATCTGCCGGATATTCATCAGTTCGCGATAGGTGTAGTTCATCACATCGGCCATGATCTTGTAATAGAGACGGGATTTCAGCTGATCCCGCGGTGTCGTCAGAATGGCGTACCCGCCCGGTTTCAAAAACCGGCGATGCCAGTCGATCGCTTCCGGTTTGTGTTTATCGGGGAAATGTTCCAATAGACCCACACTGAGAACCACATCAAACTCTTGGCCAAAGGAGAGATTGCGAATATCATCGACGATATAGTGGATGTTCATCTGCTCCTTATACCAGACACCAGGCCCGCCGGTGCTCGGATTGCTCCCCAAAAACGGATAAGTTTCCGGGAAGCTTCCGTACCGGTCCGTCTTACAAAAGGCATCGTAATCGACAAGCACAACCTCCCCGCCGGGATACATGGCGGAAAGCTGCATCGCCTCATATCCTTCCGCTGCTCCCAGAAACAGAATACGCGGCTTTTCCAGATCCAAGCCCTGAAACAACGCCCGCTTCCCCCGCGGATCCCAGACTCCGTCTTCCACCCGCTGGACGTAATTCCACAGGGACAATTTCAGATAATCGCTCAATCCCGTTTTAACCTCCGACCAGCGGAATCGGGCCAGGTGTTGCTTCAGGCTGTGTTTGGTTTCTCTGAGTTCATGGGGAACATCCTTGACGAACCACTCGTGAAAGGAACGGTTGAAGTGCTCCCATGAAGTTTTGACCGACATCTCCTGACCGGCCTCCGCTTTCCACCTCTTCCATCCTTTTGCCATATCGTCCACCTGATAAGGTTTGCCGATCTCTTTCCATTGAAGCAAAGACCAGTCTTTCACCTGATCCACCTCGATAAAACGATCCAGTTCCGCGGGATGGGGGTTACGCAGTTCCACCCGGTAACTGGGAGTCAATTCCGTCCTCCCAATATCCGCCTCCGTATAGGGAAATTTGGTTTCCGTTTCGCGATCGAGAGAAGGTTCCAGGCTTACCGGCATCGATTGATGCTCCTTTCTCACGGTTTCTTTATCAGTTTATTCTGTAAACCCTCCTTCTTTCCCTTCCATTTAAGTGAGATATGGTCATGGGCCATACAAAAAAGCGGGAGAGGCCTCTCTCCCGCTTCATGATCCCGTCCATATGATTACCAGCTCGCTTTTTTCAGCCCCGGAATCCTCCCTTGGTGAGCCAACTCACGGAGGCAGATCCGACACAGGGCAAACTTCCGGTACACGCCGTGTGGGCGCCCGCACCGTTTGCAACGGTTGACCTGACGCACTCGAAATTTCGGTCGACGATTGGCTTTCACAACCTGTGATTTTTTGGCCAACAGGTTTCCTCCTTTCTGATCTACTTTTTTATATCAATGAGACTTTATTTTTACATTTAATTTAATTATTGTATAACATAAATAGGGGAAAATCAAGAGATCCCCGATTGGGTCCGAATGCAGAGGAGATAACAGCTGCGATAGGTTTTATACCCGTTGGCATCACCGTAAGGTTCCGGCAGCTGATAAAACAATGGAAATGTCTCTATATGGCTCACCTGCATGATCGTCCCTTCTTCCACACGCGAATCATTCGCTTTCTTTGCAATCTTAGGCCCTTCGCTCCAGCCAGCTCATATCTTTCATGCTTCAGTGCCAACTCAGTGGAAACGGACGAGATGGTCCTTTAACGGTCGATCTATCTCAACGTATCCTCTCCTAATACCGCTCCCCTATACCTTGACCAAAAACGACCGGCCCGAGGCCGGTCGTTACACCCATCAATATTTATATTTTCCGTTCACATTTAGGACATGATCCAAAAAAGAGTCCACCGGATTTGGCAGCTTCTGTTCCGCCCTTCGTAGGTGCCGCCGCATTTGGGTCTTTAACCATCTCAACTCGTCTTTCTCTTCTTTTAACCCCATTTCCTCATCTAACATACCTAACAACCAACTGTAGGAGCTAACTTGTTCCTCCAGGGCTTCCAGCAAGATGCGCTGCTTCTCCGTCTGATCCACTTCCCCTAGGCGGTGATCCTCTCCTGATCTTCCCGTTTCCTGCTTGAGACGTTCCAGCAGCCACCCCATCATTCGACTCCCGTCGATCAGGGTTTGTCGGAGCATCCGATACTCTTTATCGTATTGGGGGTCATCCAGCAGCCAGGCGATCTGTTGCATGGAAGCGTTCACACCTTTTAATACCGTCAGCAACCGAAACTGTTCTTCCTGTTTCTCTGTCATCCCAATTGGATATCCTCCTTTTCCCCCTACCCACTTTCTCTGTAACCATTATGACATATTTTTTGTGAAAGCGCTTTATCAACTATTGCCATTGGAAATGATGCAATTTTGCGTTCGCAAGATTACATCATGATTCCGGCATAGGGAACGCCGCCTTCCTTTTTCTCCGGGAAGACGACGTTTTTGTGCACTACATTGTCACTACCAGGCGGGCCGCTTCTCCGCGGGCCAGCCGGTCAAATCCTTCGTTGATCGCTTCCAGGGGCAGGGTATCAGTTAACAACCGATCCACCGGCAGCCGTCCCTGCTTATACAACTGAATCATACGGGGCAAGTCCCGTTTGGGGATACAACTTCCGATATAGGAACCCTTGATCGTCCGTTCCTCGGCAGCCAACGTCACCTGGGGAATCGAAAACTCGTCCTTGGGATGAGGCAGCCCGGAAGTGACCGTCATCCCGCCTCGACGGGTGATCCGGTAGGCGGTTTGCATTGCCGGAACCACCCCCGCTGTTTCAAAGGCGTACTCTACTCCGCCCTCGGTGACGGAACGGATCTGTTGCACCGCATCCGCCTCAGCGGCATTCACCCCATCCGTTGCTCCCAGGGATTTGGCCAGCTCCAACTTGCTCGGGTTAACATCGACGGCGACGATTTGCCGGGCGCCGGCCACCACCGCTCCCAAAAGGGCGCTGAGGCCCACGCCTCCCAGGCCTACGATTGCCACACTGCTGCCGGCCGGAACCCGGGCGGTATTGATGACCGCTCCCACTCCGGTCATCACCGCGCAGCCGAAAAGAGCCACCTGGGGAAAAGGGATCTCCCGATCCACCGGGATCAGGGAGTGCTGATCGATCACCGCGTAGTCAGCAAAGCCGGACACCCCAAGGTGATGGTTTATCACCGTCCCGTCCTTTTTCAGTCGGCGTGCTCCGCTGAGAAGCACCCCTTGGTTATTGGCCTCCGCTCCGGGTTCACATAAGGCGGGACGACCCTCCCGACAGGGGGCACAATCGCCGCAGCTGGGAACAAAGGCACAAACCACGTGGTCACCCGGTTCCAATCCTGATACGCCGTTCCCTGTCTCCACCACCTCCCCAGCAGCCTCATGACCGATGGCCATCGGAGTGGGACGGGGCCGGCTCCCGTTAATCACTGATAGATCGGAGTGGCAGAGCCCGGCGGCCCGAATCCGAACCAACACCTCTCCCGGGCCCGGCGGAGCCAATTCCAACTCTTCGACCCTCAAGGGCCGGCTCTCGCTGTAGGGAGCCGGCAGTGCCATCTCGTAAAGAACAGCTGCACGTGTCTTCATCCATCCACCTCCTAACTGATATCTCGTATAGCGTATCACGTTTTCCACACTATTGAGACAAGAAACCCCGTTTTTTATACCGCCGAGACCTGCAAAGAGGGGAGACTGAGCTCGTGGAAGCCGCCTCGGGAGGTAGCCGGTTTCTGGATAAGATCGGGCGTGAGCCTCTCTTCGCTCGGGTCAACCTCTTACGCGTGGGAAATCCCCATCTTCCGCCATACGGGGTACCCGGGAACATCGCCTCCTTTGTGCCGACCGGGGGGATCGGTTCTCTTAAAACGCTTCAGTAACGTGCTGCCTGCCCGGAGTTTGAGGTCGGACTCTTTCGCAGGAAGACTTCGTCAACGGAGCGCCCAGATGGCCGATCACGTCGATCTGGCTCCCGGCCAAAATCCCCATGTCCATTACGAGCCCTCCTCGTTGGACGAGCTAAAAGAAGCGCAACCCTCCGGAGAGGAACATACCCCCCTTAGTCCAGGGCCACCTCGTGCGCCAAAGCATCGAGCGACGTAGCGATTACAAGCAGGCGGGCATGACCTACCGTGCCCTGGATGATTGGGAACGGATCGATCTGATTGAAAACCGGGTCAACGGTTTGAAGGGATACCGGCGACACACTCAGGAACGGATGATCGATCATCCGTTCCTGAGTGTGATCCTGATTACGGCCGTCGGGTGGCCGAAGGTTTGGGCATCCATCGAGCAACCGGAAAAACCGCCTCCATCCGGGGAACCATCGGCAACACGGATTCAAGCGGTGCCGTGGAGGATGCGGAGTGAATGGGTCACCCTTCCCAGCCTTACTGACAAACACCTATACCCCCTTGAATAACAGCAAGGGGGGTGTTTTGATGCAAAAAATAACCCCATCAGGGGGTGATGGGGCAGTGACTTGAACTGGGAAAAGGTGAGCAGGAAATTTAAGGCGGGAGGAAGAGCCGATTCTTTCCTGCTCTTTCGATAGATTGCCCGGAGAGGCTAAAGGATATGCGATTTATAATGGTTCACATATTTGTTGCGATAGTGGGAAAGAGCGACTAACGGCCACACATAGCGGTAGCTGTGATAATGAATATAGAATTGGCCGGCCAAACCGGCTCCGGTGGGATACCGCATCCGCCAATCCTGTTTGTCCGCCATCCCCAGGAGAGCCCCCACACCAGCCTCGATTTCCGGAGTAGGCTGATCGTGCCAAGTGATCAAGGCATCCAAGGCCCAGGCTGTTTGAGAGGGGGTACTGGCTTTTAAGGGAATGTAAGTACGCTCGATATCACTCCGGCACGACTCACCCCAACCCCCGTCTTCGTTTTGAACCGATTGCAGCCACTGAATCCCTTTTTGCACGGCGGGGTATGAGCGGGGGATGCCAGCAGCGGCCAGCCCGGTTAAAGCAGCCCAAGTTCCGTAGATGTAGGTGACTCCCCATCGGCCGAACCAGCAACCTTCCTGCTCCTGGTTCCGTTCCAAAAAGCGAACGGCGCGAGCCACCGTTGGATGATTCCATTTCCAACCCAATTCCGTACCGACAAATGCCAAACAACGGCTCGTCAAATCATTGGTAGAGGGATCAGTCCATACGGTGTGAGCATCATCAAAGGGCAAGAGACGGCGGGGCCAAGCTTTATCGGTATTTTTTTCAAAGGCGGACCAGCCTCCGTCCCGATTTTGCATGGACAACAACCATCCGACTCCCCGAGACCAACTTCCGCCCCATGCGGCGGGGTGACAACGATAGGAGGGGGCCATGGCTCGGAGGACGGCGGCGGTATCGTCCAAATCGGGATTCATAGTATTGATATCGGAAAACCCCCAGCCTCCAGGGGGCACACCCGGATTTCGCAAAGACCAGTCGGCCAGACGGGTATGCTGGCGCTGAAGGAGATAACCGAGTCCCTGTCGGATCGCGGGATGTTGCGGCCCACACCCCGCCTGTTGCAACGCATAGGTGGTCAACGCCGTATCCCACAAGTTGGATGTGGTCTCTTGCAGATGCCAACCGTGCTTCACCGGGTAGAGGAAGCTCTCCAGTCCCCCCATCGCCTGCCGCAGGACGGGGTGATTTTTGGAGTAACCCATCCCCATCAGACCAAACATCATCAAAAAGGTGGTGCTGAAATAACTGTACAAGGTTCCGTCCGTCTCCCGCCGGTGTAATAAAAAACGTTCCCCTCGCTGAAGCGCTCTTTTTTTCAGCAGACCCTCCCGCTCCCGCAGCCGAGCCAACCCCAGATCGATCTCCCGCTGAAAATCTTCCATCCCCTTGATCGCCGAGGAACGGGATGCTTTCTCCCCCATCCAATCGGAGAAGTCGAGAGACGGACCCGGAAGATCCACCGAAAAACGGCGGTTGGAGGCTAATAAAATGGGAGCAACATGAACCCGGGTAAACCCGACAAAATCGAAGAAGTTGATCGGAAACCACCATGGGAGCAGCAAGAACTCCGCCGGAACACCCGGGTGATGCGACCAGTCATAGTGGTTGATCAAGGTGAGCATCACCTTGGTCAGGGAGCCGGCCTGATGAATCCCTCCTCTGGAGCGAACAAACTGACGCGCATTGTTGACGATCGGGTCATTCGGTTGCACCACCCCAGCATAGAGCAAGCCTACGATCGACTCGATCGTGGCGGACAAATTCCCCTCTTTTTCATCATGGAACAGTTTCCACGTACCGTCGCCGTTGCCGATGGAACGGATCCGTTCCGCCATCTGTTGAAGGGCTTCCGGCTCTTTTCCGTATAAGCGATACAGCAAAATCATATAGGCATCGGTCATCGGACCGCTTTCAAAGCAGAAGGACCAGCGACCGTCCCCGCCCTGTCGAGATAGCAACAACCGGGTGAGCCGATCCACTTCCCTCTCCACCCCATCCCGATGTTGACCCATCACCATGTTTGTCCCTCCCCCTTTGTACCCCTGCACAAAATCCTTCTCTTTACGATTAATGAAGGAAAGGGGGCAATCATGCGGGGACAAGAATTTTTTTATTTTGGACTGGAAAACTACAGAAGGAACCGGAGGATCCGATCGACGGATGGCTGAATTGGAGCAGCTGAACAAAAGCTTCATCGACGGAGAAAGGGGACGGACGTTGATGAATTTACCATCCGTAAGTGGATTTCGATTCGAAAAGGCGTATCGGGAATATCCCTTTTAACTAAGTGCCGGCGCAACCGAATAATTTCATGCCACGGAGAGATAGTATAACCCAAAACCCTGTGTCAGGAGTGGAATCAACATGAAAATGGAAGCTGTGGAGAAACGATTAAAAAAATGGGGGGAGTTGATCATTACGACAGCCTCGGGTGAGATGTATGAGATCCATCACGGGGACACCTCCTTCGATACGGAACAGCGAGTCATCAAGCTGGAAACTCCCCAAGCCGATTATCTGATTGACGGAGATTCGGTGGAAAATATCAAACAACACTACGGACACAAAGTGGAAGAAGGCGATTAAACGTAAAAAAAGCGGAGAGCGGACAAATCGCCTTCCGCTTTTTTTGTTTTTTCACCTGCTCATTCTGAGCCGTCGATAGAGCCCCCGCGTTGCGAAATGGAGTCCGCCCGGTTCGGTTCGATGTCCTCAAGTTCCCTTCCGCAACCGACTCCCATACGGAGAACATAGCAGCATACGCGGTCCGGATCGACATTCCGCTGCTCTTCTGGCCAATCCCTCCCCCGCAGCTCCACCTGCACGCTGCCGATACCCATCAAGCCGAAGATATTGCGGTCGATTCCCTGGTAGTTGCCCCCGGGGTATTGGAGGACATTGGTAAACCCATCGTGCAGTCGAATCGCTATCCACCACATCGCCCACCCGCCTGGGGATATCCATCATCCGATAAAGACGGAGAGTCCCCAGTCTTTCCATTCCATTGGAACCTTTCCCCCCGTTCATTTTTCATATCCATTTCATCGATTACGCACTCGATCCTTTTATCAAAAAAAGAGAACCGGGTTAGGATTGGACCCGGATATCGCTTCAACGGACCTCGCCGCTGAACAGGTGCTCCATCTCATGCATCCGCCCGTAGCGATCTTTAAACACGATGTGCTTCCGTTCAAACTGGGTCGGGGTATCGATACCGGCGGCAGCAGCGATGTTGTACAGCCCTTCCCGCAAGGAGATCAGATAATTGCATACGCGGTAGGATTTTTCCTCGACAACCAGCGCTTTTTGTAAGGAAGCATCTGTCGTGGCCACACCCACCGGACACCGGTTCGTGTGGCATACCAGCGCCTGAATGCAGCCGACAGACATCATAAATCCGCGGGCGATGTTGACCAGATCCGCTCCCATGGCCAGGGCGACAGCAATGCGGTCCGGTGTCACCAACTTTCCGGAAGCGATCAGTTTGACCCGGTCCCGTACTTGATACTTTCTCAGTAAATCGTCAGCGATGGGAAGCGCTGAGTAAATCGGATAACCCACAGAATCGGCCAACTCCTGATAAGAGGCCCCGGTGCCCCCTTCTCCGCCGTCGATGGTGATAAAATCCGGTCCTTTCCCCGTCGCCGCCATCGTGGCTGCCAATTGATCCAGCCCATCAGTATCCCCCACCACCAGCTTGACGCCGATCGGCTTCCCACCCACTTCCCGCAAGCGTTCGATGAAATCGATCATGGTACGTGGATCGCCAAATTCCTTGAAACGGTTGGGGCTGTCGATGGATTGGTAGGGTTCAACGCCTCGGATCTCAGCGATCTCCGGCGTCACCTTCGCCCCGTCCAGGTGGCCGCCTCGGGTTTTTGCCCCCTGGGCCAGCTTCAATTCAAAGGCTTTCACCTGCTCGATTTCGCTCTTCTCTTTAAATGCCTTCCAGGAAAACTCTCCATCGATTGTACGCACACCGAACAACCCAGGACCGATCTGCATGATCACATCGGCGCCGCCTTTTAAGTGATACTCGGACAGACCGCCCTCCCCGGTATTCATCCATGTCCCACCAGCCAGCCTGAGGCCGGTGGACAGCGCAGTGATGGCCCGGTTTCCCAGCGCCCCGTAACTCATGGCGGACTGACCGACCAACCCTTTAATGCGAAAGGGGTGCCGACAAGTATCCTGTCCCAGGACGACAGCATCCTCATCCAACAGGTAAAACGGATTGACCTCCGCCGACTCCCGATGCTCTTTCCGACGGAACAAGCTTTCGTCGTCGATGGAATACACCTTGGTGGGAATCTTCCGTTCATTATCCACACGCATCTCCTGCTCCTGCTTGGGAAAAAGGGAGTTGCGAATAAAGTAGCCTTCCTCTTCGTAGTTCCGCTCTGTGCCAAATCCGAACAACCGGTGTTTATACTTCGCGGCAATCACCACATCTTCGTACTGCCGACGTGAAAAAGGCTTGCCCTCATTGTCATTGTAAAATAAATACTGCCTCAGCTCCGGACCGATCTTCTCCAGTATGTATCGCATCTTGCCGAGAACGGGGAAATTGCGCAGCACTGAGTGTTTTTTTTGATTGATGTCTTGGAAATAGAGCCAAAAAACAATGACTACCACCGCGATCACGGCGACCACTACCACACCGATCAGCGCGATGAACAGGTTCTCCAGAACATGCACAGGCGTCATCCACCTTTCTGCCGACTGCTCATCTCCTCCGCTAGGATTTCCGAACCGGCGTGAATGATACACTGAAGCATTGCTGGCAATCGTCAATCGCCGTTTCCTCGATAAACCACAAAACAAGGGGCTCCACCCGCCCCTTGTTTTGTGGCATTCCCCTTTCACCTTTCCAAAACTGCGGTTACACCCTGGCCGCCTGCGGCACAGATGGAAATGAGTCCCCGTCCGCCCCCGGATTCGGAGAGAAGCTTGGCCAGCGTGCCCAGTACTCGCCCGCCGGTAGCTGCGAAGGGATGACCGGCGGCGATGGAGCTGCCGTTGACGTTGAGCCTGTTACGATCGATGGCGCCCAGCGGCTGGTCCCGCCCCAATTTCTCACGACAAAACTCCGGCGACTCCCAAGAGGCCAGCGTGCATAGCACGACGGCAGCGAAGGCCTCATGGATCTCATAAAAATCGAAGTCCTGCAGGCTCAAGTTCAGCTTGTCGAGCATGCGGGGAACCGCGTAGGCCGGAGCCATCAATAACCCCTCCCGCTCGTCGATAAAGTCGACGGCAGCCACTTCCCCCGCCACCATATACGCCAGGATGGGAAGCCCCTTCCGCTTGGCCCACTCTTCGGAGGCCAACAGGACGGCGGAAGCTCCATCGGTGAGGGGAGAAGAGTTGGCGGCGGTGATGGTTCCCTTCGCGGAATCGAAAGCTCCTTTCAACTGGCCCATTTTCTCCAGGCTGGTATCGGTGCGCAAGTTGTTATCCCGTTGCAACCCATGGTAAGGCATCACTAGATCGTCAAAGAAACTCTCGTCATAGGCCCGAGCCAAATTTCGGTGACTTTGCAAAGCCAGTTCGTCCTGGGCCCGGCGGCTGATTCCGTAGCGGTCGGCGGTGATCTGAGCGTGCTGTCCCATAGATTTGCCGGTTCGCGGTTCGGCATTGACTGGGATTTCCGGGATCAGGTGCCTAGGTCGGAGCATACTAGCCAGTGCCTTCACCTTTTCCCGCCGGGTGCGGGCGCCGTTGAAGTTCATCATCGCCCGCTGCAGCCCTCGGTTGACGGCAATGGGAGCATCCGATGTGGTATCGGAGCCGCAGGCGATACCAGCGTCGATCTGCCCCAGGGCGATCTTGTTCGCCACCAGAATCGCCGCCTCCAACCCCGTGCCGCAGGCTTGTTGGATGTCATAGGCCGGAGTGTGTGGATGAAGACCAGAGGAGAGCACGCACTCCCGCACCAGGTTCCAATCCCGCGCATGCTTCATCACTGCACCTCCCACCACCTCCCCCAGCAGCTCACCCTGTAGACCGCATTTATCCACGAGACCGGACAGAGTGTCGGTCAGCATCTGTTTGTTGGACAGCTGGGCGTAGGCGGTGTTGGAACGGGCAAAGGGTATCCGGTTGGCGGCGACGATGGCAACTTGACGCGGAGAGCTGTTGTTCATCCCAATCCTCCTCTCTGTTGTTCAATAATGACTATTCCTATTATTTTTACGCCCCCTATTCTACCGAAACCCGGCTTGATTTCAAAACAATGAAGAAACCCCAGCTTCTCACAAGCCGGGGATGGGAAGCCGCATTCAGGCCGAACCACCAGGTTTTTCTCCCCCTGACCCAGAGACAACATGAACCTCTCTAAGTTCGCTTCATAGCCATGTGCATCAAAAGAGCCGTGATAAATATCACTGCGCTAATATACATCATCACGTAGATCGCCTTAATATACACATATCCAAATCCTATCCATATAATCAAACCCACTCCTAAAATGAGATAGGACCAAAACAGCGAAGTCAACATCACTCTTTTGGAAACGGCTTCTGTTCTTTCATCCTGATTAGGTATGCCCCTTTTTTCTGCTCTTTTTCTCCTAAAAATCGATAGAGTAAAAGCGACTATAACACCGATTAATACTGGAGGTAAAAGGTCTAAGCGATTGAAGAAGATATAAAAAACCAAAGTACCAACAATAAAAGCAACCGGGAAAGTAAGATCTCTTTTATTCAATGAATGCCCTCCTACCCGGAACCATCGTAAAAATATCTTCAACTGTATACTATCGATTTTGATTCACGATTTAAATGAAAGAACCCGGAAACACTTCCTCACCCAGCACACTTGTTGTCCATACTCACCCTCCTCGATATTTAACCAAACCCTCATAAGAGACAAACTTTTTTCAAAATTGGGGTTCACATTACAAGTCTACTGTTATATAATAATGACAAATAAAAAGGCACTGTACCACTACAGTTATTGCGGTCGGAAAAACCTAAAGGAGGGCTTATCATGGCTGAACAAAAGACGGAAAAAGTGATCTGTGTGGATTGTGGCCGCCCAATGGACCAACCGTCCTTCATGACTCAATGCGAACACTGCCTCAGCAAAATCGAAGAATAATCCCCCATCAAAAAACCGCCTCCATATGAGGCGGTTTTTTTCCATCTTCCCCAGGGAGGGGGGGGATGACACCGTCGAAGAACTGGTGGGCTCCGGCGATCCGGTGGCCCTTCTGGGGCTGTTGGAGCATCCGGAGCAGGTAAGAGACCAGATTCTCTTATCCAGCTTGGATTCGGCCATCGAAGAGCTGGAAGGGAAGTTGAGTTCAGACTGGAGCCAATGGAAGTGGAGCGACCTGCATCATGCACAATTGAAGCATCCCCTGTGGAAGCGATTGACCGAGGCGGAGCGGAAGCAATGGAATACCTTGACGGGAATCTTTTCTGTCCGTTCATCCATGGAGAGCCACATGGTCTTGATTGACATAGGAGGGGCCCAACACCTCTGACAACTGGCCAAACCCCCGTTTTCGCCATAGGTCGAACTGCCACAGGCGGTCCCGGGCAGCATTAAATCCCTGCACATAAAAGGCGTCTTCCTGGTTTTTGGCGTAGATATGGGGAACGCCCCATTTATCTACCAGAATTTCAGCCGGCTCTTTTAAACCAGGAACCTGGACCGACTGCTGTTCGGTGGGCTGACTTGTCCAACCGACAGTGGTCAAAATCAGGATCACAATCAGCAATCCTGTAAAGAGTCGTTTCATCCTCATTCCCCTCCTCCCCAAATTACCTAAAGATTCGCTAAACCAAAACCAGATCCTTTCAAACTCCCAATAAAAAATTAAAAAACCGCCGTTTCCTAATCCGGAATCCGACGGTTTTTCGTTGCTCGCCTATTCAAACACTTTTTTCAGCTTTTGGTCCATCTTTTGGACCGCTCGCTCGGGGGTTTGTTCCCCGGTGAGGGTTTTGGAGACTTCCACTTGAATGATATCGGAGATCTTGGGGTACTCCGGAGAGACCGGCCGGGGAATCGCCGTTTTCACACTCTGTACATAATCCTCGTTGGCGAACAGAGGATTGGCTTTTTTTACGTCTTTATCCTCATATAAGGGCATGTAGGTGGGAGCGTATCCGCCGTAGACCGCAGAGATTTTTTGTCCTTCGGGTCCGGTCAGAAATTTGACGAACTCCCAGGCGGCTTTCTTTTGGTTGGAGTTTTTGCTGATGCCGGCCATCCACCCTCCGAGGGCAGCTGCCCTCCCCTCGTCCCCCTTGGGCAGGGAGGTGACGCCCACCCGGTCACTCACTTCCGATTTTTGTTCATTGGAGACGTAAGCGTAATGACCCGGCCACTGCCGGTCGAAGACGGTTTGTCCTTCCCCAAAAATCGCATCGGTCTCCACCTCGGTGATCGATGCCAGGTTGCCCGGCACGATATCGGACTTGGCGATTTGGGTCATTTTTTTCAATCCTTGAACCGTATCTTCACTCTGGATCGTCACCCGCCCCTGATCATCCAGGATCTTACCACCGTAGGCTCCGATAAATTCAATAAAGTTACAAACCAGACCTTCGTACTGTTTTCCCTGAAACACATAGCCAAATCGGGTGCCTGCTTCCCCCTGGTGTTCCTCCGCCAGCTGAATCATTTGATCCCAGGTTTCCGGCGGTTGATCGATCAGGTCCTTGCGATAATAGAGCAACCCTTGATCCTGAAAACGGGGCATCGCCCACTGTTGCCCGTTATACATGCCGGCTTGCACAGCTCCTGAGGAGTACTTATCCAGATCGATCCCGTCCCGCTCAATATAACGGTTTAAAGGTTCCAAATAACCCGCCTGAGCAAATTCCGCCGGCCAAATCACATCCATATCAAACACATCGATTTCATCAGAGCCACCGCTAAACATGGTTACATACTGATCATGGCTGATTCCGGTATTGGATGGCATCTCTTTGGATTGGACGTCGATATGGGGATGTTTTTTCTCAAAGGCTTCGATGATCTTTTGCTCCACACCCAACTCATTTTTGTCGTGGGCGTAAACGATGGTGATCTTTCCATCGCCCTCCCCCGCGGCGTCGGACAGGTTTCCGCAGGCGGTCAGGGACAAGATCAGTATCAAGACCCAACCCGCAGAAAGCATTTTCTTGACCATCGTCATACATCCTGCCTCCCCATTCATTTTGCAAATCCCCCGAAAGTGTATACGACGGGCATAAACCGAGCCGCTCGCTTGTCACAACGTTTTTAGGATAAGACCATCCGATCCTCGATCAATTGCTCCTGCAAGAACCAGATGTCCACATCCGCCGGCCGGTCCCCTGACTCCAAACAGAGAGCGGCTGCCGTCCCCGCCGCTTGCCCGGTGCCCATGGCGCTGGGTGTCAGCCGGGAGGTGGCAATCGCTTCGTGGGAGGCGGACAGGCAACGGCCGGCCACCAACAGGTTGTCGATCCGTTGCGGGACCAGGGAGCGATAAGGGATGTCGAAGGCCCCATCCCCAGAAACTCGGGCCACCTCCACATGGTTACCGGAGGGGGAATGGATATCGATGGGATAACCGCTCCGGCAGATCACGTCCGCAAATCTTCTTCCCGCTGTGACATCCTCCTGGGTTAAGGTATACTGGCCCACGATGCGACGGGTTTCTCGGATGCCGATCTGGGCCCCTACGCTGGAGATGCTAGCCGTCTCAAACCCGGGGATCCACTCCTTGAGAAAGTCAGCCACCAGCAACACCTGTTTCCGCCCTTCATATTCCGCTTTGGACAAATCCTCCACATCGGTTCCATCCAAACCCTGTACCCGGGTCATGTTAACCAGTACCTCGTCCTCGGCCGGTCCGGCAAAAAAGAGGACTTGATCCCGTTTGATTGGCAAGCGGGCCCGCTTCCACTGGGAATAAAAGCCCTGCACAGCGGTCAGGGGTAGTTCAGATAACTCCTTGATCGGCGTCTTGGGATAAAAATTGTCTGGATCGGCGAGAATGGCCGCTTTTACCTTTTTTAAATCGACCCCGCGCATACGGAACTTGGTGGTCATCGGCTGGGTTCGCTTATCATCGGGGCGCCCTTTTTCCGTGGGAGCCCCCGCTAGATAGGCCAGGTCCGCATCCCCCGATGTATCGATGAAGAAGTCGGCGGAGACTCTCCTCCGTCCGGATTTGGAGGTGATCTGGATCGTGTCGATGGTGGCGGAATCGCGAAGGCGCAGATCATCTACAAAACTGTGGACCAGAATGTCCACACCCGCTTCCCGCAACATTTCCACTACCAGCACCTTGTACACTTCCGGATCGTAGGGGGTGACTGTATATACAAAGCCGCAGGTGTCCCGCAGATGACCCGGGGAAGCCTTCCGCTCCTTCAGCCGTTCCACGATTTCGTCAGCGATCCCCCGGATCACTTGCTTTCCCTCTCCGGTGTGGAAGGTCATCCAGGGGTAGACCCCCGCGATGGTCGACATTCCTCCTAAAAACCCGTGCCGTTCAATCAGCAGAACCTTCTTTCGTCTCCGACCTGCGGCCAGGGCGGCATTGATACCGGCGGGTCCGCCTCCGACCACGATGATGTCATAATGCTCTCTCATGTTGTCCCTCCTTCGGAATGTTAACGCTAACCTTTTTTCAACTAACTCTCACCACATGCTGAAACTTGCACCCCTCGCAACTCCAGAGGAATCCAGATCTGTTCCCCGTTACAAGGTTGGTCCAACTGCCGGATCAACAGATCCGCCGCTTCCACGCCTAGCCGCTCTTTGGGAAGGCCGATGCTGCCTAAAGTTCCCGATAGGGTGTCGGCAAACAGCCGATGCATCTCCCCGTTATCGTCGAAAGCGATGAGGGAAAGGGAAGGATCCCAGTCGGACCCGCCGGCCTGCAACGCCCAAAAACCCCCGAAAGTGGCATTGGTATTTCCGAAAAGGATAGCGCTCGGCTGAGCGGAGAGCACCCCCTTCACCGCCTGCAATCCATCCTGTTGGGTTTCCACATCCAGGCGGGCCAGGGAAGGAGGCGCAGGGATCCCGGCCTCCCTGTGTGCATGGAGGTATCCGAGATACTTGTCCCGGTCAGCGGGAAATCCCGCTGCATTGGCCACAAAGGCAATGCGCCGATTCCCTGCCTCGATCAGGGAACGAGTCACCTGGGCAAAGGTTTCCCGGTAGTTCAAGGCGACACAGGGTATCGCCCCCTTCACGTCGGGACGGCCGATCACGGCGAAAGGGAAGCGAGCTTTTCTGAAGACTTCCACTTCCTCTTCTGGGATGTGGGCCCCTGCCAGCAGAACCCCCTGTGCCAACTGGGAACCGATCACGCGCCGGGACAAAGGGATGTCTCCCTTTTCTGAAAAAATCAATACATCATATCCTTTCTCAGCAACCCGGCGGCGAAACCCCTTTAAAATCTGATGGTAAAAGGCGGGGTGGGTGTTTTCCTCTCCGTAGACGGCGACCCCCAAAATCCGGGTTTTCCTCGATGCCAGGCTCTGGGCGATCGCGTGAGGCTCATACCGGAGATCGCGAATCACCCGGTTGATCTTTTCCCGGGTCTTTGGGGCGACATGGTCTTTATGATTGATGACGCGGGAGACGGTCATCGCCGACACCCCAGCTCTTTTCGCCACCTCGTTCAAATTGATCCGTTTCATGGTCACTCCTTGATTGTTAGCGCTAACATAAAACCATTATAAGACTATTGACGGAAGATTTCAAACAATGGAACGAAAAGAAGAAACGAAGGCCGAAGAGCCTTCGTTTCTTCTTTATGATTCGTTCCCCTGCATGCGCTGATTGCGCCGATCCTCCAGGTAGCGCTTCACATACCGGAAGCTCATCAGTTTTTTACGATGCTCATCCCAGATGCGAAACTTAAGGGATTTGAGGGAGGAAAACAACTTGATCGGCTTGACGCTTTGGAATAGCTGATTCTCCTCATGGGCTCGGTTCAGGTAATAGTTGGGCACCCGAGGACTGAGATGGTGTATGTGGTGGAAGCCGATGTTACCGGTAAACCATTGCAGCACCTTGGGCAATTTGTAAAAAGAGCTCCCCTTGAGGGCCGCATCCACATAACTCCACTTTTCATCCTTCTCATAATAGGCACCCTCAAACTGGTGCTGCACATAGAAGAGCCAGACACCGGCCCAGCCGGAGATGAGAAAGATCGGTCCCTGAACCAGCAGGAACGCCTTCCAACCGATCGCCCAGCAGAGCATCCCAGCGATGGCGGCGATCCCAACGTTGGTGAGATACGTATTCATCCGCTCTTTTCTCCTGGCCCCCTTGCGGTTAAACCGGTAATCGATCAGAAAGATGTAGATCGGTCCCAGTCCGAACATGATCAAGGGATTGCGATAAAGACGGTAAGCCAGCCGCTTCCAACGGGGCAAAGCCAAGTATTCATCGACGGTCAAGGTCCAAATATCCCCGGTGCCGTGCCGATCTAGGTTGCCGCTGGTGGCATGGTGTACCGAGTGATTGTGCCGCCATTGATGAAAGGGACAACAGGTCATGATGCCTGTTATCGTTCCCAACACCTCATTCGTCTTGCGACTGGGAAAGAAGGAACCGTGACAGCAGTCATGGAAGATGATGAAAATCCGGACCAACAAACCGGCGGCCACGGCGGTCAGGGGCAGGGTCAGCCAGTAGGAGATGGACAAACTCCAATAAGCAGCGTACCAAAGCAGAAAGAAAGGAACAAAGGTATTGACGATCTGCCAGATACTTCGCAGCACATTTGGCTTAGCATACGGTGCGATCAGTTTTTGCCAGTTGATCCCTTTTTGATGGTTTATCGTCAAAAAAACTCTCTCCCCATTATTAAAATCCGCGATTTCGATCTGGGCTTTTATCACTCTTTACACATTAACGTGAGCCGTGTCAAAAAACAATGGTAAAAAACGACGACCATTTATGATTTTGGTGAAATGAAACAAAACCCCTTCAGCTTGTGCCGCTGAAAGGAGTTTTTTATGTTTTCATTTGGTTCCGGCGGCATGAGATCGTTGTAAAAAATCATGCTCCACATCACAATGAGTGGCCAATCGCGCCAATTCTTCACAAAGCTCTTCCGAAATCGGAATGCCAGACTGTTTTCTTTCCATATAACGGTGGTAACGCCGTTCTCCGGGATAAAAAATTTCCGTTGCACCCTGGATCAAGGGAACCGATTTCATCTCTTCGATAAACTGGTCCATCCGCCGATCATATTCCTGACGGTCCATCAGATGCGCCACATGGATGAGGATAAAAAAGTGACCCACATTGGCCGATGAACCCCCTCCATCCATGCTTTGCACATGGGAACCAAAGGCAGCTCCGCTTAACATTCCGGACAGGATTTCGATCGCCGTCGCTAGCGCGCTCCCCTTGGCACCACCGAAGGGAAGCACGGCTCCTTTGAGAGCGGCTTTTGGATCCGTGGTTCTCTCACCGCTCTCATCGATCGCCCAGCCGGAGGGAATCGGCAAACCCTTCTTGGCTGCCAGCATCACCTTTCCCCGGGCTACCACACTGGAAGACATATCGACAATCAAGGGCGGCCGTTTCTTCGTCGGGGGAAAGCCGAAAGCGATCGGATTGGTCCCCAGAAACGCCTTTCTCCCCCCTGCTGGCGGTATACCTGATGGAGAATTGGTCATAGCGATCATGACCATGCCTTCCTCCGCCGCCCTCTGACAATAATAGGAGGCGGCCCCGTTGTGATTGCTGTGGGAAACAGCGGACACAGACACCCCTGTCTGTCTGGCGGAAGTGATCGCCTCAGATACGGCTTGTCGGGAGACGACCTGACCTAAGCCGTTATCGCCATCCACCTGGATCACACCGCCTAATCGCCGCACCCGGATCCGGGGGACGGGATTGATCCTTTTTTCCTGGATCCCGCGGACATAGACCGGCAAGCGACAGATGCCGTGACTCTCGACCCCTTCCAGGTCGGCGCGGAGCAACGCATCCGATACTGTGGCCGCATCCCGTTTTGGAACCCCGACCCGGGTCAGAATCTTTATGGTCAGCCGGTAAAGTGGATCAAAGGAGATTCTCTCCATCACGTTTCCTCCTCATTCACAACTAACATCGACTTTTTTCCCTCCAGCACCTTCAGCACCTCTTCCGCCACCAAACACGCGATCCGGGCTTGCGATTCTTTCGTCAACCCGGCGATATGGGGCGAAAGAATCACGTTCTTCCGGTGGAGCAGGGGATGATCCGCAGGAATCGGTTCTGTTCTCGGCCCATCCGTTCCACATGATGCGGTTTACCGCGTTGCGCCGCCCAAACGGCCCCTTCGCTTTCCAATACCTTTCGGATTTCAAACAGATCCGTCAACGCCGCCCCCTGCAAAGATTCTTTGTCCCAGTTGGCGGAGGAGTGGACGGATACAAAGATCCCAACTCCGTGTTTCACCCGCAAAATCCCCCGCCCCGCCAGGGTTTTTACCGTATCGCGAACCACGGTACGGCTCACCCCAAACTCCCGTGCCAAATCGCGCTCTGTCGGCAGCCGATCCCCTTTGGCCTTCATTCAAGCGCTCGGATGGAACTTTGTCATGACAAATTCCCGATGGCCGAAGGCTTCCGTCGAGGTGAGGGGCCCGTTCACCCTTCGGACAAAACAGCGCTACAGTTGATCCGCGGCGTCTGTCCGTGTGATTTCCCAGGATAATAACCTACTCATATCCACATCGATGTGTTCGTTCATGCGGGCGACGGTATAGGGATTTCCCGACAACTTGATCACCGGCTCGATCGAATGACCGACGACGTTGCCCTGTCCGGTAGGGCATAAGTGGATCACCGCCCCCCTGCCGCCATCAGGGTGATAATTCTGCCGCCGCCGACGACGTGTCCATAAAATAGAAGCCATCCCTACCACCTCGCCGTAGATAGTGGGTATGCACATATTCCCCCGCTTGAAAACCCCGAGGCGCTACTCCGATCCGTACCCATACTCCATCGCTGCACATGACCTGACGGGAACTAAATACCGGGAAAGGGAACCAGAAACACAAAACGGAAGAGGGCATAAAACAGGATACCCAGCAGGATCGAGCCGATGATAGCGCGGATTTTGTTGCGATCACAGAGGTACCAGGTCCCCACTCCGGCAAAAAGGATGGTGGCGATCAAAAAGCCCAAGCCTGCTATCAAGACCGCATACAGAACGAGGATCAACAGAAAAGGGAGGATCCGTGAGGAGGCGAGCGGTGTTTCCCCTTTCTTTTTTTCCGGCGGACGAACAAGACTTTGGACCAGAAGGATTCCGCTCAGCACAAGCAAAATCACGGCCAACGTCCGGGGGAACACAGCACTCATTCGGTTCAATCCCTCCACCTGGATGAAAGCGATGACGGCGATCCCCAGAAAGAAAAGCGACACCCCGATCTCCCGATTCAGTCTGCGTCGCATGTTTCCGCATCCCTCCTTCCCGCTTTCCAACCGGCCCGTGACGTTTGGATATAGACCGCCGATAGCAAAGAGATTAGCGAGAGGACGATCAAGACAAGGGTGATGGGACGGGTGAAGAAGATCTGCCACACACCCCCCTCCGCCTGACCTAGCAGCATGCTCTGCGCCAATCCCGTCTCCGCGATCGGTCCCAAAATGATACCCAAAACGATCGGCCCCGGTTCAAATCCCACCTTTTTCAAAAAATAGCCGGCGATCCCGAAGCCCAACATCATACATACATCCAGATAGCTGTTCCGAATCGCGAAGGAGCCGATCACCGTCAACATCACGATCATGGGAAGCAGCACATCAGCGGGCAGATCGATCATGCGGGCCACATAGCGGGCACCGTAAAACGCCATCACAAACATGACGAAATTGGCGATGATGAAGGCAATAATAAAGGTATAAACCAAATCCGGATAACGGGTGTAGAGATCGGGACCGGGGGTGATGCCTTGAATCAGCAGCGCCCCCATCAACACCGCCGCAGGCGCCGCTCCCGGAATGCCCAGGGAGAGCAAGGGAACCAGAGAGCCTCCCACTTCCGCGTTGTTGCTCGCCTCCGACGCCACCACCCCTTCCATTCTTCCTTTCCCGTAATCCTTGTGCTTCTTATCGAAGCGAACCGCCAGATCATAGGAGAGCAGACTGGCGATATTGCCCCCAGCACCGGGAATGATGCCGGTGATGATCCCGACGATGGAGGAGCGAAGCAGGAGAAGCGGCTGTCTAACCAATTTTTTGATTACACCGCCTGCCACTCCCTTCTCCCGTTTCAAGGCGAGGCCCTGTTTGGCCACTCGCTTTCGATCCACCATCGCCAACACTTCTGGAATACAAAAAAGGCCGATCAACATCACGACCAAATCAAGGCCGCCCTGAAGCGGGGAAAAACCGAAGGTAAAGCGCGACTCTCCGCCGATGGGGGCAATGCCCACCGTACTGAGCATGAGGCCCAAGCATCCCCCGATCATCCCTTTCAAAAGGGAACCGGCAGACAAGGTGGCGATAATCGTCAGCCCGAAAATCGCTACCCAGAAAAACTCCGGCGGACCGAACTGAAGGGCCAAATCCGCCAACGCCGGAGAAAGAAACAGGAGGGTCAATCCCCCGAGTACTCCGCCGATCCCGGAACTGAAGGCAGCCGTCACCAAGGCCTGCTCTGGTTTCCCCTGCCGGGTCATCGGGTATCCGTCAAAGGTGGTGGCGATGGAAGAGGGTGTTCCAGGGGTATTGATCAGGATGGCGGAGATCGATCCTCCGTAAATCGCACCGATATAGATGCCGCCCAGCATGATCAGAGCCGGTTCAGGCGACATGGAAAAGGTAAAAGGGAGCATCAGCGCCAGAGCCATCGTCGCCGTCAGGCCCGGCAGCGCACCGACCACAATGCCGCCGGCAACCCCGCCGACTAAAAACAATGCGTTCACCGGATCCATCAATGCGGATAGGACCGTCTCCCACATCGTTGCCTCGCCTCACTTCAATTCCTGCAATACAGGTTCCAACTCTTTTTTCCGTTGCTCAATATACTGCTCACTCTCCTTCGCCCCCATCTCTAAGGGAAGAAACCCTTCCTTTTTCATCTGCTGCTGAATCTTTTGATCCTTCGCGATTTGGAGAAATGCCTGTTCCAGCCTTTCGACAACCGCCTCTGGCGTCCCCTTCGGCACGCCTACTCCTCGATCGATGGTGGGATTCATGGCATAGCCCAATTCCTTAAAGGTAGGTGTATCCGGAAAGAAACCCAGCTTCTTCTCGCCGCCGATCGCCAGGATGTTCAGTCGGTCTTTGTACTTCAACAGGTCGCTGGAGTTGGCCAGAATCGCATCGGTATTGCCGCCTAAAAAGGCTTGCACCTGGGTGGCGGCACCGGTAAAGGGCACATACTTCAACTTCATTTCCGCCTGCTGTTCCAGTTGTTGAAGAGCGAGGTGGTGACCGGAAAAAGTACCGGAACCCGCCACTGTGACCTTTCCGGGATCTTCCTTGGACTTCTGGACGAAATCCTTCATCGATCGGATGCCGCTTTCCTTTTTCACCGCCAAGCCAATCGGTGTCGACTGGAAAAGGGCAACAGGCTGAATCTGATCGGTCTTGTATCCCGTATCCTCGTTGGACATGGGCTGCAGGATGATATGAGGAATATTGATCCCGGCCATATAATAGCCATCCGGTTTCTTATTCACCATCTCCGTCCAGCCTACCGATCCGCCCCCGCCCGGCTTGTAAGTGATCACCACGGGCTGGCCCAGTTCCTTTTCCAAATGCTTGTGCTGCCGTCTCGCTTCGATGTCTGATTGTCCCCCGGCTTCAAAGGGGATCATGTAGGTGAGTTGTCGGTTGGGAAAATCGGCATCCCCTGTTGAGGAGGAAGCTTTGCATCCTGCGAGGACGGATGCGGCCAGCAAAAAGAGGGATAGCCACAGGATTCCTTTCCTTTTCACCAATGACCAACTCCTTCATCCATATCGGCGACCCGTCCCAATCATGGATTGGCAATGGGATCTTCATCTGCAGAGGCCAAACACGTCACTAAATGAGCATCGTGCCACTATTAACCCGACCATGCACGATCCACCACTCTCACAAGATTCCTCCTGTTTGTTTTTATTCTCAGCTCGTGGCAAACATGATTCCGGAATTGAAGAGGGAGATGGACTTGGATCTCTATTGACTGTGAAAACGAGAGCAGAGGCCACGCTTCAACTGATGCGGTTATGGATGGTAGGAAGGACAAAATATTACGAGATCAGCCTGGACCATCACCAGGCGACCAACTGGCATCCCCCTGTATCAAACAAAACCCGCCAACCGGCGGGTTTCCTCTTTTATATCTCCCTCTATCAAGGGTCTATGGAATCGTCCTGGAGATTACCTACGAGAAACCATTGGTTGGGAAGATATCAAACATTCCTGGAACAAAGCCTTAGAAAATCCGGGCCAATACTTGAAAGACTCCTGGGACAATACCGTTGAGGGCTGGAATCAGTTCTGGGATGAACCGGTTGTAAACACAGGCAAATTGATTTTCGACTGGGAGCAATTCTCGGAATCCTGGAGCGGAAAAGACAAAAACGGCAAACAACAGCCCCTGCTCCATCGGATCTGGGGCATTGCCGAAAGCCTTCCCACCCCGGCAAAAGCGATTAAAGTCGGCAGCATCGCCAAGGGGATCTTCGTCCACGACGTTTGCGCGAAGAAAAAAGGCACTTCATGCGACCAGGCGAATAACAAACCGGATGGGAATCCCGATCAAGAGAAAAAAGCTCGCGACATCATCAACAAAGCAAATGACGAAGATCAACTGATCAACGACCTGATCGAGGAAAACCTGAGCGAATCCCAACTCTATCGATCCCTCCGGGAAAAGTATCCCGAAGAAAAAGCCCGAGCCATCACCCGAAACATCAAAAAAGGGAACGCCTTCAACAAGAAGATGGCTGTGAAGTATCCACATAATGAAATCTATATCGAGAAACCTTCCGCTAAAAGTGGTAAGGTAAGATTGGATTCCTATAATCCCAAAAAAGGGGAAATCGTCTCCCGTAAGTACACCCAACTCGCCAACATCAAATTTCAAACCGCTAAAAACTATATCAACGAACTGAAGAATAAGTATCCACCCGGTGCCAAAATTGCCGATGTCCCCTCCCAACGGAAAGGATCCGGACATCAAAATGACGGTTTGGCTGGACTAGATATAAATCCAGAGGGCGAAATGATTCTGGAGGTCCCAGTCCAGAAAAAGAAAGTTCCTCAAAACATCCTGGATTATGCGGATTCTCGAGACATCACCATTCGAGATGAAAAAGGGAATATCCTAAATTAATTAACAGGGGTTGAGATGATCATGATCGCGGAGTTTTACGAAAGTTGGAGAGGAATTAGAAAAAATGCGAGGGGTAAACTCTCACTCGATCAAGCGAAGCAATTTCATCAAAAAGAAAAACCTTACGTCGTCATCATTTCCAAAAACAAAGCCCCCGTTTATATTGTTAAAATCAATTTCAATTATGAAGGCTATTTTTGCAGTATTGCTTACCTTAATGAAAATTTGGATGCAAAAAAATCGGAATCCTATGTAGCTCAAGAACATCAATTGTTCCTGAAAAATGTCCAAAAAAAATACTATGACGGCAGAGAAATCGATATGGTTACCTACCTCTACGAAACCGACGGCCGGTATCGGAAGAACTTCTTCATCGACGGTAGGGCAATGGAAGACGCCGAATACGGGAAATGTGACGTCTCCAGCCACTTCCGCGAGATGATTCAGTTTGGAAACTACGACTCCATCCTTCCGGAAGAAGCCAAGCGGGGGTTACAGGAAGGTTAACCACAAGCTTAAGGGACATCCTGGGTTCGTCTCCCCGGGATGTCTCATTTATTTTTATGATGTTCATCTAGAAAGCCCAAAATATCTCTCCACACGCATGTAGAGACAAAAAAAGAAGTTCCGGGCATCAGAATGACGGTTTGGCGGAACAACCATTACCTAACGGAGAAATGGTTTTGGATGTTGCCAAGAAGAGAAATATTTTAATCTGAGACCAGAATGGTCAAGTTCTGCACTAAAGGAGTAGAAACATCATGAACATAACGTTTTTTGAACATTGGGGAGCGTATTGGAAAGAAGGGATTACTTACAGGCTTCCCCGACAAATTTAAATAGCAGGAGGTTCAAAATGACCAACCAAACCAACGAATGGCTTTCACGCACGTGTTTCACGTGTTTTTCGTTTGGAGTTGAGCGAAGCAGGGCAACCCCTTGCTGGTCCGTTTCCCGTTCTTGCTGTATAAACGAACCGGATGCCACCCGTTGACTTCCATGTCAGGCCCTCACTGATAATATTCACGTAAAACAACCCCAAAACTCCCTATTTAGCGAAATTTCGGGGTTACGGACTAATATAAGTGTTCTCATTTTCGAGGTGTTACATAACCCTCTAATTTCCTCACTTGATAACCTCCTCTTTCATTGAAATGGAGCGATGCTCATCGCGAGCACCGCTCCATCATCCACTCATTTACATTTGAAATGACTGGGTCACCTGGTCAATAGAATAGGTAAAGGTTCCCTTGTGCCTCCGATTCTGCTGATCCCTCACCCGAACCATAATCGTGGCCATACCCTCAAACCCCCGCTGACTCAGTTCCTGTGATAGATTATGCAGGTTAAAGGTTAATTCAGTGGTTTGGCCGGGTTCAATGCGGGTTTGGTAGCCTTCTTGAGGGGTGACACCAATGGTTTTTCGGTCTCTGTGTTTTTGTGCCATCTCCTCAAAGGCCATCTTCCAAGTGATCCACAAGGGGACAAACCGCTCCCGCTTAACCAGGCGGGGAAAGAGTTCTTTCCAATCATGCCAGCGATCCTTCACTTCTTCCCAGCGAAAGGGAGTCGACACATCGGCACCGCCGATATCGACGGGAAAGGATCCCGTGTTTAACACCGTCACTTTCAGCACGGGAACGGGGATCGGGCTGGCTTTCTCCTGTTTGCACATGATCTTAAGACGGGGCTTGCTGAGATGAAGCGCGACCCGTGCCGCATAAAAGACCGCCGCACCGGTCACCCACACCCCGACCGCCCCAAATCCAGTCCACCAAAAATCAGACATATTTCCCCTCCACAAAACAGCAGGATCTCCTGCTGACCGGATTTAGCTGAAGCATGTTTTTATACGTCCGACAACTACAGAAATTTCGTTGTCTACTCCCTGATTTCCTCCCCGGATGGATCGATCCATAAAAATTTTACTTGAATATGTTCATGATGTTTGCAGCCGTTTGTCCGGTCGCGTTCAATCCATCAAAAAGAGGTTGCCATCTGCGGAGCCGCTGCAACAGGCGATCCATCTTTTTGTATTCCTTTTTTTCCTTCGATTGTTTCAGCGCTTTTAATAGTTGCAGGATCTCCTCTTTCTCCTTTTCAGAAACTTGACGAACTTGGCTCATCTCTTTGCGAAGATCCTCAATCAACTGGCTGCTCAACTCCGCTCCTTCATTCACCTGGAGTGTGGAGTGGTCAGTCGCTATGTTCACATTTCCACCATTATTGTTATTGATAATGGTCACGTTTTTCTCCACCTTTTTATTTGTTTTCACCCGCCCCTTCATCCGGGACACCATTTCCTCAATCGTTGGTTCCGGAACCTGGGCCAGGTGTTCGGGTAACGGTTGGAGGCGCTCTTTCAGCTTGCCCGAGGGTTGTTGCGGGGACCGGCCAAAAATACTCATGTCCCCAAAGACGATAAACGATTCCTTCGCCCGGGAGACGGCCACATTTAACAAATAGCGAGTGGTGTCGTAAAACAGGGTTTTCTGCTTTACGTCCTCTCCCCCATAAGTGGCGGAAAAGATAACGATATCCTTCTCCGCCCCCTGCAAGGCGTGAACGGTGTTGATCGTCAATCCGTCGATGCCGTATTCCTTTTTCAGATAGCGGCTGATGAGACGGGCCTGTTTGCGGAAAGGACTGACCACTGCTACGACGTCTTTCAACCGGCGATTACCTTTGGTCCATTTTTCACTCATGTGGTGGATCCACCAGGCGATGGTGGCGGCTTCCTGGTGGTTTTCCCAACTGCCGTCTTTTTGTTCCGCCATCCCCTCCACATGAAAGGATCCCAGCCGCGGCAAATCGCCGTAGGGCGCTTTATCGGGTGCGGGATTTTTTCGCTTAGGACGAAGACGCCCGTGATAACACAGATCATTGCAATATTGGATGATGTCCTTTACACACCGATGGTGCTCGGTCAGTAACATCCCGCCCATATTTTCGTATTTCCGATAGCGGCTCACCTGTTGGGCGATTTTCATCACGCTGCCGGTGGAAACGGCCCGCCCGCTTTGACTGAAGGATTCAAAATCCGCTTCCTCCCGCAACAACCCGTAGGCTTTGAGATTGGCCCGATCCACCGGCGGATGGACACGGGGAATCGGCTGCAACTGCTCCGTATCCCCCACCACCAACGCCCGTTTGGCCAGGGAAAAAGCCGGTGCCGCCTGTTCCGGCGTGATCTGTCCCGCCTCATCGATCACCAATAGGTCTGCAAACTGATACAGATATTCCCTTGGTTTCCGAAAACGGCGGAAGTAGTTGGGGACAGACAGCGTAGTGACCACAAAACAAGGCGTCAGTTTGGCATAACGCCTCCACCGCTCTTCTTCCGATTCTTCAGCAGGATTCGGCTCTGCGCGGAGCTCCTCCAGCCACCGGGCTTCCCAGTAGTGGGTAGCCAACAGGAATGCTTGGTAGCGCCAGCGGGTGTCCAGCTTCTTAAAAAAGCCCTCTTTCCCTTTCTCCTGACTCCACGCCTCATCCAGCTCCTGCAACCGGTCTCGCAGCTGCTTCCAATCGCTCAACTGTTGGTGGTGGCGGTCATGTTCCTGTTTGGCCTCAGCTTCCTTCTGCGATAGGACCGCTTTGACATCGGCATCTTTATAGGATACAAATGCTTCGTCGATCCCTTTTTTACGTAGAAAAGATTCATTGGCTGGCCCTTGTAAGGGACGGAACAACCGCTGCCACCAGGATCGTCCATTCACATGATCCAGCCATTCGGTGTAAACCTTCTCCCAAAATTCCTTTTGGGAACGGGATGCTTCTTCCTTAGGGGTCCTCTCAGCAATCGCCTGTTCCAACTTCTCCTGGGAGCCAAACTCCTCTTGCAAACGTTGCCATAGTTGCAGCCACTCATAATAATCGAACGACCGGCCCTTCACCTTTTCTGAGACGCGGACCAGCTCTCGGTGCAATCGTTGTTTTGCCTGGCGGAGATCGCCGATGGGCTCCCCGAAATAATCTGTGCATTGTTGCAAAAAGAAGTCGACCTTTTCCTGAAGATTCCCCGCTTCCAAATCCGGAAGAAAACCGACAAACTCATATCGGCGATAGGTCTTATTGTACCGACACAAAATAGAGGGGTACTGACCGCTGAGCTCCTTATACTTATTCTTGGAAGCACAGAAGAGCCCATAGCTGTTCACCTTAGGAATCCAGCGGGAAGCCAATGAGGTCAATGCCTCGTCCTTCGGTTTCTGCCCCGCCGCCTTTTGGAAACTGTCCAGAATGTTTAATACCGCTGTATTATTGCTGGAAGAGGCGATGATCACAGGGGGTTCCGATTCCTCCAAGGCCCGCTCGATCCATAGAGAGGAGACCACACTTTGGATCATGGTCGTCTTGCCGGTGCCGGGAGGTCCATTCACCCCGAGGATCTCCCCCTCCTCTAGGGCAAAGAAATGGTGAAGGGCTTCCCGCTGGGATGGGGTCAGCGGATGTTCATCCCCCATCTGCCCCACATGCCGGGGCCCATACTTGAAGTGATCGGCCCGAGCCATCTCCTGCCCACTTCGTCCTGATCCGGTAAAGCTGGTTAATAAGGGGGGCAACGTTTTCTGTTTGCACAGGTCCTCATAACAGGGAGTAACATGAAGATAGGCACCGCTGGTCACCTTCCCAAACCACACCGCCGATTGATTCATCTTAGAGAAACCTTTCCGTTCAATGCGGTCGGGATTTTTTCCGCTGACCTTTTTAAACAGCTGCCACGCATCCTGCCACACCATCTCCCATGTGCCTTCCCCTGGGTGAGGATACTTTTCCCGATACTCCTCCGCCGCAGCCGCTTGTCCCAGGTAGTAACCATCCTGTTCCGTCGGCTCCAAGTATTTGCGCGGAATAAAGGGGGGACAATCTTTTTGCGGCTCTAGCGAACCGTCTTCCTCCAGCCGGGCCGGAATGATCAACGGAAAAAAGTGAGCCTCCGTATCGTCCTTTCTCTTTTGCTTCAAAGGAAAAGGGCAGATCATGAGATCCAAAGCCCCTTGCTGCCCGTCCGCTTTTTTCTCCACCTTCTCAAAGGAAGAAGGAGACAGCTCTCCGGCCTTGATCTCCGCCTGCTCCACGTAATTGATATCTTGTATATCCTCTTCTTTAAAATCCAACCGATTACCATCTTCCACACTCTGCCGCCAATACCCCAACACCCGTTGACTCTGTTCCAAGGCCCTCCCCCTTTATAAAATCATTGCACGTTAACAATAATTATAATAGTTCGCCAACATGATTTCTATTAATCTTTTGTAACTATTTTCTTGCATGCTAAAGATAGGTGATGAAGGTTATAAACGATCACCCAGGTAGGAATAAGCTCTTCGACAGAAAAACAGTCCAATGACTGGCTCAAAGTTTTAGCCTCGCAAATGGGGCTTATAGCCGTCTTGCGACTGGGCTTTTCATGATCCCAAAATACAATGGATGGCTTTTCGTCATCTTGTCGGTAATCAAAACAGATGTAGTTACCAAACGGATCGCTGGCTATTGGGAAAACGTTGTCAAGAAGCGATCTTTTATTGCATCGTAGTTCCGCAAAATATAATGCGGTTGGTTTGGATCATAACTTAGTAAGCGATCAAATACAGCCCCTTTTTTTGTTTCAAAATCATAAACGGACCTATTAAGCATATGTGATAAAAACCCCTCTTCCGGTACTGTTTCCACAGCTGGAAAAGGGGGATGAGCTGAACCATCACGGCGTTAAACTCCGCTTGCGGTTATTCAAGATAAAATCACCTCTATCGTTGAATAGTGAAATATCCGATCTAACCCTTCCTAAAAATTGTTTGTTGGGGAGTATGGGGTTGTTCTCACAACCCATACTCCCCGCCATTTTCCGCTAACCATTGTTTTCGCCTTACATAATCCGGCATGGCACGGTCCAGGTGCTCCCAGAATTGCGGTGTATGGTGGGGTTGGTGAAGGTGGGCCAGTTCATGGGCGACGACGTATTCCACGATGGAAGCCGGGAGAAGGATGGTGCGCCAGTGGAAATTGAGGTTTCCCGAAGCCCCACAGGAGCCCCAGCGATAGCCCAAATCCATGACGCGAACCTCCGTTGGCTGCACCCCTAAGCGATATTTCCAGAGATCCACCTTTCGCTGCAGCCAAGGGTGAGCATGCTCCCGGTACCATCGAATAAAATGTTCCCGTCCCCGGTGGACCTCGTCCCGGCGAAGTTCAAAGTAACCCCGGTGAAGCCGGAGAGTGGGACGTTTTTTCCCGTTTTGGTCGACGGGATCCACCAACTGAAGGCGGTAACTTCGTCCCAGATAAAAGAATCCCTCTCCATCCACAAACTCCTTGGCCGGTCGGGGTTTGAAGAGAAGTTCTTTTTTAGCCAGCTTGGTGTAAATCCACTCCCTTTTTTCCTCCACCACTTCACGCAACAAATGATCCGGGGTATTCTCAGGAGCAGATAGGATCAGGGTACCATCCCGCTCCACCGTAATACCGACGGTCTTTCGCGCTTTGCTGCGACGGAGGGAAAACTGAAGGTCTTCCACAACCAAAGATGTTTCCTTCATGATGTTAGACTCCCATGGCGGTTTTTCGCCAATTGTAACACATCGCAGGCGATTTTCTCCTGCAGTTCGAAGGGCACCGCATCCTCCTCATCCAATTTGTCCACCACCCATCCCCGAAGAGATTCCTGCGCCTGTTCATTCCGCCAGAAATCCACCGCCCGAATCTCCTGGCGGATATGATCGACCATTTCCACCGTGATTCGGATCAATTTCTCCCGTTCCGGCCCGTCGAGATTTCGCTTTTCCTTTCCGAGGCCTTCCAACAGCAAGTCAAAGAAAGGCACCTGAGTACGGGGATCGAGGCCATCATCCTCCTCTTCTTCCCGCCGACCTTGACGGAATTCCCGCGTATACTCGCGAAGGGCCGACTCCAATTGCTCCCAGTCGTCTTCAAACCGCTTCAGGATCTCTTCCAACTTTTCGCTAAGCTTCTTGTAATAAACCGGGTCTTCATCAAAACGCTTGCGAATCTCGTAGCGGGCGGCATGCTCCATTTCCGATGCCTTGGCCCGGCTGGAGGTATGACCGTCGACCACTCTTTCAAAATCCGCATCCAAGATGGAAATGGGCTCAATTTTCAACTGTACGTCGGTGGCGGTGATGTGATCGTCGATCAATTTCCTCACTTTTTCCCCGGAGCCGATCAGATTGAGCTGTTCATCCCGGTAGCGATTGTGGGCGTTTTTATGAATAAATCCTAGGATTTTGGCATCCCGGGTGTAGGTGAGTGCTTCCGGGCGGGGCATGACGATATCAAGGCTTTGGAGGAACTGCTTCAGTTTAACGGTGAAATCGGCCCGTATTTTCACATCTCGGAGCAGATGAACACAGTCATCAATTTGCTCAATAGAACCGATTCCCCTGGAGAGAAAAACATCCAACACCCGCCGGTGGCGGTCACGTAGAGTGGGGAGTTCATCTCGCCAATGGGTGAGCGCGCCTTGCACATCGTCGTTGCTGTAGACCTCAAGAGCTTCCTTCAAGTGGTTTCCCACCCCGCAATAATCCACCACAAATCCGTATTTCTTGTCCGGGTAGGTCCGGTTCACCCGAGCAATCGCCTGCAGGAGATTATGACCCTCCAGGGATCGATCCAGATAAAGAACCTGTTCCAAGGGAGCATCAAAACCGGTGAGTAGCATGCTGTTGACGATCAAGAAAGCCAGAGGATCTCGCTTGTCGGGATCGGAATGGACCAAGGGCTTTTTGAACCGTTTCACCCGATTATCCTGCTTGCCCTTGTCCGTCCATTCCTTCCAACTTTCGGGGTCTTTGTCCTTTCCGGTATTGTGCGGAGAGATAACGGCGGCGAATTCCAGCTCCCGGATTAAATCCCGGTGCCGATAGGCCGTCAACAAATATCGGTCTTCCAGCGGCAGCTTCATGGCCTCTTCATCGTCCACATCCGGCGGTTCAAAACCTACTAACCGATCCAGGAGTGCCTGACGCGCATCCAAAAACGCTTGATGATACCGTACCGCCGCCCGCCGGCTGGAAGCGACCACCTGCGCCTTAAACCGATTGGGCAAAATGTTCAGGATATAGTGACGCAGCATACTCTCCGCTTTTTTGTGAATCATCTGTTTTGCTTCCAAGACATTTCCCTTGGTGGCGTACTTTTTCTTCAAGGTTTCCAGTTCTTCGGGGGTGCGATCCCGAAACATATCTTCAAACAGATCATCCAGTTCCCGGTCGTCTTCCACCTTCGCGGAAGTGGTTCGTCCCTCATACAAAATTTTAACCGTGGCCCCGTCGGCTTCCGCCTGCTGAATCGTGTAGCGGTCGATGTAGTCCCCGAAGATATCACGAGTTTTCTTCCGATCTCCAATCATGATCGGCGTCCCGGTAAAACCGATTTTAGCGCAATTGGGCAGCGCATACGTCAGGTTGGCGTGAAGGGCGCTGGACTGAGAACGATGGGCTTCATCCACCAGGACCACGATTTCCTCGGAATCGTTTAACTTCTCCATCGGTTTCTTCACCTTGGACGTTCGGGAATCTTCTCCGTATGACGCCCTCGACTCGGCCGTTCTTTCTCCGACTGCCGATTGCGTTTTATTGAGCCGTTCATAGAGAAAGTCTTTCGATTGATCCTCCTTTTCCTGGTACTTCTGAATCATGGTGAAGACCAAGTCGGAGCCTTTTTGTCGAAGCAATCGTTTCAGTTCAGTGATATTCCTTGCTTTGCGAACCGTCTCTCCGGTAAGGGACGCCGTCTCGGACAACTGCTTCTCTAGATCTCGCCGATCAGTAACAAAGATTACCTTGAACCGGCGCAATTTGGGCAAGGTTCGCATTTTGCGCACCAGAAACACCATGGTCAGACTTTTCCCGGAACCCTGGGTATGCCAGATGATCCCGCCCCGTTGATCCGCCACTCCGTGTTCCCGCAAGGTCTGTCCTTCGGATAGGCGGCGGATCGCTTCGTGGACAGCCCGGTACTGTTGATAACGGGCAACAACCTTGATCGTGCGGGAACCGGACTGGGAAAAGAGGGTAAAGTTGCGGACAAGATCCAAGAGATGCTCTTTTCGGAGCATGCCGGCCACCAGCACTTGCTGGCCGGACAACCGCTTCACCCCCAATTCCTCCGCCACCCGGGATTGGGGAACGGGGCTGGTGTCCTTCCATTCCAGATAGTGTTCAGGCAAGGCCCCGATGGTCCCCACCCGGGCTTTCTCCCAGAAGGTGGCGATCATGAATTGGTTGTAGTGAAAGAGACGCTCCACTCCTTCGCCCCCCTCCACCCACTCCCGTTGGTTGGAGTAGGAGAGGAGCTGTTCGATGGCGGCCGCCATCGGCTCATTGGCTGAGGGGCTTTTGCACTCCACCACGATCAGGGGGATGCCGTTCACAAACAGGACCAGATCGGGAATGATATAATGACGGCTTCCGGGGGGATCCACTCGAAACTGGTTGATCACCAGGAAGTCGTTGTTTTCCGGATGTTGAAAGTCGATAAAGTGGACCGTCTCATCCTTTCCCCCGTGAAGGTCGGGATCCCCCTCCACTTCTGTTCCTTTCAAGAGCAGATCCAGCGCCCGTTGATTAGCCTCCATCAACCGATGCTCCCCGAGACGTTCCAGGGCGCTGAAAGCCTGGTTCACCCGAGCACCATCCAACCATTCCCGACCATTCTCCTGGTTGATCCGGCGCAGAGCAGCCTTCACCCGCCCCTCCAAGAGCACTTCCCGGAAATTTTTGCGTTCGGTCTGGTAAGGGTCCCGGGTGTTTCCCTCGATCCACTGCCAGCCCATTTGGATCAACTGATCAATGAAGGGCTTCTCTACTTTGGTGTATTCGTTGGGATCCAAGCGGGTGGTATGGGTCACGGTTTTATCGCCTCCGCCTCTAGTTGTTTCTCCAATGGCTCTTGTTCCGAGGGTTCCTTGAAATAGGAGTCGTCCAGTTGGTTCACCCGTACCTTGCCCGTAAGCAGGTCATCCATGAGGCCTTTTTTAAGTTGTTTGAGTTTGTTGAGGTAGGCTTGTTCTTTTTGTATGCGATTATCTTGTTTTTTTAGATAAGATCCTATTAGATTTTGTTCTTGCAAGGATGGAACAGGAATAACAAAATCTTTTATTTTTTGTAATGTTAATCGAGTAATTGCAAGTCCGGACATAATGTCCGTAATACAATCCTGTCCTACAGGAGACAAAATGTATTGGAGAAGGTATTCATTGTCTAATAGCTTTTCATTCACTCGAATGAAAGCCACACTTGACAACAAACTAAAGGGCTCGCGAAGTGTATTTATGGCAGCATTTCCGGTATTTGCGCCATCTTTAGTCAGAAGAACATCACCGTAAGTAACATCACACCTTGTGTAAATATCTTGGTGTTCCTGTTCTGAGATCCAACCACATTCTCTTAAGTCTAAATAACCAAATCTTATATTTTTTGATGTGATGTACCTATAAGGCCCTTCTTTACTTTGTGGAGAAAAATGGGTTCCATCCTGTATTTTAGTGGATACTTCCTTTAAACTTTGTATACTCCATTCCTTCGGAATCCGCCCCAAGGGAGAGTCCTTGAATTGTTCGGGGTGGGTGGCGGGGTCGCGGAGTTGGCCGTGTTCGTCGATGCCGCGGGTGAGGAGGTCGTGAAGCAGGCCCTCCTTCACCCGCTTCAGCTTGTCGATCAGCGCCTCCGTCTTCCGGATCGTCTCGTCCAGAGTGTCCAGGATTTCGGCGATTCGGCGTTGTTCGGGGAAAGGGGGCAACTTTATTAAGATCTTTGCCATAGTGTTGTTCATCAACTTCGGATTACCGATGTAACTTACATGCTTTTTGGTATACATTGCTAAAGCTCTTGAAATAAACCTCATATCAATATGTCGAGGCTTTCTAGCTTCCAACGTTCCGCATACATTTGTACAATTGAATTTCCCTTTTCTATAAAATACTGTTCCTGCATTAGCTCCATCAGTAGTCCAAGTTACGTACTCTCCTTCAAAGTCAAACGTATTTAAGTATCCCATAATTCCTTCATTACTACTTTGAGAAGAATAAACCGGATAATTCCCCGGATTTTCCGATATTTCTTCAGTACTTATAACTCTTCCTCTGCCCAATTTACATACATCTTCAACACAACACACTTCCCAGCCAGATGGTATTGAATTGATCTCATCCAACATACCCCACCCCCCTCAAAAACATCTCCAGTTTCTCTTTCGCCTCATCCCGCTCCGATTCGATCTGCCTCAGGGTGACGCGGTATTTGTCCCACCAGTTCTCCACCGCTGCCACCACCTGCTGCCGGTGGGCGGTGACGGCCCGGTCCAGTTGGGCGGTGAGGTTTTCCCGCAGGATGGAGAGGATCCGGTCCCGGCAGTCCTCCGGACTGAGATTGGCACATGCCTCTTCCAGATACGGCAGAAGCTCATCTTTCATTTTTTTCTGCTGCCGCTTGAGGGCGTTCAGTTCCTTACGAATGGCTTTGATCTCCGCTTCGGAAAGGGATTTCCTTTCGTCGCCGTCTTCATTTTCCTCCTGACTCTTGGCCGCTTCGAGCTTCCCTTCTAACTCCGCCCGTTCGCTGTCCAGATCGGCCAGCTGTTTCAGGTAGTTGGGGAGAAGGCGGCGGGTGAGGGGATGGGTGTGGGGATCGAGGTCGTTCCCATCCTTTCCGTTTTCCTCCATGGACGCTTTCAAGGCGGTGACCCAGGCATCGATGGTTCCCTCAAAGCCCTGGGTGGCCAGGGTGCGAAGATCGTGCTGGGCATCGTTCCACCAGCTGGCAATGGCACCGATCACCTGGAACCGGTCCAACAGCCCCACCGAGGTAAGGGAACGGCTGAAGGAGGCAAATAGCTCCCTTCGCAATGTCATCAACTGTTTGGTTTCCGGCAGGTCGGTGAGGTGACCCACGTATTCCTCCCACCAATGGTCAAAGGCCAACTTCAGCTCCTCTTCCCGGGCACAAAGGCCGGGGTCCGATTCGATGCGGGATCGGATCTCCCCTTTTTCACTTAAGTCGGGAGCAAAGTCCAAATAGTCCCCATCCCTTTCCACCAGCAGGGACGTCGGATCAAAACCGTGAGCGTCGAAAAGAGGACGCTTGGCTTCAATCTCCGCCTGGGGCACGCCGCCCTCCAGATGAGCCCGGACGTCGTGGGGTTCCGGAGCGGGGGCGTTATCGGCATAGCGGCGGATGTTAAGGTTCCAGTCGTTCTCTTCCAATTGCTCCTTGGTCACAACCGAAGCATAGCCGGGCACCTCCGCAAAGGATTCAAAGGTGGAGACGATCTTCTCGATGTGCTCCGGGCGCAGGTGGTTCTGGGCGCGGCCGGCGTAATACTCGGCGTCGGCGTTGATGAAGAGCACCTTTCCCTTCCGGGCTTCCGGCTTGGCTCCCGGGGCACGCATGACGAGGATGCAGGCGGGGATCCCAGTACCATAAAAGAGGTTGGGAGGAAGGCCAATCACCGCCTCCAGCAGATCGTCCTCGATAAACCCTTTGCGAATCTCTTTCTCCGCTCCGCCGCGAAACAGCACCCCGTGGGGCATGACCGTGGCCATGATCCCGTCGGAGCGCAGAACGGACAACATGTGTTGGACAAACATCAGATCCGCCTTTTTTCCCGTTTCCGGGCAGAAGCCATAGCGGAAGCGTTCCGGGAAGTTGAGTCCGTTTCGGCTGTAGTTTTGGCTGAAGGGAGGATTGGTGATGACCCGGTCGAAGCGCATCAGCTCCCCGCCCTCCACATGGAGAGGGTTGACGATGGTATCGTCGTTCCGGATGTCCTGGTTGGCGTTGATTCCATGCAGAAGAAGGTTCATCTTGCAGATGGCCCACACCCCGCCGTTGTTGTCCTGACCGTAGAGGCTCAAGTTGCGGGTATTGCCACCGTGTTCCTCCACATGTCGATGGGAGTGGATGAGCATACCGCCGGATCCGCAGCAAGGATCGTACACCCGCATTCCCTCTTCCGGGTTGGTCAACTGGACCATCAAGCGGACGACTTCCCGGGGGGTGTAGAATTCCCCACCCTTTTTCCCGGCGGAGTCGGCAAACTGGCCGATCAGGTATTCATAAGCGGCGCCGAGAAGGTCGGGGTTTTCAAAGTCCTCGTTGCACAGACGGTGCTTATTGAAGTGATGAATCAGTTCGCGCAATTTCTGGTCGGAGAGGCGGGTTTGACCCACACGGCGGTTGAAGTCGATGTGGCCGACCACCCCCTCCAGAACCGGGTTTTCATTCTCCAGTCCTAGGAGGGCTTTGTTGAGGGCGTTCCCCAGGTCGCTGTGAAGTTCGTTTAGAAGATAATCCCACCGAGCTTCTTTGGGAACAAAAAAAGTGTCCCGATAGGAGACGGGGCGTTCCGCCCGTTTGATCGCCTCTTCACGGGTCCTGCCCTTGTCTAGATTTTCATTGATGATTTGGTTGTACTTTTGATCAAATACGTCCGAACAACGCTTCAAAAACAGCATGCCGAATATGTATTCCTTAAACTCGGAGGCATCCATCTTGCCACGCAAAATATCAGCGGCAGAAAAGAGATGACGCTCCAGTTGGGACAGGGTGAGTTTGGCCATGATGTTCATGCTCCTTCTCTGATGTATGATCTAAAGTAAAAATCAATCGTGACTAAAAATAATAGAATGAATCAGGTTCCATTTTCCAGTTTAATCGTATCCCCACCATAGTTCAATAAGGGTGATTGACCTATAATATTCGTTCATCGTTTTGTACCATAGACATGTCTCCATGGAACCTACGTACACCATCAAAGTTCTTTATGCTAAACGTATCCGATTTTACCCCCGGGAAAAACTCGGGCTTCCTCGTTTCCTATTGAGATTGGGATAATCAAGGTCGTCATGATGCCATCTCACAAAAGGTAATTCATCAAAGCATCAACCCCACTGTTTAGTGTAACATCAGAAAAACCCTTATATAACGATGTACAAAAAGCCTCCCATCGGAGGCTCCCGTTATTTCAAAACTGAATATCCAACTGTTCATTCAATGCTTTTTCCACGTAATCCTTTAAAGTTAGCGGCTACATCACGTCTCCCACCAATTCTTGTATCAAAGGTTTACTTGCTGTAGCATCTTCAAACACCCACGTCAAATCCCATCCATCCTCTACTAACATAGCATCTCTTTCAATCTCCCATTTTATCTCTTTATCCAATTGGTTTGGATGTTTTTTTATCGGCGGCAAACAAAAACCGGGCGGGGTGATTCCCGCCCGGGGGAGCCGTAAGGCTCCTCCATTCATTTATGAATCGAGCAATACTTCTGTTTTTTCATTGGTTCAGACCTTAGAAAAACGACTCATCGTTTATCAGTTTCTCAAGCAAATGTTCGAAGCTGTCAGCCATCTCCAATCTTTTCCCGGATTCATGATCAAGAACGAATATGTTGGGTTCATCGGGCAGAAAACCTACAGGATCACCATCATAATCAAGGCATACAACCACCATTTTGTCATATGGTTTAGGGAGTCCTTCTCGAAACTCTTTAGTCATTTCAACAAATGATTTTTCGGTGTCTGGCAGGAATTCAGCCACTCTTAAACCTAACATTTCATATTTTGGTACTCCTCCTGAACCATAGTGATGCAAATACTCCTTATGGTCTTCAGGAAGCTTTACACCCAATTCTATTTCAGCCGCTTCAATTTCACTCATGGGGACGGGCCCGCCTATTGCTTCTGGGGGGTTATTCTCAATGATGTGTTTATGAATCGCTTCTTTCATGATCAAACTTATCGGCCTCCTATTCCAATTTCAGAGGGAATTCATGCCCTCTTCTATGAAGCTCTTCAATGTATCGGGCTCTCCAATAATCCACTCTGTAGTCATCCCATCCGGGTCTTTTCTTACCTATTCCACCTTTATTCCCTAATGGATGCAAACGACTTGATTTTCCTTGGTGAATACTTTGCGGCATTTCAATTAATGGACCCTCTTCTCGTTGTTTCCAGTGGTGCAGAGTGTATGTGCCCTTTTCGGCTCTTCCGTATTTAGGGTTTCGTGGCGCGAGTTTTTTCTTGAACCGGTAAATCAATTGCTTATCTGACATGTATTGAATGGATCGTTGTTGAACAACAAATTCAAGTGGATTCTTGCGACCCAGCATACCATTATCATAATAAGCACGGTTCGGTTTTTTCATCAACCGACTGTATCCCTGAAGGGCTTGCTCCGCTTCTTCTTTACCTATTGTGTAACTAAATTTGCTACTTTGGCTAGCTGCTTGGCTCGTCGCCTGTTGCGCCTTCGGTGTGATACCCATAGCAGGCTTCTGGGCAGCCATATGAGGGACGACGGTGAATCCGACCCCCATAAACGCCGCGACAGTCGCATTCTTCCAGTTGAATTTTCGCTCATGGAGGAAGTCGTCGGCGAGGCTTCCTGCAGAGGCTCCGGCGGAGTTCCCGATGAGTTGGGCTGCTCTTCGACTGACATAACGAACAGCCCCTCTGGCCACCCCGCCGGTGACACCACCCCCGAAAGCGCCTGCCACGCCACCGATGGATGCATCAGCCAGGATGGTCTTTAAGTCATTCCCCTGATAGTAGGAAACGCCACCACCGGCCGCCATCCCGATCAGGATCCCGGCACCGAAACCTTGTCCACCTGGAACGAATAAGAGGACAACACCAGCAGCTGCAGTCAGCGTGGCCGCAATCGCTTCTTTATGTTCCTTGGCCCAATCCCAAGCCGCTTGGGCCCCGGATTTGATGCCTTCCCAAGCATTACTGGCCGCTTCCTTGGTCTCCTCCCATGGATCTTCTATGAAGTCCTCGACGCCCTGCTTAATGTCACTCAGGGTGTCCCCTATGGAGTCAAAAAGCCCTCGGGGCTGGGGCTGGTGGGGTTTGGTCTGAGGCTTCGTGCGGCCATCACTTACAGATTCATCGCCATTTTCTCCTCCGCTTGCCGTTGGTGGTCAGTAGACACGGAAGTCATATAGGAGCCGGCCACGCAGATGAGGAGGTTGAGGATGAGGCCGATGACGCCGCCGTGGATGCCCCAGAGGGTACCGAAGCCGGAGAGGGTCAGGGCGCCGGAACAGATGGCTCCGGTCAGCATGCCCCAGAAGACGGGGCCGGCGGAAAGGCGTTTCCAGTACAGACCGAGGAAGAAGGCGGGGGCGACCTGGACCAGCAGCTCAAATTTCAGCACAAAGATGTCGTACAGGGTGGCCGGGGGATTCCAGGCGATCCACAGCAAAATGGCGACGGCGATGACTCCGCCGATTTTGCCGAATTTCACCTTTCGTTCCTCACTGGCATCGGGGTTGATGTATTTGCCGTAAAGGTCGTTGGACAACATCGAGGAAAAGCTGAGCAGGACGGAGTCGGCGGTGGAAATGATCGCCGCCACGATCGCGCCAAAGAACAGCACCATCACCCAGTAGAAGATCAGGTTGATGGAGGCCACCTGGTTGGCGATCAAGCCTACCAACTGTTCCGATCCTCTCTCATCCAACCCGGGAAACAGGCTGATCCCGATGATGCCGATCAGGAAGACCAAGCCGGTAGTCAACGGCGGCATCCAGGCCATTCGCGCAAAGGAGCGTTTCAACGTGCGCTCGCTTTCCGCAGAGTAAATCCGCTGGACGGCATGGGGGTAAATAGCCGCGCCGAAGCCGACCAGGAGCAGCATGCTGAACCAGTTGATCGAGGTCTCCCAGCCAGGGACGGCCACTTTGGCCGGTTCTGTTTCGGCGATCTGCCGGGTCACATCAGCGAAATTGCCCCCGACCAAATAGAAAGCCCCTCCTAAGAAGACAACCACCCCGATCATCAGCACCACCCCTTGCATCACATCGGTGAAGGCGACGGCCTTCATCCCGCCCAGCCACTCATAGGCGAGCATCACCAGAACGAAGGCGATCACGCCCCATTGGTAGGGGATGGTCCCGCCGGTCATGCCGGCCACGGCGTGCCCGATGGCCACCAGCTGTTCCAAGAGGTAGTTGCCCAACCCCCACAACATCAGGAAGATGGCCAAGAGGGTCACCCCTTTCGATTGGAAACGGTAGGAGATCCAATCCGTCGGAGTGACAAAGTTTTTCCTTTTGGAGATGACGTAGAGGCGGGGGGCAAACATCAGGTACATGGCGATAATAATGGTCATAAAAGGAATCGATTGCAACCAGGAAAAGCCCTCCCGGTATGCTGTCGGCGCATAACCCACGATGGTATTGCCGCTGTATTGGGTGGCATACAAGGTGAAAAAGAGCGCGATGATCCCCAGGTTTTTCCCGGCCAGATAATAACCAGACAAACTCTTCTGCAAACTTTTTTGTCCGCGGCCGGCGACATAGCCGATCCACAGCATCACCACCGCATACAGGATCAGGATGATTACTCCGTCGGGTCCCGCAAAGGCCAGTTTCATCCTTCATCTCCCTCCCCTCGGCGCTCGGCTTCCTCCTTATCTTCCACCAGGTGCCACTGGTGGAGGCAGAGCCAGCTGAGATAGCCACATAGGATGAGGGAAAACAGGGTGGAGACAAAAGCCCAGAGCGGGAAGCCGAGGATCATCGATTGCAGGGCGCCCTTAGGCCAGTACCAGGGAACAATGGCCAACACGATGAAAGCCAGTCCGATCCAGATCCATTTGTTGCGGATGGGTTCTTTCACTTTGTCGCTCATGGGGAACCCCCTTTTTTAATATTGGCAACCTTCTGGTGAAAAATTAAATCACGTGTTGATCTTTCAGGGACTGAAGTTTAGCCTTGTCATAACCAAGGAGCTCCCGGTAAACTTCATCATTGTGCTGGCCCAGTTCCTCGGCACCGACGGACTGGACTTGTCCCGGGGTGCGGCTCAGTTTGGGAACCACCCCCGGCATCGGGAATTTCCCCAATTGGGGATGCTCGGTCTCAATGATCATCTCCCGCGCCTGGTAATGGGGATCTTCCACGATCTCTTTCGCCGAGTAAATCATCCCAGAGGGAACCCCTTTCTCTTCCAGGAGGGAGAGAACGTCTTTGGCATCCAGGGTTTTGGTCCACGTTTCGATCCGCGCGTCCAGCTCCCTTTGGTGCTCGCCGCGGGCTGTATGAGTGGCAAACTTGGGATCGTCGGCCAGCTCCGGCTCTCCCATCGCCTCACACAACCTCCGGAACACCCTGTCGGCATTGGCTCCGATCACGATGTACGTTTCATCCCGGGTGAGATAAATGTTGGACGGGGCGATCCCCGGCAGGATGTTGCCCATCCGTTCCCGGATATAGCCGGCCAGGAGGTAGTCGGGAACCAGGCTCTCCATCACCCCGAACACCGACTCGTAGATGGCTGTATCGACGACCTGACCCCGGCCCGAGCGTTCCCGTTCATGAAGGGCGGTCATGCAGCCGATGGTGGAAAAGAGCGCCGCCAGGGTATCCCCGATGGAGATGCCGATCCGCGCCGGCGGACGGTCGGGAAACCCGGTCACATAGCGCAGGCCGCCCATCGCTTCAGCGACGCTGCCAAATCCGGCCCGCTGTTTGTAGGGCCCCGATTGACCGAAGCCGGAGGTCCGGGCCATGATCAGCCCCGGGTTGATGGCGGACAACTCCTCATAGGAGAGGTTCCACTTTTCCATCGTCCCTGGTCGGAAGTTCTCAATCAGGATGTCCGCTTCCTTTACCAAGTCCTTCAGGACCGCTTGCCCCTCTTTTACCCGCAGGTTTAGCGTGATCGACTTCTTGTTGCGGGATTGTACCGGCCACCACAGGCCCACCCCGTCCTTTTCCTTCCCCCAATTCCGCATCGGGTCGGGCTTACCGGGAGGTTCCACTTTGATCACCTCTGCCCCGAAATCGGCGAGCAAGCGCCCGGCGAAGGGGCCGGCCAAGAGAGTCCCCAACTCAATGACGCGGACTCCCTCCAAGGGCAGCTGTCCCGGTTGAGCCTCGGTCATATCTATTCACCTCACTTATTTTTAGAAAGATTAACACTTTGTATACAGTAAGGCAATAGTAAATAAGTTGAAAAGGGTAAATTATTGAAATTATTTGTCCTGTAGTCTCTCTTTGTATACAATGACAGCGAGGTGACGATTTTGGATGTGTACCAGCTGATCAAAGAAGCGATTGCTGTCGGAAAATACAAACCGGGGATGCGTTTGACGGAGGAGTTTCTCGCCGGGGAATGGCAGGTGAGCCGGACGCCGGTCCGGGAAGCGCTGAAGCAGTTGGAGTCGGAAGGGCTGCTCACTCCACTTCGGCGTGGCATGATCGTCCGCACCTTCTCCAGAGAAGATATCCGGCAGATCTACGACTTGCGCACCCTGTTGGAAGGCTACGCGGCGGGCCAGGCCGCTTTGTACCGAAGCCCGGAGGAGCTAAAGGAGATGCAGGAGGCCAACCTCGCCTATGAACAGGCGCTCCGTGAGCAAGAGCCCCGGGATCTGGACGGGATGTTGGGGATTCTTCGCATCAACCAGCGGTTTCATGAAGCGGTTCACGCCGCTTCCCGCAATGAACATCTCCGTTTTCACATCGGCAAATTGATCGTTCTGCCCCTGGTGTTTCAATCCTTCTACTGGTATGACCGATCGGAACAGCTCCGCTCCCTGGAATTCCACCGGATCATCTTGGAAGCGATTGAAAAGCGGGACGGCGATCGGGCCAAAATCGCCATGCACGAACACATCTGTCAGGGCCGGGATCGAGTGTTAAAACATGTGGATGAATGCGAGAAAGAATCGGATAATTGAGATTTGTGGCGCCCCATTTCTTGGAAAGAGATTCCTTGTGTTTGCCCTCGATTACCGTGACATCTCGGTTGAACATACTTTGTTTTCCTTGTTACGCAGCCAGAATGCGTAGTTTTGCGGGAACGTCACTTCTTTAGTTGCCGCTGGACAAAGACGGCTTGGCCGTTTTCATCGGAAAAGTGCCGGGGCCTTTTGACCTCTTTTCTGGGAGCCACATTCGATTTAGAGAATTTCTCTATTTCATGGTTCATGATCAGGTATTCTTTCCCATTTGACTTGGTTTCATTTCCATTTGCTTTGGTTACTTTCACATGGCTGCCCGGTGTTTTTCCTTCATCCACCTGGAATTCAACCATTTCATTTTGTCCGTTGTTTTGAAACTGGATGTGAAAGGACCCTTGAATGTTTTGGTAGTGGTCCACGGCGTTGAGCATTTTCTTTTGGATCGAGGCGATTTTGGAATTAGCGTGGTAGGTTTGATCCTTCAGGTTGTCCATGTTAGCGAGGGCATTAGAGTTGCGCATGCTCACCATATCTGCCCTCGGTCCAATCCCCAGCTCCATCACCCCGCCGGGACGAGGGTGATCGTCTACCTCCACGGCGACCAACCAACCGGATTCTTTCTTCCGATACCCGGTGATGACCACTTCGGTCTCGTGCCAGTGGATCACCTTTTGCTGAGCCAATAATTATGTGCATCACAAACAATTTATATATGCAACGAAGTGTTACGCTGTACAGTACAGTTAACAAATAATCTCCTTGAAAACCTACTATACGAAAGGATCTCCTAATGGCATTGATTTTGCTTGTTTTTATTTACCGACAAAACCCTTGAGAAAAGGACTGGAGGTAATAGAATGAGTGTTTCGTTATCGAGATTTAGAACACCGAATACGGAGGGGAGCTTTGTTCAGTACAAGTCCCGGTACGAAAACTTCATCGGAGGCGAGTGGGTGGCCCCTGTCGGAGGCGAGTACTTTGACAATCCATCCCCGGTGGATGGCAAGGTGTTCACCCGTGTGCCTCGCTCCAAGAAAGAAGATATCGATTTGGCGGTAAGAAAAGCCCATGAGGCAAGGGAAAAATGGGGGAAAACACCGGTAGCCAAGCGCAGCCGCATCCTCCTGCAAATTGCTGACCGGATCGAAGAGAACCGGGAGAAATTGGCCCTGTCGGAAACCTGGGATAACGGAAAACCGATCCGGGAAGCTTTGGCGGCCGACGTCCCCTTAGCCGCGGATCACTTCCGCTACTTCGCCGGCGTCATCCGCGGGGAAGAAGGCGGCGTATCGGAAATCGACGCTAAGACCGTTTCCATGCACATCAAGGAGCCGATCGGCGTCGTGGGACAGATCATCCCTTGGAACTTCCCCCTCCTGATGGGCGCTTGGAAGCTGGCCC
>NZ_FMZA01000009.1 GCF_900102685.1 Melghirimyces thermohalophilus
AAAAAATAGGCTGTCGAGACTTTCTCGACAGCCTGCAGCCGTAACGGCTGTCTCTTTTTTTATCCCAGGTTATTGATGAGATTGTGAAGTCCCCGCAAAGCCAGTTTCCGTTTTTCCAGCTGTTCCTCTTCGGAGTTTTTCTCGCCAAAGGGGCCGATAATTTCATCATAAGATTGGCCAAAGGGATCTTCGATACTAATATCGTCTTTTTTCAGACCATCGGATTGGGCCAGTACATTTCTTGCGGCTTCCTGGTTCATATAGGAAGAGGAACCGGAATCGACTTCAAACTTTGACTTCCTCTCTTCCTTTTGTTCCGGGGGCTGCCGGAGGATGGAGGAAGAGGCAAAGGGCATGCGGCTTCGTCCCTGAAGCGGGCCGGATTGGAAGGGTTCGTCCTGGTAGCCGCTGTCAGAGGATTGCATTCCGTCCAGGGTTTTGGAGGAGAAAGGTCGGGCTCTTTTCTCAAACGGTTGGGATTGAAAGGGCTCATAAGTTAAGCGTTTTTCTGCGGGCTTTTCCTTTTTTTCATCGCCTTCCCACACCATGGCCCCCGGGATATGCGTCTTTTCCGGTTCCGGAGGAGTTGGGGAAGGGGGTTCAGGTGGTGGGAACTCTTTTAAGTCCTTTCCCTTCCGGTGCTTCAGCCGGCGTTGATCCATCGGTATGACCGCATGAGAAGGTGATTTTCCCGTGGCCAGTTTGGTGACTCGTTTTTTCTTATCGAAGGGGGTGAGGACAGATCGCTTTTCCTCCACAGTTGAAGTCGGCTTCGACTTTTGGGACTCCGCCTGCCTCTTTTGATTGTCGGCGGTTCCTGGTTGTGGGCGGTGGGCAGTCGGTTGATCCGAAGGAGGGACCGCTGATTTTCGACTGCGGACCAACCGTTGCCTCAGCCTTCTTTCCCGTTCCCGAAGAATCGGTTCCGGGGGTTGAGTTTCGGTTTGATTCGGAACCTCTTTTGCTGGAGGCGCTTCCGGTTTCCTCCAGTGGGCAGTGGAACGGTGAATTCTTCTTTTACGTTTATGGATTTCTCGTTCTCGCAGTACATGGCTCCAGATCCGCTTTTCCCCTGATGACGCCTTCTCGGTTATGGAAGGTGGCGGGGTCGAGGATTCTCGATGTTGGGGATTCTGTTTTACTTGATTCCGGTCTTCCAGGGACTGCAAAATATAGACAGAGTGATGGGAATCCGCATCGATTTTTGTCTGTACCAATTTCGATGACGGATCGCTCTCCTTTTCGAGCCGGATCAATTGAGCCTCCACACCCGTCAGTGCCCCCTGGGGGGAACCATGTTGAGACGTGCTGCACATGACGGAGGCAATCGAGCCGGGGTTCAGCTGGAGAAAAAGGGTGGTTTTCCCCTTGCGGGCCGCTTCTTTTGCCGCTTCTTCGCCGGCAGAACCTTTACCGATCACGATCAGTTCATAATCATCTCCCGGATTGGCCATGGCGTTCCCCTCCTTTGGCCCCGCACTTCCGGGCTGAAGGAAATCCGGAATCGCGGGAGTGCTATTGACGAAATGAACCGTTACGGAATCCCCCAGGGCCATCGATCGACCCTGGGGGATTCTCCCTAGGTTATGTGTGTGTGCTTATTTTTTCTGTCCTTTCCGTTGGGAGACCCGTTTTTCAGCTGTGCTGGGTACCGAAAATTCCTCCTGGATGGTGGCAGCGATTTCCCTCTGGGTTTTGGAGGGTACGGAACGGGATTTAGACTGTGTAAATTTGCAAAGGCCGAAGGCGTTGGCAAATTGAGCATCGATCCCGTAATCCTCTGCAAAAATCAGTTTATCGCCGAAGCGCTCTCGATAATAAGGCTTGAAGGGAATAGAAGAGCCGCCGGTTAAGATGATGTATGTAATATCATCGGCGTAGTCCAGCCGGTTCCACACTTCATCCACCAATGAGGTGCCTACCTCTTGGATACAACTTTTTACGATTTCATTGACATCGTATACTTTGCCCTTGAAACTGATCTCTCCGGAGCGGATGACGCGGTTGAGGCTCCAGATGGGGTATTCCTTGCCTTGTTTGTCGGGATCCACTTCCCGGGAAAACTCCATCAACCGTTTAGATAGTAGCTGATAAACATTGATCATAGCATGGCGAGAGGTAAAACTTTGCCGTTTAATAATCGTTTCTCCATGGAGGGTTTCCACATCAGAGGTACCAAATCCGAGGTCATTGATGCTTACTTTTTGGATAAACAGGTCTTCATTCAGCAGTTTCCCTTCGCGGTCCAGGGCGATGTGAAACAGTGTGGCCATCGGCTGGCTGATCACATACAAGTTTTCTCGTTTAATTTCAAATTCGATCTTCCGGTAGGGCAGGTTCCCCTGCTTCACTTCAAAGCTGTGCTTGCCTACTAAGCGACGGCGCAGTTCTTCCTTATAGTCGGTGTAACTATCCGTGGGCAGAGCGACGGAGACGATCGGTTCCGTACTTTCACTTCCTTGCAGCATCAGCCCGGTGCTCACCCGGAACATGAGCAGGTACTCCTCTTCCCGGAACCAGGTGGGGCTGAACAGCCGGCGTTCATGGGAGTCGAATAGTTCATCGTCGGAGGACTGATCGATCGCCAGTTTACCGACAAACCATTCACGGTCCCCTTCCCGTTCCCGGTACATGATATTGTGAGGATCGTTGTTGTAAGTGATTTCCCCGACCCGATTGGGTACTACCATGTTCCGGAGAAACATCTTCAAAAACTTGTCACCATGACGGCTGACGACTTTGGTGCCGTAATAACCTTGGTCATTACCTATGTAGATGGGTTCACTCATTTCCAGTTCCTCCCGTTTTTTGTCGAAGGTCGTCACACTCTTCTTAATTGATTCTATCAAGTCGGGTTGGAAAGGGTCAATAAAAACAGGAATAAGATTCCCGTCAAATCGACTTTCTTCGAAGATTTGTGCTTTCTGTGTGTCGAAAATTTATCACTATTCCTGATGGTTCTCTTATGTTTTTGGTTTTCTGACGATTTGATCGGAAATGTTTCACGTGAAACATCACCTAGACACCCAAATGAGGAGGTTGATCGATTAAAATATAGAATATATGGAGAGAAGAATGGATCGAGCTCATTATTATTTTAGGTGGTGTCCCTAGAAATGAAAGAGCCATTCAGCCGTTTATTCGGCATGGCGGAAAAGGATGAGGCTGACGAGGTAAAACAACTGAAGGTGGATCGGGTGAAACCGAGCCCTTACCAACCACGTACCGTATTCGACGAGGAACGGATTGATGAACTGTGCCAGACGATTCAAAACCATGGCTTGATTCAGCCGGTGGTGGTGCGACGTATTGGCAACGAGTATGAGTTGATTGCCGGGGAGAGGAGATTGCGGGCCGTCAGGCGGTTAGGGATGGAGACCATTCCAGCAGTGATTCGCGATATGTCCGATACAGAAGCTGCATCAGTATCCCTGATCGAAAACCTGCAACGGGAAGGGTTGACCGCAATGGAAGAGGCGATGGCTTATCATAGCCTGATCGAACTGCATGGGTTAACTCAGGAGGGATTAGCGCAACGGTTGGGAAAAGGTCAGTCCACCGTGGCCAATAAATTACGTCTCCTTCAACTACCTGAGGAAGTGCAACAAGCGGTTCAAGATCGACAAATTTCAGAGCGACACGCTCGAGCGTTATTGGGGTTGAAGGATGAAAAACTGCAGCGGAAGCTATTGGATGAAATTTTGGAGAAAAACCTCAATGTCAAACAGACAGAAGAACGGTTGCGAAAATGGACAGAAGTGAGCAATAAACCGAAACCAAAACGAAAAGCTTTTTCCAGGGATGTTCGCATCGCTGTCAATACCATCCGGCAATCGGTAGATATGGTGAAAGAGAGCGGACTCTCTGTTTCATCCGATGAGAAGGAATATGATGATTTTTATGAAGTGGTTATTCGCATCCCCAAGTAAAAGGTGTACACTTTTTTTAGGTGAGAGAACAGCTTTAGAAACGAGGTGCTAATCATTGAGTCGAGTTGTTGCTATTGCCAACCAAAAAGGGGGGGTGGGGAAGACCACCACTTCTATCAATCTGGGAGCCAGCCTGGCTTACCATGGGAAACGGGTTTTGATCGTCGATATCGATCCGCAGGGAAATACCACCTCCGGTCTGGGAATCAACAAGGCGGATGTCAAACAATGCATATATGATGTGTTGATCAATGAAGTTCAGATGGAGAGTGTCTTGCTATCTACCCCGATTGAGGGTGTCGATCTGATCCCGGCACGGATTGAATTGGCCGGTGCCGAAATCGAATTGGTGCAGGTTTTGTCCCGCGAACATCGGCTGAAGCGGTCTTTACAAAGAGTTCGTGATCGGTATGATTTTGTCTTGGTGGATTGTCCTCCATCACTCGGTGTTCTTACGGTTAATTCTTTAACTGCTGCCGATTCAGTCCTAATTCCGATCCAATGTGAGTTTTATGCGTTGGAAGGGTTGGGACAGCTTTTAAACACGGTTCGGATCGTGCAGAAACACCTGAATAAGCGGCTGGAGATTGAAGGGGTTTTGTTGACGATGTATGATGCACGGACCAATCTGTCTCTGCAGGTGATGAATGAGGTGCAGAAGTATTTTCAGGAGAAGGTATATCAGACGGTGATTCCCCGGAACGTCCGCTTGAGTGAAGCGCCCAGCCACGGGAAGCCGATTCTGGAGTATGCTGCCCGCTCTCGGGGAGCGCAGTGTTATGTCGACCTGGCAAAGGAAGTGATCCATAATGGCCAATAGTAAGGGGCTGGGGAAGGGATTGAGTGCTCTTTTTCCAGATGCCCAGGCGGAGGCTGATGAAGCGGTCAATGAGCTGGATGTAAAGGAGTTGCGGCCCAATCCATATCAACCGAGAAAATCTTTTGATCCAGACTCCCTTGAAGAATTGGTCTCCTCAGTAAAAGAGCATGGGGTTGTACAACCGCTGGTGGTGCGGAAAAGCATCCGGGGCTATGAAATCGTTGCCGGGGAACGCCGCTTCCGTGCCGCAAAGGAAGCTGGTTTGGAACAGGTGCCGGCGGTGGTGCGGGACTTCACCGACGAACAGATGATGGAAATCGCATTGATTGAAAACCTGCAACGGGAGGATCTCAATTCAATCGAGATCGCCCAAGCCTATAAGAAATTGATGGACCAATTTTCCTTGACCCAGGAAGATTTGGCCGCCCGAGTGGGAAAGAGTCGTCCCCATGTGGCCAATTTTCTTCGTTTGTTGCAGCTCCCAGCTGAAGTGCAGGAAAATGTTTCACGTGGAACATTGTCTATGGGACATGCCCGGGCTTTGCGAGGGGTAAAAGACCGGGAGGTGCAGCTAAAGCTGGCCCGAAAATGTATCAAGGAAGGGGCCAGCGTGCGCCAATTGGAAGAATGGGTGCAGCAAGTAAACGAAGGACTGCAACGGGAACGGAAGAAAAAAAAGAAGAAAAAAGAGGAGAACCCGGTGCTTAGACGCTATGAGGATTTGCTGCAAGAGGCATTCAGCACGCCGGTTAGGATTCGTCACGGACAGAAAAAAGGAAAAGTCGAGTTTGAATATTATTCAGAGCGGGAGCTGGAACGGTTGATGGAACTGTTTCAAAGAAACCGCATCGTCGATTAAGCAGGGGGAGGCTACCTTGATCTATCTGGATAATGCCGCTACCAGTTGGCCCAAGCCGGAAGGCGTATCTGAAGCGGTAAAGGAATGTTTGGACGAGTATGGTGCCAACCCGGGAAGGGGAGGGCATCGGTTGTCAGAACAGGCGGGTCGTCAGGTAGAGGAGACACGTCGCCTACTGGCTCAATGGTTTCACATCTCGCAACCGAAAAACTTGATTTTTTGCCAAAATGGAACCCACGCTATCAATTTGGCCTTAAAAGGTTGGTTGCGGGAAGGGGACCATGTAGTTACTACCTGCTGGGAGCATCATGCCGTGATCCGTCCCTTGAATGAGATGAAACGGAGCCTGGGAATCAAGGTGGAGTATATCCCACCGGGGCCGGATGGCCCGGTCGATCTATCTCGTCTCAAAGAAGCGATTCAACCTCATACGCGGTTGCTCGTCAGCACACATGCTTCCAATGTGAACGGGGTTTTGTTGCCATTGGAGGAGATGGGAGCGATCGCCGGAGAAAAAGGGGTTCCTTTTTTGGTGGATGCGGCCCAAACCGCCGGCGTTGTTCCTGTCGACGTTCAGTCGATGGGCATCTCGATGCTCGCTTTTCCAGGACATAAAGGGCTGTTTGGACCTCAGGGAACCGGGGGTCTCTATCTGAATCCGGAGCTCCCGGTGCGACCGATCATGCAAGGAGGTACGGGCAACCATTCCGAGGATTTGCACCAGCCTGAGGAGAGGCCTTTGGGATTTGAAAGTGGAACATTGAATACACCGGGGATCGCCGGGCTCGGAGCGGGGGTTCGCTTTTTGATGGACAAGGGCTGGCAGGCGATTCATCAACATGAGACGGAGCTGAGCCAGCAGTTGGTGGAAGGGTTGAAGCGAATGGAAAAGGTTCATCTCTATCAATTGCCTTTTGCCTCCGTTGCAGTGGTTTCTTTTCGAATGGAGGGGATCGATGAGACAGAGCTGGCCACCCTGCTTGATCGCCACTTTGATATCGCGGTGCGGGCCGGTTACCACTGTGCTGCACTTGCCCACCAAACGATGGGTACGAAACCAGGTGGGACCCTCCGGGTCAGCCCGGGATACTTTAACACGCAATCGGAAGTGGACATTTTTCTAGAGGCATTGCAAGAAGTCCAGCAAGCCTTTGCCGGTCTATAAAGAAAGGGTTTTACATCATGGTACTGCTTGGAACCATCGTCAACGGGATAGCTATTGCGATCGGGGCTCTGTTGGGGTCGCGATTGAACGGTATGCGCAAGGAAATTCATGAAACGGCGATGCAAGGGATCGGTCTGGTCGTCATCGTGATCGGGCTATCCATGGCCTTAAAGACTGAAGATTTGATTCTGGTGCTGATCGCTATCGTGGTCGGCGGTATGCTGGGAAGTTGGATCGGATTAGAGAGATGGTTGAACCGGTTTGGAACCTGGATGGAACAGCGAGTGAAGGGAGAAAGCCAGTTTGCTGCTGCCTTTGTAACCAGCACCCTGGTTTATTGTGTCGGTCCGATGTCCATATTAGGCGGATTAGACAGCGGATTGAGAGATGATCACCAAATCCTCTATACGAAATCCCTTCTCGACGGCTTTTCCGCCGTTATTTTTTCATCCACTTTAGGGGTCGGGGTGTTGTTTTCCTTGGTACCGGTTGTGGTGTACCAAGGTGGGATCGCTCTATCTGCCGATTGGATCGCTCAACTGTTGGACGAAAAAGCATTGGACTTGATGATTCAGCAAGTAACCGCAGTCGGTGGATTGATGATTGTCGGGATTGGAATCAATCTTCTCAAGCTGGCGCAAATTCGGGTGGCTGATCTATTGCCAGCTATTCCGATCGCGGCTGTTTGTTCATTTTTCTTCTAAAGTTAGACAGGAGAGGGTCATATCATGGAAGCAAGGGTTTTCTATCTACTATCCCATCCGGTGGGATGGATGCTGCTATGTGCGGCTTTACTTCTTATCTTGGTGTTTGGCTGCATGTTGTGGGTGCGCCAATCCCGTCAACAACAGTTTCTGAATCAGCTGGAGCGGGATGCTGCCTGGTTGCAGGAGGTATCAGAAAGGGAAGAAGATGGACCAGCCCCTCTCGCCCTGATGCATCATCTCCGTCAACTGGATCAGTCCATCCGGAGGCGGAAGGGACGATTGGGATTGGTCCGGTTTAATGCGGCTGGTGATGGGGCAGCGGATATGAGCTTTTCCCTGGCCCTGTTAGATGATGAGCAGACCGGAATCATTATCAGCAGTTTGTTTAGCCATCGGGGGCCTTCTTACTTTTATGCAAAGCCTGTCGAAAAGGGGGTTTCTCCCTATCCGTTGTCTGCGGAGGAGGAACTGGCCATCCAACGGGCGATGGATGACGGAGATGGGATGGAAAGCATCCCGGTATCCTCCGGTTCAAACGAAAATGATTCCTGAACGTACAACACAGTGATGAAATACAAGGCGGTGTCGGTATGATAGTTTTTATAGTGAACCAGCGGTCTGGAAACGGGAACGGGGGGAAGGTTTGGCGGACGCTTGAAAAACGTTTGTATGAAAAAGAAGCTTCGTTTGAAGTGGTTTATACTGAATATCCCGGTCACGCCACGGAACTGGCTAAGATGGCTGCCCAAAAGAAGGAGATTCGTGCCGTGATAGCGGTGGGAGGTGATGGAACGATCCATGAAGTAGCTGGGGGGTTGATCGGCACCTCCATCACCCTGGGTTGCATACCTGCCGGATCCGGCAATGATTTTGCCCGGACACGGGGAATTTCAACGGATCCGTTGCAGGCCCTGGAGCAGATGCTTACGGGTGAACCCGAGGTTGTTGATACGCTTCGAGTGAACGGAGAGGTGACCATCGGCACAGCGGGGGTCGGTTTTGACGCCAGTGTATCTCAGGCGGTCAACCGATCTTCGGTAAAACGATGGCTAAAGAAAGCCGTCTATGTATGGGAACTGATTCGGCTCTTATTTACTTTTCAACCCCAAAACGTCACTGTCACCCTGGATGGAAATCGAAAGCAAGTATCCGGTGTCTGGTTGATCGCCGTCGCCAATATCCCTTTCTACGGAGGAGGCATGAAAATCTGTCCTGAAGCCTCCAACCGGGATGGCTTGTTGGATATCTGTATCGTCAGAGACGTTAGCCGTTGGAAAATACTCTTCGTGTTCCCTCGGGTCTTTCAGGGCACTCATGTCAGTCACCCAGCGGTAGAAATGATGAAGGGAACACGATTAGAAGTGGAGTCGAGCCCCCCTTTGTTGATCCATACCGACGGTGAGGTGATCGGAAAAACACCGGTTGAGATGGAGATTGTCCCCAATAGTCTCCAGGTGATATAAAAGAGATTTCCTGCTGCCCGTTTACCCCTGTTGGCGGGCGGTTTTTTATTGAGGTTGTTGTTTGATCCGAGACACAGCTACCGCTTCGATCGCTGAGGCGATCACATGGGCCATCTTCATCACCATGTTGAGACGCGTATTCTGCAAAACGAAATACTCCATAAATCCGGAAACATTGACAATGCCGGTCATATGAATCTGGCCGACTGAAGGCAGCTGTTTATTCACCCCGGCTCCCGGTCTGAGCGGCCCGTTTTTCACTTGGATCGAGCCCACATTGGCCAATTGGCCCAAACAGGCATCGATAGCAATGATTCGGGGGTTTTTCAATTCTTTCTCCATTCTGGATAAGGCCTGATTCAAGTTCACCGCATGAACAGGCTCGTCCAATGTCCCGTATACCCGCAGCGCCGGCAGGGCGAGGGACTCCAAGCGGGTACCCACGAGGGGGCCGAGGGCGTCGCCTGTGGACCGGTCGGTACCGATACAGATACAGGCCAACTCCCGGTAACCAGGATACAGTCCGAGCACCTGATCCAGCTGGTCCGCACACTGGTGTTCTGCGCTGGGATGGGCATAATGCACCCGTGCCGGATCCGGGATCCCTGAACCGGAGTGAGGGGCAGGTTTGCGCATGGCCGTCTACCTCCAAAAAAAGGGGATAGAATCTTTACCAGTATACGGACATCGCTAAGGAAATATACATGGTAGGGACAACCCGGACAAGGGGGATCAATATGCGCTTTCAACTGTGGCATTCCTTGAAGATCAGCATGACGATCATCGGAACGATGATCGGTGCCGGATTTGCTTCTGGACGTGAAATATGGGAGTTTTTTGGTTCCTACGGGGATGGCAGCAGCTCCATTATCCTACTGTCCACTTTTCTCACCTTTACCTCTACGGTGGTTATCCTCAAAATCAGTTGGAAATATAAGACGCAGCATTATTCCGAGGTGTTGAACCAAGTGATCGGAGCGCGGATGAGCCGGGTTTTTGATTATCTGGTCATGCTGTTCCTGTTGACCAGCACCTTAGTGATGGTAGCGGGAAGCGGGGCCACTTTTCAACAGTGGAACAGCTCCTACACCCTGGGGGTTTTAGTGATGGTAGCTGCCGTTTTATTGATTCTCCTGTTTGATTTGAAGGGATTGATGTCGATGAATTCCGTACTGATTCCGGTGATGGTCTCGGTGCTGATCTTCGTCTGCCTTCAGTTTCTTCAAAACAGCGGCTGGTTTCTGACCACCGATCATCCGAAAACAACCTCTCTCCCTGTCTGGCCCTCCGCAATTACATACACCGCCTTTAACACCATGTCCCTGCTGGCTGTCCTGTCCACCATGGGAAGACAGATTCGTCATCCGGCGGAAATTTGGGTATCCGGTGGAGTCAGCTCGCTCTGTCTCGGGATGCTGGCCTTTCTGTATAATTATTCATTGCTGCGTGTGGACAGCCTGGTCTCTCAATATGAGATTCCCCTGTTTGCCTTGGTGCGGGACTATTCTCCCATCTGGGTGCTCAGTATCTCATTGGTGTTATGGATGGCGATTTACACGACGGCGGTCAGCAATGTTTACGGTCTTTCCCACCGTCTGTCGGAACTCCTCCCCTTCCCCCCCTGGGTGATCGGCGGGACGGTTATTTTGTTGTTGGTCCCTCTAACCCGGCTGGGATTTGCCACATTGGTCAATTATTTATATCCCCTCTTCGGGGTGATCAATTTGTTCATTCTGACGATGGTCCTCTTGTACCCTATCATGAAAGAGGGGTAATCGATCGAGTGGGATTTCTCCTCCTTTATATGTACAATATGAGCATAGAGAGAAGAGGAGGTGGATGATATGTGGTATCGGTTGGGGCAGTGGATGCTGCGCGTAATTTTGCGCGTATATCACCGAGCGGAAGTCCAAGGGCTGGACCGCGTTCCCCGGCAAGGTCCTTTTTTATTGGTAGGGAATCATATCAGTTATCTAGATCCTTTTTACATCGCGGCCCAGTTGCCGCAGCGGATCTCCTTTATGGCGAAGGCGGAATCCTTCTCCCACCCTTTTACCCAATGGTTTTTGCGCAAAGTGGATGCCTTTCCCGTCAGGCGAGAAGAAGCGGATGTACGAGCGATGCGATCAGCCTTAGCCCGGTTGCGCAATGATCAAGTGGTGGGCCTCTTCCCGGAGGGAAGGCGACGGGAAGCGGAACCCCCGACCGAACTGAAAGGGGGCGCCTCTTACCTGGCCCTTCGCGCCCAGGTGCCTGTCATCCCTGTTTGGATCGAGGGGACCGACCGTGCCTTGCCCCGCAAGGGCCGCTGGATCCGGCCGGCCAAAGTGCGAATTTACTTCGGGGAACCGATCCAGAAGATTCCGGCCGGAAAAAACCGGGAAGATCAGGAACGGATTCACCAGATGATCATGAGCGCTTTCCGGCAATTGGCGGAACAGAAGGTTGCCGAATAGCCGCCCGTTTTTCTATAATGGATGCAAGAAATAAGGGGGACGGTGGCGATGGAGCGGAAACAATTTGCATTGGGGGACGTTGTGGAGATGAAAAAACCCCATCCCTGCGGCACCAATGCATGGAAGGTCATCCGGATGGGGATGGATATCCGAATGAAATGTACCGGTTGCGGACACAGTGTCCTCCTACCGAGGTCCCGCTTTGAGAAGCGGATGAAACGCGTTTTACAGAGATCTCCTCAAGATGAAAACCGTGCGGGCGGGGTTTGAGCTCGGCTTACGGTGGAAGCTCCCCGGGCTGGGGAGCTTCTTTTCCGTGGTTTAGTACCGCTGGAATGCTGACCATGACATTTCCCGCTTCCTTTCGCTATAATGGACGGAGGTTGTAACCGACTGCGGGCCGATACCGAGCTGGGGCCCGCCTTTTTAGGCCGACTAAACAGAGGAGTTGAACAGGAATGCCGCTTACAACTGGGATCGTCGGTTTGCCTAACGTGGGTAAATCGACGTTGTTTAATGCAATTACCCGGGCCGGTGCGGAATCGGCCAACTACCCCTTTTGTACAATCGATCCCAATGTGGGGGTTGTAGATGTACCTGATCCGCGCTTGCAAGGGCTGGCTGAGATGGTCCGCCCCCGTAAGGTGACTCCGACATCCTTCCAGTTCACCGATATCGCCGGATTGGTGAAAGGGGCCAGCAAAGGGGAAGGATTGGGCAACCAATTTTTGTCCCATATCCGGGAAGTGGATGCGATCATCCATGTGGTACGTTGTTTTGAAGGTGGCAATATCACCCATGTTTCTGGACAGGTGGATCCAGTCAGCGATATGGAAACGATCAACCTGGAATTGGTGCTGGCGGACTTAGAAACGGTGGAGCGCCGGTTGAACCGGGTGGCTCGCCAGAAGAAGAGCGGGGAAGCCGAGGCGATCAAAGAACATGCGGTTCTGGAAAAATTGCAGCAGGTTTTAGCTGATGGGAAACCGGCCCGGTCATTGGAGCTGGATGAGGAGGAATTGGAGCGGATTCGTTCCCTCAACCTGCTCACCTTGAAAAAAGTGCTTTACGCTGCCAATGTGTCCGAGGATGATGTGGCTGCACCGGAGGAGAACCCCCATGTGCAAGCTCTTCAACAACAAGCCGCTCGAGAAGGAGCGGAGACGGTGGTCATCAGCGCCCAGCTGGAAGCGGAGATAGTGGAACTGGACGGAGAAGAACGGAAGCAGTTTCTTGAGGATCTGGGCCTGGAATCCTCTGGGCTGGACCGGTTGGTGTCTGCAGCCTATCGGTTGCTGGGGTTGATCACCTATTTTACAGCGGGGGAACAGGAGGTCCGGGCCTGGACCATCCGAGAGGGAACCCGGGCTCCCCAAGCGGCCGGCGTCATCCATTCCGATTTTGAACGGGGCTTCATCCGCGCCGAAGTGATCTCATATGAGGATCTGATGCGAGCCGGATCTCAGGCGGCAGCTCGGGACCAGGGGCTGCTGCGGTCCGAGGGCAAGGATTACGTAGTCAAAGATGGGGATGTTGTCCATTTCCGGTTCAATGTTTGATGAAGGAAGATTCCCTTGTGAAGGGGGTTGCTCCTTGCCTTTCCACTCCTCCTCTGATAGAATGTAGTATCGTGGATATAGGATATTCACTCCTTGCTCCATTAGCGGGATGGAGCCGTTTCAGTCCAGAAGGAGGTGTAGAGAATGCATAAGTACGAACTGATGTACATCACCCGTCCTGAGCTGGATGAGGAAGCTCTGAACACCCAGCGGGAAAAGGTTCAGGCTGTGATCGCTCAGAACAACGGGGAAGATATTGAGCTGGAGCATTTCGGCAAGCGGCGTTTGGCTTACCTGATTGACAACTATCGGGAAGGCGTATACACCGTAGTTACGTTCACCGGCAACGAAGATACCGTGAACGAGCTGGGACGCCATTTGAAGCTCAACGACGATGTGATTCGTCACATGATCATCAACATTGACGATAAAGAGTAAGGGCATGTCGCGGAAATCCAAGCGGCTTAGGAGGGGTTGCCGATGTTAAATCGGGTGGTATTGATCGGCCGCCTGACCTGGGATCCCGAGCTTCGTTACACCCCCAATGGTGTCGCCGTCACCAGCTTTCGACTGGCGGTGGATCGTCCGTTCACCAACCAGCAGGGGGAGCGGGAGACCGACTTTATCGATATCGTTGTCTGGCGACAACTTGCGGAAACGGTCGCCAACTATATGAAAAAAGGACGGTTGGTCGCCGTTGAGGGACGGCTGCAGGTACGAAGTTTCGAAAATAACGAAGGGCGACGGATTCGCGTTTCCGAAGTGGTCGGGGACAATGTCCGCTTTTTGGACCGTGGCGGTGATCGCAGCGGCGGTTCCGGGTTTAATCAGGGTTATGACAACCCCGGCGGCATGAGTAAGGACCGTGGCCCCTCCGACGATCCCTTTGCCGATGACGGCAAGCCGATCGACATTTCCGATGATGATCTGCCCTTCTGATGATACGCAAACGATCACAGTAGAGGAAAGGGGGTTCTTCTATGGCCCGCCGTCGAGGGAATAAGCGCCGCAAAGTGTGTTACTTTACGGTGAACAAAATCAAGTATATCGATTACAAGGATGTGGATCTGCTCCGTAAGTTTATCAGCGAACGGGGTAAAATCCTTCCCCGCCGTGTGACGGGGACTTCCTCCAAATATCAGCGGCAACTGACCCGGGCAATCAAACGCGCCCGGCAAATGGCTTTGCTGCCGTACACCACGGATTAAAAGCCGGAGGGAAGGGGCGTGAGAAACGCCCCTTCTTTTTTCATTCCGTCCGGTTCCCACTGGCGAAAAAAAGGAGATTGGCCCTCGGCTGTTGAACATAGCCATAGATCCAAGACCTTTTAAAGGAGTGCGGGAACCATGAGCAGGCCGGAGCGAAGCATGCACATCGCCAAGAGCATGAAAGTGATTGAATGGTTGAAAACGGAAATCCTGGATCAGATCGCAAACCTGTATAAAGGGTTACATACAGCCAATCAGTCCCTGATCGCCGACAGCCTGGCCAGTTTAGTGGTAGCGACCTACGTACTGGCCCGACGGGTGGGGCTTTCTTTCAGGGAGGTGGATCAGGCGGTCACCAGGAAACTCCGGGAAGCCGCGCAGGAGCGGCACCAACTGGAAGATTGGTATGGTGATCTGTCCCAGTTGGAAGAGTATATCAATAAGAGGTGAACCAGTATTGTCACGTTTTCATGTCCGTGACGGGTTGGTGACCATTGCCCTGTTTTTTGTCAGCACGTTGACGCTTTTCACCCCTCTTTCCCTGTTAACCGTCTGGTTTCTCCCCCTCCCTTTTCTCCTGTATGCTGCTAAACACGGTTGGTTGTCTGCCCTTTTGCCTGCCGGCATCGGGGCTCTCTCTCTGTGGGCAGTATCTGGTCACCCGCTCAATGTTGGGTGGGTTATGGCGGTAGCTGTCACCGGAATCACCATGGGGGAATTGTACCGCCGCTCGCAGACCACCGGCACCGATGTGGTGTTGGGCGGGTTGACGGCAGTCTGGGTGGGTTCCCTTCTCTTGTTGGTCATCGCCTCCTTCTCCTTCAACATGATGGACCGATTGGATGCCCTGTTGGCACAGGAATGGGAGCAAAATAAGGAAATGCTTCGCGCCTACGGGATGGAGGATTCCCTGCCGGAGCTTCCTCCCGTCGCCGCTGTGATCCCCGGAATGATTTTTTTGCTGGCAGTGCCCATCCCCTTGCTCAATCTGGTGGTTGGGCGTCGGTGGCTCCGTCGGCGGGGATTTCCCGGGAAATATTTGCCCCCCTTCGGGGAATGGCGACTGCCGAGACCCTTTTTTTATTTCTACTTCGTCTCCCTGCTTCTGTTGATCCTGTTTGGCCTGGGGGAAAACGCCAACCTGATGTTGCTAGGAAATGCTGCCGCTGTTTTGTTCACTCTGTTTATCGTCCAGGGACTGGCTTTTATCACCTGGCTGCTGGAACGAAGCGGGAAGAGCAAAGGCTGGCTGGTGTTGGTGGTGTTTTTGACCCTCTTGATCCCTGTGGCAGGAATGGTGGTTCATCTAATAGGGATTGTCGATTGCGGGACGCGTATTCGAAATCGGATTCGGGGAGAAAAATAAGGGAATCCACAGAAGGCTTTTCAAGCTATGAATCCAACTCTCCCTGGGGTAAAATAGATCATAAATGAAAGAAACGGCCCGGGTAAGGAGATGTCTTCATGCCGAACTTTATAACCAAACGATGGCACGGATACCACATGGTGTTTGCCATGATGTTCAGTTTGGTCCTGATCGTACTCCTATCCGCGTACAACTGGCCGTACGCACTTTTGGGCCTGGCCGTTTTTTTCGGCTTGGGATACGGTTTGTATCAGGCCGAACGGTCTTTTCGGGAAGATTTTACATCTTATGTTCTCACCTTGTCCAAGCGGGTGAAAGGGGCCAATCAAACCGCTTTGGACCGGATGCCCCTGGGAATCCTTCTCTATGATCGGAAGGGACGGGTGGAGTGGCACAACCCTTTTATCAAAGAGGTGACTGGTAAGGATTCTCTGGTCGGGCTGCCGGTGACCGAGGTTTTTCCCGATTTGGTGGAAGTGGATGATTCTCCGGGAAAACTGCAGATCGGGGAGCGTTGGTTTGAGGTCTTACACCACAGCGAAGAGCGCCTGTATTTTTTTCGGGACATCAGTCGGTTGGAGAAGTTGGAACGGCAATATGATCGGGAGCAGAGTGTGATCGGATATCTTCACCTGGATAATTATGATGAAGCGGGAACAGGCCTCGATGAGCAGGAGCGGACCCAGCTGTTGACCGATGTCCAGGGGGCCATCACCCGCTGGGCTAAGGAGAACGATATCAACCTCCGTCAATTTGACTCCGACAAGTTTTTCATGGTTTTTCGGAGGGAATCCCTGGACCGTATCGTCCATAATCGGTTTGATATCCTGGATGTGGTGCGAGATCTCACCCGGGAGAACAAAATCCCGATCACCTTAAGTATCGGGGTGGCTGCCGTCCGTTCCTCGATGGTGGAGCAGAACCAGACAGCAGAGGCGGCCCTGGATATCGCGCTGGCTCGTGGCGGGGACCAGGCTGCAGTCCAGGATGGGGAAAGAATGGTCTTCTTTGGTGGCAAAACCAGCGCCGTGGAAAAGCGGACCCGGGTACGGGCTCGGGTGATCTCCTTTGCTCTGGCCAATCTGATTAAGGATAGTGATCATGTGTTGATCATGGGCCATGAGGACCCGGATATGGATGCCCTCGGTTCGGCGATCGGGATGTTGCGTTTTGTCCGGATGGGAGGGCGGAAAGGACACATCGTCCTGAAGGATTCCAACCCTTCCATCGATGGGCTGATGGAAGTGATTGCCGGAAACGAGTCTCTGGAAGAAGCCTTTATTCCGCCAGATCGCGCTTTGCAGATGGTGAACCGGGACAGCCTTTTGATCTTGGTGGACACCCATAAACCATCCATGGCCCTCGAACCGAGGCTGCTGGAAAAATCCGACCGTGTGGTGGTGATCGATCACCACCGGCGGGGAGAGGAGTTCGTCAAAGATCCGGTGTTGGTCTATCTGGAGCCTTACGCCTCCTCCACCAGTGAGTTGGTGACGGAACTCCTGCAATACCAGGGCGATCGGATGACGATCGAGAATATGGAGACGACGGCTCTGATGGCCGGCATCGTGGTGGATACGAAAAGTTTTGCTTTTCGTTCGGGGTCTAGAACCTTTGAGGCGGCTTCCTTTTTGAGGCGGCATGGGGCGGATTTGGCCATGGTCCAAACGCTTTTGAAGGAAGACCTGGATCTCTTTGTCAAACGGGCGGAGATTGTCAAAAATACGGAAGTGGTATACGATAGGATTGCGATTTCCGTCGGTGAGGAAGATGAACGGTACCACCAGTTGGTCATCGCCCAGGCAGCTGATACACTGCTCGGCATGAAGGGCGTTAGCGCCTCCTTTGTTATCGGTTTGCGTGACGATGGGAAAGTGGCGATTAGCGCCCGTTCCCAGGGTGAGATTAATGTGCAACTGGTGATGGAATCTCTCGGGGGCGGCGGACACCTGACCAACGCCGCCGTTCAGTTTGAAGGCATGACCCTCGAGGAGGCACGTCAGAAGTTGCTCGATGTGCTGAAAGAGAATTTCGAGGAGGGGGGCGACATGGAGTGAAAGTGATCTTTCAACAAGATGTAAAAGGAAAAGGAAAAAAAGGTGAAGTAAAAGAAGTGGCGGAAGGCTATGCCCGTAACTACCTGTTTCCCCGGGGCCTTGCTGTTGAGGCTTCCTCGAGCAATATGAATGCATTGAAAGATCAGCAGCGTCGGCAGGAACAAAAGCGGAAAGAAGAGCTGGCCAATGCCCAGGAATTGGCGAAAAAGTTGGAGCAGTTGGATATCACTCTCCACACGAAGTCCGGGAAGGGAGGGCGGTTGTTCGGTTCTGTCACTTCGAAGCAGATTAGCCAGCACTTGAAAAAGGAATACGACATTCAGATTGATAAAAAGAAGATCCAATTGAACGAGCCGATCCGCACCCTCGGTGTAACCCAAGTTCCCGTCAAACTGCACCCAAAGGTGACGGCCACCCTTTCCGTACAGGTCCTGGCAGAGTGAGATGCGGGTGTCAAGAGCGCTCCCCAAAGGGTGGGGCGTTTTTTTCATGTCAAGTCAGGAGGTGGATGGAGAATGAGTGAACTATTTGCCGATCGTATGCCTCCCCACAACCAGGAAGCGGAACGGGCCGTCCTCGGAGCGATCCTGATCGAACCAGCGGTACTGGTGACTGTGACGGAACGGCTGCGGCCGGAGGATTTTTACCGCCAGTCCCACCAGCGCCTGTTTCAGGTAATCATCGATGTGTCGGAGCAGGGGGAGCCGATTGATCTGGTGACACTTACCTCGGAGCTGTCGGACCGCAAACTGTTGGAGGAGGTAGGTGGCGTTTCCTACTTGACGGAGTTGGCAGAAGCCGTCCCCACAGCGGCCAATGTGGATTACTATGCCCAGATCGTCGAAGAGAAGGCGATCCTGAGACGGCTGATCCGGACGGCCACCGAAATCGCCACCTCGGGTTATTCCGGCGGAGATGAAGTGACGGAAGTGATTGATTCCGCCGAGAAAAAAATCCTGGAGATTTCCCAACGCAGAATTCGCAAAGGGTTTACTCCGATCCGAGAAATTTTGATGGAGACCTTTGAACGGATTGAAAACCTCCATTATAACCAGGGAAAATTGACCGGAGTCCCTTCAGGGTATACGGATCTCGATCGGATGACATCCGGTTTCCAAAAATCCGATCTGATCATTCTCGCCGCCCGGCCCAGTATGGGGAAAACCGCTTTTAGCCTCAATGTGGCTCAAAATGTGGCTATTCGGGCGGGCCTCCCGGTTGCGGTTTTTAACCTGGAAATGTCCGCGCCCCAGTTGGTGCAACGGATGTTGGCTGCGGAAGGGAACATCGACGCCCAAGTGTTTCGGACCGGACGATTGGAAGAGGAAGATTGGGAGAAATTGACGATGGCGATCAGCACGTTATCGGAGGCCCCTATTTTTATCGACGACACACCAGGGATCTCCGTCTTTGAGATTCGCTCCAAACTGCGACGGCTGCAAGCGGAACACGGGTTGGGGATGGTGTTGATCGACTATCTGCAATTGATCGAAGGGCGAGGCCGGGACAGCCGTCAACAGGAAATCTCTGAAATCTCTCGTTCCTTAAAACTGTTGGCCCGGGAGTTGAATGTACCTGTTATCGCTTTATCCCAGCTTTCCCGGGCAGTGGAACAGCGGCAGGACAAGCGGCCCATGTTGTCGGATCTCCGGGAATCCGGCTCCATTGAACAGGATGCTGATCTCGTTTCCTTTTTATACCGGGATGATTATTATAACGAGGAGTCGGAGAAAAAGAATATTATCGAGGTGATTTTGGCCAAGCACCGGAACGGCCCGATCGGAAAGGTGGAACTCCTTTTTCTGAAAAACTATAATAAATTTCTCAGCCTCGATTTGCAACATGGAATGAAAGACGAATAATTCCTTCTACCAGTTGGAAAAACGTTCGGTTTTACGTTGACATCGTAAAGCTTACACTGTACACTGGTAAAGGATTGAATGATTCGGTTGGAATGAACAACCGCCGCGCGAAAGGGGAGCTTATCATGTCGACGGTGGTCGTGGTCGGTACCCAATGGGGAGATGAGGGCAAGGGAAAAATCACCGATTATTTGGCCGAAGAGGCGGAGGTGGTTTCCCGTTATCAGGGCGGAAACAACGCCGGACATACGATTGTGTTTGGCGAGAAACGATATAAGCTGCACCTGATCCCTTCGGGCATTTTTTATCCGGAGAAGATCTGTGTCCTCGGAAACGGGATGGTGCTGGATCCTCGGGCTTTGGTGGAGGAGCTGGAATACCTCCAGACGCACGGGGTGGATCCCAAAAACCTGCGTATTTCGGACCGGGCCCAGGTGATTCTGCCGTACCATATCAAGGTGGACAAGGCGGAAGAGAAGCGGAAAGGATCCGGTAAGATTGGAACGACGGGAAAAGGGATCGGTCCCGCTTACATGGATAAGGCAGCCCGTACCGGGATCCGCATCTCTGATCTTTTGGATCGGGACCGTTTTGCTGAGAGGCTGAAAAAGAACCTGGAGGATAAAAACCGCCTGTTGGAAAAATATTACGACACCTCGGGCTTCACTTTTGAGGAGATTTATGAGCCTTACCTGGCGTGTGCGGAGAGAATTCGCCCCTATGTAATGGATACGTCCGTGGTGCTGAATGAGGCGATCGATCAGGGGCGCCGGGTTTTGTTCGAAGGGGCGCAGGGTGTCATGTTGGATCTCGACCAGGGGACCTATCCCTTTGTCACCTCCTCCAATCCGGTGGCTGGCGGGGTCTGTATCGGTTCCGGCGTCGGACCGACCAAGATTCGTCAGGTGATCGGTGTGGCCAAATCTTACACTACCCGGGTTGGGGACGGCCCGTTCCCGACGGAGCTCCATGATGAGACGGGAGATCGCATCCGGGAGATCGGCCGCGAGTATGGAACCACCACCGGCCGCCCCCGTCGCGTCGGTTGGTTTGACAGCGTCGTCGTTCGTCATGCCCGTCGGGTGAGCGGGATTACCGGCCTCTCCCTCAATTCCCTCGATGTGTTGACGGGACTGCCCACGGTCAAAATCTGCACCGGTTACCGATACCGTGGTCAGGTGTTGGAAAACTACCCGGCTAACCTGGATGTGCTGGAAGAGTGTGAACCGATTTATGAGGAGCTTCCTGGTTGGCATGAAGATATTACCCAAGCCCGGGATCTGTCGGACCTGCCGATGGAGGCTCAACATTATGTCGAGCGGATCACCCATCTGACAGGGATCCCCCTCACCCTGTTCTCTGTTGGCCCGGGCCGCGAACAGACGATCCAGGTCCGGCCAGCCTATGCATAAACTACCGGAAGGAAACCGGTGCTACAGCGATGGCGCCGGTTTTTGTTGTGAATGAGAAACATGCTGTACTGAAAAGAGGGATGTACTCTTTGCAAGCAACCGGGGCGTGGTACTTCTTGTGAATGTGTGGGAAAGTGAAGTGAAAAGGAGGCCGGCAGGCCTCCTTTTCATTTATGATAAGTTTCTCCTCGATTGATTTTAAAGGAGCGGTAGATCTGCTCCAACAGGATGACCCGCATCAGTTGATGGGGAAAAGTCATCTTGGAAAAGGACAAGGTGAAATCTGCTCGATCCATTACCTCCTCAGATAAGCCGTAGGAGCCGCCGATCACAAAAGCGAGGCGGCTTTTTCCGTAGGTGGCAAGCTGGTCCAACTGGTGAGCCAGGGACTCCGATGACAACCCCACTCCCTGGATGGCCAAGGCGATCGTATACGTATCCGAGGTCAGAAAACGGAGGATTCTTTTCCCCTCTCGCTCCTTGATTTTTTCCCGTTCCGCGGAGTTCAGCGGCTCCTGCCCCTTCTCTTCCGAAATCTCTATGACATCCACCTTGGCGTAGGGCGAAATTCGCCCCACATAATCATCGACAGCCATACGGAGATATCGTTCCTTCATCTTTCCTACGGCTAATAACTGTATGCGCATCTCCATCCCCCACCATGATTTATTCCGACACCGACAACTGAAGCCGGTAGTTCGGTTTTTTTCCGCACCAATGACACCCGGGACCTTGCTCCTGATCGGAGGTGCTCAATGGGATCAGATCCGGGGCCCGGGCATATTCATCGACGATTTTATCCAACACCGGGTCAATATGTTCCTCACATGCATACCAAACCTTTCCCACTTGGATCACATCCTTCCTATACGGTATAAAAACAGGTCCGCCCCGCACAAGGCGGGGCGGTGAGAGAAACAGACATCATTCTGCCGGGGCGGCGGTCAGGTTGACAGTGGACGTTCTCTTCTCTCCGTCACGATAGTAGGTCACCTTCAGCTTATCCCCGATCTCTTTTTCCTCCCACAGGTAGGAACGGAGCCTCGAGGCGCTGGAAATCTTTTTACCGTCCAGTTGGACAATGACGTCCAGGCGCTGGAGTCCAGCCTTGTCCGCCCCGCTTCCAGGAGTCACTTCCAGAACAGCTACCCCTTCTTCGACGGAATCAGGGAGATTCAAGTCCGCCGAGCGGGCCCGAGGATCGATCGATGCTACATCCTTGAGGGCGACACCAAGATAGGGCCGACGAACCTCGCCGTATTGGATCAGGTCATTGATAATCGGTTTGGCGTCATTGACCGGAATAGCGAAACCGAGTCCCTCCACCCCTTGTTGGGCGATTTTCAAGCTGTTGATACCGATCACTTGACCGGCGGCGTTGACCAAGGCACCGCCGCTGTTCCCCGGGTTGATGGCGGCATCGGTCTGGATCACATCCATATCCAGCGTTTCAGAGATTTTGATCTGTCGATGAGGGGAACTGATCACTCCGGAAGTCACCGATTGGGAAAATTCCAGCCCCAGGGGATTCCCAATGGCGAGGGCCGGTTCCCCGGCTTTCAATTTATCGGAGTTGCCAAAGTCGGCCACCTTTTTCACGTATTTAGCAGGAATCTGCAGCACCGCCAAATCAGTGGGTTGGTCGCTGCCCAGCAACTTGGCCTCTACGGTTTGGCTGCCCCCATCCTTGTTCTCAATCACCACCCCGATTTGGCTGGCTCCTTGGATCACGTGATGGTTGGTGACCACCAGGGCATTGTCACCTTGTTTATCAAAAACGACCCCAGAACCGGTTCCCTTTTGCACGGGCTCCTGAGTGAAGGGATCTCCCGACTGCTGGAGGTTGACCACGCCCACTACGGCGGGACGAGCCTTTTTCACGGCTTGGGTGATATCGCTGTTCACATCAACGCTTACCGACTGATTCGGTCCGCCGCCGCCCTCTGTTAAGGGAGGGGTTTTGCCTGCAAAATACTGCTGTGGCAACACGCCGGCTTTAACTAAAGCCGGTGACAAGGTAAGGACCAACAGACCGCCGATCACAGCCGAAATGACGGCAGTGATGAAAATCACTATTCCCCGACGGAATCGGTCCGAGCTGTCGTAATAACCCACGGCGTCACGCCTCCTCGTTGATCGTTCGGATAGTGTTCGGCTCTCATCATTATGCGATTGGCATACACATATTATACTAATTACCCCAACTGTCTGAAAGACGAGCTGAAATTGTTACGGAAATCATAAATATCAGCCGGAGAGGTCTGAAGCCCCTGTGATCGGACCATAATGGAAACCAACTACTGGATGATGGGAGGCGTTTGCGATAAAACCGACAGATCCTTCGCCATCTGGTAACGCCGGCCATGTGGATTGGGGAGCACGGATGGCCGATCTGAGAGAAGATGCATATCGGATGGAGCTCTTATTGACAGCGATGGTGGATTTGCTGGAGGAAAAGGGGATTCTGACCCGGGAGGAGCTTTTACAATCGGCACAGGAGACCGATCAGGAATTGACCCGGCTACTGGGAGACCTGGTGCTAGATTCCTTTTATAAAAAGGACGAAAACGAAAAACCCCCATGGTGATGGGGGATAAAAACTCCGGACTCTGATACAGGGTGCGGTTTTATTTTGTAGAGACAGTCATCAGAGGGGTGGGTCGGTCGGGATGAGTTTCCAGCAGATGGACATCACGGCCCACATCAAGGCCCTGTTCCCGGAGAACCCCCTCTACGGTTAAATGGGCCAGTTCCGATAAGTTGTTATCCTGGCTGAGATGGGCCAGAAAAACATTCTCCCCGTTTCCCCGGAGGATGTCTAATAATGCTTCACCGGCATCCTCGTTGGACAGATGGCCGACATCGCTCAGGATCCGCCGCTTGACGTTCCAGGGGTAGGTTCCCATGCGCAGCATGTTCACATCGTGGTTGGCTTCAAAGATCAAAGCATCACAACCGGCCACCTTGTCCACGATCCGCGAGTTGATGTACCCCGTATCGGTCACCAGACCCAGGCGGCCTTCCTTGGAGTGGAAACAAAATCCCATCGGTTCCGCGGCGTCGTGGGAGACCGGAAAAGAATCGATTGTCAGATCCCCCAGTTCCAGAGTGGAGGAGGTGGGAAAAAGATGTTGTTGCTCCAGGGGAATCTCCCCGACCCCGGCAGGGAGTTCCGACCAGGTGGCTTCGTTGGTGTAGACAGGCAGGTTGTAGCGGCGGGCGAAGACTCCCAAACCCTTGACATGATCACTGTGTTCATGGGTGATCAGGATCGCATCCAGGGTGGAAGGGTCGACTCCGACGGTCTGAAACAGCTTCTCCAGCCGTTTTCCGCTTAAGCCTGCATCGACCAGCACCCGGATCCGATCCGTTTCCACATAGAGAGCGTTTCCGGTGCTGCCACTTGCCAATATGCTATACTTCATCCGGCTCTTCCTCTTTCTCCTTAAAAATATCTCTTATTGACTGTGATCGGTTCGATTTCCTGAGTTAATGCATTGACATAGAAGGCGGCCTGTTGCGTTTCAATTTTCCAGACCGGATACAGCACCCGATCCTCTCCTTCGTAAGACGGGCGTCCGTGGTATCCCAAGGTGACATCGACCACGGTCGATCCCTTTTGGATCATCCCGGTGGCGATCAGACGAACCAAGGCATCCTGTGCCGACAACCCGGTTTGGGAGGTGTTGTTATCCGTCTGGATTTTCAGTGGGTAAAGTTCCAGTTTGCTGGCCGCTCCGTCTTTCATCGTAACCAGTAGACGACTGTCAAAAATAGGTCGTTCGTCATGGTGTTGATAATAGACCAACTGATCGGGGTCGCTCTCGTCCGATTTCCTGTATTGATCAAATCCAGGGACCGTTTGCTGCAGGAGCTTTTCCAACTGTTTAGAGGGCCACGGGGCTTCCAGGGTTAACCGGTAGCTGCCCTCGGCTGTCGACTCCCAGCGACTGTCCTGCTCGTGAAGGGTCTTCAATTCCAGGGGCTTGGCATCCAAGCTGGTGACGGGAAATGCTTTTTTGGGCAGATCTACCTTCATCCGAATATGCCGCTTGTCCAACAGCTCCTGCAATTCCTGTTGGGTTTCCCGGGAGACTTCCTGTTTTTGCGCCTGTTCCCCTTTGGCCTGTAGCAGCTGATCGGCCAAAAAAGCGTTGAGGGCCAGAAAGGCTAGGATCAGGATGGTTTTAGCTTTGCTCCAGTCCACTCGACATCCCTCCCCGTTTGGGAAACCGACAGGAATCCCTGTTTGCCGTTATAAAAATCCACCACCCAGACCGGCTCCAATTCTAGTTTGTTCTCTCTCGTCACAGCATGATAGCCGGGGTATATCTGCCGCACATCAGACAAATCGGCATTCTGCTTTTTCAGGGCTTCCCGGACCTCGTTTCCGGAGGGGAGATGATCTGGGTGTTTTTGGCCCGAGCGGGAAGAAAAGAAGATCAGCGAACGTTCATAATGGGTTATACCCTGTTGGGCGCTCAAACGAATCTCTTCCCATTTAGGAAAGGGTTCCGAGCCGTACAAGGGCAACCCTTTTACATGGAGTTGAAAGAAGAAGTCGCTAGCTCCATTATCCTGGTTGGTTTCTACCCGGTTTAGGAGATAGTTTCCCGTCCAACCGCTGTGACGGTTCATAAAGGAGATGATCGTGTTCAACTTTTCCCGGGGATCGGGAAGCTCTTGTTCGGTATCGTTTAACAGGTTGGTATACACCATCGTATTGTTCTGTTCATTGTAACGGAGACTCCGCGAGGAATCCACATCGGTATATATATCGATGTGATTGGAAATGGCGGTTTTCTCCACGTTATTGGGGTTTCGAAACAGAATCATTTTCATATCTTCCACATTGATCTGCCGCTTCTGTTCCAGATTGTAGCTCCAACGGTTAATAGCTGCGCGGTTCGGTGGTAGATAGACGAATCGCGGAACCGCCCCTTCTCTTTTCAGATCCTCTTCATCGAAGTTTCCCTCTTTCCCGTTCAGAAAAGCCTTGAGGGGTCTTTCTGCCGCTTGATCGGCCAGCTTTAGCATTTCGTCGTAATTTTGAAGCAGTGCTGTTCCCTCTACCACAGTCTGGGTCTGATCGGAGATCAACCAGACGGTGACCTGGTTGTTGTCCCCTTCACCGGAGATCCAGATCCGATGGACGGTATCCAGCTCCGGAATCTCTGTCTCCCCTTGGAAGAAAGCCTGGATCACCTCTACGGGCAGCTCATGTCTAAACCTGAGCTCCAACCCCGTTTCATCATCCAACCATTTTTTCCATTCGGCGGGGGAGGGGTCAATCGTTTGGGGATTTTCCAGGCGGGCATGGTGAAGCCGGTCGATCAAGGTTTGATGATCGGCTCCCGGCAAGATCCGTCGATGCTCTCCGTCGTGATGAAGCATGATTTCCGAGGGAGCAGCCAATTGGTGGATCTCTTCCTTTTGAAAATCTTTATGGCCGATCGTGGGGATATGCTGTAGTTTGGGCAAGTTTCCCTGGTTGGAGGGGGAACTGTACCACAACATTCCGGTTTGCACGATGCTCGTCAACACCAACAAAGCGAGGGCGAGAGACTTGAGGGACTCTTTCACGATGACGTCACCTCCGGTTCACAGGGAGGGAGAGTGATCCGCACTGTAGTCCCTTCCCTGTAACGGCTCTCCATGCGGATGGTCCCGCCGTGGGCTTGCACGATCTCCCGGGCGATAGCGAGACCGAGGCCAGTGCCGCCCATGCTGCGGGAACGCGCTTTGTCCACCCGGTAAAAACGTTCAAAGATCCGCTCCAAATCTTTTTGGGGAATCCCGATTCCTGTATCGGAGATGGCCACTTCCACAAATCCGTCAGCCTTTTGCCGGGCAGATAAGGAGACGCTGTGGCCCTCTGGGGTGTATTTGACTGCGTTGGAAAGCAGATTGTCCAACACCTGATCGATCTGGTCCCGGGCGGCATAAATCCGGGGGAGATCCTCCTTCAGGGAGAGGTGGAAATCGATGTTCTTTTGCTGGCACTGAAAGCGGAAGCGATCCGCGGCTGCTTCTAAGACCTCGATCGGCTTAAGGGGTTGTTTATGAAAGCGCACCTTTTTCGAATCGAGGCGGGAGAGCTGCAAGAGATCATTGATCAAGCGGGTCATCCGTTCCGCTTCCTGTCGGGTAACGCCCAAGAAGCGGGAAGCCAGCTCCGGCTCCTCCAGGGCGCCACCTTCGTCGAGAGCCTCCAGGTAACTTTTGATCGTGGTCAGTGGCGTTCGCAGCTCGTGGGAGACGTTAGCCACAAACTCCTTCCGTTGCCGGTCCAGTTTCTCTTCCTCTGTCACGTCTTGCAGGACCAAGATCAAGCCGATCGCCTCACGGCTGGCCCGGAGGACAGGCGTAAAGTTAAGCTTGATGATGGTGAAATCTTCTTCTTCCCGATCCAACTCCAGGAAAATCTCCCGTTCTTCCGTCAGCGGGAGGAGGATTGGATTGGTTAAGGGCAGGATCTGGTTGATATCTTTTCGGTGTTGTACCTTTTTACCGAGCATTTCTTCGGCCCGTCGGTTGGAGACGATCACTTTCCCTTTGCGGTCGGTGGCGATCACTCCATCGCTCATATTGGCCAGTACCGATTGCAATCGGCCTTTCTCCTCCTCTTTCTGGGAAAGGGCGTTGCGCAAGTGCTGCGCCAAGTGGTTGAAGGCAGAAGCCAGCTTGCCGATCTCGTCATCGTTTTTGACCGTCACTTTCCGGTCAAAATCCCCTTCCGCCATGATCGTGGCCTGCTCCGTAATCTCCTTGATCGGATTGGTGATCGTACGGGCTAGGATGATGCCCAAAAAGGAGGTTCCCGCCATGGCGATGGCGGTGATTTTGATCAGGATCTTGTTGATGCTTTTGATCGTACTGTACATTCCCTGCATCGGGGCCTCGATATAGACGGCTCCAGTAATTCTGCCGTCGTTTTTGATCGGGTAGCTATATAACATATACCGGTTTCCAGCCTGATAGTTCACTTCGGTGGTGGAATCCTCATACCCTTGCAACACTCGATCCACCCGAGGGTTTTTCACCCCTTCGGAACTCTTTTCGCCAGAGGTGGTGGCGATCACCACTCCTTCCTGGTCCACGATCTGGACATCGTTACTCTTGTCCAAGGGCAGTTTGTTCAGAATGTCGTCGATCCGCTTTTTTTGTTCATCAGATTCCGTTCCCGGCGTCATCTGATCCTTGACCACTTCCTGCAAAATCCCTGCCTGGCTTTTCAGATCATCGCGGAAGGTGTAATAAAAATGATCCTCCAGCTTTTGAAAAAAATAGACCCCGATCAGCTGCATGGCGATCAAAAGCAGCAGGACGTAGATGACGACTACTTTCCATTGGACGCTGTTGAATACGCGGAGCCATCTCATGCCATCACCGCCGGTCCCTGTCGGGATCCCGCATGGTGTAACCGATACCCCGCCGGGTGATGATATATTGGGGGTGGCTGGGATCATCCTCGATCTTTTCCCGGAGCCGGCGAACGGTGACATCCACGGTGCGAACATCACCGAAGTAATCGTATCCCCAGACAGACTGCAACAAGTGCTCCCGGGTCAAAACTTGGTTGACGTTTTTGGCCAGGTAGAGGAGCAGCTCAAATTCCCGATGGGTTAAGTCCAGGGATTGGTCATTTTTGCTGACGATGTAGCTACCTTGATCGATGGTCAGCTGTCCCACCTTAATCCGGTTGGAGGAATCTGCCTGGCTTTCCTGCTGGTTTTGGGAGCGCCGCAGATTGGCTTTGATCCGGGCCAAAAGCTCCCGGTTGCTAAAAGGCTTGGTCACATAATCGTCCGCTCCGATTTCAAGTCCCAACACTTTATCCACTTCGGAATCTTTGGCGGTAACCATGATGATGGGCATCTGGTGTTTTTGGCGAACCCGGCGGCAAACCTCGATGCCGTCGGTGCCTGGCAACATCAGGTCGAGCAGGATCAGGTCCGGTGGATCCTCCTCCACTCGTTTTAACGCTTCGTCCCCGTCGTAGACGGCTTCCACCTCAAACCCTTCCTTGCCGAGGTTAAACTGCAGGATATCGGCGATGGGTTTCTCATCCTCCACAACGAGAATGTTTATTGCCATCGGTATTCCACCCCATTTCAAGTATCATGCCACTTGCGGAAAGATTCCTCGTCAGACTCCGTTTAAACTTCCTCCCATGCGCATTCAAAGGGACTCCCACGGGTCAGCCGGCAATGGAGCCGGGGCAGGGAGGATTCTCCGTGTTCTTTCAGCCATTGGAAGGGATGCCCCGGTCAGAGACAGCCTGATTAAAGAGGAGGCCGAACTCCTCTTCCATTGCCTTTGTTTCCGGCTCATCCCGTCACCAGGTTCCCCTGCTAATTTCTGTCGTCCCGAAATCGGTGATTGCCTTGATGCCATACCGGCTGGGTAACTGGTGAAAAAGGTGAACAGTCAAGAGAAAAAACCAGCCACGCCAGCAGGGATTGTATGCGAAATCACAGACGAGTTGTGAACATTTTGCCACAATCCTTGTCGTAAACAAACACTGAGGGTCACTTTATCATTTTAACACATCCCCCAAATTGGGCGCAGGAAAGCTCTCCCGGAAAAACCCCTGTCGAATAGACTAGTATGGGTCCACAGTCCTTTTAGGAAAGGAGCGGCGAACCTTGAAGTCCCAGGAACACAAGGTAGCGAGCAAAGGTTTAAAACATCAGGTGATGGAGCAACATCCTTCCCTTCGCTCTTATCTCCCCCGCACGTCTTGGTTTTCCCAGGAAAGTCTAAACCGCTGGGCAACCCGTTTTCCGGTCACGTTTTTAAAACCGGATCAAGGGGGCGGGGGGACGGGGATCCTCCGGATCAGGAGAGAGGGCGGTGGCTCCTTTGAGGTGTGCGATCGTCGGTTTTGCTGTTCCGTTCTCAGCTCCGATCTGTACACAGCAGTGAAGAAAAAGATGCTCCCTGAGCGTCGATATCTGGTGCAGGAAGGCATCCAATTGGCTGTGATCCGGGGACGTCCCTTCGACATCCGGGTAATGTTGCAAAAACCCGGAGGGCGGTGGGTGATCAGCGGTATGGTGGCCAAAGTGGCCGCGAAAGGGCAGTTTGTGACCAACCGGTGTAAAGGGGGAAGGCCTTTGACAGTGGAGAGGGCGTTGGAGGAAGTGTCGATCCGGGAGAAGCGGGAGGTAGAAGAGGTGCTCCGGGAGCTGAAGCAGATGTCGCTGCTGACGGCGAAGGTGTTGGGTGCCCGGTTTCCTGGACTGAGAGAACTGGGGATCGACGTCGGGATGGATCGAAGGGGGCACTTGTGGGTGTTTGAAGTCAACACCCGTCCTCGTTTCCAATTGTTTCGGAAAGTGGGTCAACCCCGCCTTTACAGCAGGATTCTGCAAACTCACCGCCGCTTATGGATAGGAGCAAGCCGATGAAACTTGTCTTTATTCGACAAAATATTCTGTTGACTATGCATACAAGCCATTGTTAGTATATTTGGCAAAAGAAGGGTTTGCGGCTCCATTTAGAGAAAAAAATGTGGTGCTGCCTTCTTTGCCTTTTCTTTGCTTTAAAGGGAGTCCTTTTGGATGGCCGGAGGAATTCCCCTATTCCAATCATGAAAGGCGGGTCACTAAGGATGGCAATTACTGTAGGTGTGTATTTGGGAAAGAAAGACCGTTTTTTGCGCAACTGGTACGATATATTGCCTCGTGGTCAGTTTCCGCTGCTGGTGAAGTATTGTATTCAATCCTACATGAAAGGGGTCTATTTTCCACTGGATACGATCTGTGACCGGGATATGTTCCGGGAGAGAATCGGTTCGATGCGAGAACTCTCCCCCACCCAGCGGAACGTCACATTTACCGAGGAGGACGGGGCTGTTTATCAATGGGTGGGTCGCGTAGATAACGGTTACCGCAGTGAGGAAATCAAGAGCATCCTGAAGGAGACCATCGTACATACACTGCTGGAGGAACATGAACGGACCCCGCTGGCCCGGCAACGGTATCAAAACCTGTGGAAGGGGAGCGAGGAAGAGCCGGTGTACGAGCCCGTGTATCGGTGGAGGGATAGGGAATCACCGGAGAGAAGAGATCGTTGGACACAAGCGATGGTGCGAGAGCCTCTTCCCGCTTATTCCTCAAACGGATCCCGTCAAGGCTGATCTTTTTTGCCTTTCGTTGACCTCTGACTGTACACGATGATAGATACCTGGGTCGCTTCCGGGGAGAAAAAGAGGGTCGGATTTCGCAGATATACACTGGATTTGGGAGGCCGGGGTTTGCAAGGTTAAGGAAATCCCCATAAAAAGGCCCCCTCTGCTATGGCGGAGGGGGCCTTCTATGGGGCTTGACGTTACTCGCTATGGAACAGGGCATCGCCTACCCGTCCGCCGGCATGGGAGAGACGCTGGCGGGCGGAATCGGCGTCGCATCGGGTCAGGATCATCACGATCGCCGTTTTGGTCTCGTCACCACACTCTTGGAGGGCGGTATGCGCCTCCTGATCGGATACCCCGGTAGCCAGTTTGACAATGCGCCGGGCCCGGTTTCTCAATTTTTCATTGGTGGGTTGGAGATCCACCATCAAGTTGCGGTAGGTTTTGCCCAGACGGACCATGGTAGCCGTGCTCAGCATGTTGAGTATCAGCTTCTGGGCGGTCCCCGCTTTTAAGCGGGTGGAACCGGTCAGCACTTCCGGTCCCGTGTCCACTTCGATGGCGATCGTCGCCTCCCGCCCGATGGCGGAGCCGGGGTTGGCGGTGACGGCGGCCGACTCAGCTCCCAGCTTTTGGGCCCGGCCAAGGGCCCCTAAAACGTATGGCGTCCGTCCGCTGGCCGAGAGCCCCACCAGAAAATCCTTTCCCTGAAAGCCGGCGGCTTCCAGATCGGTTGCGCCCTGGTCAGGGGCGTCTTCGGCACCTTCCACAGCAAAACGGATGGCCCGGTCTCCGCCGGCGATCAGTCCCTGTACCTGTTCCGGCGATGTCGAAAAAGTGGGAGGGCACTCCGATGCGTCCAGTACTCCCAGTCTCCCGCTGGTGCCCGCTCCCGTGTAGAAAATCCGTCCTCCTCGCCGAAGGGTCTGTTCCATCCGATCGACCGCGGCGGCTACTTGCGGCAGGACACGAGACACTGCCAGCGGTACCGATTGGTCTTCCCGGTTCATCGTCCGGAGGATCTCCAGGGTATCCATGCAGTCGAGATGAACCGTCTTTTCATTGATCTGCTCCGTTTTTAAAGAGGAAAGCTCCGGATCCATGGTAGGTTCTCCCTTCAATTATGGTGTCAAATTGAACCCGGTGCCGGCCGGGGCCTGGTTTCCGTAGTTGTTATCCAGTTCCCGGTTGAAACCGAAAAAGTAGGTGATGATAAAGCCAGCACCGTAAGCGATCCCTACACCTACGAGGTAGATCAGCACCTGGCCGGGTGGGATCAATAGGGCCATCGGGATCCCGGAGACGCCGATGGCGACAGAAGCGATCTGCATCACAGCCTGGAAAGCGCCTCCGATGGCGGCACCTAAGCAAGCGGTCAAAAAAGGGCGGCCCAGAGGGAGGGTAACCGCGTAGATGAGCGGTTCTCCGATGCCTAAGATCCCGACGGGGAGGCCGCCTTTGATTACATTGCGCAGGGTGGGGTTTTTCGATTTCACATAGATGGCGATAGCTGCACCTACCTGGCCGGCTCCAGCCATTCCGAGGATGGGATACAGCGGATCCAGTCCCGTCTGATTCAACAGCTCCATATGGATCGGGGTCAGCCCCTGATGCAGCCCGGTCATCACCAGCGGCAGGAAGGTCCCTGCCAATACGGCGCCGGAGATGACGGCCATCACCCCGTTTTCACCGGCGCTCAGCAGGCCGGTCAAGCCGTTGGTGATCGCGTCGGAGATCAGTCCGCCCACCGGCTGCAGAACGACGTAGGTGGCAAATCCCGTCGCCAGCACAGCCAGCATCGGTGTGAAAATAATATCGACGGCATTGGGAATTACCTTGCGGAACCAGCGTTCCATCACGGTGATAAACCAGGCGGCCAACAGCACTCCGATCAGACCGCCGCGGCCGGGGACGAGAGCTTCCCCGAAGAGTGTGATGTCGGCGATCTCTGGAAAGATAATCAGTCCGCCGGCGACACCGCCGAGGGCTGGGGTGCCACCAAATTCCCGGGCTGTGTTGATCCCGACGAAAATAGCCAAATAGCTAAAAATAATCTTACTGATCGACGAAAGTAAAATCACCCATTGATTTTCTTCGCTGACTTCGAAAGAGTGGATGATCACATTGGTCAAGCCCATGATCATCCCCCCGGCGACGATGGCCGGGATCAACGGGATAAAGATACTGGCCAGCTTGCGGAGAAACTCCTTGAAAGGGGTGCGGTTGCGGTCCTGGATGGTGGTTTTTAAGTCTTGCACCTCATCCACCGGACGCCCGGTGGCCTCTGCGATCAGGTGGGCCACTTTGGTGGAGGTGCCAGGACCCAGGACGATTTGGAGTTGTTCAGAAGTTTCCACCACTCCCATAACACCCTTCAGCCCTCTCAACTCCTCCAGTTGCACCCGTTCCCGGTCTTGGGGCGTGACCCGGAGGCGGGTCATGCAATGGCTGATTCCCGCGATGTTCTCTGTGCCGCCCAACAGACTCATAATCGAGTCGGCTAACACCCTTTCCTTTGCCATCATAATCCCCCTTGAGAATGTTTTTGTCTTCTGTACAAAAATACGGAAGACAGGTAAAAGCCATGCCTCAAATCTTATGGCGGATGAGTATGAAAATTTCCACCTGAATTTTACCATGAAACAGACAGGGGCAGGTATCGGTTGTTGAATCTTTTGTCGAAAAATGGTTTTCGGGAAGGAAATTTGATGCACAGGGTGGAAAGGTTACGTTATTTCGCAGGACCTATCGTATAGCGGGAGCCATCAAGTAAAGGGAATCATTTTTTATTGCAATGTCGGACAAAAATGTAGGAGGTTCATAATTTGATGTACGATCTTCTGCACCTTCTCTACTCTTTGGAAGAGACGGCTCTTGATTCGTGGCAGGGTTGGATCGGCATCGGGATCAGCTTGGCGCTGATTTCTCTGTTGATATGGAAAAGAAAGCACTGGAACCGGCATTTTCCCTATCCCGTGTATTTGGTGATGGTATTAGGCTTGGTGGCGGTGGTGGATTTCTTTTCCGGTGATCTTTTTATCCTGCCGGTGTACCTTGTGGTGTTGGCGCTGTCGCATGATCGGATCTCAGCGGAGAAAACGGTAGTCTCCACGCTGTTGTTTGCTTTGGTCCATACCTGGATGCAGGTTCAATTTTCGCCGCAGGAGCAGCCCTTTCTCTTGGTGGGGAATGCCAGTCTGTTTGCCTTTTTCGCTTGGTGGAGCCTTTATCTGCAGCGGTCCCACCGGCGTTCTGATGATCTGAAAGCGGAAAATCGGAAATTACTCGCTCGAGTCGAGGAAGTAGAGACTCGGCTTCACGAATATATTGAAGAGCTGGAGGAGATGACCCGGAGAGACTATCTGACAGGGATGTACAATTTTAGCGGATTTCAAGATCAAGTGGCCCGAAATCTGGCCCGTAGTTCGGCGGCTGAGCAGTTCTACCATGTCGTCTGTGTTGATCTGGTGGACTTTCAGCAGGTGAACATCAAGGCGGGAACCGATGTAGGTGACCAGCTGTTGGTGGATATCGCCCGTCAGCTCAAAAAAGAGCTGCCTTCTTACGCACAGGTGGCACGTTATGACGGGGATCAGTTTGCCGTTGGCATGATGGGGGACGACGCCGCTTTACGTCTCATTGTAGATACAGTGGAACGGGTGATTGATGGGTTGCGTTCCGAGCGGGTTCCGATCAACTGTTGCCTGGGAACGGCCACTTACCCCTTGGAGGCCCCCTCCGCTTCCGAACTGATCCAGCTTGCCGAACAACGTCTTTCCATCGAACAAAAGCGGATTCGCCACCGGGAGGATGAACGGAGACGCCATCTGGAGAAACTGTCTGCTGTCGGTCAGTTGGCGGCTGGACTGGCCCACGAAATCCGCAATCCCTTAACCTCCATCCGTGGTTTTATCCAGATCTCGGCGGCGGAGGCCCCTGAGGTCAAAAAGTGGGAATCGGTGATATTGCCGGAAATCGACCGAATCAACGATCTGCTCAAACAGTTTTTACACCTGAGCGAATCCCGGCCGGTGCGGTACACGTTGTTAAACCTGGATCGGTTGATCGATGATATCTTTCAACTGCTCAACCCCGAAGCGATCCTGAGGGGGCACGAGTTGATGCCTGAGCCGCCGGAATCCCCGGTGATCGTAGAGGCTGATGCTGAACAGTTGAAGCAGGTTCTGATCAATCTGATTCAAAACGGCCTGGAATCTCTCCCCGACAATGGGGTGGTCCGGGTTCGCTGGAAGGAGATGGCCGATCGAATCAGCATCCGGGTGCAGGACAACGGCGGCGGGATCCCGCCGGAATATATGTCCCGCATTTTCGATCCCTTCTTTACCACCAAGGGGGACGGAACGGGAATGGGTTTGTCCATCTGCCACCGCATCATCGACGAACATGGTGGGCAGATTCATGTGACCAGCCAGCCGGGCTGTGGCACTACCTTTAATCTTCAGCTCCCATTACGCCAATCCTCCGGAAGGGGTTCGGAGGAATCCCAGGCAGAGGAAGAAAATCCTTTCTCCCATCTCCAATTAAACCGGAGTGAAGTGGTGGAAAGGGTGAACATGCTGAAGCATTTCTAACCCCTTTTTTGAAATCGACTGCAGCCCTGCGATACAATACAGGAAGAAGAACAGGGGGGAAAGCTCTTGAGCAAGAAAAAGAACTCCGGTTTTAATATCATCCGGGGAGATTCCACCACCCACAAGGGTTACTATACCGGCACGTTGAATCTGAGCGATCTGTCCGGCGTCCTGATCGACGGGGACGAAGCGACGCTGGATCTGGGGCTGATTCACGCTAAGAGTAAAGTGGAGCGGAAAATTAAGTTTGAAAGCGATCCACAGGCGGTTCCAGACGGCAAGGAGTATTGGGTGGTCTGGGTGGCCGGGGATCGGAACGAACACGGCCCTTATTACGCCGGGGCTGCCGCTTGTCCCATGCGCATCAACCGGGAGGCCCGACGGGGGTGGAAAAACCTGGCGCACCACGTCAATCAGATGGATGCGGCCCTGAAGCGGAAGTATCGCCTGTCCGATTTGCCGGAACGGGAAAAGGGAGCCTTGCGTAAGCTTTTGATCGAAAACAACGAACAGATGTGGAATAATTCTCCCGATGAGTTGAAAGAAGCCCTGGCCACGGAAAAATGAACGGTATGTGAACATTGTGTGTCTCTGCTTGTAGGGAGGGATGGCCTGGGTTACACTGGTATTCAGGTTACGGAACCGAATTGCTAGGACACCAAAGTAGCGGGCTGAAAAGGGCCCGCTATTTTGGTGTCTTTTTCTTGAGCAGGGATCCTTTCCATTGTGCATGCTACAGATAAAGGAGGCGGTACCGATATGACTTCACGTGAGCCGCAGGAGCACTTTGCACTACACGGAGGAACCCACTTCACTCCTAAGGAGTCCCCGGAATCCATCAATCGGTTTGTTGCCAGCCTGCCGCCGGAGCGAAGGGAGAACCTTTATGAAATCATGAAGGAGTTGGCTGATGCCGACTTGATCACCCTTCACAATGATGGTTTGCTGGCGGATGGGGAAGGGGAGATCGGCGGCAGCGATGACTGCTGAAAAAAATGGTGGTCGGTTTAGCCCGACCACCATTTTTTGATGCGTTCCCACAGGGAAGGCTCCTTGGAAGGTACGTGGGGAGCAGTCTCTCGATGGCGTTTACATATTTGTGTCGGTTCGGTGCCCGACAAGAACCAGACTTCTTTTGTGTTCGGACAGGCGGCTGTCGCTTTCTCCCCGGTCTGGGGATCGATCTTTACTTTGGCCACCCCTTCTGGAGGACGGGGGTGGAGGATAGAGGTGCCGTGCAGCGCATTCTTCATAAAATGTCCCCAAATGTTGTGGGTGTGTCGGGACGTTCCAGGGGGTAACCGCTTTCCCCGATCGTACCCCACCCAGACAGTGGTAGCCAGCCGGGGGGTGTAACCGGACAGCCATGAATCCCAATCGGTGCTGCCGGTTTTCCCCGCCACGGGCCGGTTGATAATCTGTCCCACCCGGCGTCCTGTTCCTCCGGGGGAGAAAACGTCCCGAAGCATGTGGGTCATCACAAAGGTTTCCGCAGGGGACAGCACCTGTTCCGGTTGTCGTCGGGGCCCCGCCAATACATGACCTTCCGCGTCTTCGATACGGAGGATCGATGTGGGTTGGTGGTGGATGCCCCCATTGGCCAAAGTGGCGTAGACTTGGACCATTTCGAAGGGGCTGACCGCACTGGTGCCCAAGGCCAGGGAGGGAACCGGTTTGAGCGGGCTGTGGATGCCCAGTCGCCTGCCCATTCGAACCGCCTCCTCTTCTCCGATAGCCAGATGGGTATGGATGGCGAAGATGTTATCCGATGTGGCCAATGCCTCCCCCATGGTGATGGCCCGGTGGGCATATCGGTTGTGGTAGTTGGTGGGCCGATATTCCCCGCCCTGATAGATAAAGGTGGTTGGCTTGCTTTCGAAACGGGTGGCGGGGGTTAAACCGTTTTCCAATGCAGCCAGGTACAGGATCGGCTTAAAAGTGGACCCCGGTTGCCGCTTGCTGAAGACGCGGTTGTACTGAGAGGTTGCGTAATCTCTTCCTCCCACCATCGCCTTGATGTGGCCGTTGCCAGGGTCGATGCTGATCAGTGCCCCCTGCAATTCCTGTTTGGGAAGGTATCGATGAAAGGAAGCTTCTGCCTTTTTTTGCAGGTTGAGATCCAGGGTGGTATAGATCTTCAGCCCGCCGCCGCGCACCTGATTTTCTTCCAGACCGTATCGGCTGATCGCCTCCTGCAACACGTAATCTCGAAAATAAGGGGCTTTCGCCGGCTGGGGCTGGGGGTGATCAGCGTAAACGAGGGTCTCCGATTTGGCCTGCTCCGCTTCCGCCTGCGTGATCCGACGATTTTTCACCATGGCGTCTAAAATCGCTTCCTGCCGCGCTTTTGCTCGCTGGCGGTCGTTCAGGGGCGAATACCAACGAGGGCCCCGGGGGATTCCTGCCAGCATGGCGCTCTCCGCCAGAGTCAGGTCCCGGGCCGGTTTCCCAAAATAAATCCGGGCTGCCCGTTCAATCCCGTATGCCCCTTCACCGTAGTAAATTTTGTTGAGGTACATCTCCAAAATTTTATCTTTGGAGAAGTGAAGCTCCAACTGGGAGGTGAGGGTAGCCTCTCTCCATTTACGGGACCAAGTGCGGTCATGGGTGAGGTAGAGATTGCGGGCCAGCTGCTGGGTGATGGTGCTGGCCCCCTGGGTGACTCGTCCCTGCTTCAGGTTGACCAGTGCAGCTCGCAGGATTCCCTTGGGGGAAAACCCCCAGTGTTCATAAAAGTGTTGGTCTTCCGCGGTCAAGGTGGCGTCGGTAATGGAGCGGGGAAGTTCCTTCAGCTGCACCGGATCCCGCCGTTCCCCGCGGTTCAGATGATCGATCACCCGGGCCTGTGCGTCCAGGATCTGGGTGGTGATCCCGATTTGCGGCGGCGGGAGCGGTTTCGATTTTAAATAAAGAACCGTGATCAGGGCCAAGGCAACCCCTGTGACAACACAAAAGCCGAACCAGCGCAGCACTACCCGCAACTTCAGCAGCCATTTGCCGAAGGGCAGTTGTTCCAGTGATGTGTCCGGCGGCAGGGTTCGGTTGACGTCATCTCCCATGGCGCCCACTCTCCTCCGGTGAAATGGAAAGGCTTCGCCATGGGTAGTATGAATAGGGATCCTCCTCCCTATTCACCGGAAGAGGAGGGGAGTGTCCACAAATGGATGATTGCTGTGGAGTTGATCCTGATTGTGTCCGAGGTGAAGTTGCATTATCCTAATGAAGGGTTCTTAACCAATGGGGTGGGACTGATCGGATGGAAGTCTCCCCGGCTCATGATCCTGCGATCAGACGTCGGTGGGGTAACACCGAGGGGGTCCGGAAAACGGTTGGGATTCCTTCGTTCCAACCGTTCTCTCTTCCTTTTTAGGAGGGGGGTTCGATTGCTTGGAAATGAGTGCGACCCGTGATAAGATACAGTACAATCGGAAAGGAGACCGTGATTCCTTTGCAACCGATCCAAGTTTCCATTCTCTCCAAAATCGCTACGGAAGACGGCGATGAACAAACGATCGAACAGGAATTGGAAGGCCGTTTCAAAGAGCGGGATGATCACTGGTTGCTAAAATATACGGAAAAACCCGGGACGTCGGAACAAGTACAGACCACCGTCAAGGCTTATGAGAAAGAGGTGACGGTGATCCGGCAAGGGGAGATTTCCTATCGTCAGCGGTACCGCCCGGAGGAGATCACCACCTGCGTCGTCACCACTCCGGGCGGCAATATGGACATGGAAGTAAACACGCTCGACTATAGCCGGGAGCAGACTGGAGACGGCGGCCTGATTCGTTTCACCTTCCGCCTTCGTATGGGCGGGGAAAACATGGGCCGTTATCAACTTAGCATTGGATGGACGGAGGTGCCCGAGGCGACATGAATACGTTGGAACAGATGAAAGAGGAGCTGAAGCAAAATATCGGGGCAGCGGTGATTGCGGCGGGATTGGCTTCACAGGAAGAGTTGCCCGAGGTGATGCTGGAGGTACCGCGGGACAAGTCCCACGGGGATCTGGCCACCAATATAGCCATGCAACTGGCCCGGATTGCCAAAAAAAATCCCCGCCAAATCGCGGAGGAAATCGTTGAAGAGATGAATCGGAACAAGGGATTTATCAAAGAAGTACAGATTGCCGGTCCCGGATTTATCAACTTTTTTATCGACCGAAGCTCACTCTCTAAGATCTTGCTGGAGATGGATCAACAAAAGGATGATTATGGACGGACCGATACCGGTGCCGGCGAAAAGGTTCTGGTAGAATTTGTAAGCGCCAATCCTACCGGCAGCCTTCACCTGGGACATGCTCGGGGGGCTGCGATCGGGGATGTGTTGTGCAATGTGCTGGAGACTGCCGGGTATGACGTCACCCGGGAATACTATATCAACGATGCCGGCAATCAGATTCACAACATGACCCTCTCTCTTGAGGCCCGTTATCGGGAAGCCCTCGGCCTGGAGGCCCCCTTTCCGGAAGATGGTTATCGGGGACCGGATATCGTCCGCCTGGGGGAAAAATTGGCTCGGGAAGAAGGGGATCGCCTGGAGCAGATGGAGGAAGCGGAACGCCACGCTTTCATCCGTCAGTATGGCCTAACTCATCTGTTGGAAAAGATCAAAGAAGATCTCGGGGATTACCGTGTGAAATTTGACAGTTGGTTCAGTGAGCAATCCCTCCATGATTCCGGCGCGGTCCAGGAAAGTGTAGAAGAGTTGACCAAGCGTGGTCAAACCTATGAAAAAGAGGGTGCACTCTGGCTCAACTCCTCCTCTTTTGGGGATGATAAGGACCGGGTGTTGGTAAAGCAGGACGGTTCCTACACCTACATCACTCCGGACATCGCCTACCACCGGAACAAGTACAATCGGGGTTACGGGCGGATTGTCAACATTTTCGGCGCTGATCACCATGGATATGTGCCCCGTATGAAGGCGGCGATGGCTGCACTGGGTTACGATGTGGATCAGATGACGTTTCTCATTACCCAGATGGTGAAGCTATATCAAGGCGGCGAATTGGTCAAGATGTCCAAGCGAACCGGCAAAGCGATCACGTTGGTCGATTTGATGGAAGAGGTCGGGGTGGATGCTACCCGATATATCTTTGCCTCTCGCAGCCCGGACAGCCATCTGGATTTTGATATGGATCTGGCCGTTTCCCAGTCCAATGAAAATCCCGTCTTTTACGTGCAATACGCCCACGCCAGGATTAACAGTGTTTTCCGCCAGGCCGAGGAACGAGGCTATGCGGTTCAAGTCGATCCGGAGAGCTTGTCGGCGCTGCAGGAAGAACCGGAGTTTGATCTCTTGCAGAAGTTGGCTGAGTTTCCGGAGGAAATCGCGACGGCTGCCCGGCAACTAGCTCCCCACCGGGTGGCCCGTTATCTGTATGACTTGTCGACTCTGCTCCACAGTTACTACAATGCTCACCGGGTGATCCAGGAAGATGAAAAGCTGACCCGCGCTCGCATCTCCCTGCTGCTGGGCGTTGCTCAGGTACTAAAAAACGGACTTCGCATGATCGGGGTGTCCGCTCCGGAAAAAATGTAAAGCGGTGGCTGTTTCCCGGCAATGGCCTTGTTGATAAAGTCGCCCGGCAAGGGGGCGGCTTTTTGCATGGGGAAATGTTGAACTTCCGTAAATGTTCATATGGTTTACCTTCAGCTTAGCCGCATCTCGGCGGATGTTCTCCCTCTGGATTCCCTCTTTTGTTCCGGAGGCAGTCTCTGCCAGCCACGTCCGTTTCCCCCGGAATTCCGCGAAATCATCGGAATCCTTAGCGCCCATCTGTTGAAAGATTCCAACCCTTCCGGATATGATCAAGTCGAAAGATAAAAAGCGATCCGTTCTTCAATCGGATCACATGAAAGGGGATCCATCCGGTGAAACGATCCACATGGGTAACAATGGCTATCATCATCATCTTGACGGCCACGATGATGCCTTTTGATTTATATGCTTATGCCAAAGCCGTATCGGGAAACCATCCTACGATGTTAGAAGAAAAGCCAAATCCTTATCGAGGAGAAGAGGTGAAAAACACCAAAAAGGAAAAGGACTCGTTTATCGCCGTGGGAGGATGGAGACGACAAGGCAGCATTGTTATTCGGGGCAGTCCGTCAGAAGCAGAGCGAATCAAGCGATTGGGATTTCGACCGATGAAGGTGATGCCGCTCCATTGTGAAGAAGGAGTTCAGACGTCTGAAAATGGGCTGATAAGAACGGATTCGTCACTGAAGAACAGCTTTGAGTTGAATCAGCTGACTGCGGGCCGGGGCAAAACCTGACGAAAGTCGTTTCGTAAAAAGAAGTAGTGCCTAACGCCGTCGCAGCTGATTTTAGTGCTCCCCTGATGGGGATGGTATGGCGGTCAACGGCGACGGGCAGGGGTTTACGGGATATCGGTTCGCATGGGGCGGATGTGAATCCGTATTCCGGCACGGACATGGAAAGGTGCCCAATCGCCGTTGGACCTCGAGTCAGGAACGATGGAGAAAGGAGGGCGGAGACATAGGAGTGGAGGGGAAGGAGGGGACTGCTACATTCGGATAGAGAGGGGGGAGATGGAGCTGCTCTGCTCCCCTATCCTGTTGGTACTTTGTGATCAGGCCCGGTATCCGGCTCTTTGTCAGAGCCGGCTTTTTGTTTTGTCTTCTGGTAGACGCAACCTTATTTTCTATATATAATCAAGGTGGCGAAAATTCGGCATATCGTGACGACGATTTGGCAGCTTGCACAGGAGGGGAAGCATGGAGGCCAACCTGCTGACGGAAAACATGGTTCGTGAAGTGTTGCGGGGAATCGACGAAGGGCTTCATGTGGTGGACGCAGAGGGGAAGACCGTCTTTTATAACGATTTTGCCGCGCGACTGGACGGGATGAAGGAAGAAGAGGTGTTGGGCAGCCATCTCTTAGAAGTGTTTCCTTCTCTGACACCCAAGACCAGCACGCTGTTAAAGGTGCTACGGACCGGCCAGCCGATCTATCATCAGCAGCAGAGTTATACCAACCGGTACGGCAAGCGAATCGTGACCGTCAACTCTACCATCCCCCTGGAGGTAAAGGGAAAGCGGGCAGGAGCGATGGAGGTTTCCAAGGATATCACCCGGATCCAGGAACTTTCGGAAAAGGTGATCGACCTGGAACAGCAGGTGAGAGGGCCAGCGGCGGAAAGGAAAACATCCCGGGAGCGAGGTTTGTACCGGTTTGAACAGATCATCACCCGCAATCCGGTGATGATGCGGGAGATGGAACGGGCCCGGCGGGCGGCAGCCACCCGTTCCCCAGTGCTGGTCGTTGGGGAGACGGGGACGGGCAAAGAGTTGATCGTTCAGTCCCTTCACCGGATGTCGCCCCGGGGAGAAGGCCCTTTTATCGCCCAGAATTGTGCCGCTATCCCTTCATCGCTCCTGGAAGGGATTCTGTTTGGCACGGTTCGTGGTGCCTTCACCGGAGCGGAGGATCGGCCGGGGCTCTTTGAACTGGCGGAAGGGGGGGCGTTGTTTCTCGACGAAATTCATGCGATGCCGGTGGATCTGCAAGCGAAGTTGTTACGGGTGTTGGAAGATCAGGCGGTGCGCCGGGTGGGGGATGTACGGACACGGTCGGTGGATGTGCGGATTTTGGCTGCGACCAATGAGGATCCCGAGGTGAGCGTCCGAGAAGGGCGGTTGCGCAAAGATCTTTATTACCGGATTCAAGTGGTCCGTATCGACCTTCCCCCGCTTCGGGAGCGGAGAGAAGACTTGCCCCTGTTGATCCACCATTTTATCCGCAAGTATAACTACCGTTTCCAAACGTTGGTGACTGGGGTGACTGAAGAGGTGGAAGCTTTGTTTGCTTCCTATGACTGGCCGGGTAACGTCCGGGAACTCGAGCATGCCATCGAAGGGGCGATGAACCAGGTGGAGGGAGACCGGATCCGGTTGGAACACCTGCCGCGTCACATGGATATCGGGCGACGTCGGGCCAGCCTCGCCGAGCCGATCGGGATCGGTGACGGGGAGTCCTTGCCTCAGGTGTTGGCCCGCGTCGAACAAGGATTGATACAGGAAGCGATGGCAGAGACAGGGAACAACGTCCGGCAGGCGGCGATCCGTTTGGGCATTCCCCGACAAACCCTGCAATATAAGTTGCGAAAGCGAAACAGATAGATGGAGGGCGCCAGAAATTCGGCGCTTCTTTTTTGTTTGGGGCCAAATATCCCTCCTGTATGGGATTTTTATATTGGCATCCATTTTGCATTATTTAGTGGATGAGGAGGTGCTAGGTTGGAATTGAAGCAGGAGGGACACCGGTTCGGAGTGCACCGAGTGATGGAGCCGGAGGGGGGATTACCCCAGTCGGCTTGGAAGTTGGACGCGGAACCGGTCTGTCATGAGAGTGAACTCTTAATCGAGGTGACCCGCCTCAATATCGACTCCGCCTCTTTCAACCAGATGAAAGAAGCGGCAGGAGGGGATCCCGAGGGTGTGAAGGACCGGATCCTGAATACGGTGCGAGAACGGGGAAAGATGCACAACCCCGTCACTGGTTCCGGGGGGATGCTGATCGGGCGAGTGGCGAAGAAAGGTTCCTCTTTTTCCGGCCAGGTCCAGCCGGGGGAACGGATCGCCACACTGGTTTCCCTCTCCTTGACGCCGTTGACGCTGACCGCCATCGATGCTGTCGATATGGCGACGGGTCAGGTGGATGTGCGGGGGTGGGCCGTATTGTTCGCCAGCGGCCCTTACGCCCTCCTTCCCGATGATATGTCAGAGGCGTTGTCTCTGGCTGTGCTCGATGTGTGCGGGGCTCCGGCTCAGGTGGCTCGCATCCTCCACTCGGGTCAGCGGGTAGCTGTGCTGGGGGCCGGGGGGAAATCGGGGCTTCTCTCTCTGTATCAGGCTCGGCGCAAGGTGGGGGCATCTGGCCAGGTGCTGGCCTTGGAAACGAGGGAAGCGGCATGCCAGGAGATTCGTTCCCTCGGTTTGGCCGACGAAGTGATTCCGGTGGATGCCCGGGACCCGGTGGCGGTATTGGACGCAGTCACTCGAGTCACGGATGGAGTATTAACGGATGTCACCGTCAACTGCGTCAATGTACCGGATACGGAGCTGGCGGCGATCCTGGCCACCCGTGATGGCGGGACGGTGTATTACTTCAGTACCGCGGTTCGCTTTACCGCCGCCGCCTTGGGAGCCGAGGGACTGGGCAAGGATGTCCGCATGATGATCGGCAACGGCTATGCCCCTGGCCACGCGGACCTGGCTCTCAACACTCTGCGGGAATCCCCTGAATTGCGGGCAATCCTGGAAGCGCGCTACCAGGTGGCGGCAGACTGACCAAGGCAGCCCCGTCGATGATCCCACAAGGATGAACGATAGCGCAACCGGAAGCGGAGCGACCCAGGTGCGACTTGTGCTCTCCTGAGGCTTAGAGCGATCTCGGAATCGTGTGCGGCGGCATGTACCCGAAACGGCACCGATTGCCACCCAAGCTTAGATAGGGGTCGGGTCCCCGACATTTCCTGATGCCGGCCCGTTGACCCCATACCCCCTTTGTTCCGGAAAAAGCTAAGAATACTGGGGAAAGGAAGGATATCATGGTGCGAGATTGGCGAGAGATCGAACTGTGGAAAGATGTGACCGAGGAGCAATGGAATGATTGGTTGTGGCAGTTGACCCATACCATCCGCAATCTAGAGGACCTGAAAAAAGTGGTCAACTTGAAGGAGGATGAAATCGGAGGGGTGGGCATTTCCAACCGGACCATTCCATTGAATATCACTCCCTACTACGCTCTGCAGATGGATCCAGAAGATCCCTCCTGTCCGATTCGGATGCAGTCGGTCCCCCTCTCTCGGGAACTGGAGCAGACACCCTACGATATGGAGGATCCGCTGCTGGAGGATACGGATTCGCCGGTTCCGGGGTTGACTCACCGTTATCCGGACCGGGTGCTGTTTTTGATCACCAACCAGTGTTCCATGTATTGCCGCTACTGCACCCGCCGCCGTTTTTCTGGGCAGATCGGGATGGGGGTGGGGCGGCCGCAGATGGATGCCTGCATCGACTACATCCGAAACACCCCCGAAGTGCGGGATGTGCTTCTTTCCGGCGGAGATGGTCTCTTGGTCAACGACCGGGTGTTGGAGTATGTATTGAAACACCTAAGGGAGATTCCCCACGTGGAGATCATCCGCATCGGAACCCGGGCCCCGGTTGTTTTTCCCCAGCGGATCACGGAAAATCTCTGCAAGATCCTGCGCAAATATCATCCGGTCTGGCTGAATACCCATTTCAACCATCCCAAGGAACTCACCCCGGAAGCGCGCCGAGCCTGTGAAATGTTGGCCGATGCAGGGGTTCCTCTGGGCAATCAAGCCGTGATCCTGGCCGGGATCAACGACTGCCCCCACGTGATGAAAAAACTGAATCACGAGCTGGTTAAAACCCGGGTCCGCCCTTATTACATTTACCAATGCGATCTGTCTGAGGGGATCAGCCACTTCCGGGCTCCCGTTTCCAAGGGCTTGGAAATCATGGAGTATCTCAGGGGACACACGTCGGGATATGCCGTGCCTACCTTCGTGGTGGATGCGCCGGGAGGAGGGGGCAAAATCCCGGTGGCACCCAATTATGTGATCTCCCAGAGCTCCCAAAAGACGGTGCTGCGCAATTTCGAAGGTGTGATCACTACCTACCCCGAACCGGACCATTATCAGGAGCATGATTCTGAAAACTGCGAGTACTGCCAGGCCGCGGAAGGGAAAAATGTCGGCCTCGCTTCCTTAATGGCGGATGAACGGATCAACTTGGAACCCAAGGTACTCTCCCGGGAGGAGCGGCGTGGGGACTTCGAACGGAAAAAACGGCGGATTCGGGAAAAGCCCCCTATCACCAAATCATGAATAAGGGCCCTGTACGGTCTCTGGCGGTGATCGGTCTGGCTAAAAACGTGGGCAAAACCACTGTGCTCTGTGGCTTGGCGGAGCGGGAAGCAGCCGTCGGGCGTTCTCTCGGCATCCTCAGCATTGGAGTAGATGGGGAGGAATGGGATGTCTGGAGTCTGAAGCCGAAACCGGTTGTAATGATTCCTCCTGGATGCCTGGTGGCCACGGCCGCTTCCCTGTTGGATGAAAGGGGCGGGGACTGGGAGCTGGTGGAGTCGACCCCTTTTTATTCGCCATTGGGACGGGTCACCTTGGCCCGAGCTCGACGCCGGACCCGGATCAAACTGGCGGGGGTGACGCGGACAGAGGAGGTGCGGGAGGTTATCGCACGGCTGTTGGCCCAGGGAGCGGAACGGGTGTTGGTGGATGGTGCCTATGACCGTAGAGCAGCTGCCAGTCCTTGGGTGACTGATGCGGCGGTATGTGTCGCTGGAGCGGTGATGGCCCATTCTCTGGATGGGGTGATGGAAAAAATGGAGGAGGCGATCCGACTGATCACCCTGCCGGAAGCGAAGGATCCGCTGCTGCGATCGGCCGCGGAGGCCGCTCGGGTCGGAGGGCGGGTTGTCGGCATCCGCAAAGGTCGGTTGGAGACCCTTCCTTTCACCTCTCTTCTCCTGGCGGATCGGGTGCGGTCGATGTGGACGGCTGGGGAGTGGGAGGGCCTCGCCCTGCCCGGATCACTGACAGACCGGGGACTGGAGTTGTTGGCGTCCGCCGCTAACCGTCCCCCGGCGGTGGTGCTGACGGATCCCACCCGTTCTTTCGTCTCCTTGACAGCACTCCGCCGCTTTTACCGAAAGGGAGGAACGCTCTCCTATCTGAAGGGAGTACGGTTGGCCGCAGTGGCGGTCAACCCGGTCTCCCCTGACGGTTACGCCTTTGATCCTGAAGAGATGAAGGAGCGGGCGGCTCGGATCTGCGCGCCTGTACCTGTCTTTGACGCCATCCGGGATCAGGCGGAGGTGTTGGATGGGATCAACCAATGTTTAAGTGGGGGATGAATGGTGTGGATGGATGAGGAGACCCGGCGGGCACTCCGCTGGGAGGAGATCTGGTCGCAGTTTTCGCCCCGAACCCCGATGGGGCGGAGGAAAAAGCGGTCCTTCATCCCCTTCATGCCCGGGGAGGAAGCCCAATGGCAAGCCCATCTTGCGACGCAGGAGCAGCTCCTAAAGGCGAAGCAAACCTTACCGGAAGCAGTTCCTCACCTGGAACATCACCTGTCCCGGCTGTCAGATCCGACGGATGCCATCGGGAGGTTGCAGCAGGGGGCCACTCTGACGGTATCAGACTGGTTCCAGGTAAAAACGTTTTTGTGGCACGGATGGAAACTGTGCTCCTTGATTGTGGAGATAGCCCCCAGGTTCCCTCTGTCATACGGGGTCAAAGCGTGGGAGTCGGTATTGCGCCGGTTAAATCCGGATCCGGTGCTCACTCCTTCCTTCTCCCTTGCAGCCTCCTTTGATTCCCGGTTACAAAAGTGGCAGCAAATTTTGGAGGAAGCGGAACACCAGGTACGGGAGAAGAAAGAACAGGCCGCCGGCGATGTGGAGCAGGTGTTTCCTCTGCAGCGGAACCGGGAGGGGGAGTGGGTGGTGGATCGCCAGGCCCCCCACCTGGCGGCGCTGCTTGCTGATCCCCGGCTGGAAACGGTACGTAAGACCCCCTTTGAAGTGGTATTTCGCCCGGCGCCCACCCCGGAAGTGAAGGAGGCTTGCCGTCGTCGCTCGGAAGCGGCGGACCGGCTGGAAGCGGTGGAAGAAGAAGTGTTGCGTCACTTGGCAGATCGCTTTCGTCCCCAGACCCGGTTCCTGAGTGGAGCAGTGGAGGAAGTTGCCCGCTTTGACCTCTACTGGGCTCAGATGCGGATGGCAGAGAGATGGAACGGGACCCGTCCTGGGCCGGATCGGCGGGCGTTTCGGATCCGGGGCGGGGTCCATCCCTTCACGGCTCGGTCTCTGGAGGAAAAAGGCCGTTCCTTTACAGCGGTGGACATCGAGGTTCGCCAGGGAGTGACGGGAATCATCGGGCCCAACATGGGTGGGAAAACCGTAGCTTTAACCACGGTGGGACTGATCGCTTCCCTGGGGCAATATGGATTTCTGGTGCCGGCCCGCACCTGTTCTATGCCCTTAGTGAACTGGATTACCGGGGTGATCGGGGACGGACAGGATGTGCAAGCGGGTCTCAGCACCTTTGGAGCGGAAGTGAAAAGGATCGCCGAGGTGTTGCAGCGCCCTTCAGCCGGCCTTTTGCTGATCGATGAGCCGGGGCGGGGCACTCATCCGCTGGAGGGGGCGGCTCTATCAGCGTCACTTACCAGCTATCTGGCTGAGAGAAGGAACTGGTCGCTCCAGGTGACCCATTTCAGCGAAGTACTGGAAGTATCGGGAATTCAGGTGTACCGGGTAGCGGGTCTGTCGGATTTGCCCGCGGAAACCGCGGAGGGAGATTGGGAGCGAATGTTGGAAGAGCGGATGGATTACCGGCTTCTCCCCTGGTCGGGAGAGTCGATTCCTCGGGATGCGCTTTCTATCGCCGGGATGTTAGGTATTCCTCCCGCCATTCTCAAGGAAGCCCGGAATAGGTTGAGCCGATCCGCAGAGAAGACGGAACATAAGGGGGTTGGAGGATGAGAGAAAAGCTGCGGCTGGATCAAGGGCAGATTGACCGAGGGCGAAAAGCGGCGGCTCGGATCGCCGCCGATGTGAACAGGGAACTGGAAAAGAAAACCACCGTCGCCGTGGAACGAACGGTCCTGCGGCTTTTAGGCATTGACGGCGTGGATACGGAGGGGGTTCCTCTTCCCAATGTGGTGGTGGATCATCTGTTGGAACAAGGCCGGTTGTCGGCGGGTGCCGCCAGTTGGGTGGTGAATGCCGCCCTGCATGAGAACATCACCCCTCAGCAGGTGGCGGAACGGGTTGCCGCCGGCTCCCTCAGCTTGACGGAGATTCCCCAGGTGGAGTGGGCGTCCCTTCTGCGGGAAGGGGAGCGGTTGGCCGCCCAAGGGCTGGAACGGATCGCCGCCAATCGGAGGGAACGAGAGGAACAAATCCGCCGTCTCGGGGAGGGGAGGAAGCCCTATCTCTATGTGATCGTAGCCACCGGGGATATCTATGAAGACATCATCCAAGGGAAGTCCGCGGCTCGCCAGGGAGCGGATATCGTGGCGGTGATCCGCAGCACCGGGCAGAGCCTGATCGACTATGTCCCCTACGGGGCGACCCGGGAAGGGTTTGGCGGTACCTACGCCACTCAGGAAAACTTCCGTTTGATGCGCCAGGGTTTGGACGAAGTGGGGGAAGAGGTGGGCCGTTACATCCGCCTTTGCAATTATTGCTCCGGTCTCTGTATGCCGGAGATCGCCGCCATGGGGGCGATGGAGCGGCTGGATGTAATGCTGAACGACGCCCTTTACGGCATCCTGTTCCGGGATATCAACATGCAACGCACCTTGATTGACCAGGCTTTTTCCCGTCTGATCAACGGTTATGCCGGAATCATGATCAACACCGGTGAAGACAACTACCTGACTACCGCTGATGCGGTGGAAGCGGCCCACACCGTGTTGGCCTCCCAGTTTATCAACGAACAGTTTGCCCTTTTGGCGGGACTCCCGCCGGAACAGATGGGACTGGGTCACGCCTTCGAGATCAACCCGGAGCTTGAAGACGGCTTTCTGCTGGAACTGGCTCAGGCCCAGTTGTCGAGGCAGATTTTTCCCGAGGCCCCTCTCAAATATATGCCTCCCACCAAACACATGACCGGTAACATCTTCAAAGGGCATGTCCAGGACGCTATGTTTAACCTGGTCAGCATCCTGACCGGCCAGGGGGTGCAACTCCTCGGTATGATGACGGAAGCGATGCACACGCCCCATATTCACGACCGCAAACTGGCCATCGAAAATGCGCAGTACATTTTTAACAACGCCCGCCACTTGGGCGAGGAGATTCAGTTTGTGTCTGGCGGCCGGGTGGAAGCCAGAGCCCGTGAAGTGCTCGACCGGGCTGTCGGTATGCTGGAGGAAGTGGAGCGGATCGGGTTGTTTACAGCACTGGAGCGGGGCATGCTGGCCGATGTGAAGCGAAGCCCCACCGGCGGCAAGGGATTGTCTGGTGTCCTGGAAAAGGACGAAAACTATTACAATCCCTTGGAGGCGGAGCTGAAAAGAAGGGTCGGACTGGATCCGCGGGAGGAGGGGTCGGTCCATGGCCGTGGACTTCCAACGCGTTAAACCCTATGGCGACACGTTGGGCGACGGGGCGGTCCAGCTCAGCTTCTCCCTGCCGGTCCCTTGCGGGGAGGAGGCCCGCCAAGCGGCTCGTCAACTGGCGGCGCAGATGGGATTGGAGGAACCCCAGGTTTATCATATGGATGATCTGGGGGAAGGGTATACCTTTTTTATCGTCTACGGAACATGCACCCATACCGTCGATTTCACCTCGATTCGGGTACCTAAGGTGGACGACGGCGGACGGATGAATTACGAGGCGATCAACCGCTTTATCCGGGAACGGATTGGGCGCAAACTGGTGGTGATCGGGGCTTGCACCGGCACCGATGCCCACACCGTCGGCATCGATGCCATTATGAACATGAAGGGATACGATGGGGAATACGGGCTGGAACGCTACCCCGAGATTGAGGCCTACAACCTGGGCAGCCAGGTCCCCAACGAGGAGATGCTGGCCGAGGCGATCGAGCGGGATGCCGATGCCCTTCTCGTCTCCCAGGTGGTCACCCAGAAGGGGGTCCATATCGACAACCTGACTCGCCTGGTGGAATTGACGGAGGCGGAGGGTCTCCGAAATCGGCTGATCCTTGTCTGCGGCGGCCCCCGCATCAATCACGAAATGGCCCTGGAACTGGGTTTTGACGCCGGCTTCGGCCCCGGTTCCCTCGCTCCTGATGTCGCCTCCTTCCTCGTTCGGGAATTGGAGCGGCGGATGAGCAATGATACTTCTAAAGCCCCGGATTAGACAGATGAAGCAGCGCGGAGTGTGACAGGAGATGTAATTGCATGGGTGAGTCATTGCGACGCAAAATGAACATTTGGAACAGATTTGATCGTTCTTTGTTTTTTTACTACCCTTTATAGAACGCCTGACCATTTTTCTTTGACCCCATATCTTTCCCCAACCCGGAAGCCGGCCCATAGAGCCGGCATTCTTCTTTTTGGATACCGAGAAGAATAAGGTGAATCCCGATAGCCCTTCCTTTTTTGGGCAGTCTAATAACCGATCACAGATGAAGACAAGGAATGATGCCCATGTCCTTAAAAACTTCTCCTCCAATCCTGATCAAGGAAGAAGTTATCGATGATTTTAACGGAAGGTCAACAATCGGGAGTTGGGCCTGATCTGGCGGTATTCAGTTTGGGAGCATAAAGATACAAACGGAACCATCACTCGGATTGAAAAAAGTGAAGGATGGCTGAACCTCTACTTTTGTTCCATCCCTCTGGTGGGTGACGAACGACTGTTGATGGACGAATCCCCCATGAATGTTGTACACGACGAAGGTCCATGATCATGCTCGGGCCTCTTTTTTTCCTGTTGGGCGGGGATAAAGGCCATAGACGCCACTCGAAAGCGATTTGTTTGGGAAGTTGAAGACGATTAATGAAAAAAGGCTCTTATGGGCCGATTGAGGGAATGGATGGCTTCCTTTTTTGATCCCATCCACAGGGGTTCGGCCATCATTTTGTGAATTTTCGGTGTTGTTTTTGTTGGCGGTGTGATCCAAGTCTTTGCTGTTTCCAATACAAAACCCCCGTTTAACTGGGGGAAGTGATAAGCAAGATACGATGTTTTACACAAAGAGAGGTAATCGGGGGTGGAAGTCTCCTTGAGAGTATGGGGACCGTTACGCACCCCTTGCTTACAGTTCGGAGAGTTATTTTTTCTCAGGCAGGGAGAGAAGATAGTGCACCAACGCTTGTTGCTCCTCTTTTGAAAACCCTGTGTTGTCATCCACCCAATACTCGTGTCCGATTCCTTGAATATGCAAGGATCGCAAGTCCGGCGAGTCTTGATTAGCTTGTATGACTTGTTGGCGGATATCTTTATCCAGCAAGGCGGTTAAGCTCTTGAACGGATCGGGTTGGATTCCTTTCAACAACGTGCCTGTGACCCCTTTTTCCTGTCGTAGGCCGACGGCCACTCCCCCATCATGGAGGTACGGAGCTCGCCAGTACAACCCCTTCAGACTGGGAGTTTTGTAGCCACCGGGGGAGTCTCCGTGGGCAAATCCCAAGCGTACTTTTTTTGAATCATAGGGGACTTTCAAGGTTCGCGCCCCTTTCGGAGGCGGAACTGGTGTATCGGGTCGATACAGTATCGGGGGACCGAAACGGTTGCCCGTCTTTTTTAGTGCCTGGGCTCGGGACGGCTCAGTTTTTACGATATCAGCCGGAATGATGCGATTGCGGGTGAAAGCTCCCCCTGCGTGACAACGGATGCAACCAGCCCGTCGGAAGACCTTCCGGCCGCGTTCTACCTTCTTCTCATCCAGGGTAACCGGTGCTTTGGGAGGAACGAGGGTATTTTGCCAGGCGGCCATGGCGTTGTTTTGTTGCCCCACCTTGGTTCCTGGAGAACTGATCAACACCCCCGCCGGTGCCACCGGTGTCGATTTCGGGAAAGTGGGAGGTACGACCACCTCGTTGACACCGGGTGTCCCCGGGGTGGGGTCCACGGAAGCGAAGAATTGAGACGGTTTTTTCCCGTCTTCAGGGCGGTAGCGGAACCGGGGATGGGCAGCGTTTTGGAGGATGGTGCCTAAATACGCTTCCTTGGGAATGCCAAAGAGGGCCGGACTGGCGTCCGCTTGAGTGAGAGTATCTGAATTTTGGGCGTGGACATTGTTAGAAAAGACGCTCAATCCGTGAAACGGACCGGTGGAGGCAAACCCGCTCCAGCCGTAAGGATGAGCCCCGAATGTAAAGGAATCGGGGATTTTCGTCGGATTGCTCTTTAGGTCGATGGTGGAGTCGAAGCTCCCTCTCGGCCATTTGGAAAATACCTGATCCACCTGTTTTTCGATCGCCTTCGGTTCTGGCAGCGACTGTTTCGGATCATCCAAATATCGCTTTAACCCGGCTAGTTGACGGGGGGTCAGCTGAGTGTGGGTAAAGTAAGCTGCGGAATTGGTGCCCATCGCCAAGAGCAGGCCTTGGTTGAGATTGCTGTTTGCCGCTCCTTCCACCACCTTTTTGGTTTGCCGGTCGACTGTGGCATGACAGGCGGCGCAGGAAACGCCCACCTTCAGCTGTCCCTCTCGGAATTTTACCGGCATCCCCAACGGCATAAAGGATCCCTTGGGGACATCGATTCCAGTGTCGATTTTGCTCCCCTTCCGATAGGTTTTCCCTCCGAGGGTAACGGTTTGGGCCAACTCCACCTGTAGGTTGTCGGTTCCTTTTCCTTTCAGCTGGAGGATCGCTTTCATGATCTTGGGAATGGTCAGGGGGCCGTCCACTAAGCCCACGATGTCCGTCAAAAACACCTCGTTCCCAAAGGTTTCTTTATAGAACGTTTCACGTCCGGATTTTATAAGAGAAGGCGTGACGGCAACCGCTTCCGGATGTTGTTTCCCTTCCTTTGCAGAGAGGGTTTTTCCGTTAAGATCATAATAGGTCGTTTCTTGTTCCGATGAATCGGGTCGGTTTAAAACCTTGTCTGTCGCGGGCATATATGCCATCTCAGGTTCTAAAAAATAAACGGAGAGAACCCCCGCAAAAGCCAAACCCAGCACAATCATCCAGATGGTTCGTCGTTTCATCATGACCCTCCTTAACCAACCGTTGCTATTAATTTGTGCGGAGGGAATGATTTATATTTGGTCATGGATCCGCTGACACCAAGCCTTTTTCTCGTTTCATAAAGCCCCCTTGGTCACACTGTGCAATCTCCCGTTGGGCATTCGTCGGCGAATCATAAAACTCGACCTCTGGAGCTGATGGCACCAACCCAAACAGTATGTTTTAGTGTCTGGCTTCAACCGATGTTGAGCAGGAAAACACCCCACCAATTTCACTTCTCTGACTGGTGGGGTGTTTGTTATTCCCTTACCCATTTTTGTGTGGCCAGACAACGGGATCACAACCGAATACTGCCACTTAGCGCTTAAAACCCGTGTAGATGTGGATGGCATCTCGCAAAAACTTCGCCATGCCGGGTTGCTCCTCATCGTAGTACGCGGTGAACCGTGGATCATCCACATACATCTGGGCCAGGCCGGCATGGGCTTCTTTGTTGTAGTTATCCCAGCAATGGGTTAACCACTGCTTGTGCAGGTGGGCTGCACGTTGGGCGATGTCACTGGCAGGGTCGCCGTTTTTAAATGCTTTTGCTAAGGTGGTTTTGATCTCTTTCTCCAGGTGCTTAAATTTTTCAAACTGCTCCTGGGTCATGTTTTTCAGCTTTTCGTTGGATCGGTCGACCACTTCGTCGCCGTACTTTGCTCGAATCTCCTCACCGTACTTCTTTTCGTTCTCCTCGATCAATTGTTCTTTAAACCCCTCAAATTTGTCCTTATCCGTCATGGTTTGTTTCCCCTCCATAAAGGCGATGGTTTTTTCCACATTGTGGATCAGTACATCCAACCGTTTCCGCTCGGCGAGAAGCTGCTGGCGATGTTCTTGCAAAGCGCGAGTTCGGTCGAAACCGGGGTCGGTCACGATCTGTTTGATCTGCTCCAGGCGGAACCCCAATTCTTTGTAGAACAGGATTTGCTGCAGTCGGTCCACTTCCGCCGGGCCGTAGATCCGGTATCCGGACGCGTTGATCCTCGCCGGGTTTAAAATGCCGATCTCATCGTAATACCGCAGGGTTCTGGAGCTGACCCCCGCCAGCTGGGCCAGCTTCTGCACGGTATATTCCATCGGTTCACCTCCTCACTCCCACCGTAAAGCTTTACGTAACGTAAAGGTCAATCCTTTTTCCCCAGGCATCTGAGGATATTTTTACCCATCCTCGACCGAACGGGGAATCGATCGCGATGAGCGGCGAGGGGTAAGTCCCGGTTTTTACAAACTCATGGATCGGAGGATGTAGATGATGGGAAAATCATCGAAAGCGAGCGGTTGAGGTTTCAGTTCTATCAGGAGGCGGATGATCTTTTTTTCGTCTTTGATTTCCGATCCGGAAAGGATGCATTTTATCGGGAACGGGCAAGCGATTCCGCCTGGAACGGAGGCGGCCCGCCGGATGTTCCACCGTTCGGGGTCGGGAACCCTGGGGAGCGGGGTTTTTTCGGTTGGAAACCAAGGAATTAGCCCGACCCGTCGGTTAGGCCTTACTGGCTGGCTCGCATTTATTGGGGGCGGGGCTATGCCCTGGAAGCGGCTTCCCAGTTGAAACAGTTGGCTCAAGCACAAGGGGAGAAGCGGGTGATCTCCATCATTCACCCGGACAACATTCGCTCCCGGCGCGTCGCCCGCAAAAATGGATTGTGGTTCGAACGGACACGGTTTTTTGCGGGCATCCTGTACAAATTTTTGCCGCCGACCTGCAAAGAAAAACCTGGTGAGGCTTCCTAGCCGGTTTCCCGGCTGCCCGATAACCAAACGGCTCTATTTACGATGATCACCCTCTTTGAGCAGCAGCTTCTCAGTGTTCCATCGAGAAGCGTTGTGATTAAATGTTTGTTTAGAGACGAGGGGAAGCGCCGCTCCACTTGACAGGATCAGGAGGGTAAAACAAACAACTGGTGTTCCGCTGTATCCCACTGGGGACGACGACGGAGGCCGATCCGTTCCACCACCCGGATGGAGGGGGTGTTGGCGGGGCGAATGCGGGCCACGAGGGGCACATTCGGCAGATACCGACGGGCTATCTGGACGGCGGCCTGTGCCACCTCCGTTGCATAACCGTGGCCCCAGGCCCGGGGGGAAAAGCGGTAGTAAAGGTTTAATACTTCTTGTTCCTGCCAGTAATCCCGCCGGATTCCTCCGATCCCGATCACCTTTTTTGTCTCAGGCAACACCACCGCCCAATAGCCAAACCCATCCTTGGCTCAGTCTGTTCGCCATTGTTTCAAGGTTTCTTCCGCCTCCTGTCGGTCTTTCATCGGACCGGCGGGCCGATAGCGATTGGTGGCGGGATCCCCTTCGATAGAAAAGATATCGATTACATCCTTTGGCTCTGGTTTGCGCAGGGGTAGCCGCTCCGTTTTCACCTGATCCACATTCATAAATAAGCAACCTCCCCTAAAGATTTCGTCTTACGCGAGAAAAATGGTTTTTCTTCATACGATCCATGGAGATAAGCCGAAGGTCGGGGGTGCAACCTGTACCTTCGGCCGATAGCCAGCAGGGAGTGCAACGACTAAGCTTAAAAGAGAAAGCTTTCAGAAACGGATTCAGAGTCAGCCAAAACCGTGGAGACGAAGAAAAAACGCACCTCGAGTCGCTGTTTTCTGATTCTGATCGACGGTAGGTCTGACCAATAGGGAGTGATTTCCGTTACGGTGAGAAAGGAAACCATGAGTCGGAGACAGGAAAGGAAGGGAGGGAACGGGATGACGGGGCCGGTTGACCCGGTGACGGCGGATTCATCGGCGATACCCAGTCGGCATCCCCCCCAACGCCGCCAACACATACAGCAGCGGAAACGACCCCCAAAAAAGCCTTTCTGGATGTTGGGAAAGGACCGGGTCGCCGCGTGGGTGAATCAACAAAATCCCTTGGTGAGGTCGATCATCGGTTGGAGCTTGGTCGGACTGTTGTCCTTGATGTGTCTCCTATTCATATACCTTGCGGTGATCGTCATTTATGCGCTGCCCATCATGCTGTGAGAAAACGAAGGTTAAAACCCGGTGTCCACTTCCGCCGGGCTTTTCTTATGAAGACAGATGAAGAACATACACATCGAAAACCGGCTTGTTGATACAGCTTTTTGGCCGTGGTGTTGGGGGCGGTTACTGTCAATTGGATTTTCTAGGCCGACGAGCCCTTCGGCACGACGCAGGAGTTCTTTCAGCAGGGCTTGTCCCATGCCCCGATTCCGTGCCTCTGTGGCGACGTACATCCCCCACAACACTCCCTTATGTTTCTTTTTTCGCTTCAGCTGTCGAAAAAAGCCGACCCTTAAAAGAGCCTCCGGATGGATTGACCGAAGGCCCTTTTTTGCCTGTTCATTGCAGGGGATCGTAGCCTAAGCTCCGGAAGTGTTCGGCGATCACTCGATGACCGGTATCGTTGGGATGGAGTCCGTCTAAGAAGATATATCCCTTGTCGCCAGGATCCTGGTCGTGGTTGGGGCCGTTGAAGGCGGTGTAGATATCGGCCATCTCGTAACCGCGGGATTGTTGGTTGTCGATAAATTGGTTCACTTCATCGAGATAAGGTTTAAATACAGCAAAACGGGTGGTGGATCCGTCATAACTGGGGGCGGCTTTGTCTTCGTTGACGTAGGGATTGTAGACGTTCATCGTCTTGAAGTTGGTGGGCTTTTCGGCCCGCAAGTCGTGGATGATGCTCACAGTTGGATTGAAAGGTGTCCACCGCTTCCCGGAGGCAGTCTTCATTGTTCGCACCTCCGCATGTTTCAGAAATATAGCTGTTACGGGCCTTGCGCATGTCGTTTCCCCCCACGTCCCAGGTGACCACGTCGGCGGAGGCCACGGCCTCCCGATAGGAGGGATCGTTTTTGAGGGCGTCTAAGAGATCGGTGCTGGTCCACCCGTTCACGCTTAAATTATTCAGGTTGACGGTGATGCCAGTGTCATCCTCCATATGATCCCGGTATCGCGAAACATACCCGTACCAAGCACCAAAACCGGTGCCCAGAGAATCCCCCAACGCAGTGTAATTCCAAGTAGTTGCGGCGTAAACGTTCCCGCTCATCCCGAATGTGAATAAAGATGTGGTCACCAGAGCGGTCATGAGCAATAAAGAAAACAGGCGCTTCATAAAAGTTACCTCCATTTCCTTTTTTATATAATTTATATAATGTTCAGAAAAATCCTTCCAGCTGATAAATACGGCCCTAACCAGCCCTGTCTCGACAAGTTTCCACCCACCGGTTACCATAATGGGAGGAAGCGGTTTCAAAATAAAAGACAAAGGGGTGAATGAATACCCACTCATTTTATGCTACAATGGACCTACCACTAACGGGAAGACTCAGCTGATGAAATCGTTGTCAGGTGGAACGGAGGTTCACCCGGACCGGAATCGGGTACGGAGCGCTTAAACAGTACGAATATTCGCCTTCAGCCGACTCTTGCTAAAAAAGGAGTGAATCAACGTGTCCGTGTTGGAAATCATCAACCTGCTAGCCTTTATCATCGTTGCCGGTTATGGCGTCTATCTGACGGCCAAGGTGGTGTATGCCAGGTACACCTATATTCGTCTGGGAAAACCGGCTGACTTCTCCACGGATATGAAGGCCCGTATCAACGAGGTGCTGGTCAATGTATTCGGACAGAAGAAGCTGTTGAAGGATCCCAAAAGTGGGATTATGCACGTGGTGATGTTTTACGGCTTTATTATCATTCAGTTTGGGGCGATCGACCTCTTTATCAAGGGGCTATTTCCCGGGAAACATTTGCCGTTGCCGGCTTATCCGGTATTTATGCTGATCCAGGAGATCACCGTGACCGCCGTTTTGTTGGCGACGCTCTATTCCTTCTACCGTCGCTTTGTGGAAAAATTGGCCCGGTTGAAGCGAGGCTTTAAAGCCGGTTTGGTTGTTATTTTCCTGTCTGTGTTGATGACCTCGATTCTGTTCTCTACCGCCTTTGAACACATTTGGGGCATAACCGGAGAACTCCCGGCCTGGGCCACTCCGGTTTCCTCGACGATCGCCGCGGCCTTCTCCTGGATGTCACCAGAAGCCGCCGCTGTCGCATTCTACATCTTCTGGTGGATTCACGCTTTGGACCTGTTGGCCTTTATGGTCTATGTCCCCCAGTCCAAACACTTCCACCTGCTGGTGGCGCCGGTCAATACCTTTTTAAAGCGGCAGGATCCGCCGTCTAAGCTGAAGCCGATCGATTTTGAGGACGAATCCCTCACCGAATACGGTGTCAACAAGATCGAAAACTTTGATCAGAAGCAATTGATCGATCTTTATGCATGCGTCGAATGCGGTCGGTGTACCAGTGTCTGCCCCGCCGCCGGCACCGGGAAAATGCTCTCCCCCATGGATCTGTTGGTGAAGATGCGGGACCACCTGACGGAAAAAGGGGCCGCCATCACCTCCCGGAGTCCGTGGATGCCCGCCTACGCTTTCAGCGGGGCCAATGCAGCTACGGAAGTGGCGGCAACCCGTGACGAGGAAGGGAACTACGACTATCCGGTGGAACTGATCGGAGATGTGATCACGGAAGAGGAACTGTGGGCCTGTACCACCTGCCGCAACTGTGAGGATGCCTGCCCGGTTTCCAACGAACACGTCGATAAAATCCTCGACATGCGCCGCCACCTGGTGTTGACCCAGGGTAAAATGCCGGCAGAAGCTACCCGCACCTTCCAAAATATCGAGCGTCAGGGGAATCCCTGGGGCCTTAGCAAGAAAGAGCGGGAGAAATGGCGCGACGCCCTGGAAGAAGGGCTGGAAGCTCCGACGGTGAAAGAGCAGAAGGATTTTGACTACCTCTTCTTCGTCGGTTCCATGGCCTCCTACGATAACCGGAGCCAAAAAGTGGCCCGTTCCCTGGTGAAACTGCTCAACCATGCCGGCGTCAAGTTTGCCATCCTGGGTAAAAAGGAGAAGAACTCCGGGGATACCGCTCGCCGCATGGGTAACGAATTTTTGTTCCAACAGTTGGCTACGGACAATATTGCTCAGTTCAAGAAATATAACGTGAAAAAAATCGTGACAGCAGATCCCCACGCCTATAACGTGATCAAAAACGAATACCCGGACTTCGGTCTGGAAGGTGTAGAAGTGTATCACCATACGCAGCTATTGGCCCAATTGATCCGCGAGGGACGCCTCAAGCCGGAAAAGGAAGTGAAGGAACGGGTCACCTACCACGATTCTTGTTACTTGGGCCGGTACAATGAAGAGTATGATGCCCCCCGCTTCATCTTCCAGTCGATCCCGGGAATCGAATTGGTAGAAATGGAACGGAACCGGGAAAACGGCATGTGTTGTGGCGCCGGTGGCGGTATGATGTGGCTGGAAGAGCAGTCCGGCGTTCGCGTCAATACCGCCCGGACCGAACAGGCTCTCTCCGTCAACCCCAGCTTGATCGGAAGCGCTTGTCCTTACTGTCTCACCATGATGAGTGACGGGACTAAAGCGAAGGAAGTGGAAGATGACGTGAAGACGATGGATGTAGCCGAGGTGTTGGCCCTCTCGGTAAACTTTGAAGAAAAACCGGCCCCGGTCGCGGAAGGGGTGCATTGATGGTTCGGACCCCCGGATATTTCCGGGGTTTTTCTTTTGTTTGTAACGAAAGAAGGGCGGTTTGCGTCGACATTCGTGATGTTGCTACTCCTTGTCGCTGACCGCTTGGTGGGCTGCTGGAGACCTCTTCGCTGATTTGGATCGACTGATCCTGCAGCACCAAGGTCTGCAAGATCCAACTGACCGAATCAGGTATAACGGGGAGCACCCCACATCCATTAACTGGGATCGACTGGACACTCCGATCCCCTGTAGCGGCTACAGAAAGGAATCGGATAATATTGGATAAAAATTTCCATCTATTCTTAAAGGACGAAAAAGCATTGTCAAGTCAGAGGAAACAGAGTAATCTTTATATTGGAAGCGTTTTTTTACTTATAAAATCCGAACGAGCGCTCGGTAGAGAATTTAGTGGAGGTGCTTCAATGAAGGAGACAGTCGTACTGGGCGGAGCCCGCACCCCCTTCGGCAGGTTTGGGGGCGGGTTGAAGGATGTGCCCGCTGTGGACCTGGGCGGGGCGGCGATCCGCGGAGCTCTGGATCGTTCCGGTGTCCCGACAGATGCGGTGGATGAAGTGATTATGGGAATGGTGCTCCAGGGAGGAACCGGACAGATTCCCTCCCGTCAGGCCGCACGGAAGGCTGGCCTTCCCTGGGAGGTGGGGACGGAGACGATCAATAAAGTGTGTGCTTCCGGCATGAGGAGCGCCACCTTGGCTGAGCAGATCATCCGTGCAGGCGATGCGGGCGTGGTGGTGGCCGGCGGCATGGAGTCCATGTCCAACTCCCCCTACATCCTCCCCGGTGGCCGCTGGGGCCAGCGGATGGGTGATGGGAAAGTGGTCGATCTCATGATTCACGACGGTCTCTGGTGTGCCTTTGATGGGGTGCATATGGTCGTCCACGGCAGTAATGTAGCTGCGGAATACAAGGTCTCCCGGGAAGAACAGGACCGCTGGGCAGCACGAAGCCATGAACGGGCCATCAATGCTATCGATCGCGGCTTCATGGCGGAAGAGATTGTGCCGGTCACTGTAAAAGGGCGCAAAGGGGAGACCGTGGTGGATACCGATGAGGCCCCGCGGCGGGATACCTCGGTAGAGAAGCTGGCCGGCTTAAAACCGGTCTTTCTGAAGGATGGGTCGATCACGGCCGGCAATGCACCGGGAGTTAACGATGGAGCTTGTGCCCTGGTTCTCTCTTCGGCGGACAAGGCCGAAGAGCTGGGGGCTCGGCCGGTGGCCCGCATTCTGGGTCATGCGGCGGTGGCGATGGAAGCCCGGTATTTCCCGATCACTCCCGCCTATGCCATCCAAAAGCTGCTGAAAAAACAGAACCTCACTCTGGATCAGATCGATCGGTTCGAAGTGAACGAAGCCTTCGCCGCCGTCGCCCTGGCTAACGGAAAAATTCTCGGCTGGGATGATGAAAAGGTGAACGTAAACGGCGGTGCGGTGGCCCTCGGCCATCCGATCGGAGCTAGCGGCGCCCGGATCATCCTCACCCTGATTCAGGAACTGCGCCGCCGCGGTGGCGGACTGGGAGTCGCCGGTATTTGCAGCGGATCCGCCCAGGGGGATGCGGTCCTGGTTCGGGTGGATTGATCGGTTTTGTCCGTATCATCTAGGCCCTTCGTGGCACCCATGCACCACAGGCACTCTGAAATGATAGGCTGATGCCTATTGCCATCAGACTCAGCGGAGAATCAGCATGTAAGGGCATTTAGGGGCAACTCACATCATCGAATTCACTTACCAAAAGGCTTTGCCCCTGCCCGCAGCCGGATGATTGGCAGGACGGTCTCACATCTAAGCCGTATGGCATAGCGAGACCGGGAACGGAAGTGACCTGGTGAGACTTGTGCCCTATGGGTGCATAGCGAGACCGGGAACGGAAGTGACCTGGGGGACTCGTGCCCTACGGGTACAACGGAAGGTGGGGGAACACGACATCCCCAGACAGCGTCGATAGGTAGAACAAGATTACCTGAAGGGGCTCTGGTAAGAGGAAAACGGGCGGCAGGTCCGCCCATCTCTTCCATGTCGGGCCTCACAACTGAAGGAGGGATACATTTGAGCATGGGCCAGTTTACAGTGGTGGGCGCCGGCCAGATGGGCAGCGGCATTGCCCAAGTGGCAGCCCAATCGGGGTTTCAGGTGTGCCTGATGGATCTGGATGAGGCTTATGTGCAAAAAGGTTTGAAAGGGATTACAAAAAACCTCGCCCGTCAAGTGGAAAAGGGGAGGATGACCGAAGGGGAAAAAGGGGAAGTGCTGGGTCGAATTCGCCCCACTACCAACCTCAGGGAGGCTGCAGGCAAGGCGGATATCGTGGTGGAAGCCGTAGTGGAAAACATGCAGGTAAAGACCGATGTTTTCTCCCAGCTGGATGAGGCAGCACCGGCTCACACCATCCTTGCCACCAATACCTCATCCCTTCCCATCACCGAAATCGCAGCGGTCACCCGCCGTCCGGAGCAGGTGATCGGCATGCATTTTATGAACCCGGTTCCGGTGATGAAACTGGTTGAGGTGATCCGGGGCTTGGCCACTTCCGACGAGGTGTATCATAAGGTGGAACAACTGGCTCGGGAAATGGGGAAAAACCCGGTGGAAGTGAACGATTTCCCCGGATTTGTAGCCAACCGGGTATTGATGCCGATGATCAATGAAGCGATATACGCTGTTTATGAAGGGGTGGCGGAGCCTGAGGCAGTCGATCAGGTGATGAAGCTGGGCATGAACCATCCGATGGGCCCGCTTACTCTGGCCGATTTTATCGGATTAGACACCTGCCTTTATATCATGGAAACCCTGTATGACGGATTTGGCGATTCCAAATACCGCCCCTGTCCGCTTCTGCGCAAATACGTCAAAGCGGGATGGTTGGGCAAAAAAACCGGAAGAGGCTTCTACACTTACGGATGAGATTCTCCGTCAGGGGTGTAAAGGGGTGGACAGAATGAATCTTCAATTGACTAAAGAACAGCAAATGATGCGCAAAATGGTGCGGGAGTTTGCCCGTTCCGAGATCGCCCCCTGGACGGATTCGATGGATGGTGAGGATCGGTTTCCCAAGGAAGTGGTGGGAAAGATGGGCCGGCTGGGCTTGATGGGGATTCCTATTCCCGAGGAGTGGGGCGGATCTGGTTCCGATTTTCTCAGCTATATCCTCGCTCTGGAGGAGATCGCCAAGGTGAGCGCCACAGCGGGGGTGATCCTGGCGGTTCACACCTCCGTCGGCACGTTTCCCATTCTTCGTTATGGAAACGAGGAACAGCGGAAAAAGTATGTTCCCCGCTTGGCCCGTGGGGAGTATCTGGGGGCCTTCGCCTTGACGGAGCCTCAGGCGGGCTCCGATGCGTCCGCGATTCGGACCCGTGCCGAGCGGAAAGGGGACCGGTATATCCTGAACGGGAGCAAAGCCTTTATCACCAACGCCGGTGAGGCGGATACTTATGTCACCTTTGCCGTGACGGATCCGGAAAAAGGCACCAAGGGCATCTCCGCTTTTATCGTGGAAAAAGGGACACCGGGACTGATCATCGGAAAAAAAGAGAAGAAAATGGGGCTCGGTGGCTCCAACACCAGAGGGCTTACTTTGGAAGATGCAGAAGTTCCCGCCGAAAACCTGCTGGGCCAAGAGGGAGAGGGTTATGAGATCGCTCTGTCCAATCTGGCTGGCGGGCGGATCGGGATCGGAGCCCAGGCCTTGGGCATTGCCGATGCAGCTCTGGAAGCCGCCCGGGATTATGCCATGGAGAGAAACCAATTTGGCAAGCCGATCGGAAAACTGCAGGCGAATCAGTTTAAATTGGCCGATATGGCCACCCGGGTGGAGGCGGCCCGCCTCTTAGTCCATCAGGCGGCCACCAGGTACCTGGAGGGCCACTCCTGCCGCAAGGAATCCGCCATGGCCAAGATGTTCGCCTCGGATACGGCGATGCATGTGGCCATCGAAGCAGTGCAGATCTTTGGCGGATACGGTTATACCCGGGAATATCCGGTGGAACGGTTCTTCCGTGACGCTAAAGTGACACAGATTTACGAAGGGACCAATGAAATCCAACGGCTGGTCATTGCCGGGCAAGTGCTCAACCTCTGACTGGCCGTCCCGTCGGTAAAACGGTCGTGATGCAGCATTTCGCCATCAAATGAAGACCGATGAGACCGATGACAACAAGGGGGGCTTCATCATGCAGTTTAAACTGAGCGAAGAGCATGAGATGATGCGGAAAATGGTGCGGGAGTTCGCCGAGAAAGAAGTGGCTCCCACCGCCACGGAACGGGATGAGCAGGAGCGCTTTGACCGCTCGATTTTTGACAAGATGGGGGAACTGGGGATGACCGGCATCCCGTGGCCGGAAGAGGAAGGAGGCGTCGGATCCGATTTTCTCAGCTACGTCATCGCTGTGGAGGAGCTCTCCCGCGTATGTGCCTCCACCGGGGTGACTCTAAGCGCTCATCTCTCCCTGGCCAGCTGGCCGATCCACAAATTCGGCAATGAAGACCAGAAAAAGCGATTCCTGTACCCCTTGGCCACAGGGGAGAAGTTGGGCGCCTACGGTTTGACGGAACCGGGATCGGGATCTGATGCCGCCGCCATGCGAACCACCGCCGTCCGGGACGGGGACTCCTATATCCTCAACGGCAACAAGATTTTTATCACCAACGGCGGGGAGGCGGAGATTTATGTCGTCTTTGCTCTCACCGATCCAGAGAAGAAGCATCACGGTGTGACGGCGTTTATCGTGGAAAAAGATACCCCAGGCTTTTCCATCGGAAAGAAGGAAGAGAAGCTAGGCATCCGTTCTTCTCCGACCACGGAAATCATCTTTGAGGACTGCCGGGTTCCGGTGGAAAACCGGCTCGGGGAAGAGGGGCAAGGGTTTAAGATCGCCATGATGACCCTCGACGGCGGACGAAATGGGATCGCCGCTCAGGCAGTCGGGATCGCCCAAGGGGCACTGGACGCCGCCGCCGCCTACGCCAAGGAACGGAAACAGTTTGGCAAACCGATCGCCAAGCTGCAGGCCATCCAGTTTAAGATGGCCGATATGGCCACCCAGATCGAAGCGGCCCGTCTGCTCACTTACCAAGCGGCCTGGTTGGAGAGCCAGGGGCTTCCTTACGGCAAGGCGTCCGCCATGGCCAAACTGCACGCTGGGGATACGGCGATGGATGTCACCGTGGAAGCGGTTCAGATTTTCGGCGGTTATGGATACACCCGTGAGTACCCTGTGGAGCGCATGATGCGGGACGCCAAGATCACCCAAATCTATGAAGGGACCAACGAAATTCAGCGGTTGGTGATCGCCAACCACTTAATGAAGGAATGAATGGAGCGGACCAAGAGATGACCGAATCAATCAAGGAGTGGGCAGAAGCGATCCGATCCGGCCATCGACGAAGTGTGGCCCGGGCGATCACCACCCTGGAAGGGGGGGATCCCCGAAGCGAGGAATTGTTGAAGGCGCTGTATCCCTATACCGGAAAAGCCTTCCTTGTCGGGGTGACTGGGGCCCCGGGCGCCGGCAAAAGCACCCTGGTCGACAGCTTGACAGCCCATTTGCGAAAGCAGGGGCTTCGAGTCGGCGTGTTGGCCGTGGACCCGACCAGCCCCTTCACCGGAGGCGCGCTGTTAGGTGATCGGGTGCGCATGGGGCGTCATTCCTTGGATGTCGACGTGTTTATCCGCAGTATGGGTAGCCGAGGGAGCCTCGGCGGATTAGCCGGGACGACCCGGCAGGCGGCCCGCGTGCTGGATGCGGCCGGCTACGACGTGATCTTTATTGAGACGGTAGGTGTAGGGCAATCGGAAATCGATATCATGCATATGGCCGATTCTGTGGCATTGGTCCTCACTCCCGGCAGCGGTGATGCGGTTCAGGTGTTTAAAGCGGGCATCATGGAGACGGCAGATCTGTTTATCGTCAACAAAGCCGACCGGGATGGAACCGGCAAACTGATTCGGGATATCAAGGAGATGCTACACCTGGCTAAAAAAGAGGGGGAATGGATGCCCCCCGTCATCCAGACGGAAGGAAAGACGGGTCGGGGAACGGAGGCGTTTTGGACCGGGTTGGTGCAGCATCGAAACTTTATGCAGCGCGAACAGCTGTGGGCGGCCCGCCGCCGTTCCCACCTTCGCCGGGAGGTGGAGGCGATGGTTGAAGCGGAGTTGCACCACCTCCTCCTGGATCGGATGGAATCTCCCGTCTTCCACAGGGATCTGGATCAGGTGCAGTCGCGTCGGTCCACTCCGCAACAGTTGGCCCGGGAGATACTCCGGGAGTTGATTGGCGGTGAAGGAGGAATGCCCAAATGAGCCGGGGCCCTAAGCGGATTCCGTCAATGGTGAAAAACCCACAATTGGTGGAAAAACGCAGGCGGCAGATCATCCGCGGGGCTTGTGATCTGTTTATCCGCAAAGGATTCCACAAGACGACCACCCGGGAGATCGCCCGGGAGTGCGGCCTCTCTATCGGAACTATGTATGAGTACATCCAGAGCAAGGAAGATGTTCTCTATCTGGTCTGCGATTATATTCATTCTGAGCTGGAAGCGCGGTTGAAAAAAGCGTTGGATCAAGAGGGAACCGGGCGGGAAAGACTGACCCGGGCGATCGCTCAACATTTTAAGGCGATGGATGCGATGCGAGACGATGTGCTGCTGATCTATCAGGAGACCAAGTCCCTGCCCAAGGATGCTATGTCCTATGTTCTCAAGAAAGAAGAGGAAATCACTTCCTTGTTTGAAGCAGTTTTGCAGCGAGGCATTCAGGATGGCACCTTAAACCTGGATCAGTCCTCTGTCAAGTTGATGGCTCATAACATTATGGTTCTCGGTGAGATGTGGACGTTTCGAGGGTGGGTGCTGAGACAACATTACACTCTGGAAGAGTACACTCGTCTCCAGACCGCCCTTCTACTGGATGAGTGTACCCATCAATCACGGAGGTGAAGGGATATGACTACAGAGGTGTACCAGCCGAGACATCCGGTCCGTTTTGTGACCGCCGCCAGTCTGTTTGACGGCCATGATGCCTCCATCAATCTGTTTCGGAGGCTGTTGCAGGCCAGTGGAGCGGAAGTCATCCACCTGGGCCACGACCGATCCGTCGATCTGATCGTGGATACGGCGATCCAGGAGGATGTTCAGGGAATCGCCGTCTCTTCCTACCAGGGAGGGCATGTGGAGTATTTTAAGTATATGATCGACCGCTTACGGGAACGGCACGCCGACCATATCCGGGTTTTTGTCGGGGGCGGCGGGGTCATCGTCCCGCCGGAAATCCGGGAGTTGGAGGCCTACGGGGTGGCCAAAGTGTTTTCCCCGGAAGATGGTCGCCGGATGGGGTTGCAAGGGATGATCAACCATATGATGAAAGCTTGCGACTACCCCACTGTCAAGGAGGTCAGTTGGGAGCCGGAGGCCGCCCGTCAGGGGGACGTCCGTGCCATCGCCCGCTTGATCACCCTGGCTGAGCGGGAGTTGCATTCCTCCCAAGAAGTGTCCGCCACACGGGCTGCACGGGAGGAGTCGGTCCTGGAGGCGAAGCAAGTGCCGGTGATCGGCCTCACGGGAACCGGCGGAGCGGGGAAAAGCTCTCTTACCGACGAGCTGGTGCGCCGTTTTCTGGAGCATTTTCCCGAAAAGCGGGTGGCTGTTCTCTCCATCGATCCTTCCAAGCAGAAAACCGGCGGAGCCCTCCTGGGAGATCGCATCCGCATGAACAGTGTTTATCATCCCCGGGTGTATATGCGGAGTCTGGCCACTCGCAAAACCCGCTCCGAACTTTCCTCCGCCACTCGGGATGCGCTCACCATTTTGAAACGGTCCGGATTTGATCTCATCTTCCTGGAGACCAGCGGGATTGGGCAGGGCAACTCCGATGTGGTCCATGTGAGCGACTTGTCTATCTATGTGATGACATCGGAGTTTGGGGCCCCTTCCCAGCTGGAGAAGATTGAAATGTTGGATTATGCTGATCTGGTGGCCATCAACAAATTTGACCGCAAAGGGTCCAAAGATGCGCTGAGGGACGTGAAAAAGCAGTATCGGCGCAATCATCTGCTTTTCGACGCACCGGATGAACAGATTCCCGTCTACGGCACCATGGCCAGCCGCTTTAACGATCCCGGTACCAATCGGTTTTTCCGGGCCATGATCACCCGTCTGTCTGAAAAGCTGCAATTGGGGTGGACGATGGGGGAAGAGATGGATGTAGAGGCTACGGAGTCGGAAGTGATTCACATCATTCCTCCAGAGCGGACCCATTACCTGCGGGATATCGCCAACACCGTGCGCAGTTATCGCAAAGAGGTGGAAGATCAATCCCGGTTGGCCCGGCAGGCGTTTCAGCTGCAAGGGAGCCGTGACCTTCTGCAGAAGACCGAGGGGGCTTCCCAATCGGAGGAGGCTTTAATCCAGCTGAAACAGGCGCAGGAGGAGGTCGAATCCCGCCTCACCCCAGAGGCTAAACAGTTTCTCCAGGAATGGCCCCAGCTGAAAGAGACCTACCGGCAGAACGAGTATACGGTGAAGATCCGGGATCGGGAGATCAAAACCCCATTGTTTACGGAAACCTTGTCCGGTACGCGGATTCCCAAAGTGGCCCTGCCCCGCTTTGAGGATTGGGGAGAAATCCTCAGATGGGGCTTGTTGGAGAATGTCCCCGGCCGCTTTCCCTACACCGCCGGCGTCTTTCCCTTTAAAAGGGCTGATGAAGACCCTAAACGGATGTTTGCCGGGGAGGGGACGCCGGAGCGGACCAATCAGCGTTTTCATTACCTATCTGAAGGGGAGCCGGCTAAGCGCTTGTCTACCGCATTCGATTCAGTCACCCTTTACGGTCGGGATCCCGATGAGCGGCCGGACATTTATGGAAAGATCGGGGAGAGTGGGGTCAGCATCTGCACTCTGGAGGATATGAAGAAGCTATACCAGGGATTTGACCTGTGTGCCCCCAACACCAGTGTCTCCATGACCATCAATGGGCCTGCTCCGATTATCCTGGCCATGTTTCTCAATACCGCCATCGATCAAAAGTTGGACCGCTTCCGGAAGGAGGAAGGTCGGGAACCCTCGGAGGAAGAGGCGCAAAAGCTCCGGGCTCAAGCTTTGTCCACGGTGCGGGGGACGGTGCAAGCGGATATCCTGAAGGAGGATCAAGGGCAGAACACTTGCATCTTTTCCACGGATTTTGCCCTGAAGATGATGGGGGATATCCAGGAGTACTTCATCGCCAACCAAGTCCGCAATTACTATTCGGTCAGCATCAGCGGTTATCATATCGCCGAGGCAGGGGCCAACCCCATTTCCCAGTTGGCCTTCACCCTGGCTAATGCGTTCACCTATGTGGAGTATTACCTGTCCCGGGGAATGGACATCGATTCCTTTGCCCCCAACCTCTCCTTCTTTTTCAGCAATGGCCTGGATGCGGAGTATTCAGTAATCGGTCGAGTGGCGCGGCGGATCTGGGCCGTGGTGATGAAAAGGTTGTACGGTGCCAACGCCAGAAGCCAGAAGTTGAAGTACCACATCCAAACCTCCGGCCGCAGCCTGCATGCTCAGGAAGTTAATTTCAACGATATCCGCACTACGCTGCAAGCATTGATGGCCTTATATGACCAGTGTAACTCCCTTCACACCAACGCTTACGATGAGGCGATAACGACTCCCACCGAGGAATCCGTCCGTCGGGCGATGGCGATCCAATTAATCATCACCAAGGAACTGGGTTTGGCCAAGAACGAAAACTCCCTGCAAGGCTCCTTCATCATCGAGGAACTGACTGACTTGGTGGAGGAGGCCGTCTTGAAGGAATTTGAGCGGATCAGCGACCGGGGCGGCGTCCTGGGAGCGATGGAAACCCAGTATCAGCGGGGGAAAATCCAGGAAGAATCCCTCTACTACGAAACCAAAAAGCATAATGGCGAACTGCCGATCATCGGTGTAAACACCTTCCTGAAGGAAGGGGAGGAGGAAGAGTCGGATTACCAACTGACGCGGGCTACGGAGGAGGAAAAAAAGACCCAGATTCAGAACCTCTTGGCCTTCCAGGAGAAACACCGGGACCAGGCTCAGGAAGCGCTTAATCGTCTGAAACAGGTGGCTCGGGAAGGGGGAAACCTGTTTGAAGAATTGATGCAGACCGTCCGCGTTGCCAGCCTGGGCCAGATCACTGAGGCCTTGTTCGAAGTGGGAGGGCAGTATCGCCGCAACATGTAAAAAAGATGAGAGGGGAACCGGCCGGTTTTCGGCCGGTTTCTCTTGCGGTTCGAACAAAAGCGGTTGGTTGACTTCGTAAACGTTTTGGTTAAAATAGACATTACGGAAAATATGATCGTGAGTACGGTTTGAGTTTCGATATAGGAAGGATGTGCCTATGATGCCCGAGAGCCTGGCCGAAAAATTTAGCCACGATGAGGTGCAGGAGACCTCCATGGTGGATCTTGCTCATCATATATTGGAAGAACATGGCGAGCCGATGCTGTATCAAAAAATCATGGAGGAAGTGGCGAAGCTGAAAGGGTTCTCTGAAGCGGAGACCAACCGTCTGATTGCCCAGCTATACACAGAGATCAACATCGACGGCCGCTTCGTCTGTGTGGGAAAGAGCTTGTGGGGTCTGAAACGTTGGTATCCGCTGGAGGAGACGACGGACTCCGCCGTGGCCCAGCACGTTAAGGATGACGATTCCGACGAGGTCCTGGACGAGGGGCTCTTTGCAGATGAGCATGAAGAGTACACTGAGGAAAAAGATTCCGACGAGGAAGGCTTTGACAGCGATTATGGGGTTCACGATTCCTGATCGTGAGGACAATGCTTGACAATGCCTGCCCATGAGGGTAAACTGTCACATGGGCTAAAATGGGTATCTGTTATTTTTATAAACCGGCGGCTGCCACTTTCAGTCGTCTCGTATAAAGTTCACTCAAATGAAAGTGCCCCCCAACGATGGGAGGCGCTTTTTTTCTGATGGTCAAGTTTATATTGGGTACGATAATCGGAGGAGGACGGAAATCATGACTAAGTTTATCTTCGTCACCGGTGGGGTGGTATCCTCCCTGGGCAAAGGGATTACTGCTGCGTCACTGGGGCGGCTGCTTAAAAACCGCGGCTTAAGTGTCACCATCCAGAAGTTTGATCCATACATCAATGTGGATCCGGGAACGATGAGTCCGTATCAGCACGGCGAGGTTTTTGTCACGGATGACGGGGCGGAGACGGACCTGGATCTGGGTCATTATGAGCGTTTTATCGATATCAACCTTTCCAAAAATAGTAACGTGACCACCGGGAAGGTATACTCCGCTGTGATCAACAAAGAGCGAAAAGGAGACTATCTCGGGGGGACCGTGCAGGTGATTCCCCATATTACCAATGAGATCAAGGACCGCGTTTTCCGGGCCGCCCGGGAAACCCATCCGGATGTGGTGATCACGGAGATTGGCGGCACCGTCGGGGATATCGAAAGTCTTCCTTTCCTGGAAGCGATCCGTCAGATCAAGAGCGAAGTGGGACGAGACCATGTGATATATATTCACTGCACCCTAATTCCTGAGCTGTCGGCTACCGGTGAGTTGAAAACGAAGCCGACCCAACACAGTGTCAAGGAATTGCGGAGTATCGGGATCCAGCCGAATGTGATCGTGTGCCGCACGGAAAGGGCCTTGTCCGAGGAAATGAAGCAAAAGGTGGCTCTCTTCTGCGATATCGACCGTGGTGCGGTGGTGGAACTACGGGACGCGGAGACGCTCTATGAAGTTCCCCTGATGCTGGCAGAGGAAAGCCTGGACGATATTGTGGTCAACCAACTGGGGCTGGAGAGTGGAAAAGCCGATATGTCCGACTGGATCGCTCTCGTCAATAAGGTGAAAAACTTAACCCATCGGACCAAGATTGCTATAGTCGGTAAATATGTCGCCTTGCGGGATGCCTACATGAGTGTGGTAGAAGCTCTCAATCACGCCGGCTTTTCCAATGATACCGAGGTGGAATTGGTCTGGGTGAATGCTGAGGAGGTTGATGACGACAACGCGGATCAGTATCTGGGCGATGTCGATGGTATTCTCATCCCCGGCGGTTTCGGTGACCGGGGCATTGAAGGGAAGATTGCCACGGTTAAATACGCCCGGGAACAAAAGATTCCCATGTTCGGGATCTGTCTTGGCATGCAGGTGGCCTGTGTGGAAGGAGCCAGGAACGTGCTCGGGCTGGAAGGGGCTAACAGCTCCGAAATCGACCCTGAAACTCCGCATCCCCTGATCGATCTGCTCCCCGAGCAGAAGGAGATCGACGATCTGGGCGGCACCATGCGGTTGGGGCTGTACCCCTGCAAGCTGAAATTAGACACTTTTTCTCAGGAAGCTTACGGAAAAGATCTGGTCTATGAACGGCATCGGCACCGCTACGAATTTAACAATGAGTATCGGGAGCAGATGGAGGAGGCGGGCTATGTCTTTTCCGGCACCTCTCCTGATGGACGTCTGGTGGAAATCGTCGAACTGAAAGACCATCCATGGTTCGTCGGCTGCCAGTTCCATCCGGAATTCACCTCCCGCCCGGATCGGCCGCAGCCCCTTTTCAGGGAATTCGTGGCAGCCGCTCTCAATGCCAAATTAAAAACGGTCGAGAATGGATAGAGAACAACCCGTGCCTTGCCAGGCGCGGGTTGTTCCATTATCAAAGAGAAGTCCAGTGTCGGATCCGTTCCTTAACCTGGGAAAGTGATCGGATCAACAGGGGTTGATTTGCCCTCCTTAAAAACAATGATCAACCCATCCTTACCTGCCGCAGGTTATAGCCAAAAGATAGTCCATCCTGGCCATATACAAACAGTTGATCGTTTCCTACACTGAAACCATCACCTCATGAAGGCCGGGTTGTAAATCCCCTCCTGCCAAAACCTCTCTCACATTTACAGGGGAGAATGGGGATGCTCTGGATGTTTGTATCATCAGACTTCTTTCTAGAGATCGAGGGGCTGTTCCCGGCGGGCCCTTGATGTGGCGAACAAAAAATCCTTCTTTTGGCGTATCGGTTACACCTGTTGTTTCTGTTACATTGTGAGCGGGAAATGTTGTATGCTCTCCTTGATCGGAGCAGCACCGAATGGTTTCGATAACAGAGCTGCACAGGAAGGTGAGTGGGTTCTCGTATGTGGGAAATAATCGTTGCTATTATCTTGGGACTGGTGGAAGGGATGACGGAGTTTGCTCCCGTCTCCTCGACCGGTCATATGATTGTCGTTGACGACTTGCTGCTAAGATCCAAACAATTATTTTCACCGGAAGTGGCGAACACCTTTAAAGTGGTGATTCAGCTAGGCTCGATCCTGGCCGTGGTGATTGTGTTTAAGGACCGATTTCGTCAATTGTTGGGGTTACAGCAGGAGGAAAGGGATCCTTCTGGAGAATCCCACTTGAAACTGACTCAAGTGATCGTCGGTCTTCTGCCGGCATCGATCCTCGGTTTTTTCTTTGAGGACTTTATCGACGAACATTTATTCTCTGTGGAAACCGTCGCGATCGGATTGGCGGCGGGGGCCCTGTTGATGATCGCCGCTGATTGGTTCCGTCCCGCAAGGCCGCCGGTGACATCGGTGGATCAGATGACATACAGACAGGCTTTTTGGATCGGACTTTTCCAATGCCTGTCCTTGTGGCCGGGCTTTTCCCGTTCCGGGTCCACGATTTCTGGAGGCGTTCTGCTGGGGCTGAATCACCGTTCCGCATCGGACTTCACTTTTATCATGGCCGTTCCGATCATGTTTGGTGCCAGCGGGCTCTCACTGGTGAAAAACTGGCAATACTTCAGTATCGATGCTCTTCCCTTTTTTATCGCCGGTTTTATCAGTGCCTTTATTTTTTCGCTGATTTCCATCCGTTTCTTCTTAAAACTGATCAATCGGATTAAGCTGGTTCCCTTCGCCGTCTACCGGATTGTGCTGGCCGCTGTCATCTATTTTATTTTTCTGTAATCTCCTCTGGTGATGAGTCGGTCGATGGCATATCGATGTTGACCGTATAGCACCAGGTGGATGGCTATGGCTAATAGCGCCAGATCCAGCTCATACCCGGATACAAATCCGGCGGCCAATTTCACTTTTACGATGGCTCCCAACATGAACAAAGCAAACAGGAGAGCGAAAATACGGGTGCCGAGGCCCAGGATCAGCGCGATGCCGCCAACCAGCTCGAGCCAAGCTACGGCGTAAGCCATCCACCCCGGCACGCCTATCTCGCTGAATGATGTAGCGGTATGGGCCAGCCCATCTTGAAATTTCACAAGTCCGTGGGCCAAAAAGATGAGCCCTAAGACGACACGTAAAATCAGAGCACCGATGTCCGACTTCTTTTCCATCTGTCTTCCTCCTTTCAGTTACCAAAAGTTAGTCGCTACCAATTTATCATAATAAAAAGGATATACAACCCGATGTGGGATGAATGCAAAAGGTGATGGAATGAACAAGGGATTTTCTACTCCACCCCCTTTTCCACCCGTTTTTTAACAGAAAATGCAGGAAAAAAGCCTTCCCATAAGAATTAATTAGAGGGAGGCTTTTTAGCTGGAATGAAACGTGCTTACATAAATATTAGATTGAGATGGGGGGAGAGGATGGAACGAATGGTGGAAACCGTTCCTCACAAGGAGGGTGTGACCGTGTCGGCGACGGAGAAAAAAGTGCTGGTTGTAGATGATCAGTACGGGATACGGGTGCTGTTACAAGAGATATTGTTACGAGACGGAATTCAAATCTATCAGGCGGCCAACGGAAACGTGGCCCTGGAGATTGCACGTACGGAGAGGCCGGATCTGATCCTGTTGGACATGAAAATGCCAGGGATGGACGGTTTGGAGCTGTTGCGACATTTGAAAAAGGAAGAGATGGATGCCAAAGTGATTATGATGACGGCTTACGGGGAACTGGACATGGTGGAGGAGGCCACCCACCTGGGCGCTTTGGCCCATTTCACCAAGCCTTTTGATATCATGGAGCTGCGGGCGGAAGTGCTTCGACAGCTCTCTTCTTAATCAATTCCAGCCGACAGGGGGCGGTAGCATGTCTGAAGAGGTGATCATTCGTCTGCGGATGGGTCCGTCCGATGTCCACTACGCCGGTAATCTGGTGGATGGGGCTCGGATGCTGGCATTGTTCGGTGATGTGGCCACAGAACTTTTGATTCGCCATGATGGGGATGAGGGGTTGTTTGTGGGGTACGAGTCCGTTCAATTTAAAGCACCGGTGTATGCCGGCGATTACATCGAGGCGAAGGGAACGATTACTCGGGTGGGGAACACCTCTCGGGACATGCACTTTACCGCCTATAAAGTGATCCAATCCCAGGGGGACTCTGATCGCCCGACGGCAGCGCGGGTCCTGGAGAAGCCGGTGCTGGTGGCGGAGGCGAAAGGTACCTGTGTGGTACCGAAGGAGAGGCAGCGCAGAAAAACTTCCTTTGCGTCGGAGGAGGGGTAGAATGGAGAAGCTGATCATCACCGCCGCTCTGGTCGGTGCAGAAGTGACACGGGATGACACCCCGCACCTTCCCGTCACTGCGGAGGAAATCGGTGATGCGGCGCTGGAAGCTTATGAAGCGGGGGCGGCGATCGCCCACATCCATGTTCGCGATGCGGAAGGAAAGCCGACCCAGAGTCGGGAACGTTACGAGGCGGCGATTGCTGAGATTCGGCAGCGTTGTCCGATCATTATCCAAGTTTCCACCGGGGGTGCGGTGGGGATGACAGCGGATGAGCGCCTGCAACCGCTCCAACTGCGTCCCGAGATGGCGACGCTGACGACAGGCACCGTCAATTTCGGTGATGATGTCTTTTCCAACCCACCGGCACTGATCCGTCAATTGGCTATGGCGATGAAGCGCTATGATATTCGCCCCGAATTTGAAATCTTCGACAGCGGCATGATTCCGTCGGCGCTCCGGTTGGTGCGGGAAGGTCTGGTGACCGGGCATCTTCATTTTGATTTTGTGATGGGAGTGCCAGGCGGTATCCCGGCTACAGCACAACATCTTTTGCTTTTAAAAGAGCAGCTGCCTCCCGGGGCGACTTGGACGGTAGCGGCTATCGGCCGCCATCAGCTGCCGATGGCCGCCCACGCCATCCCCTTGGGAGGCCATGTTCGAGTGGGTTTGGAGGACAATATCTACTACCGGAAAGGAGAGTTGGCCACCAACGGGCGCTTGGTTGCTCGGATCCGCCGGATTGCGGAGGAATTGGAGAGACCGGTGGCCACCTCAGAAGAAGCTCGTAAAATCCTGGGGCTCACTTCTTCATATTCCTCGGTTCAAAAGGGTAAATAAAAGAGGAGTCGACCTGAATTCCTCTTGATTCCATGACTCCCTTTCTACGCGAGTCCAGAGGTTTGTGTTAAACTACGACTTATGAAGACGAAAAGGGGCACTCTCCTTCTCTTCCCATGGAAAGGTTAAAAATCCCTTCGTGTAAGGAGCAAAACAAAGTGGGAGTAAACGAGAGGTCCCCAACGTCTTGGACCGGTTGATTTTACATAGGGATGTACCCGGCCGATCCACAAATGAACAAAAAAACGGGAGGTTTCACGATGTCTTTGGTACCGATGACTGAATTTCTCCCCCGTGCCAAAAAAGAAGGATTTGCGGTGGGGCAATTCAACATGAACAACCTGGAATTTGTTCAGGGAATCGCTGCAGCAGCAAAAGAAGAACAGTCCCCGTTTATCTTCGGTGTCAGTGAGGGCGCCATGCGTTATATGGGAATCGAGTATGTGGTGGCCATGGCCCGGATCGCCGCGCAAGAATCGGGGGTACCGGTCGCCCTTCACCTGGATCATGGCAGCAGCTTTGAAGTGGCCATGAAGTGTATTCAAGCCGGTTTTTCCTCGGTGATGTTCGATGGTTCTCACTATCCCTATGAAGAGAATATTCGTCTGACCCGGGAAGTGGTAAAGGCCGCCCATGCTGTAGGTGTCTCAGTGGAAGGGGAGCTGGGCACCATCGGTGGCGTGGAGGATGACGTACAGGTGGATGAGGCTGATGCCGCATTGGCCAAGCCGGAAGAGGCGATCCGCTTCTGGGAGGAGACCCAGGTGGATGCGATGGCAGTCGCCGTCGGAACGGCTCACGGCATGTACAAAGGGGAGCCGAAAATTCGCTTTGATATCATCGAAGAGGTTTCCCGCAACATCGAAGCCCCCATCGTGCTTCACGGCGGCTCTGGTGTTCCCGATGAGTCGATCCAAAAAGCGGTCCAATTGGGAGTTGGCAAGATCAACGTCAACACCGAAAGCCAGGTGGCCTGCACGCAGGTGGTGCGGGATCTGCTCGGTGAAAATCCCGATATGATCGATCCCCGCAAATACCTCGGGCCCGGACGCGACGCTATTAAAGAGACTGTCAAAGGAAAGATGCGCCTGTTCAACAGTTCCGGCAAGGCTTGATATCCCGAACAACGACCGGAGGGGAGATCCCAAATGAAATTTTTTATCGACACAGCCAACGTGGATGAAATTCGTGAAGCGAATGAATGGGGAATTCTGTCGGGAGTAACCACCAATCCCAGCCTGATTGCGAAATCCGGGCGGAATTTTACGGAGGTGCTTCGGGAAATCGTCGACATCGTGGACGGTTCCGTCAGTGCTGAGGTGTTGAGTGACGACGCCGAAGGGATGCTGGCGGAGGCAAAGCCTTTGGCTTCCATTTCGGAGCAGATTACGATCAAAGTTCCGATGACGGCGGAGGGGCTAAAGGCGGTCCATCGCTTTTCCCAACAAGGGATCAAGACCAATGTGACGCTGGTCTTTTCTGTCAACCAGGCGCTGATGGCTGCACGGGCGGGCGCCACCTACGTCAGCCCGTTTATCGGCCGGTTGGATGATCTAGGCCATGACGGAGTGCAATTGATCGGCGAGATCGCAGAGGTTTTTGACTTGCACGGGGTGGAGACGGAGATTATTGCCGCCAGTGTGCGTCATCCGCTCCACGTTACGCAGGCGGCGGAAAGTGGTGCTCATATCGCTACCCTGCCTTATGCTGTCATGGAGAAGATGCTTCGTCATCCGTTGACGGATCAAGGAATTGAGCGGTTTAAAAAAGACTGGGAACAAGCGAACAAAGGTTAAGTCGGGAAGTTTCTCTCCATTCCGGCGGTGCGGGTGTAATCTGTCGCCGCCGGATTTCCCTTTTCAGGGGATGAGGCGGTTTCTGATAGAAGAAAAAATGGATCGCCGTCAATGAAGGGGAGGGTCAAGATGGACAAACTGATGATTAAAGGAGGACGCCCCTTGATCGGCCATGTGGCGATCAGCGGGGCGAAGAACAGCGCGGTTGCTTTGATTCCTGCCGCCATTCTGGCGGACTCCCCCATCACCATTGAAAACTTGCCGTCGATCCGGGATGTGGAGATCTATGTAGAGATCTTGCGGGAGATGGGAGCCGAAGTTTCCAGAGATAGAGACCGGCTTCATATCGACCCTTCCCGGATCGACAAGATTCACATGGTGAACGGGAATGTAAAAAAACTACGCGCCTCCAGTTACTTGATGGGGGCGATGCTGGGTCGGTTCGGTGAAGCCGTCGTCGGCCTGCCTGGCGGGTGCAATCTCGGTCCCCGACCGATTGATCAACATATCAAAGGTTTTGAAGCATTAGGTGCCAAGGTGGTGTACAAGGAAGGGGCGGTCCATTTGACTGCGGGCCGTTTGCGCGGAGCTCGGGTTTATCTCGATGTGGTCAGTGTGGGGGCGACTATTAATATCATGTTGGCTGCATCCGGGGCAGAGGGCATCACCGTGATCGAAAATGCGGCCAAAGAACCGGAGATTATCGATGTGGCCACATTGCTCAACGCTATGGGGGCGCGGATCAAGGGTGCGGGTACCGATGTGATCCGGATTCGCGGGACTCGTTCCCTCAAGGGATGTCGCCATTCCATCATTCCAGACCGGATCGAGGCGGGTACGTACATGATTGCTGCGGCTGCTACAGGCGGGGACGTAACCGTGGATCACGTGATTCCCCTTCATCTGGAGCCCGTATCGGCCAAACTGAGGGAAATGGGAGTGACGGTGGAGGAGGGGGATGAACACCTGCGCATCATCAGTGACCGACGCTTGCGGTCGGTGGACATCAAAACCCTGCCCTACCCCGGTTTTCCAACAGATTTACAACAACCTTTCACCGCCTTGCTCACCCAGGCGGAGGGAACGGGGATGGTGACCGATAATATATACGCTGCCCGCTTTAGACATGTGGATGAGCTAGGCCGGATGGGGGCCGATATTCAGGTGGAAGGAAGGACGGCTCTCATACGGGGAGGGACTCCCCTTCACGGCACCGATGTGCGGGCGGCAGACCTCCGTACCGGGGCGGCTCTGGTCGTGGCGGGATTGATGGCGGAAGGGATGACGGAGCTATCTGGAGCAGATTATATTGATCGGGGGTACGAGCACCTGGAGAGCAAGTTAGGTTCCTTGGGAGGGGAAATTTGGCGGAAATAAGGATCTCCTTGCCTATGCAGACGCTTCACCTGGCGCGGTAAAATCGTGTAACATATAGAGAGAAATATGTTATCTTATTTGCACACCAGCTGGGTAAGTCTGTTATATCTTTGCATTGTGGAGGGGATCCGATTGGAACGTAGTCTGACGATGGAATTGGTTCGGGTGACTGAAGCGGCCGCCGTCGCTTCTGGGCGTTGGATGGGTTTTGGAAAGAAGGATGAGGCAGATGCTGCTGCTACCACAGCGATGCGCAAGGTATTTGACACTGTGCCCATGCGCGGCACTGTTGTGATTGGTGAGGGTGAGATGGATGAAGCCCCGATGTTGTATATCGGCGAGCGGCTGGGTCTCGGCTATCTACCGGAAGTGGATGTGGCCGTCGATCCCTTGGAAGGAACCAACATCGTGGCCAAAGGCACCTGGAACGCCTTATCAGTGGTTGCGGTGGCGGACCGGGGGCATTTGCTCCACGCGCCGGATATGTATATGGATAAAATTGCTGTCGGTCCTGAAGCCGTCGGCAAGGTGGATATCAACGCTCCCGTGGAAGACAACCTGAAGTCGGTCGCCCAAGCCCTCGGAAAAGATATCAATGATCTGGTGGTCGTGTTGCTGGATCGGCCCCGCCATTCCAAAGTGATTGAGGACGTCCGCCGGACAGGGGCCCGCATCAAAATGATCTCCGACGGGGATGTAGCGGCGGCGATCAATACGGCTTTTCCCGATACCGGCGTCGATTTGTTGCTCGGTTCTGGTGGGGCCCCAGAGGGTGTGTTGGCGGCCGTCGCTCTGAAATGCCTGGGCGGTGAGATTCAAGGCCGGCTGTTGCCGGAGGACGACGAGCAATATCAGCGTTGTGTTCAGATGGGCATCGAAGATCCTGGTCGAGTGCTGTTTATGGACGATCTGGTCAAGGGGGATGACGCGATCTTTGCCGCAACCGGCGTCACCGATGGTGAACTTCTGAAAGGGGTTCGTTACCGGGGCACCCAGGCTACCACCCATTCCCTCGTGATGAGAGCAAGAACTGGAACGGTGCGGTTTATCGACGGTAAACACCGTCTAGAGAAAAAGCCAAACCTGGTGCTGGAATAAGGAGTTTCAGGACCGGGCACGATGGTTACGAATCCTGAAAGATGAGTGTGGTGAAGGTGACTGATGGACCTTTCCTTACGAGAAATGGAACACCAGAGACTGACAGATTTATATAAATTGGCGAAAGAGTATCAGATCCCCTATTACAGCCAGATGAAAAAGAAAGAACTGATCTTTGCCATTTTGAAAGCGAAAGCGGAAAAAGCTGGCCTGATGTTTATGGAGGGAGTGTTGGAGACGTTGCCGGAGGGATACGGATTCCTCCGGCCAATCAATTACCTCCCCTCTTCCGAAGATATTTACATCTCCGCCTCCCAGATTCGCCGATTTGACCTTCGCACCGGCGACTTGGTCTCGGGAAAGGTGCGACCGCCTAAAGAAAACGAACGGTATTTCGGCCTTCTCCATGTGGAAGCCGTTAACGGAGAAGACCCCAACCGCGCTTCGGAGCGGCTTCATTTTCCCGCACTAACCCCTCTTTATCCTCAAAAAAGAATGTTCCTGGAAACCGATAAAAATAAACTTTCCACCCGCATCATGGATCTGTTTGCGCCGGTCGGTTTTGGGCAGCGGGGATTGATCGTCGCCCAGCCGAAAGCGGGTAAAACCATGCTTCTCAAGGAGATCGCCAACAGTATTACCACCAATTCCCCGGAAGCGGAGCTGTTTGTGCTGCTGATCGATGAACGGCCGGAAGAGGTGACCGATATGCAACGATCGGTCAATGGGGAAGTGGTCAGTTCCACCTTCGATGAGATGCCGGAAAATCACATCCGGGTGGCGGAGTTGGTGTTGGAAAGAGCACAGCGGTTGGTGGAACATAAGCGGGATGTGGTGATCCTCCTGGACAGCATCACTCGGCTGGCCCGGGCGTACAACCTGGTGATCCCCCCCAGCGGGCGTACCTTGTCCGGCGGCATCGACCCTGCCGCCTTTCACCGGCCGAAACGATTCTTCGGGGCGGCCCGAAATCTGGAAGAAGGGGGGAGCCTGACCATTTTGGCCACGGCTCTGATTGAGACGGGTTCCCGGATGGATGATGTGATCTATGAGGAGTTTAAAGGGACCGGCAATCTGGAGCTGCATTTGGACAGAAAACTGTCGGAACGACGTATTTTTCCGGCGATTGATATCCGGCGCTCCGGCACCCGGAGAGAAGAGCTTCTTCTGTCCCGTGAGGAGTTGGATAAAGCATGGGCGCTTCGCAAGTCGCTATCCGACGGACAGGAGAGTCCAGAAACTTTTTTGCGGAGATTGTCCCGAACCTCCTCCAATGCTGATTTTTTGGCCGATCTTGCCCTTCCGGCCAGTCATTCCTCCTTGGCATGAATTTCACTTAACGGTTCTGACTGGCGAATATTGTGCATAGGATGGCAACGGGAGATGGATTTTCCATCGTCAACAGGCGGGTTTGACAACCGACACCTGTTCCCGAAAACATCCATGTGAGGTGGTGGGATGGCTAATAAAACCGCATGGGTGGCTTCTTCTCTCTCCCTCTGCACCGCTTCATTGGTGGCGGGAGGAGAGGATGAGACCGCCTGGGGTGCGGGCGCCGAGGGATATCAACCCCTTGCTCCTGATTGGGAAAAGAAACAGGTTGCTAAAGAGGTCCTATATCAGTACTTAAACCCCATCTCCTCGGTGACGGAAGGAAAATTGGCAGTTCATAAAAAAAAGCCGATCCGTTATGAAGTAAAACCGGGGGATACCCTGTATGCGATTGGCCTTCGTTATGGTGTGGACAGCGAAAAGCTGTTGGAATACAACCGGATCGAGAATCCGCGTCGGCTGCAGCCGGGACAGAAAGTGAAAATTCCGGTGGAGTTGGAACGGATCCGGGTGAAAGAAGAGCAAACCCTGACCGAGGTCGCGGAGGATAACGAGGTGAGTGTCACCGCTTTGAAAGAGGCGAATCCGGATCTGAGCTTGGCCGATGCTCCTTACGTGGGGCAAGTATTAGTCATCCCCAGAGAGTTTGACCCCCCTGAGGAGAAGCCATCGTCGGCTAAAGGGCAAGTAAAGCTAGCGGCCGATTCCTCGACAGAGGCGGAAACGGGGTTTCGCTGGCCGGTAACCGGACAGATTACCAGCAAGTACGGGAGTCGACACAGTGATATGCATACGGGGATCGATATCTGGAACCAGGCCGAGGAAAATGCCGTCATTCAAACGGCGCGACCGGGTAAGGTGGTCCGGGCCGGTTGGGCTGGGGGTTACGGCAACCTGGTGGTGGTGGAGCATCAAGGCGGCTGGAGCACTTATTATGCCCATATGAGCCGGATCACGGTGAGTACCGGACAGTCTGTCACCGGTGATGATGCGTTGGGGTACATGGGGTCCACCGGAAACTCGACAGGAGTTCATCTCCACTTTGAAGTCCGCCGGAATGATCGACCGATCGATCCATTGACCGTCCTTCCGTAGTAAGCCTCAAATAACAGCTGCCCAGGCACTGATTCGGCCCACTCTCAATTCAAGCAAACCTCCTGCAGGGGTATGGGCGCCCCTTGAATGAGTCAGTTATTTTGCACTTTTTTCTACTTATCCCGATTAGCCCTTAAGTAAGGAATCACCCCTTTTTCCTTGCGACAATAGACTGTCCATGATATAATCGTGATTGTTTGCATTGGACGAAGCATATTGAGGTACGGATGGAAAAGAGGTGAAGTTTGATGAAAACGGCCATTCATCCTGAATACAAACGGGCGACTGTGACTTGCGCGTGCGGCAACACGTTTGAGACCGGTTCTACGAAAGAGGATCTGCGCGTTGATATTTGCTCTGCGTGCCACCCTTTCTTTACCGGCAAGCAGAAGCATGTCAGCACAGGCGGTCGCGTCGATCGCTTCAAGAAGAAATACAACCTTTGATTTTTTCCATATAAATAAGACCCTAGGAGTCGAACAGGCAAGCGGCCACCGCTTGCCTGTTTCTCCTTTTGCATCTACATACGGGAGGGGATGATCGATGAATCCGATCACCCGAGACGGATGGATCGAGATGATTTGCGGGGGGATGTTTTCGGGAAAAAGTGAGGAGTTGATCCGTCGAATTCGCAGGGCGCGAATCGCCCGGCAGCAAGTGGCGGTGTTTAAACCCAGTATCGATACCCGCTACCGCCGGTCGGCCGTTACCTCTCACAACGGTGTCTATGCGGAAGCGTTCGTGGTCCAGCAAACGGAGGAAATTTGGAGAAAAGTGACTCCGGAGACTGATGTGGTGGCGATCGATGAGGTCCAGTTTTTTGACGACGAGGTGGTACAGGTGGCTCAAGCTTTGGCTGATCAGGGAATCCGTGTCATCTGTGCCGGCCTGGATCAGGATTTCCGCGGGGTTCCCTTTGGACCGACACCGGTTTTAATGGCGGTTGCCGAATACGTAACCAAGCTCCAGGCTATTTGTGTCCGATGCGGAGCGCCTGCCAGCCGGACCCAACGTCTTTCGGCGGCATCGGACGAGCCGGTGATCCAAACGGGGGCTACGGAAATGTATGAGGCCCGCTGTCGCCATTGTCACGAAGTTGCAGAACGGAAATCATTACCGAAAAGTTTTTTGCCTTCCTGATACAGACTAGAGATCAGGGAGGTGTTTTTTTGAAACGGCTGAAGCGTTCAGGTCGGGTTGCTGTCCCATTGTTGTGCCTAGCCCTATTGATTGGATGCACTGCCGGTGGGGGTCAAGATCAGTCCCGCCAGAAACCCGAACCTGGCAAGACGGGCCATACCCAGAATTACCGCTTTCATACGGACAATTACCGGTATCTAAAAGATGACGGTCGATTTGGCAACCACAACTCCAATCCCAACCTGTCGGACGTCGGTCAACGATCGGATTCCAGGCCTCCCCGAGATGTGGTGAAGCAGCAGTTGCGCCATATCGCCCTCCAGGAAAAGGGGGTTAAAAGAGCGAAGGTTGAAATCATGGGCGGACATGCCGCGATCCAAGTGACCCCTGACCGGAATGTGCCCAGACAGAAATACCCGCAAATGGAGGAAGTGATTCTCCGCAAAGCGTCACAAAAGGTGCCTCGCTATGAAATCCGGGTTCGGGTCGGCTGGAGCAAATGGAATCCGCTGCGCTACTTTCAGGGTCGGGATTGATAAAAAAAGCTTGAAGCCCTGACAAGGCTCAAGCTTTTTTGTCGTTATGCTATACGGATGCCGCGGCAATCAGTCCCAAAGTGATGTTATAGGTGGCATGAACGACCATCGTGGTGGTAGTGTCATACCGCAGACGGAGCAAGCCGAGGACGAGGCCGACCACGAAGACAACCAAGGTAGAAATGCTGAGCCCGTAGTTGCTGTGTACCAACGCAAATAATAAAGACGTGTAAATAAGCCCAAACCGGGGGAGAATCGCTCCCCGGAAGACCGCTTCCTCGCCGAGGGCGGCGGACAGGCCCAGGGTCAGGATTCCCCATATGGAACCGTACAGGGGACCCAGCAGTTGATCGGTCAGCTTTTCCACTTGAGGATCTCCGGGAAAGCCTAACCAGCTAGCTAAACTTTGTAACAGGAGGGCGCCGGCGACCAGGATCAGACCCGAGGTGATTCCCACGGTGACATGATGCCAGGTAGGCCGTTTTAAGCCCAGCCGGCGGAAGCTATCCCGCAGGTTGCGACGGATCAGCCAACCGACGCCGACAAGCGCCAACAAGAAGAAAGTGATCTGCTGGGCCCACAGCGTGGGAGCTGGATTCGCCGACTGTCCCGACGTGAGCTGGGTGATCGTTTGCAGGCCGATGGCCAGAAAAAAGAAGAAATACATCCAGATCAACATCGAAGAGGATAGGGAAATCGTATGAACCCGGCTGGAGACATCAACAGGCAGGAAGCGGGCGATGAGACGTCGTACGGGCGGAATCAGCAGTAACAGACCCAACAGAGACGGAATCCAGAATCCGGCCCCGATAAGGGGAAGAGCCTCGGTGATCTGACGAGCCAATTCCGGGGCCGCACCGGGAATGGTTAGGACAGGGCTATCTCCTTGACGGTGCAGCCAGCCCAGCAGGGTGAGCAGGATGCCGGCCAGCAATAAAATAACGAAGGTGACAGCAAGCAAGCTGTAGCTGAGAACTGTTAACACCATCGATGTTCCGCTTCGACGGCTCGGCTCCATCCGCCGCAGCTTTTCCGCCCCGTTAGCCAGCAACAAAAGAATGATCAACGGCATAAATTGCAGAATAACCCCTAATACCTCAGTCATGGATTCACAACTCCTTGGAACCGTGTGGCATGATAGGCCCATGATATCATAGATTTCTCCCAGGCCGGGTATTGCCCGGGAAATGTTTTTTGACGGTGGATGGCCCGTATTCTATAATAAGAATGTTATACACAGTGTTCGGGGAGTGAAGCGGTTTGTTGGAGCGATTGGAATCGATCCGCAAGCGGTATGAAGAACTGAATGAGCTATTAAGCGACCCCGAAGTGATCAACCGCGCTGATCTGCTCCGCAAATATTCCAAGGAGCAATCGGATCTAGAACCCAAATACCGGGTTTATTGTGAATACAAAGATGTGAGCGCCCAATACGACGATGCCCGGACCATGCTGACGGAAGAATCGGATCCGGACATGATAGACATGGTGAAGGCGGAGTTGGAGGAACTGTCGGAACGAAAACAGGTCCTGGAAGAGAAGATCCAGCAGCTTCTTTTGCCCAAGGATCCAAACGATGACAAAAACGTGATCGTGGAGATCCGGGGAGCTGCCGGAGGCGAGGAGGCCGCCCTCTTCGCTGCCGACCTGTATCGGATGTACAGTCGGTACGGGGAGCGACAAGGATGGAAAACGCAGATATTGGAAGCCAACACCACCGGACTGGGAGGCTTTAAAGAGGTGGTCTTCAGCGTCCAGGGCCAGGGGGCTTACAGCCGTCTCAAGTATGAAAGCGGCGCCCATCGGGTACAACGGGTCCCCACCACCGAGTCCGGAGGCCGGATTCATACCTCCACCGCGACAGTGGCGGTTTTGCCGGAAGCGGAAGAGGTGGAGGTGGAAGTGAATGAAAAGGATCTTCGCATCGACACCTTCTACTCCAGCGGTCCGGGCGGCCAGAGCGTTAACACGACGCAATCGGCAGTGCGGATCACCCATCTGCCTACGGGTATTGTCGTTTCCTGTCAGGATGAAAAATCTCAGATCAAAAACAGGGAACAGGCGATGCGTGTGTTGCGCGCCCGCTTGTTGGATCAGAAACAGCGGGAGGAGCAGGCTAAGATGGATGATGCCCGGAAACTTCAAGTGGGGACCGGTGATCGCAGTGAACGGATCCGCACCTATAATTTTCCGCAAAGCCGGGTGACGGATCATCGGATCGGACTCACCCTGCACAAACTGGACCAGGTGATGGATGGCGAGCTGGATGAGCTGATCGATGCCCTCGTGTTGGAAGAGCAAGCGGAGCATTTACAAAAGGCGGAATAACGTGGTTGTCCCTGGGCGGCGTGGCCGCCCTTTTTTGTCGTCACCGCCGGACAAGGAGGAATGGTGGTCCATGGGCAGGAAAAAAACGATCGAAACCGCATACCGGATCGGGACGGCTTATTTGAAAAAGCGGGGCGTAGAAAGTCCGGCCTTTGTTTCAGAGTTGCTGCTTCGATCCGCTTTAAACTGGGACCGGACCCGCCTGTTTACACATTTTGCCCAACCCTTGGACGAAGACGCGGCTGTCTGCTTTGCCCGGTGGTTGTCCCGGCGGGCTAAGGGAATCCCCGTCCAATACTTGTTGGGGGAGCAGGAGTTTTACGGCCGTACCTTTCAGGTGGGGCCTGAAGTGCTGATTCCGCGCCCGGAGACGGAAGTGCTGGTGGAGACGGTGTTGAGAGAAGCGGATCGCATCTGGCCAAAGGATTCGGTGACAGCAGCGGATTTGGGTACCGGAAGCGGAGCGATTGCGGTCACTTTGGCGGCGGAACGTCCTTCCTGGCAATTGGTGGCCATGGATCGTTCCCAAGGGGCCTTGACTACTGCGCGAAAAAACGGCAAACGCCACAGGGTGAACGACCGGATTCAGTGGCTAGTGGGAGACTGGTTGCAACCTTTGATCGCTGCTGGTCTTAAGGTGGATATTGCCATCTCCAATCCGCCCTATATTCCATCTGATGTGATTGAGGGTCTCGATGTGGAGGTGAAGGAGAACGAGCCGCGCTTGGCGCTTGACGGCGGGCCGGATGGCTTGGCTCCTTATCGCGTGATCATCCGACAGCTCGCCTCCCTGATCAATCGACCCGGTTTGATCGCCTTTGAAGTGGGAGAAGCACAGAGTGAAGATGTGGAAAGGATGCTAGTCCACCAGTGGGCAGGGGCTGATGTTTTTACCTTGCCTGATCTGGCGGGCCGACCGCGGGTGGTGACGGCGCGGATCGGAATCCCCCGGTGAATCCCTCCGACGGGATGATTAAAGGATCCCCGGCCTGTCCATAATGGAGGATAAATCATCTGAGGAGGGTTTATCCGATGCGGGTTCGCACTTATTCGGTTTTGATTGTTTTCTCCGTCGCTCTTTTTCTGTTTATGAACTGGACGGATGGCGGTTTTACGGGACAGGTTATACCGGTGATGGCCCAATCGACGGAAAAGGAACAGTCCATTCCCGAGGAGGCGGTTCGGCTGCGGATCCTGGCCAACAGCGATTCCAGGGAGGACCAGTGGCTGAAACGAAAGGTGCGGGATGAAATTATCAAGGAAGTGGAAACCTGGGCGGACAAGCCGCAATCCGCCGCAGAGGCCAGCCGGTTGATCCGTGCCCGCCTGCCGAAGTTGGATGCGATTGCCGGGGAGACAGTGGACCGATACGGCTACTCGTATCCGGTGCAGGTAAAATTCGGCAAAGTGCCTTTCCCTACGAAACTGTATGGGGATCAAATTTATCCAGCGGGCAAATATGAGGCCTTGTTGATCACCATCGGGGAAGGAAAAGGAGACAATTGGTGGTGTGTCTTGTTTCCGCCTCTCTGTTTTGTCGACATGAGTAACGGCGATGCAGTTCGGCAATCCGATGCCCGCGCGGTCGCTGCTGGAAAAGCGCTTGCCGCGCCGGCCAAATCGGAGGCTCCGACGGAGCCGGAGTCGCGTGCGGAGATCCGTTTCTTCCTTCTCGATTCCCTAGAAAATCTGTTTTCCGGATGGTTTCAATCATAAACGGCGAACCGGCTCCATAGGCCGGTTTTTTATTGGTTCTATTTTCTTTAGGAGTTCCATAGATTGATAGAGAAAGAATCACGAGGAGGGTTCGGATGATGGTTGCAGTCCGACGCGCGGATAAAGGTGACGGGGAGACAATCGCTCGGCTGCTCCGGCAGGCGGGAATCAGTGATAGAGGGGTGGATGATCACCTGGGCCATTTTCTGATCGTAGAAGAGGAAGGATCCTGCCGTACGATTGGCACCGTTGGCTTGGAGATTTACGGGGACAAGGGGTTGTTACGCTCCTTTGTCATGGAGAGCGATGCCTGGAACGGAAAGACCGGATTGGAGCTGATCGATGTGGTCCTCTCCTATGTCCGGCAGTCGGAATTGAGGGAGATTTATCTGTTGGCCGGAATCGCGTCCAATATTTTTGAACATTTCGGCTTTCGAGCGGTGGAGTGGCGAGCCCTTCCTGAGGCGATCAGCCAATCGGTGAAAAGTCGGGCCATCCGTCCGGAGGAAGGGGTGCCGATGGTCTACCGAAACTCGTAGCCGCAGCTGGAATCGACAAAGGATTGAGGCGAATCAAGGGAACAGGTTGTGGTATGATGAGGAGTAGAACGGTTACCCGTTGTTCTCCTCATTTTTTGTCAGGAAAGGATATCCGGTATGGAAACCAAGCGATGGAATATGGACGGGGATGCCGCTGGCGACCCTCCCGCTCTCTTGGAAGCGGCGGCCGTGTTACAGGCAGGGGGTCTGGTGGCTTTTCCCACTGAGACGGTGTATGGCCTCGGTGCCGATGCCACGTCGCCAGAGGCAGTCGCTTCCATCTTTCGAGCGAAAGGGCGGCCGGCGGACAATCCACTGATCGTCCATGTAGCGGATGAGGCCCCGTTGCAGAAATGGGTGGGCGACCTTCCGGAAAAAGGAAAATGCTTGGCTCGGCGTTTTTGGCCCGGCCCGCTCACCTTGATTCTCCCTCATCGGGGCAACTTGGCTCCGCAAGTAACGGCGGGGCTTCCAACCGTGGGGATCCGAATCCCGTCTCACCCTGTCGCTCTCGCCTTGTTACAAGCGTGCCGGATTCCCATAGCTGCTCCCAGCGCCAATCGTTCGGGTAAACCCAGCCCCACTCGGGCCGATCATGTATGGCATGATCTTCAGGGTCGGATCGATGGATTGGTGGACGGAGGAGCGACGGGGGTAGGTGTGGAGTCCACCGTCGTCGATGTGACGCAAGACCCGCCTGTCCTTCTTCGGCCCGGAGGCATTACCGCGGACATGCTTCGGGAGATAGTGGGGGAGATCCAGATTGATCCCGGCTTGGAACGGGATGTGGAAGCTCCCCTTTCGCCCGGAATGAAGTACCGCCATTACGCCCCCCAGGGTAAAATGTGGGTGATCGTTGGGTCGGGAGATGAACTGGTCTTCCATGTGCAAAGCTGGGCGGACCGCGGAGCACAGGAGGGAAAACGGGTTGGTATCCTGACCACTGAAGAGCATGCGGATCGGTATCAGGCCGGCCGTGTGGAGGTCTGTGGCAGGCGATCCGAGCCGGAAACGGTGGCGCGCGGATTGTATCACGCCTTGCGTACCTTTGACGATTGGGGAGCGGAGTGGATCGTCGCCGAGGGGTTTCCGCCCGAAGGGATGTATTTTTCCGTGATGAACCGAATGAGGAAAGCAGCGGAGGGTCGCGTGTTGAATATCGGCGAGTAAATCCGGCCTCAGCCCCTCGAGGTGTTGGGTTCTTTTTGTCCTATCCCCCGCATATCCTGTCAGAGACAAGCAGGTGCGGGGGAGGAGTGGCCATGGAGCTTTCCATGCCTCAATGGGGGCAGCTGTTTACCCTCCTGATGATTTCCGTGGCGTTGGGGATGGATGCCTTTTCCCTGGGCATCGGAGTCGGTATGAAAGGCTTAGGCATCCCGAATATCTTGAAGATTAGCGGCACGATTGGGCTTTTTCATTTTTTGATGCCGTTGGTGGGAATCTCCATGGGACAGTACCTGGGGCAGTTGGTGGAAAACATCGCGGTCATTACAGGAGGCGGTCTGCTCTGCGCTCTGGGAGTCAACATGATCTGGCAGGCTTTTCGGTCCGGGGCGGGGGATGATTCCTTCAACATCGCCACCACCTCGGGCGTGATGCTATTTTCGCTCAGCGTCAGTCTGGACTCTCTTTCTGCCGGTTTCTCCCTGGGACTGTTTGAGGCGGATCGGATTCTGACGGTCCTTCTATTTGGTTGCGTCGGCGGCCTGATGGCTTGTTTTGGGATGTGGCTGGGACGCCATGTCGGCGGCTGGGTCGGCGATTATGGGGAAGTGGTGGGAGGCATGATTCTTATCACCCTGGGTCTCAGGTTTTTGCTATGATGGAGGCGGTCTGGTTCAGTGCCCTGACGGGGGGAGCGACCCTGTTGGGAACCATATCGGTCCTGCGATTCCAACGGATTCCCTCTTCCTGGGTAGCCGCCTCCCTGGGATTGGCGGCAACTGTTATGTTGTTCGTCAGCCTGTTTGAATTGCTGCCTGCTGCTCTGATGTTGCGCCCCCGTTGGGTCCATGTCGGGGTCGGGATGGGCAGCGCGGTCGCTCTGATGACCCTGATGGAACAGATGAACAGATTCAACTCCAAGCCGACGGATTCCCCTGTCGATTATCGTCGGTTGGGATGGATGTTGGTGGGCGCAGTGATCGCCCACAACCTGCCGGAGGGAGCGGCGATCGGAATCGGCTTCAGAGTGGAGCCGGAATTGGGACTGACACTCACCTTGGCCATGGCGGTTCACAATCTGCCGGAAGGGGTGGGTATGGCCGCCCCTTTGCTGAAGGCGGGGATTGGAGCGGGCCGCATTTTTTTGATCGGTTTTGGGGCGGCTGCGTCCTTGCCGATAGGTACCTGGTTGGGGAGGCAGTTTTTGGCGGAATCCACTGACTTGGTGGTGATCGGTCTTATTTTTGCTGCTACCACCATGATTTGGGTGGTGACGCAGGAAGTGCTTCACCGGGCCTTGGAAATGTCTTCCCGAGCGACCCGATGGGGAATCGCCTGGGGAATTCTTCTTTCCTTTGCCATACATGCTCTCCACGGGTAGTTGCATCATCGGGTGGAGCCTTGGAATAATGTTAAGTATCACTTAGAAGGAGCGACTCGTAATGATGGCTGCGGGGGGGACAGTGAAGCGAATCTTGTTCATCTGTACGGGAAACACCTGCCGAAGTCCCATGGCGGAAGCTCTGTTGAAACAGAAGGCGACGGAGAAAGGACTCGATTTGGAGGTCCGGTCCGCAGGGGTTGCCGCCATCGATGGGATGGCTGCTGCGGATACCGCTCTCCAGGTGATGGAAGAGAGAGGGATCGATCACCGTTCCCACCGGTCCCAGCCGATCACTGGTGAGCTGGTGGAGTGGGCGGATTTGATTCTGGCTATGACGGTGGGTCATCGGCAGCAGCTGATCCAGGCTTTCCCGGAAGCGGCGGACAAGTTGTACACCTTGAAAGAGTATGTGCTGGATGACAGCCAGCGGGTACAATTGGAGCGTTTGCAACGTTTAAAGGCGGAATGGCAGACCTTGCGGGCGATGGTGGAGAAAGCCCGGGCCGACGGTGATTCATCCCGGGAGGAGAGTCTCAACCGAAAATTGGAGAGCCTTGAAACCACTATTCGTAAGGAGGAAGGGGCTGTCTGGACCGACCACGATGTGGCGGATCCCTTTGGTGGCAGCTTGGAGATTTATCGTCGCTGTGCGGAGGAGATCGAGCAGCAGCTGGATAAACTGTTAGATCGGCTGCAGCGATCATAGTGAAAAGAATAAAAGGAGGTGTTCCGATGAAGATCATCATCGGGTCGGATCACGGCGGCTTACAACTGAAGGAGTCGATTAAAGAGGTGCTGGATGAGTTGAAGATGGAAGTGGAAGATGTGGGCTGCGACTGTGCCGACTCCGTTGATTATCCCGACTATGCGCTGCCTGTCGCGGAACGGGTGGCAGCCGGGGAGTTTGACCGCGGCATTTTGATCTGTGGCACTGGCATCGGCATGTCCATCGCAGCCAACAAGGTGTCCGGTTGCCGTTGTGCAGTGGTGAGTGACGAATATTCCGCCCGAATGAGCCGCGAACACAACGATGCCAATGTGTTGGCCCTGGGGGAACGGGTGATGGGGCCCGGCCTGGCGGAAGCGATTGTTCGCACTTGGCTGTCCACCGAGTTTGCCGGCGGCCGGCATCAACAGCGTGTGGATAAAATCTGCACCCTGGAAAAGGAGTGAGGCCGGTGGCAGATCCGATTCGGCAGCAGGTGATCGAGGTGACGTCGGAGCTGTTGGAAGCGATGCCCCTGGGTCCCGGACATTTAATGGTGCTGGGGGTGAGTACCAGTGAGGTGGCAGGAGAGCGCATCGGTACTGCCGGGAGCAACGATGTGGCGTCATCCATCATGGACGGTGCTCTGGAACTCCAACAGAAATACGGATACCACCTCGCTTTTCAATGCTGTGAACACCTGAACCGCGCCCTGGTTGTTACCCGGCCTACCCAAGCATCCTTCGGCTTATCGGAGGTGGCTGCCGTACCTGTTCCCAGCGCAGGTGGGGCGATGGCCGCTTATGCCTTTCGCCACCTGGAACAGGCGGTGCTGGTGGAGGCAGTGCGTGCCGATGCGGGGATCGATATTGGAGACACGTTGATCGGCATGCACCTGAAACCGGTGGCGGTGCCGGTCCGTCCTCCCATCGATCGGGTGGGAGCGGCCCATGTGACCATGGCCCGGACCCGTCCCAAATTGATCGGCGGTGCGCGAGCGGTATACGTATTGGACCCGGAGTGAATCCAACCGGCCCTTTTTACCGTTGCTGTGGATAAAGAGGGAGCTTCTGCCGACGGCTGTGAGAGACCATTGATGGACTTACGCTGGAGGGAAGGACCCTCTGGCAGACATAGGAAGTGGACGAGCTAAAGGAGGAGGAATCGCCAGTGGACCATCTGAGACAGACTGATCCGGAATTGGCTGGAGCAATTAGTAAAGAATTGGCTCGCCAGCAGGGGAAGATTGAACTGATCGCATCGGAGAACTTTGTCAGCCCTGCCGTTTTGGAAGCGATGGGGAGCATCATGACTAATAAATACGCAGAGGGTTATCCGGGCAAACGTTATTACGGCGGTTGCCAGTTTGTCGATCAGGCGGAAGAATTGGCCCGTGAAAGGGCGAAGGAGTTGTTTGGAGCCGAACATGCCAACGTGCAACCCCACTCGGGGGCCCAGGCCAATATGGGAGTTTATTTCTCCATATTAGAGCCGGGGGACACCGTACTGGGAATGGACTTGGCCCATGGGGGCCACCTGACCCACGGCAGCCCGGTCAACTTCTCCGGGAAACTGTACAACTTCGTTTCCTATGGGGTGGACGAGGAAACCCAGCAGATCGATTACGAAGAGGTGCGCAAGTTGGCCTTGGAGCACCAACCGAAATTGCTGGTGGCGGGAGCCAGCGCCTATCCTCGCACCATCGACTTTGCCAAATTGAAGGAGATCGCCGACGAAGCCGGTTGTTACCTGTTGGTGGACATGGCCCACATCGCCGGCCTGGTGGCGACAGGGGACCATCCCAGCCCCTTTCCCCACGCCGATTTTGTGACCACCACCACCCATAAGACCCTGCGCGGCCCCCGGGGTGGGATGATCCTCTGCAAGGAGGAGTACGCCAAGAAGGTGGACAAGAACATCTTTCCCGGGATCCAGGGCGGCCCGTTGATGCATGTGATCGCCGCCAAAGCGGTGGCGTTAAAAGAGGCGCAGAGTGACGCCTTTAAACAGTACTCCAAGCAAGTGGTCGACAACGCCCGGGCTCTGGCGGAAGCGTTGATCCAACGGGGCTTCAACCTGGTTTCCGGCGGAACGGACAACCATCTGATCCTGATCGATGTCCGCAACTTGGGGCTGACGGGGAAAAAAGCGGAGGTTCTGCTGGATGAGGCGGGAATCACTGCTAATAAGAATGCTATCCCCTTCGATCCGGAAAGCCCCTTCGTCACCAGCGGTATCCGAATCGGAACGGCAGCTGTCACTACCCGTCACATGAAGGGAGAAGCGATGGTGGAGATTGCGGATATTATGGCCCAGGTGCTGAAAAACCCGGAGGATGAAGAAGCCCAGCAACAGGCTCGGAAACGGGTGGCTTCTCTCACGTCCCGGCATCCCCTCTATCCGGAAATAAACATCTGAACACAGATCCCCGAACAACGGAGGCTTGTTCCTCGAAAGGCCTTATTACCCGCCAACATCTGCCGGCGGGTTTTTCTGTGTCGACAAACGAGGGATGATCGATTATCGGGCACGGGTCAAAAAACCGACGGCCTGTTCTGGATATTTGAGGTGCATAGACATCTAAAATAAAGACCAGTACAATGTGTGAGACTGCGTTATGGGAACAGACCGGGGCCTACCCTGCCCTGAAAAAAGGAGTGTTATCTGATGGGAAACGTATACGTATTTGATCATCCGCTGATCCAGCATAAGTTGACCTACATCCGGGACAAAGAGACGGGAACCAAGGAGTTTCGGGAGTTGGTCGAAGAAGTGTCCGCCCTGATGGCTTACGAAATTACAAGGGACATGCCCCTGACCGAGGTGACGGTGGAGACTCCAGTCACCACCGCGAAGTGTAAAGTGCTATCCGGCAAAAAATTAGGGTTGGTCCCGATTTTGCGTGCCGGCTTGGGTATGGTCGACGGAATTCTGAGGTTGATCCCCGCAGCCAGGGTAGGGCATATCGGCTTGTATCGGGATCCGGAAACGTTAAAACCGGTTCAGTATTATGCCAAAATGCCCTCGGACATCGGGGATAGGGAATTGATCGTGATCGATCCGATGCTGGCCACCGGCGGTTCAGCTGCGGAAGCGATCAGCCGCATCAAGGAGATGGGCGCCAAAAATATCAAATTGATGTGCCTGATCGCTGCGCCGGAAGGGGTGAAAGAGGTCCAAAAAGCCCATGAAGATGTGGACATCTACGTGGCTGCAGTGGACGAGAAATTGGACGAGAATAGCTATATCGTCCCAGGGTTAGGCGATGCCGGGGATCGGTTGTTCGGGACCCGTTGATGGCAGGTAGGGTAGTCAATGATCCTTGAATAAATGAGAGGGTGGTCCGCGGTTTATACGACTGCGGATTTCCAACACCTTCTAGGGGTATATTCTGATATGATGAAAGATCCTTATGAGAAGGATCGAGAATGTGACAAATTGTTCAACTTTGCATGGTTTGAATGCGTTGACATGACACTCCCATCATGGGTACTATGTAAACCGAGTGAATGAAATTTCACCCCCTTTTCTGTAAATGTTCCCTATGTCGAATGGGGGAATTTTATTTGAAGAATGGTTGGGACCATCCTTGGAAAATAATCGGGGTTCTCAGTTCTGTGGGTTTGGAGCTGTTTCTCCTCATTATCGGGGGGGCCTGGATCGGCCGGTATTTTGACGACAGGCTAGGGAGCTACCCGATTTGGACGGCCATCGGTTTAGTAGGAGGTCTTTTGGTAGGAATAATCAGTACCGCGATGGCCATTCGCTATCTGCGGGGCAAATAATTCCGGTTTTCTCTCGAGGATAACTTCTCTAACCACAGCAGCCATTCTTCGTTCGAGCGAGGGAGGGTGCCATTGAACGCTCAACCCTACAAGGAATCATTGCAGAACCGACGCCGCCGTATCCGGTTCTTCACTCTTTCCGCCCTGGTGTGTATCCTCCTTTTATGGTTGGTCACCCCCGCCAAGCCTTTTTTTGCAGGAATGTTCCTCGGAGGATTAACCAGTCTGTACAATGTCCTCCATCTCGCCAGAAGACTCCGGCTGGTTGGAGAGTCCATCTTGTCAGGCGGAAAGGCTCGTTGGGGACTTGGTATGTCTCAGCGCTTCCTCGCTTTGATTCTCCCTCTCATCCTGGGTGTCCGTTTTCCGGATCAAGTAGACGTTCTCGGGATTTTCCTCGGATTCCCTCTCGGGTATCTGGCTGCGGTAGTGGCAGAGTTAAGTTGTGTAAAAAGCAGGTAAAGCTTACTGGAGAAAGGGGTGAACGAATGGGATGGAGTTGACACCAAAGGTTCAGTTTCTGGGTATGACTTTTGACCTAACCATCATGATCGGAACAACCGTGACCTGTGTCATCGTTTTTCTGATCACGTTTTTGGCCACGCGTAACCGAAGCTTGTATCCCAAAGGCCTTCAAAACGTGGTGGAGATGATCATCGATTTTGCTAAAGGGATCGCACGAATGGCCTATGACCAAAAAACGGCGGAAAAATATGTGGTCTTCAGTTTCACGCTGTTCCTGTTTATCATGGTGGCCAATCAGCTCGGGATCTTTTTGATGGTGACTACGGAAGCACACCAGCCATTTCCTTCCTTAGGGATTACGGAATCCGCCTTGCAGGAAAGCCACGGCATCAACTGGTTTAAATCCCCGACGGCCGATTTGAACGTCGCATTGGGAATGGCGATCGCAGTCGCTCTGTTCACCCATTACGTGGGAATCCGGTCGGGGCTGAAAAACTATCTGGGTCATTACATCAGCCCGATGGGGCCGATTCACCTGATTGAGGAATTCTCGAAACCCCTGACCCACGGGATGCGTCTTTGGGCTAATATTTTTGCTGGGGAGATTTTGATCACCATCATGATCACGGAAGGTTCCCCCTTGATCACAGGTGCTCCCTTGATCGTCTGGATGGGCTTTTCTCTCTTCATCGGTGTGATCCAGGCCTATATCTTTACGGTTCTGGCCAATGTTTACATCTCTCAGAAAATGGCGCACTGATGAAGCCAAATATTTAGATTGCAAGTGTTAAAGGAGGAAAATGAACATGGATTTGAACATTCTCGCCGCCGGTATCATGATTGGTTTCGCTGCTCTGGGTGCAGCGTTGGGTAACAGTTTTCTGTTCAGCAAATATGTCGAAGGTATTACTCGTCAACCTGAAGTTCGCGGAACCCTTTTCGGTCAAACCATGATCCTCTTCGGTCTGATTGAGGCCTTGCCGATTATCGGTGTCGGGATCGGGATTCTGCTGGCTTTCGGCATCATCTAAGCATGGTCCAGTAAGTGAGTGGCGGGGGAGTGGTCCTTCCCCGCCATCTATTCGATAGGGAAGGTATCGTCTGAAGGGAGTGATCGGGATTGAGTCTTCATCTGGGAACCATGTTGTTCCAGGTCGTTGCGGTTTTGATTTTGATGTTGCTGCTGAAGCGTTACGCCTTGGGTCCCATCATGAATGTGATGAACGAACGGCAGGAATACATTGAGAAGCAAATCAGCAGCGCTGAAGAGAGCCGAAAAGAAGCGGAGAAGATGGTTTCTGAGCAAAAGGAAGCCTTGGCCCGCTCCCGGCAAGAGGCCAAGGAGCTATTGGAAAGAGCGAGGGCCCAGAAGGAAAGGGAAGCAGAAGAAATTATTCGGGACGCCCGTGAGCGCGCCGATCGGATGATCAGCGAAGCCCGGTCCGAAATCGCTTCCGAAAAGGAAAAAGCGATTAAAGAGCTTCGGGATCAAGTGGGGGTCCTCTCGGTGAGCCTGGCTTCTAAAGTGATGGAGAAGGAATTGGATCCCAAAGATCAAGCCAAGTTGGTCGATCAATATCTTGACCAGGTAGGCGAATTGCAATGAGCCGCTCCATCGTAGCGAAACGATATGCCAGGGCGTTGTTCGACGCGTCGCAGGAACGGGATGTGCTGGATCAAGTCCAGAGAGAGTGGCATGGGATCGTTCGTGCTTGGTCTGGGAGCGAGCAGCTTCAAAACTGGGTGGAGCATCCTCGAGTGACCACCGATGATAAGAAGCAGGTCTTTAACCAAATTTTCCCGAACCTTTCCGACCTAACCCGAAACCTTCTCCATTTGTTATTGGAACGCAATCGGGAAGAGGTCATTGAAGAGATCGGGGAAGAATACAAAAGACTCGTCTACGATGCCAAAGGGATTGCCGAAGCGGAAGTGATTACCGCCGTCCCTCTTTCCGAAGAGGAAGAGAAAGAACTGATTGCTGTTTTTCAGAAAAAAATCGGGAAGACGCTGGTGATTTCCAACCGTGTCGATTCCGACATCCTGGGCGGTCTTATCGTCCGGATCGGCGATCGGCTTTATGACGGCAGTCTGACTAATAAACTGAAACGGTTCCGGAAACAACTGAACGCATCCCGTGTCGGATAATCGGATTGGAAGGATAGGGGTGAAATCATGAGCATCAAGCCTGAAGAGATCAGCTCTCTCATTAAACAACAGATTGAGCAGTTCGAAGGGGACATCGAAGTCGTTGATGTCGGCAGCGTTGTCCAGGTCGGTGATGGCATCGCCCGTGTTCACGGCCTGAAAAACGCCATGGCTGGCGAGCTCGTGGAGTTTGAAAACGGCGTGATGGGCATGGTCCAAAACTTGGAAGAAGATCAGGTCGGTGTGGTCATCCTGGGGCCCTTCTCCGATATTGGGGAAGGAGATCAGGTGAAACGGACCGGGCGGATCATGGAGGTGCCGGTAGGAGAGTCCCTGCTGGGCCGTGTGGTCAACCCCCTCGGCCAGCCCTTGGACGGAAAAGGACCGCTGAATACCTCGGAATACCGTCCGGTGGAATCCCCCGCGCCGGGTGTCATGGACCGGAAATCGGTGCATGAGCCTCTGCAGACAGGGATCAAGGCGATCGACTCCATGATTCCGATCGGCCGCGGTCAGCGGGAGCTGATCATCGGCGATCGGCAAACGGGTAAGACTACGATCGCTGTGGATACCATCCTGAATCAGAAAGATCAGGACATGATCTGTATCTATGTGGCTATCGGTCAGAAGCAGTCCACCGTAGTCGGTGTGGTGGAGAAGCTTCGTCAAGCCGGTGCCCTCGACTATACCATCGTTGTGAGCGCCAACGCTTCCGACCCGTCTCCGCTTTTGTATCTGGCACCTTATGCGGGTTGTGCCATGGGCGAGAAGTTTATGTACGAAGGAAAGCACGTGCTGGTGGTTTACGATGACCTGACCAAACAGGCCGCCGCTTACCGTGAGCTTTCCCTGTTGCTCCGTCGCCCGCCGGGCCGTGAAGCGTTCCCTGGGGATGTCTTCTACCTGCACTCCCGTCTGTTGGAGCGGGCTGCGAAGCTGTCTGACGAAAAAGGAGGCGGCTCGCTGACGGCACTTCCCTTTATCGAAACCCAAGCCGGCGATATTTCCGCCTATATTCCCACCAACGTGATCTCCATCACCGACGGGCAGATCTTCCTGGAGTCGGATCTGTTCTACTCCGGTGTGCGCCCGGCGGTGAACGTCGGTACATCCGTGTCCCGGGTGGGCGGGGATGCCCAGATCAAGGCGATGAAGAAGGTGGCCGGTACCCTGAAGCTGGATCTGGCCCAGTATCGTGAGCTGCAAGCTTTCGCCCAATTCGGTTCCGACCTGGACAAAGCGACCCAGGCCAAATTGGCCCGTGGGGAACGCCTGATGGAAGTCTTGAAACAGGACGAAAACCAGCCGATGCCGGTGGAAAAGCAGATCATCTCCATCTATGCAGCCACCCGCGGTTATTTAGACGATGTGGCGGTGGAAGATGTGCAGCGGTTTGAGTCTGAGCTTCTCTCCTACGTGGAAACGGAACGCTCTGATGTATTGAAGAAGATCCGCGAAGAGCAGAAGCTTTCCGATGAAGTGGAAGAAGGGATCAAGAGCGCAGTACAGGACTTCAAAAAGGGCTTTGCTGCTTCCAAGTGATCGATCCCCAGTCGAGGCAAAGCCGAAAGCGGCTCGGTGACCGGGCCTTCTGTACCTGCCTGACGGAGGAAAGGCGGTGAAAATGCGATGGCAGAAAGTATGCGGGATATTAAACGGAGAATCGGCTCCGTTCAAAATATGAAGCAGATCACCAAAGCCTTTGAAATGGTTTCGGCAGCTAAACTGCGCCGAGCCCAGGAAAAGGCGGAATCCGCCCGCCCTTACGCGGAAAAAATTCGAGAAGTGATCGCTTCCATCGCCGGTGGTACCCAGGGCGTGCAACATCCGATGTTGGTGTCCCGACCCGTCAAGAAGACCGGGTACTTGGTGATCACTTCCGACCGGGGGTTGGCCGGGGGCTTCAACGCCAATCTGCTCCGCAGCCTGGCCAAAACCGTGGCCGAGCGACACCAGAGTAAAGACGAGTATGTGATTTTCGTGATCGGTCGCAAGGGCCGGGACTTCCTCATGCGCCGGGGTTACCCGGTGATTGAGGACGTGACAGACTTGTCCGATAGCCCCGAGTTTAGCGATATCCGATCGATCGCCAAGAAAGCGATCGACATGTTTGCCGACGAGGAATATGACGAGCTTTATCTCTACTATAACGAATTTATCAACCAGATCACGCAACGCCCCTTGGAAAAGCGGGTGTTGCCCCTTGCGGATATGGAATCTAATGAAGAGGAAAGCGGTCCCCAGGCCCTTTATGAATATGAACCTTCTGCTGAAGAAGTGTTGGCAGAGCTACTGCCCCGTTATGCAACGACACTGATCTACAGCGCACTGCTTGAGTCGAAGGCCAGTGAACACGGGGCCCGGATGTCAGCGATGGGCAACGCCAGCGACAACGCATCGGACATGATCGAAACGCTGACCTTGCAATATAACCGGGCGCGGCAGGCAGCTATCACCCAGGAACTGGCTGAGATTGTCGGCGGTGCCAGTGCTCTGGAGTAAGGATTGCAGCCTGCAGCTGGGTTAAGCCCGTGACGGTATACGGGAGATCACTGCAGTCTAAGGAGGGAAACAGATGAGCACCGGACGCGTCACTCAGGTGATGGGACCTGTTGTCGACATCCAGTTCGACCAGGGAAACCTGCCTGAAATCAATAACGCGGTAAAGATTGAATATCAAGCGAAGACGTCGAGTGAAAAAGATATCGACCTGACCGTCGAAGTTGCACTCCAACAGGGAGACAACACCGTTCGCTGCATTGCGATGGGATCCACGGACGGTTTGGTCCGCGGTATGGAGGCGGTTGACACCGGGAAGCCGATTACGGTTCCCGTGGGCCGTCCCACCTTGGGCCGGGTGTTTAATGTGTTGGGAGAGCCGATTGACGAGAAGGATCCGGTCCAGTCGGAGACGAACTACTCCATCCACCGCCCCGCTCCGGAATACGAAGATCTGTCCACTCAGGAGGAGATCCTGGAAACGGGGATTAAAGTGGTGGACCTTTTGGCCCCCTACGCCAAGGGCGGTAAGATCGGTCTCTTCGGCGGTGCCGGTGTGGGGAAAACGGTTCTGATTCAGGAACTGATTCACAATATCGCTCAGGAGCACGGCGGTCTGTCGGTGTTTGCCGGCGTGGGTGAACGGACCCGTGAAGGGAACGACCTCTACCACGAGATGAGCGATTCCGGCGTGATCGACAAGACCACGATGGTCTTCGGTCAGATGAACGAACCGCCGGGGGCCCGGATGCGCGTCGGCCTGACCGGTCTGACCATGGCGGAATACTTCCGGGATCAGGAAGGCCAAGACGTGTTGTTCTTCGTGGACAACATCTTCCGGTTCACTCAGGCTGGTTCCGAAGTATCCGCCTTCCTCGGCCGGATGCCTTCCGCTGTGGGTTACCAGCCGACGCTGGCTACGGAAATGGGTCAGCTGCAGGAACGGATCACCTCCACCAAAAAAGGATCCGTCACCTCGATCCAGGCGATTTACGTGCCGGCTGACGACTACACCGACCCGGCACCGGCGACCACCTTTGCCCACTTGGACGCCACCACCAACCTGGAGCGTTCCTTGGCCGCCAAGGCGATCTTCCCGGCGGTGGACCCGTTGGCTTCCTCGTCCCGGATGTTGAGCCCGGCGGTTGTGGGTGAGGAGCACTACAACGTGGCCCGCGGTGTGCAGGAAGTGCTGCAGCGCTATAAAGAGTTGCAGGATATTATCGCCATCCTGGGGATGGACGAACTGACGGAAGAGGACAAAACGACGGTGGCTCGTGCCCGCCGTATCGAGAAGTTCCTCTCCCAGCCGATGAACGTGGCGGAACCGTTTACCGGTCTCCCTGGAAAATACGTTCCCGTCAAGGAAACCGTCCGCAGCTTTAAAGCAATTTTGGACGGCAAACACGATGACCTGCCGGAGGACGCCTTCTATATGGTGGGTACCATCGAGGAAGCGATTGAAAAGGCGAAAACTCTCGCCTGACGGGCTGGAAGGAGAGAACGTCCGTGAGCACCATGCAGTTGGACATCGTTACACCCGAGCGTAAGGTTTACTCGGAACAAGTGGATATGGTGATCGCGCGCGCCGTTGAAGGTGATATCGGAATTCTGCCGAACCATTCCCCTTATGTCAGCCCGCTTGCGATCACGGCGGTCAGAGTAAAAAAAGACGAAGAAGAGTTTTTGGTTGCTGTCAGCGGCGGCTTTATCGAAGTGCGCGGAGGGACGGTTACCGTCTTGGCCGAAACCGCCGAGCTGCCCGATGAGATCGATGTAGACCGTGCGGAAGCGGCCAAAAAGCGCGCGGAGGAACGTCTGGCTGACAAACAGAAGGAAGGTATCGATTTTCGGCGGGCGGAAATCGCCCTGATGAAAGCGAAGAACCGGCTTCGGGTCAGTCAGAACGGTTAATAACCGATCGCAACCCACAACTTGTGGGTTGCTTTTTTATGGAGAGCTGGACCGCTGTGAGAAAACCAAAATCTGTGTTAGAATATTTGTAGCATTGAATGTAAGCGTTGCCAAAAGTACTTGAATTGGAGTTGTTATACGACTTTTGATATAATCAAAATCTAGGGAGGGTTTTCATTCCATTTAAGGAATTGATTCCCGTTTATTTTTCAGTTTAATGATTCTTATCTAACCTTTTAGCCGCCAAAAGTATCTGAAGGTTAGCAGAAATGGGGGGGCGAGATGACGTATACCGAAAATTATCTGTCAGTGGTCGGTTTCATTTTGGTCGGCCTTGCACTGCCGGCGGCGGCCTTGACGGTAGGCCGTTTGCTTAGGCCCTACCAACCCAGCGGTCCCAAGGCGATGGCGTACGAAAGCGGTGTGCTGGATCCTACCGGGGACAGTCGGGTTCAATTTCATGTCCGATACTATCTGTTCGCCTTGCTCTTCGTCATCTTTGACGTAGAGGCGGTTTTTCTCTATCCCTGGGCCGTCGCCTATGATGCCCTGCGGGCCGATGTCGGCTTATTCATTTTGGCGGAAATGGGGATTTTCGTCTTCTTTCTGGTGATCGGTCTTGTCTACGCCTGGAAAAAGAGGGTGTTGGAATGGACATAAATTTGGAAGGAATCCGCTTGACTGAGGAAGAAGAGTTGAAACGAAATGTTTTCACGACTACTTTGGATCAAGTAAAAGCGTGGGCACGCAGCCATTCCCTGTGGCCGATGACCTTCGGTTTGGCCTGTTGTGCGATCGAGATGATGGGGACGGGAGGGGCCCACTATGATTTGGACCGGTTTGGCTCCTTTTTCCGAGCTTCGCCGCGACAGTCAGATGTGATGATCGTCGCTGGCACCGTCACCAAAAAAATGGGGCCGCTGCTGCGCCGGCTATATGATCAGATGCCGGAGCCAAAATGGGTGATTGCCATGGGTTCCTGTGCCACTGCTGGAGGGCCCTATGTCAAATCCTACTCGGTGATCAAAGGCGTGGATCAGATCGTTCCCGTCGATGTTTACATCCCCGGGTGTCCGCCCAATCCAGCAGCCTTGATTTACGGGATTCATAAACTGCAGGAAAAAATCCGTTATGAAGCAAAAACCGGGAAGAGGGTGACCAATCGTTGACCCGACGGGAAGAGGAAATGTCTGAAAAGCGTAAAAAACATAAGGCGGAAGACTCTGGAGACGACGTGCCTCGGGACGCCCATGAAAAACCGGCGGATCCGTCCGGGGCTGAACGGGGAACCGTTTCGAAGGCCCACGATAGAGAAGCGGAATCCGCGCTGAAACCGTCAGCGGATAAAGCCGCCAAGGCAGCAGCTGCGGCTAAGGCCCGGGCCGCCGACGTCAAAAAGAAACCGAAGGAAAAAAAGAAGGAGGAGCCGCCGGAACCTTCCCCGCAACAGCCGCTGCTCGATTCCTTTGTCCAGGTGATCCGGGAAAAGGCGGGGGAAGGGGCGGTGGAAACCTCCTTTATCAATCGAAAGGACGGCCATCGCCCTACGATCGTGGTGCCTGCGAATCAATGGGCATCGGTGGCTCGCCTTCTCGCCGAAGAGGCTCAACTGGCCTTTGATTATCTGCAAAATCTGTCCGGGGTTGACTATGAAGACTATCTGGAAGTGGTGATCCACCTCACATCCCTGAAACACGGACACTCGCTGTGTGTAAAGGTAAAAACCGACCGAGAAGAGGCGCAAGTTCCCTCCGTTGCCAAGGTGTGGCCGGCAGCCGATTGGCATGAGCGGGAGGTTTTCGACCTGATGGGAATTCGGTTTGTGGGACACCCAGAGCTAAAGCGGATCCTGATGCCCGATCACTGGGTGGGGCATCCCCTGCGAAAGGATTATGTCCCTTATGATCAGGAGATTTGAACAAGCGACCGGTTGGTTAGGCGAAGTTTGTGTCCAGAGCGGGATGGATCACGATTCGGGAGGTGGGGAATATGAACGGTTGGACCCTGTTTGGCCCTGTTACTCTGTTGTCCGTGGTCCTGTTGTTTGTCACCTACGCCATTCTGTTTGAGCGGAAGGTGATGGGTTGGATGCAGGGACGGCACGGACCCAACCGATTGGGCCCCTGGGGGTTGCTGCAGACGGTAGCCGATATTTTAAAGCTGTTGATTAAAGAGGATACGATTCCTCGGAATGCGGATCGGGCAATGTTTAAAGCGGCACCCGTGATCGCCTTTGTGCCGTCTTTTGTGGTGCTAGCGGCCATCCCCTACACCAAGGGGCTGTTATTCTCCGATCTGGCAGTGGGGCTGTTGTACTATATCGCCATATCCAGCATCACCACGATCGGAATCCTGAGTGGAGGCTGGGCCTCCAATAATAAATACGCCCTGCTTGGTTCGATGCGGTCCGTCGCTCAGATGATCAGTTACGAAATTCCACTGGTCATGTCTGTGATCGGGGTGGTGATGGCGGCAGGCACGCTAAACTTGACGGGTATCGTGGAATCCCAGAAAGAGGTGTGGTTTATCCTGCCCCAGATCATCGGATTTGTCGTCTTTTTTATCGCTTCCTTGGCGGAATTGAACCGCACCCCCTTCGATCTACCGGAGGCGGAATCGGAATTGGTGGCCGGCTACCATGTGGAGTACAGCGGATTCCGGTTCGCCTTCTTTATGCTGGCTGAATACGTCTATGTTTACGCCATGGCGGCTTTGACGACGATCCTGTTTTTGGGAGGATGGAATCCGCTGTTCGGTATCGATTTTATTCCGCCAATTTTCTGGTTTGCGCTAAAGTTCTTGCTGATGGTGTTTCTGCTGATCTGGATTCGGGCCACGCTTCCCCGCATCCGCATGGATCAGCTGATGCAGCTCGGCTGGAAAGTGCTTCTTCCGCTCTCCTTGATCAACATCTTTTTGTCAGCGGTGCTGAAGGAAGTGTTCAGCGGATGGTACTAAAACGCAGGTGAGTTTTTTGAAACCCGTTTAACCAACAGCGAATCGTGCCTGGCTGAACCATCATGCAAACGTAGATGGAGGGATTCCCATGATGGGCTTGATCAAAGGGATGGGTGTCACCCTAAAAACCATGACCAAAAAAAAAGTGACTCATAAATACCCTGATGAACCGATCCCGATGCCCGACCGGTTCCGGGGAATCCAACACCTGGATCCGGATCAATGCATCGTCTGCAACCAATGCGCCCGCGTCTGCCCCACTGACTGCATCTCGCTTACTGGCCATAAACATCCCGAAAAGCGGGGGAAGGTGCTGGATACCTTCGATATCAACTTCGAAATCTGCATTTTGTGCGATTTGTGCACCGAGGTTTGCCCGACCGAGGCGATCGTGATGACCCATCAGTTCGAGCTGGCATCCTATTCCCGGGATGATCTTTATAAGAATCTGGAGTGGCTTCATCAAAATAATTCCGGAATCCGCAGCGAAAACAACGTCAACGCACGGGGTGTGAAGAAAAAGTGATCGAAATGAACGGGGAATTTATCGCCTTTTTGATCCTGTCGATCATGGCCATCGGCGGGGCGGTGTTTATGCTCAATTTTGTCCGTGTGGTGCATATGGTGCTCTCCCTGGCGTTCACCATGCTTAGCATCGCCGGGATCTATGTTTTGTTGAATGCGGAATTTTTGGCGGCGATCCAGGTGTTGATCTATACCGGCGCCGTTTCCATCCTGATGTTGTTTGGAATTATGCTGACCCGTCACCGGGATCAAGAGGCGGAAGGGGTGCGTCCATGGCACAAATTTTTCAGTTTTGTGGGAGTAGCAGCCTTTCTGGGTATTTTACTGCACACCCTTTACCGGACGCCCTTTACGGAGGAGACAGCAGATGTCGGACGCTTTTCGGTGGATTGGTTAGGGGAGACGGTGTTTAAACAGTATGTGATCCCCTTTGAAGCGGTCTCGGTGTTGCTTCTGGTCGCCTTGGTTGGTGCGGTCATTCTGGCGCGAAAGGAGTCCAAGTCATGATGCCGGTAACTTCCTACCTCGCATTGGGTGCCATCCTGTTCAGTGTGGGACTGTACGGGGTGTTGACCAAACGGAACGCGGTGGTGGTTCTCTTCTGTGTGGAGTTGATGCTGAACGCGGCCAACATCAACCTGGTCGCCTTTTCCAAATACGGACTTTACTCCAATCAGACCGGGCAGGTGTTTACCCTGTTTACCATTACGATTGCCGCGGCGGAAGCTGCTGTCGGGGTCGCCATTCTGTTTGCCCTTTATAGAAATCAGAATACCGTGAAAGTGGACCGTTACAATTCCCTTAATGGCTGATCGTTCTGTCAAATCAACGGAAGAAGGACGGGTGATCCCATGATCGCGAATGCGTGGATAATCCCCCTCTTTCCCCTGGTCTCTTTTCTCCTCCTGTTGGCAGGCCGCAAAACCTTCAGCGAGCGGTCGGCGGCCTGGGTGGGAAGCTTAACAGCATGTTTTGCCTTGGCGGGATCTGTCTGGGTGCTGCTGGAACAGGTTGGCGGCTCATCGTATCGGGCTGGCCTGGAGTGGCTTTCTTTTGGGGAGACGAACATTCGATTCGGGGTCGAGGTGGATCAACTCAACGCCTTGATGTTATTGGTGGTGAGTCTGGTCAGCTTTCTCGTGCAGGTTTATTCCCGCCGGTATATGAAAGGGGACGAACGATTCCCTCTCTTTTACGCCTATCTCGGTCTGTTCACCTTCTCCATGTTGGGGCTGGTGATCTCGCCCAATCTGCTCCAAATGTATATCTTTTGGGAGTTGGTGGGGGTCTGTTCCTTTCTCCTGATCGGCTTCTGGTACTTCAAACCGGAGGCGAAGCGGGCGGCCAAGAAGGCCTTTATCATGACGCGGATCGGCGATATTGGCTTGTTTATCGCCGTGATACTCCTCTTTATCCACACAGGCAGCTTTGATTGGGCGCAAATCTTTGCGGTCTTAGAGGCTGGGGAGATTCCTCCGGAAGTCCTCACGTGGATCACTCTGTTGATCTTTTTGGGAGCGGTTGGGAAATCAGGCCAATTCCCCTTACATACATGGCTGCCGGATGCGATGGAAGGTCCCACCCCGGTCAGTGCGCTGATCCATGCCGCTACAATGGTGGCAGCAGGGGTTTATCTGGTGGCTCGGGCGTTTCCTCTCTTTGAAGCGGCACCTATCGCGATGGATGTTGTGGCGTGGACTGGGGCGTTTACAGCGATGTTCGCCGCCGCTATTGCTTTGGTGCAAAACGATATCAAGCGGGTGCTGGCCTATTCTACCGTCAGTCAGCTGGGGTACATGATGCTGGCTTTGGGTTCGGTCGGATATGCTGCTGGAGTTTTCCATCTGATGACCCACGCTTTTTTTAAGGCGCTCCTGTTTTTGGCGGCAGGTGCGGTAATCCTCGCCTTTCATCACCAGCAGGACATCCGCAGGATGGGCGGGCTTTGGAACAGCCATCGGAGGATCGGATGGTTCTTTTTGATCGGCTGCCTGGCCATTTCGGGAATTCCTCCCTTTGCCGGCTTTTTTTCCAAAGAGGAGATTCTTATGGCGGCCTATGCCGACGGGCGGATCGGGGTGTTTCTGATCGGTGTTGTCACCGCGTTTTTAACCGCCTTCTACATGTTCCGCCTCTTTTTCCTCGTCTTCTGGGGTGAAAGTCGGCGGGAGAGGCAAGCGGTGGCCGATCCTGGAATGATGAGGCCGATAGCTGTGCTGGCGGTGTTATCGGTGCTGGCCGGCTTCGTCCAATTCCCCGGCGACAGCTTCAGCCAATGGTTGACCGGGGGAGCGGAGTCGGCGGCCACTGGGGCGGGAGCGGTTTGGATTCCCTTGTTATCTATCCTGGTCTCTCTGGCCGGAATGGCCCTCGCCTGGACCATGTACGCCGCCAAAACCGTCGATCCGGATCTGGTTTCCCGAAGGATACCTTGGGCATACCGATTGTTGGAGCGGAAGTTTTATGTGGATGAGGCCTACAATCAGGTATTGATCCGTCCTTACCGGGGGTTGGGGCTGTTCCTGGTGGGGTTTGACCGGTATATCGTTCAAGGTTTGGTTCGGATCATCGCTGCGGTTCCCCGTCGGATCGGGGTCTGGGCAAGGGCCCTGCAGAATGGCCAATTCCAGACGTATACCTTGGTGAGTGTGATCGGGCTCGTTCTTCTGATCATCGGGCTGACAGCGGGGAGGTTGTTCGGATGATGGAACAGTTGCAGCAAGCGCTGCCGATCGGTCTGGTGTTCTCTCCTCTGATCGGGGTGATCGTCCTTTTATGCATTCCCCGGGACAAGGCGGGCTGGTTGAAAGGGGTGGGCATCCTGGCAACCCTGCCCCCCTCGGTTCTCGCCCTGCTCCTCTATTTCCAATTCGATGCGAGAGCAGGCGGAGTTCAGTTTGAACAGCGGTTGCCCTGGTTCCAGATTCAACTACCGCAGATCCCGCCCTGGGAAGTGGCCTTTCATTTCGGGGTCGACGGCCTCTCCCTGCCGCTGGCGGTGATGGCTGCCTTAGTGGCTACCTTGGCCGCCTGTGCCTCCGTCTACATCCAAAAGAGGCTGAAGGGATATTTTCTCCTGTTTCTCCTATTGGAGGTGGGGATGCTCGGTGTTTTCCTGGCTCGAAATATGTTTCTGTTCTTCCTGTTCTTCGAGGTCACCCTGGTTACTCTCTTCTTCCTGATCGGGATCTGGGGTTCCATCTACCGGGAAAAAGCGGCCAATCGCTTCCTGCTGTACAACGGATTGGGATCCGCTTTCTTGCTGTTGGCGATGATCGGTCTGTTCGTTTTGTTCCAAAGCTTGGATTACAGCCGCATGCAGGAGATGGCCCATGATTCGCGGATACAGGCCATGCTGGCCCAGGAGCCGGTGAACAACATCGTGCGCGGGATCTTTCTTTGTACAGTGGTCGCCTTTGCCATCAAGCTTCCCATGTTTCCTTTCCACACATGGATGTTGAGGGTGCATGCGGAGGCCCCGCCGGCAGTAGTGATGATTCACTCAGGGGTGCTTTTGAAGATGGGCGCCTATGGGCTGATCCGCTTCGGCGTGGAACTTTTCCCCCAACAGATGCAGGCGTTCGCCGGGGTACTGGCCCTGTTGGGGCTGATCAATATTTTGTACGGAGCGGCATTGGCCTTTGTGCAAAACGAGCTCAGGCGTTTGTTGGCTTATGCCAGTGTCAGCCATATGGGGATCATTCTCTTCGGGATCGCCGCCCTCAATGTGTCCGGGTTGACCGGAGCGGTCTTCCAAGCGGTGTCACACGGGTTTATCTCTGCGTTGCTCTTTTTCTTCATCGGAAGCCTCTATGAACGGACCGGAACCACCGACATTCGGCAATTGGGCGGAATGGCCCGCCCGGCACCGGTGTTGACGGGGATCTTTCTCGCCGGTGGGCTGGCCTTGTTGGGTCTGCCAGGCATGTCCGGGTTTATCTCCGAATTTCTGGCTTTCCTCGGATTGTTCCATGAGGAGCCGGGATTGGCTGCAGCGGGGGTACTGGGGTTGGTGCTGGCTGCTGCCTATACGTTGCGGGCGGTGCTGAAAGCGGGCTTCGGACCTGTTGCGGAGCAAATCAAGGGGATGGCAGACACTCGCTGGCCGGAGACGGCACCGATGATGGTATTGCTCTCCTGCATCATTTTGATCGGTGTTTGGCCTGACGTACTGGGGGAACCGATGAAAGTCACCATACAGACGATCGCGTCGAGGATCGGAGGGTAGGGAATGGAAAAATACTTCCTGGATTATGACTGGACCGTGATGGCTCCGGAATTGATCATTCTGGCAGCGGCTGCTCTCTTGTCCGTCATCGACCTCCTGCTGAAAGAAGGGGGGAATCGACGCCTACTGGGGTGGATCAGCCTGGCGGCGGTGATCGGGGCCGGAGTGGTAGCGGCCCAACAACTGGGGGACCCGGCTTACGAAATTTTGTCGGATACCTATCGGGTGGATGATTTTGCTCGGGTGTTCAAGTTGATTCTGTTGGCGGGAACCGGGCTGATTCTGCTGGGATCTTTCCGGGAGATGGATCGGGAAGGGAAAGAGGCCCGAGGCGAGTACATCTATCTCCTGTTGGCCGCTCTGCTGGGGGGAATGATGCTCACCTCCTCCGCTGATCTGATCACCTTGTTTGTGGGGCTGGAGTTGTTGAGCCTGGCCTCCTATATTTTAGCCGGAATCCGCCGAAAACGTACAGATTCCAATGAAGCCGCGTGGAAATACGTGGTGATGGGTGGGGTTTCCTCCGCCTTTATCCTATACGGAATGTCCTTTGTTTACGGGTTGACCGGGACCACCAACCTGTATACAGCTCAACAACGCCTTTTTGAGGCATATAACAGCGGCTATGAGCCTTTTGTACTTTTGTCGCTGTTCCTGATGCTACTGGGCTTCGCGTTTAAGGCGGCTTCCGCTCCCTTTCACATGTGGGCCCCCGATGTATACCAGGGTGCCGCCACTCCGGTGACATCTTTTCTGGCGGTGGTGTCCAAGGCAGCTGCCTTCTCACTTATTCTGCGGGTGCTCCTGGGCACCTACCTGTTTCTGTTGCAGGCCGGTCCGTGGCAAGAGCTAGTAGCACCGGCACTGTTGGTGATCGCTGCTGCTTCCATGGTGATCGGCAATACCGCCGCTCTCCGTCAGACGCGTACGAAACGGATGATGGCCTATTCCAGTGTGGCCCATGCCGGTTACATGCTGGTTCCGTTGGCAGCGGTGGCGGGTGCGATGCTGTTTGAAAGCACCATCTACTATCTCATAGCTTATCTGTTTATGACCTTAGGCGCTTTTACCGTCCTGATGGTGGTGGAAAGGGAGACGGGAAATGAGCATCTGGCTTCCTTCGCCGGTCTGTCCCGACGCTCTCCGCTGGCAGCGGCGGCGATGACGGTCTTTCTCGTCTCTCTGGCCGGGATTCCCATCACCGCTGGGTTTTTCGGAAAGTTTTACATCCTGATCCACGCGGTGACGGCTCGGGAATTTTGGATCGCGGCAGTGATGCTGGTGACGACGGTGGTCTCCTACTTCTACTACTTCGGAGTGATTCGGATGATGTACTTCCGCCCTCCCTCTGACGGGAAAAAGGTGCCGATTCCCGCCGGTGCGGCGGTGGTTATTCTGATTTCCCTGGCCGGGACACTCCTGCTCGGTTTTCTTCCTCAGTGGACCCTCGATTTTCTGGGGCAGATGGACTGGATGTCCACCTTATCTCCGGTGCGGGACACCCTTGGACAGTAACCCCTCCTCTGTCTACTGGAGGGGTCTTTGCTTTGGAAGGGGTGTGACCGTGCATGGGAGCGCTGTGCGTTCATGATTGCCCTCCTGGAAGAATGTTGATTTAATAGATTAATGGCTTGTTTTTGATAAGGGGACTTTCTCCTGCCCTTATAGCATCGCTGAGCTGATGGGGGGAGGGAAGAATCAGCGTGTGAAAAACGCCCATCTATAGGGTAAGCTTGGCGAAGGATTCGCTTGGCCCGAGCCGGATGCTGGCAAAGTCGCACGACTCGGTCTGGACAATCGGGAAGGAGAGTCTAGGGGGGCGGTGTTGCAGGCATCAGGTATGCTTACCAATCTGATCAGCGGCAGTGGATGGGTGAGGAGGAAAGCGTTGCGTTTCGTCCAGTTTTGGGTTAGCATGGGAATATCGTGAACCCGCTATACGAGGAGTGCATAATGTTATGGATGGAGCGACGGGCTTTGCCGTCTCCGCACTCGTCAACATCCTGCTGTCCCTCGCCGGGATTGCCCTGAGCTGGTGGGTCTTGCAGAATGTTCGCCTGGACCTGTTCCTCCGGGAACCAAAGGGTATTCAGGCCAAAGTCTTATATATCCTGCTTTCCATCATCTTTGGTCACGGCTTGGCTTCCTTTTTAAACGATTACATGAGCTGGTCTCAAATGCTCGGTTCCTTGTTCGGATAGAGGGGTACTGCCGGGTATAACCTCTTTCTGTATCGTGAACAATGGTTGAAAAAGATGCAGGGAGAGGGCATATATGATACAAAAGTGGTTTGGAATTCCAGCTTTGCTGCTCTTATCCGTTTTGCTGATCGCTTTCTCGTCCACCTTTACGGAAGATGATCAAATGGAACTAGTTCGCGCTTTTGAGCGTATGGATGTGGAAGCCACCCGGTACATGGTACATCATGGTGGTCGCATCGATCGCCGTTTAACAGGGGAAGAGGTGCACCAACTGGCGGACGGGTTGGCAGATGAGCTGAGTCTGGGGGATGCCCAGATTGAGCGCAGGTCGGACGGGACGCGTTTGGAAGCGGCCGGAACATGGTCTCGAAACATTCAGGTGGAATTGACCGTTATCAACGATAGGCCTCAGCCCCAGCGTGTGCAGCCATATCTTGCTATTCGTGTTTCTGGGAGTGAACTCCACCGGTCCCAACTGCTGCAGGTGCGCAACCGTCTCCATCGCGCATTGCATCAATATCGGATCCAACCCCGCACTCATTTCTCCATACAGGGAACGGTTTCGATGGAGCGAGCTGACAGACACGGACGGGAAGCGTTGATCCGCCGGGTGATGAAAGCATTAGGGGCCAGAGAAGTGGAATCGATGCGGACGGATAGAACCACCAGTGTGTCCGCATACACCCCTCTTTTCACCGGGGGTTTGAAAACCGGGGGTGGTATCATGAATGTTCAGATTGCCGCAAAGGCCGGTCAAGAAGATCGCCAGATGATTCTCACCCTTGGAACCCCGATCATCACGATAGAATATTAGTTATTCTCGGAGGGAAGATTCTTGGACAAAATCATTGTACGGGGTGGCAAACGGTTGAAGGGGCGAGTTCGGGTCCACGGCGCAAAGAACGCCGTCCTACCCATCATCGCCGCTTCCATCCTGTCCTCCCGGGGAGAGATCCTCATCCGGGATGTCCCCATGCTGGAAGATGTCAAAACGATCACCCAGTTGCTGCTCAGTATGGGTATCCGCACTGAACTGGACGAAAAAGCTGAAACCGTACGGATCCAAGCGGAACATGTGGAGCAAACGGAAGCTCCCTATGATCTGGTGCGCAAAATGCGGGCTTCCTTCTTGGTAATGGGTCCCCTGTTGGCTCGCAAAAAACATGCCCGGATCCCGCTGCCCGGCGGCTGTGCCATCGGAAGCCGACCGATCGACCAACACCTGAAAGGCCTGGAAGCGATGGGTGCCGAATTCCACATCGGTCAGGGCTTTATTGAGGGGACGGTTCCCGATCGCCTGCGTGGGGCTCGCATCTACCTGGATGTGGCCAGTGTCGGAGCAACGGAAAACATCATGATGGCCGCCGCGCTGGCCAAGGGGCGCACGGTGATTGAAAATGCCGCCTGTGAACCGGAGGTTGTCGACCTGGCCAATTTCATCAATGCCATGGGTGGACAGGTTCGCGGTGCAGGTACCGATACGATCCGGGTGGTCGGAAAAGATTTTCTTCGGGGAACGGAGTACACGGTTATTCCCGACCGGATCGAAGCTGGAACCTATATGGCGGCTGCGGCGATCACCGGTGGCGAAGTCTTCGTCGAAGGGGCGATCACCGACCACCTCAATCCCGTTATCGCCAAATTTCGGGAAATGGGTGTGGAGATGGTGGAAGGGGAGAACGGTATTCATGTCCGGGCGGACCAACCGCTCAAGCCGGTAGATGTTAAAACCCTTCCCTATCCCGGTTTTCCGACGGATATGCAATCTCAGATGATGGCGCTTCTGCTGAACGCCGAGGGGAACAGCGTGTTGACGGAGACGGTCTTTGAAAACCGGTTTATGCACGTGGAAGAGATGAAGCGAATGGGAGCCCAGATGAGGATTGACGGCCGGTCGGTTTTGATCGAAGGTGGACATCCCCTGTCCGGTGCTGAAGTGAAAGCGACTGATTTGAGAGCCGGTGCGGCTCTGGTGCTGGTCGGACTGGTGGCGCAGGGAGAGACAGCAGTGACGGAACTGCATCATATCGACCGCGGGTATGTTGGATTGGTCGAAAAGCTTCGCTCCCTTGGAGCCGATATTGAACGGATCTCCGAAGAAACGGGAGAGAAAGTCAATATCCAGCACTCATTTGCGTAAAATATAAGAGTAGAGGAGCCGCAGCCTGTGGAGCTGCGGCTCCTCTTTTTGTGATGGGTTCTATCCCGGAGGGCAGGTTCATAGGTTGAAAAAGAGGTTGTCCCTCGGATGATTTCCCACAGGAGGCGGATCCCATTGCATAAAGGAATGTTGTTGTTAACGGTGTTGTTGATCGGGGTGATGATCGCCATTCCGGCGATCCTGGTCCGGTTTGACGATGAGGATCCGTTAACCAAAAACAATGCCTCCGGCCAAACGGCGCTCGATTCCGGTCCTACGATCAAAGTGTATCTGACGGAGGAAAAACAGGTGGAGAAAGTCCCCTTGGAACGGTATATCCGGGGGGTGGTGGCGGCAGAAATGCCGGCGGATTTTCATTTAGAAGCATTGAAAGCCCAGGCGATGGTCGCCCGAACCTACATCGTGGATCGTCTGGCCAAAGGGAACTTTGATGACATGCAGGAGATGGGGGGCAAAGCGGCAGAGGCCCATGTGACCGACTCGGTGAATCACCAAGTCTATCGGAATGACGAGGCGTTGAAAGCGGAATGGGGGGATAAATACGACACCTATGTGAAGCGAATCAACCAGGCGGTGGCCGAGACAAAGGGACAGGTGATCCTGTACGAAGGGGAACCGATCTACGCCGCTTTTTTTTCAACTAGCAACGGACAAACGGAGAACTCCGAAGATTACTTCTCCTCTTCCTATCCCTACTTGCGGAGTGTCCCCTCTCCCTGGGATCAAGCCTCCCCCAAATTTAATGACCAAAAATCTTATTCGGTCCAAGAGTTTGTTCAGCATCTGACTCAGTCCACTGGGAAAGAGGTGGCTGTCTCCGCATCTGTCGGCAATGGTTGGCTGAAGGTGATCGAGCAGACCGAAGGGGGGCGGATCGCCAAAATCCAGGTGGGCGATCAAGTGTTTACCGGACGACAAGTGAGGGAAGCGCTCGACCTGTCCTCCAGCGATTTTAAGTGGAAGGTAGAGGGTGACACGATTACCTTGACCACAGAAGGGTATGGTCATGGCGTGGGTATGAGCCAATGGGGCGCTAACTTGATGGGGAAAAAGGGGAAACGAGCAGAGGAGATTATCCACTATTATTACCAGGGAGTCACCATCGCTGGCATGGAAAAAACACTGGCGCAGATAGAGGATGATAATTAAACTCCTCTCTTCCGGGGGCCATGTCGCAGGTGAACCCATCGTGTTTTTAAGATCGGACCCGACGGCTTTCTCATAAAAAAAGAAAGGTTTCATTTTAATAGACCGAGGATTTATACAGGTTTTGCCCCCTTCAATCTGTTAATTATATGAAAAAAAGGATGGAAAAAGGTATAAATCCAGGATCCCGTGGTGACAATGGATCCTGAGGTGATAACCAAATGAAACCAGAAGACCGTAAACCGACGGGTTCGGTTGAAAAAATTCCGCGTCTGAAATGGAAAAGACTATTAGCGAAAAAATGGTTTTTCCCCGCCGTCTACCTGGCAGCCGCAGCACTCATCCTAAGCCTGGTATGGTGGTATCAAAACACCCAGGACCTGGATGTGACCAAAACCAATACCGGCTTGGAAGAGCTGATCCAGGAAGAGACGGTACCGACGGAAAATACGGCGGAAAAGATGAAGCTTCCGGTTGCTGACGATTCCCAGGCGGAACAAGCGATGGGCTTTTATCAAGAAGCGGGTTCAGAAAAATCCAAAGAGGCGTCGTTGGTCCAATACGACAACTCTTTTTGGCCCCATTCCGGATATGACTTCGCCCGTAAGGATGGCAAAGCCTTTGACGTGAACGCCGCTATGAGCGGGAAGGTGCTCCGAGTGGAAGAAAATCCGTTGACCGGGCATCTGGTGGAAATCAAGCATAAAGATGGCTTGGTCACCGTGTACCAAAGCTTGTCCCAAGTTGGGGTTAAAGCGGGGGATACTGTGGACCAAGGAGATAAGATTGCCGAAGCTGGCCGCAATAAATTTGAAAAAGAAGCCGGCGTCCACCTCCACTTCGAGGTCCGCAAAGACAATAAAACCGTTGATCCGGGCCGCTATGTAAACCAATAAAAACTGCCAAGCGTCTCCGCTCCTTCGGGAGCGGTTTTTGTTATCTGCAGGATCAGAATATTGGCTAAAAAAGGGGATTGAGGCTTGTCAGGGCTTGTTAGATGAGAATAACCGTGGGAACTGCTCATATAATGTACCAGACATTAGGGAGAGGGAGGCGAGGGGAGTGCATGATTACATCAAAGAGCGGACAGTACGAATTGGACGCTATTTTGTGGAGACCCGAAACACCGTCCGCGCCATTGCAAAAGAGTTTGGGGTTTCCAAAAGTACCGTACACAAAGATTTGACAGAACGTTTGCCCGAAATCAACTCCGAGCTGGCCAATCAGGTGAAGGAGATCCTTGAGTATCACAAAACGATCCGTCACCTTCGGGGAGGAGAGGCCACCAAAGTCAAGTATAAGAGAGCACGCCCGAAGAAGGAGAAAAGTCTGGAAACCACCGAGGTCTAATTCCTATGTCCGCACACCCCGCCCGCCATAAATGAGGACTCCAACCGGGATCGTCTTTGAACCGCCGCACATACATAGACGGATGGCCCGTCGAGGCCGATCCCGGTTATAACCTAAGGAGGCCTCGATCTTTCTTTTTTGTTGGAAGATGCACCTTTAGTGGACTTCATTCTTCAGTTGCGATATATTTTATCTATAGAGGAAAAACCCTGGATGATTTCATTAGGATTGTACATAGTTTCCATCGGTTTTTGCTGTGGACAAGCTGACCGTGGAATGACCATAACCGCTGCTCGGAGAGGATAGCAATGCAGCAAAAAGATAAAAAAACGATCCGGGCCAGTGAACCGGAACAAGAACGTAAACCGCTTTCAAGTGAAGAGGAAATCTCCCAATTCCCGGAAACAGAAGGGGAGGGTCTGTATTCAACCGCTCAGCCTTCCGATGATTCGGCGCCTTCGGCAAGTTCATCGGAATCAAAGGGTGACCCGGATGAAAATGGACGCAAAAACGCTCCCATCGTCAACGGAGAATCAGAAGCGGTGGCTGAAGGAACCGGGGAAGCACGGAAAGAAGAAACTTCTCCAGATACAGTGTTTCCTGACTCCGACGCCATGCCGAAGCAGAAAGTGGGAGAAGAGTTAGGCCCTCTTGGGGCTGGGGAGAAGGATTCTGTGGAAAAGGATCGTCAGCACGTGGACGATACCGCCGGCTCAGAGGAAAGCCTTACCGACTGGGGACAGAGTGATCCTTTTGCTCCGCCGGAAGAGTTCCGAAAGGATGAGGAAGAAGCGATCCAATCACAATCCTCTCCATCTGCAGGTGCTTCGGATGAGGGTCGCCCCTATCGCAAACCGGCTGGCGTACTCAAATGGACGAAGAAAGAGAGCGACGCAGCCGGTAAGCAGTCGGAAACAGAGCTGGCGACTACCCCTGCTGCTAAAAAGAGACGCTTCCGGCTCAATAGGAAACAAGGGCTGATGTTTGTTTTTGTCTGGCTTCCCCTTTTGTCCGTAGCGGCATTGGCCGGCGGGTTGATGATCGGTTACAGTGTCCTCGGTAACGATCCCGTTGGTGAGGTGTTTACCCGGGAGCTGTGGGAGCACTTATATAATCTGATTTACGGGTAAACCCCCGCCCCCGCCTAACCCGATCGGTGGTGACGGGTTCTTTTCACGCCTTGGGAGTGTCCGTCCTGCTTCGGGGGCAATTTTTCTGGTGGGCAGCCATGAGGAGGGATCCCGATTGAACATACCCAATACGGTCACCCTGTTTCGCTTCATCCTCATTCCCATCTATTTGTGGATTTTCTTTTCTGAGATTCCTCATCGGATGGAATGGGCCTTTTTTGTCCTTCTGCTGGCCGGAATGACAGATGTGGTGGATGGTTATCTGGCGAGGAAAAATAAACAGGTGACACAATTGGGAATCATGTTGGATCCTCTAGCGGACAAACTGATGATGCTGGCCGTTTTTCTCTCCTTGCTCGCCTCACAACGTATCAGCATCCCTGCCGCTTTGGCCATATTTTTGCGGGATTTGGGGATGATCATCGCTTCTGCCTTTTTTCATTTTCAGGGAAAACTGACGGTGCCGGCTAATCTGATGGGAAAGCTGACGACGGTCTTATATTACATCGCCCTCTCCCTCCTGATGTTTGATCATCCCATCGGCGGAGAGTTTCTGTGGGGTGTGATCATTTTTTCCTTTTTGACCTCGTTTGTCTACCTATTTCAATTTAAGCAGATCAACCAAAAGATCATGTAATGAAATCTGTACTCGTTGTCGGAGGTGTCCGTTATTGAATGATCGAAATATCACCCGGGCGTTTGTGGTAGAAACACCCTCTGTTCCGGGAAACTTAGGAAAAGTGGCCACAGCTATCGGCTTCTCCGGTGGAGATATCGGTGAAGTGGAGACCGTTCAGGTGGGTCCGACATCGACTCTTCGCACCTTTACCGTTCACTGCGACCATGAAGAGCAATTAAAACAGATACAAGAAGCGATTCGCGAACTGGGAGGCGGGATTCGCCTGCATGCGGTATCCGATGATGTGTTGCGGGCCCATGAAGGTGGAAAAATTCACATGACCAGTCGCTTCGATGTCCGCTCTCTCGCGGACCTGCGCCGGGTGTACACCCCCGGCGTCGCCAACGTTTGCCGAGTGATCGAGGAAGAGCCGGAGAAAGCGCGTCTCTACACCAGCATCGGTAACACGGTCGCCATCGTGACCGACGGGACGGCCATACTTGGGTTGGGGGATATCGGACCGGTGGCCGGTATGCCTGTGATGGAAGGAAAAGCGGCATTGTTTGACCGTTTCGTCGGAATCAGCGGCATTCCCATTCTATTGTCGAGCCAGGACCCGGATGAGATGGTTCGGACCGTCAAAACCATTTCCCCCGGCTTTGGCGGTATTCTGCTGGAGGATATCGGCTCTCCCCGTTGTTTTGAGATTGAAGAGCGACTAAAAAATGAACTGGACATCCCTGTGATGCATGACGATCAACACGGAACCGCAGTGGTGACTCTGGCTGCGGTGATCTCGGCCGCCCGCAGTGTCGGAGTCGACTTGAAAGATGCCGTGGTTGGTCAAATCGGCCTCGGCGCCGCCGGCCTGGCCTGTTGTCGGATGTATATGGCTTATGGGGTTCCCAAAGTGATAGGGGCGGATAAATCGGATGCCGCCAAAAAACGGTTGCAGCAGCACGGCGGCGAGCCAGTGGATAGCGTCGAGGAGCTGTTGAAACAGTCGGATATTGTGGTGGCCACCACTGGCGTGCCTGGTCTGATACAGGAGAAATGGGTCCGAGACGGGCATATCATTCTCGCTTTGTCCAACCCCAAGCCGGAAATCGAACCCGAAGCGGCTCAATCGGCAGGGGCGGCCTATGCTGCAGATGGCCGCTCCGTTAACAACATCCTCGGGTTTCCCGGCATTTTTCGAGGCGTTCTCAATGCCCGGTCCAGCGAGATCAGTCATGAGATGCTAGTCGCTGCCGCTGAGGCGATCGCTGATCAAACCAAACCCGGCGAACTGGTTCCCCACCCTTTAAACTCCCGCGTCCATCAAGTGGTGGCCCAGGCGGTGGAAACCGTCGCACAGACAGAAAAATAACCAGCAGAAAAGAGCACCGAGGGATCTTCCCCGGTGCCTTTTATTTGAACCCTTCGCGTATGACGAAGGGACATTTTTATTGTAGTAAGGAATTCCTTCTTTCATACATAAAAAAGCTGAATCGAAATATCTAATCAGATGGCAGTGAAGTTTTTCGGAGCCAGAGGTGATTTGTGATACAATCAAATTGCTTATGACCAGACATCGACAAGGGAATATGGGTCCCTGTTGATGAGAAAATGGAGGGTTGTTCATGGAGCTGGATGCGAAGCAGATCCAGGAGGTGATCCCTCACCGGTACCCGTTTTTGCTGGTGGATCGGGTGTTGGAATGCCAACCGGGTGAACGGGCGGTGGGGCTGAAAAATGTGACGGTCAATGAGCCTTTCTTTCAAGGACACTTTCCCGGCTACCCCGTGATGCCCGGCGTGTTGATCGTGGAAGCCTTGGCGCAGGTGGGAGCGGTCTCTGTATTGAGCAAGGAAGAAAACAGGGGAAAACTGGCTTTTTTTGCAGGGATTGAAAAATGCCGTTTCCGAGGTCAAGTGAAACCGGGGGACACGTTGACCTTGGAAGTGGAGATGCTGCGGCTGCGTGGATCGTTGGGAAAAGGAAAAGGCGTGGCCCGCGTGGGGGATCAAGTGGTCGCAGAAGGGGAATTGATGTTTGCCCTGCAAGAAAAGGAATGAACGCCATTTATGTGGACGCATCGAAAAAAGCGTCCATTTTTCAAACCGAGAGGCCGGATGATGTTACCACATGCGGTACAACAGGTACAGAATCGTCCATAACAAGAGGCTGATGATGCTGCTATTAATCAGTCCGATGGCACAATCCAGCGGTGCGGGTTCATCTGGTTGTCTTTTTCGGATTGCCACAAGCATTTCCTCCACGACCTGTTTTCCTTTTATAACATGGACGGAATCAGCGGATGCCATGCCTGTGTAAAGTCTTAGTTAATAAGATGTAAAAGACGCAACACGAAACGCCTTCTCGACGTTTTTTAAAGAGGGCATTTTAAATCTGCCTGCAGGAGGGAATCGCATGAAGGTTGTAACCGTGGTGGGAGCTCGGCCTCAGTTTATCAAAGCCGCTCCTGTCTCTAGGAGTTTGCGCTCCGATGCGAAGGAAATATTGGTTCATACTGGACAACATTATGATACAGCCATGTCCGATGTGTTTTTTACGGAATTACAGATCCCCCGGCCGGATTATCATCTGGGGATTGGATCCAAATCCCACGGGGCCCAAACTGGGGAGATGTTGGCCGGCGTGGAAGAGGTCCTGCAGAAGGAACAGCCGGACTGGGTGTTGGTGTACGGAGATACCAACAGTACCCTGGCAGGGGCGTTAGCCGCATCCAAACTGCATATCCCAGTTGCCCACGTGGAGGCAGGACTGCGCAGCTTCAACCGGAGGATGCCGGAAGAGTTGAATCGGGTGCTGACCGACCACGTCTCTTCGCAGTTGTTTTGTCCTACAGAAACGGCCGTCCGTCACCTGGAGGCGGAGGGGATTACCGACGGGGTACACCAGGTGGGGGATGTAATGATGGATGCCGTTACGTTTAACCTGGAGCTGGCTAGGGAACAATCAACGATTTTGGAACAGCTTTCGTTGGAGGAGGAGAATTATCTACTGATCACTCTTCACCGGGCGGAAAATACCGATGATCCTAGCCGACTGCAATCGATTGTATCCGCGCTGAACAGCCTGTCGATTCCGGCGGTGCTGCCTCTTCACCCCCGAACGGCCCACAAGATGGAATTATATGGTTTGACGTTTGGCAATCCCCGATTGCAAGTGGTTGATCCAGTGGGTTACTTAGATATGCTTCGGTTGGAAGCCAACGCAAGCAAAATTTTGACCGATTCCGGCGGCGTACAAAAGGAAGCGTTTTTGCTTAATATTCCTTGTATTACCATGCGGGATGAGACGGAATGGACAGAAACAGTCGATCAGAAAACCAATATTTTGGTGGGAGCGGACAAAAGGGAAATCATTGAATGTGTGGAAAGTTTTCAGGTAGACTTTTCTCGTGTCGATCCGGTATTTGGTGATGGAAATGCAGCCGACCGCATTGTGGAACGGCTCTGGAAGGATGGATAATCAACATTCGCGGCTGCCTCGGCTTCGTCGGCCTGGGTGATTCGCGTCGGAAAGGAAGAACGTCCCACACCATGAGCCTCAATGTATTGGTAATCTCACATATGTATCCAAACCCGGCCAATCCGATGTCGGGTATCTTCGTCCACAACCAAGTGAAGACACTGAAAAAAGCCGGGGTAAACAGTCAGGTGATTTCTCCCATCCCTCGCTTTCCCATTTATCCCCCCTGGAGGGGGTACCGCAAGTTTCCGCAAGCCGCCACCATGGACGGGGTGCCCATCCGTTATGTTCCCACGTGGATGTTTCCGGGAGGTCTCTTTTTTCAAATCTATGGATACCTGTATTATCGTTCCCTGGTCTGTGAGATAGAGGAGTTAAAAAAGAGGTTTCCCTTTGATCTGATTCACTGTCATACTATTTATCCCGATGGGTATGCGGGCACTTTGCTCAAGCAACAGTTTGGGGTTCCGGTGGTCAGTACCATCCATGGTTCGGATATTCGTCTCTACCCCTTTCGCAAACGAGGGATCTATGAGCGGACAGAGGATGCCTTGCGCAATTGTGACCATATCGTTACCGTGAGCGAGAAGCTGAGGCGGGACGCGCAAAAGATCGTGGCCGGAGTGGAAGCGACCACCATATACAACGGATTCGATCCCCAGCGCTTTTATCCCCGCTCCCGGGCTCAGGCACGCAAAAAACTGCAGTTGCCGGAAGAGGGGAAAACCATTCTATTTGTCGGCAATCTGTATAAGGTTAAAGGGGTCCAATATCTGCTTGATGCCTTTGCCCGTCTGACCGATGTTCATCCTGATGTCCGTCTGCATCTGGTCGGTGATGGGCCGTTGCGTGCTCAGCTAAAACAACAGGCGCGGGAACGAGGGATTCTGGATCAGGTGCTGTTTGCGGGCCGGAGGCCCCACGATGAAATTCCATGGTGGGTAAACGCCAGCGATGTGGTTACGTTATCCAGTTTGAGCGAAGGGTTGCCGTCGATCTTGCTAGAAGCGATGGGGTGTGGAAAACCGGTGGTGGCGACCGATGTGGGAGGGATCTCCGAGATCCTTCACCATCGCAAAACGGGATTCTTGGCAGAGCCGAAAAATTCAGAGGAATTGGCCCACTATCTCTCCATTCTATTGATGGAAAATGAAGGACTTGCCCATGATATGGGGGAACGAGCTTATTCTGAATCAGGCTCCTACACGTGGCAAAAAAATGCCGAGCGAATGGCCACTCTATACCATTCGCTAGTAAAGACGGCCGACTCTAAATGAAGCACTAAGGTTTTTTTAAGATTGCCGTGATAGGATACCGTGAACATTTCGGTTGTGTTACATTTAAGATGGAAATTGTAATCTTGTTGTAACAAAAAAATCTATCTTTGATCGTGCCCGTCTGTCAAAGGCGGGCGCAATCGGTTAAGAAATGAGGGACAGCGGTGGTACGATACGGGATCATCGGTTGTGGCCATATTGCTAAAAAACATGTGGAGGCGATCCGGGCAGTGGACGGTGCCCAACTGGTGGCTGTCTGCGATACGGATCCCGGGCGCATGGAGGCCTTCCTGGAGGAGGGAGTGGAGGGTTATACCGATTCGGCGGACCTCGTCAGCCGCTCCGACTTGGATGTGGTCAATATTTGTACACCCAGCGGCCTTCATCCTGATTTGACGGTACAGGCGGCGGAAGCAGGCAAGCATGTGCTGGTGGAAAAGCCGATGGCTTTAACCATGGCCGAGGCGGATCGAATGATCCAGGCTTGTGCAGATAACGGGGTGAAGCTGAGTGTGGTTCATCCCAACCGGTTCCGGCCGGCGATCCGGGAGCTAAAAAAACGGCTAGAGCGAGGTGCTTTTGGCAAGATCAGCCACGCCAACGCCACCCTTCGCTGGAATCGAAACCAGTCTTATTACGATCAGGCCCCCTGGCGGGGGACCCAGGCCATGGACGGCGGTGTATTGATGAATCAAGCGATCCACAACCTGGATCTGCTGTTGTGGACAGCGGGTGATGTGGAGGAAGTCGCCTCTTATCAGGCCACACGTCTGAGGAACATCGAAGCCGAGGACACATCGGTTTCCATCGTCAAATTTAAAAACGGTGCCCTGGGCGTGATTGAAGCGGCAGTTACCCTGTATCCGCGTAACCTGGAGGAATCCCTCTCTCTGTTTGGGGAGACGGGGACAGCGGTGATCGGAGGGCCGACGGCTAACTGGATCAAAACTTGGAAGTTTGCCGACCTGACTGATGAGGAGGCCGAGGAGGCGATCCGACAGGTGGAGGCGGATCCCTTCGGGATGCCCGGACACCAATGCTTGATTCAGGACATGACCGAAGCGGTCCGGACCGGGGGCGAACCGATGGTGACAGGAGAAGATGGCCGGCGGGCGCTCGGTCTGGTGGTCGCCTGTCAGACTGCCGCTGAACGCGGCGAGCCGGTCTCGATGGATGAAGTGTTAAAAGGGGGTGGGTGTCAATGAGCAAGACACCTTTACTCGATTTGCAGGCACAGTATCGACAACTGCAAGAGGAAATAAAAGAGGCGATCACCGGTGTGCTGGAAAGCGGCCGTTATATCCTGGGTCCCGAGGTGGCCGCCCTGGAGGAAGAGATCGCTCTATACAGCGGAACCCGGTACGGGGTTGGCGTCGGCAACGGTACCGATGCGCTGTTGCTGGTGTTGAATGCCTGGGGGATCGGCCCTGGGGATGAAGTGATCACCACTCCCTTTACCTTTTTTGCCACCGCCGAGGTGATTTCCAGGTTGGGGGCTCGTCCGGTTTTTGTCGATGTCGACCCCGAAACGGGCAATCTGGATGTATCCCAGTTGAAAGAAAAGGTGACGGAGAGAACCAAAGCTGTCATCCCCGTCCATATCTTCGGGCAGCCTGCCGACCTGGATGAAGTAACCCGTTTCGCCGAAAAACACGGCCTGTGGGTGCTGGAAGATGCGGCCCAGGCCATCGGGGCGGAATACAAAGGAAAACGGATCGGTTCCTTTGGCGATGCCGCTACCTATTCCTTTTTTCCGACCAAAAACCTTGGCGGTTACGGGGACGGTGGTATGGTGGTTACCGATGATGAGGAATTGGTCGCCAAGTTGAAAAGTTTACGCGTACACGGCCGCAGCCCCAACTCCAAATATCACAATGACGTGATCGGTTACAACAGTCGCCTGGATGAATTGCAGGCAGCAGCGCTCCGGGTGAAGCTTCGCTACCTGGATCAATGGAACCAAGCGCGCCGGGAGCGGGCCCACCGCTACGATCGTCTGTTGCGGGATCTTCCGGTGGAAACGCCGGTTGTGGCGGCGGACCGCACCTCCATTTACCATTTGTATATCATCCGGACGGATCAACGGGATGCCTTGATGGAGCATCTGAAGAGTCAAGGGATCGGGACTGCCGCTTATTATCCGGTGCCGCTTCATTTGCAAAAGGTGTACCGGGAATTGGGGTACCGAGAAGGAGATCTTCCGGTAGCAGAAAAACTTTGTCGCCAGTCGATGGCCTTGCCCCTCTATCCGGAACTGGATGAAGAGAAGCAAGAACGTGTCGCCGATGCGGTGAAAGCATTTTTTCATGCTTGATCAAAAACAGGCCAGGCGATTTTAGCCCCTGTTCGGTTGATCCACATACTTACAACAAAGGGATGAGGTTGGATGAACACGGAATCAGTGTTACAAAAAATCAACCGAAGAGAAGCGGTGATTGGGGTGGTCGGCCTTGGCTATGTCGGGCTGCCCCTCGCAGTGGAAAAAGCAAAGGCCGGTTACCGGGTCATCGGATTTGATATCCAACAGAAGCGTGTCGATATGGTGAATCAGGGGATCAATTATGTTGGAGATGTGGTGGATGAAGAACTTTCCCAGATCGTCGGGGACGGGAAGTTTCGCGCCACCACCGATTACAGTGAAATCGCTGAGGTAGACGCCGTGGCCATTTGTGTCCCCACTCCACTGGATATCTATCAGCAGCCGGACACCTCCTATGTGGAAGCATCGGCTCGGGAGATTGCCACAGGACTGCATGAGGGGATGCTGGTCGTCCTAGAAAGCACCACCTACCCCGGTACCACCGAGGAAGTGGTCCGGCCGATCCTGGAAGAAGGAGGCCTGAAAGCGGGCGTCGATTTCTACCTCGCCTTCTCCCCGGAGCGGGTGGACCCCGGCAATAAAGTGTACAACACCAAAAATACGCCGAAAGTGGTCGGGGGCATCACCCCAACCTGCACCCAAGTAGCGGCGGCGCTTTATCGCAATGTGCTGGACGGGGAAGTGTTTGAAGTGTCCAGCCCCGCTGTCGCCGAAATGGAAAAAATCCTGGAAAACACCTTCCGCAATATCAACATCGCGCTGGCCAACGAGATGACCGTCCTCTGCAATAAGATGGGGATCGACTACTGGGAAGTGGTAGAGGCGGCCAAAACCAAGCCCTACGGATTTATGCCTTTTTACCCGGGGCCGGGGCTGGGTGGCCACTGTATTCCCATCGACCCTTATTACTTGACCTGGAAAGCGCGGGAATACAAGTATCATACGCGGTTGATCGAAGTGGCTGGGGAGATCAACCATTATATGCCGGATTTCGTGGTGGAGCGGACGATGAAAATGCTGAACCGCCACGGAAAGCCCTTGAACGGGTCCAAGGTGCTGCTGCTGGGTATCGCTTATAAGCGGGATATCGACGATATGCGGGAGTCCCCGGCTCTTGATATCATCCGGTTGCTGAAAAAACACGGCGCCGAGGTGTGGATTAATGACCCCCATATTCCGTCGGTTCGCTTGGACGGTCACACTTATCACAGCAGGGAGTTGACCGGCGAGTTGCTGGAAGAGGCGGATATCACCTTGATCACCACGGATCACAGCAGCTACGACTATCAGCTCATCGCCGACAAGGCCCGGGTGATTTTTGATACCCGAAACGGGATGAAGGAAGTCGCTTCCATTCGCGGCGACTATGAGAAGATCTAAAACAAACGGAGGATGCTCAATGAGCCAAGCGATCCATCGGGATGCTCACATCGGAGAAGGAGTTCAGATAGGCCGTTTTACCACGATTGAAGAGGGAGCTGTTTTAGGTGATAATGTCACCGTCGGCAATCATGTCACCATCCACGCAGGGACCGTGATCGGAGAGGGGAGCATCGTAGCCGATCACGCTGTGATCGGCCGGTGGCCCCGGCCGGCCAAATCCAGTACGGTGAAAGTGGATTCCGAACTTCCGGCACTGGTGATCGGCGAAGGTTGCACGATCGGAGCACATGCTGTCCTGTATCGGGGCAGCCGGATCGGGCGGGAGGTGTTGGTGGCAGACCAGGCCTTCCTCCGCGAAAAATGTGCCATCGGTGACCATGTCGTGATCGGACGGGGAGTTGCCGTAGAAAACCAGGTGGAGATCGGGTCCCACACCAAAATTCAGACCAACGCGTATATCACCGCTTACTCCCGATTGGAAGACCATGTGTTTATCGCTCCGGGGGTTCAGACCACCAACGACAATTTTATGGGCCGGACCGAAGAGCGGTTCAAATGGGTGAAAGGCCCCACTGTGAAACGGGGAGCCCGTGTGGGTGGAGGAGCTGTTTTATTGCCCGGTGTCGTGATTGCGGAGGAATCCTTTATCGCCGCCGGAGCGGTGGTCAACCGGAATACGGAGCCGGCAATGGTCTATGCCGGGGTGCCGGCCCGCGTATTGCGGCCGGTACCGGAGGGTGAGATGATGCGCGAAACTTAGAGAGAGGTAGAATGGCGCGCTATGCTGAATAAGATTAAACAACTGTTCTCCGATTCCACCGCCTTTGCACTGGCGTTGATGGGGAACAAGATCGTCAGCTTTCTTCTGGTTCCGGTTTACACACGTCAGTTGCAGGCGTCCCAATTTGGGGATTGGGATTTGACCAATACGATCGCTATGGTTCTGACCTATTTTTGCATCCTGGGTACTGACACCGCCTTCGCCTATTATTTTTTCGAGGCGAAGGATGAACGGGATCGTAACGGCTATTTTACCGCGGCAGTGGGAATTCCAGCTGTTATCAGCCTGTTCTTCCTCCTGATTATCTCCTTCGTCAGCGCACCATCGGCGAAGGTCCTATATGAGGACGGGGAAGCCTATCCACACCTGCTGACGCTGGCGATACTGGTGATCGTCTTTAATGTGATTATTCAACAGACTTTGGCTTATGCGCGGTACAGCCGGCAAGTTTGGACTTTTAACCTGGGCAGCATGAGCTTTGTTATCGGCTCGTCCCTTGCCAGCGTCTATTTTGTCGTCGTGGAAAACCTTGGGGTAAAGGGGATCTTCTACGGGCAGATCCTGGCCCAGTCCATCGTGGCGACATTCCTGTTATGGTACTACCGGCATAAGTTTACGATCTCCGTCAAGCAAAAACATTTGCGGGATCTTTTGAGCTACGGCTTGCCCCTGTTGCCTGCCCTGTTAGCTTTTTGGGTGATGAATGCGGTCAGCCGCCCCATGATCTACCACATAGTTTCTTCGGAAGCTGCCGGGATCTTCGGGTTGGCCTTGCGTTTTGCCAGTATGATCGCCCTGTTGACCACCGCCTTCCAGTTGGCATGGCGGCCCTTTTCCGTTTCCATTAAGGAGCGGGAGGACGCACCTCGCATTTACAGCCTGCTGGGACGCGCATTTCTGGTGGTCGGCACCTTTTTCATCCTGTTTCTTACCTTTTTCATCGAACCAATCATTCAGATTGTGGCAGGGAAGGAAGAGTACTTTGCTGCATATCCCTACGTCTGGATGCTGGCGACGGGGACGCTGCTCAACACCATGCATCTGATCGTCGGCGTCGGACTCTTGATACAAAAGCAGACCAAAGAAATATCCAAAACCTTTCTGGTCGCCGCGCTCATTTACTTTGCCGGTAACGCTTTGCTGATCCCGGCCTTCGGTCCGTGGGGGACGGCGGCGATGAATGTGATCACGTATCTGTTCGCATTTATATCCATTTACAGGAAAAGTCAAAAAGTGTACCGGGTGAACTTCAGATTTCGCAGCATGTTGGTTTATCTGGGGATTTATCTGGTGACACTCTCTGTGATCACCTGGGGACAGGTGCAAGGATGGCAGGGTATGTGGATTTGCTATCTGGTTTCTCTGGTTGTCATGGTTGCGTCGGTATTTGTGACCGGCCTATTTAATTCCGAGTCCGTCGCCGACCTGCGACACCGGTTGCCGAATCTCGTTGGGAAAAGGTGAGTGTGATGTCGTCATTGTTGCTGCCGAGACAACAACAACTGAACCGCCTGTTTCACCTGATGGTGGTTTTTGCCGTATTGGGACCGACACTGGGTATCAAAATTCCGTGGGGTGCGGCGGAACCCTGGATCAATGTGACGCTATTCCGGATCGCATTCTTCCTGTTGGTGGCGTCCTTGATCATTCGTTGGGTGCAGGAGCAATCCCTGGAATCAACCCATCTGTATCCCATTCGCTGGCATACGGGCTTCTTCGCTTTCTGGGTTCTGTATTCAGCGGCCTCCCTGGCTTGGGCCGCCAACCTGGGCTACGGCATCCGGTACACCGTCTTTCTGGTGACCATGTTACTGTTATGCCTGTCGTTTCCCTTTTTCCTTAAGAATGCCGGCAAAATCATTTGTTCCGTCCGGGTGTTGTTCGGGGTTTACTTCACTATGGTTGTCTTCGGCTTGATCGAATCACTCACTTTTTGGCATCTTCCCGCGTCTCGCTATTTTGGGACGGACTCACCTAACCCGACCTCTTTTTTCACCAATCAAAACGACTTTGCCACAGCGATTACCTTGGGGCTTCCTTTTTTGGTCACCGCCATGTATATGTTGCCGATTCGTCGCAGGACCAAGGGATTGCTCTATGTAACAGGCATCATCGCACTCTGTGTTCTGTTTATCACCGGATCTCGCAGCAACAGCGGCTTTGCTTTGCCACTGGCGGGAATTGCCTGGCTGGTTTTGATTAAATTTACGCTGAATGGGCGCCAGTTGCGCAGACATCTGTTAAAGGGAATCGGGCTGTTGGTGTTGGCTGCTCTGCTGGTCAATCTGCTCAACCACACTCTTCTGTCACAACATACTCGTGACCGGCTGGGCGCCACCATGGGGGTCCTCCAAGATCTCCGGGGCGATTGGAGCATCCAAAAGGACGGGACTCAACCACAGGAGGAGCCAGCCTCCGGGGATCAAAGCATCAACATGAGGAAGGCCTTGATCATGAATGGTCTCCAGTTTCTCCACCAAAGCAATTACTTCGGAGTGGGAGCCGGCAATATCGAACATCACATGGTGGGAGCGCCAGGAACTGGAGGCAAAGTAAATATTCACAACTGGTGGGTGGAGATACTGGTCAACTACGGAGTAGCCATCTTCCTCCTTTACATGGCTCTGTATGGCTGGTTGCTGTACCGGTTGTGGAGACTGGCCCGGATCGAAAATGCTGACACTCTCTCGCCGACGGTGCGGTGGGGAGCGGCTGCCAGTTTGATCGCCCTAGTGGGCTACTTCTTCGGCGGCATGTCTCCGAGCACCGCGATCCATTTCACCCCGATGTGGATCGTCTATGGCCTCGCTCTTGCCGTTGTCGCTGTCGGTACCAGGGAGGAGAAAGGGGAATCCGGGAGAAAGGCCGCGGAACGGAAGGAATGAAAAAGGACAGAATGAACGGGAAAATTATGATGTTCAGCTCTGTGCACAGCTACAACGATTCCCGCGTTTTTCACAAGGAGGCCGTCTCACTGGCCAAGGCCGGCTATCAGGTGGAACTCCACGCCCTCGCTGATTTCGAACAGAAAGAGGAAAAGGGAGTGCGGATCGTGGGACTTCCGCGCCCTAAAAATAAACTGACCCGTCTGTTGGGAGGCTGGCGCCTGTTTCGCCGGGCTTTGGGCAGCGGGGCGGACCGATTCCACTTCCACGATCCGGAATTGCTTCCCTGGGGGGTGCTGCTTAGGTGGATCACCCGCCGTCCGGTCATCTATGACGCCCATGAGGATCTGCCGAAACAGATTTATACCAAACCCTGGATTCCCACACCGCTGAAAGGGGTGTTATCACGGCTCGCCAACCTTATGGAAAAAGGGATGGCTCGCAGGTTATCGGCGGTGGTGACGGCGACGGAGCCGATCGCCAATCATTTTGCCTCCTGTCGGCGGGTGGAAGTGATCAAAAATTACCCCCTCCCCTTTCCTCCCGTTTCGCCCAAGCGGGAAGAAGATTCGGTCCATCGGATTTTATATGTAGGGGGGGTCTCCTATTTGAGGGGTTATCGGGAAATGCTGAAGATGATGGAGTATTTGCCCCCGGAATTAAATGCTGAGCTGCACTTGATCGGACCTTTGCAGCATATCGACGAGGAGGACCGGCAGGTGGAGGCGCTTCGTGAGAAGGGAATTCATCTCCACGGATCGATTCCCTTCGAAGAAGTGCAAAAATGGTTAAGCGTTGGGAAGGTGGGGTTGGTTTGTCTTCACCCGGTGGAAAATTACCGGGAGTCCCTTCCGATCAAAATGTTTGAATACATGGCTGCGGGTCTCCCCGTCGTCGCCACCGATTTCCCCCTGTGGCGAGAGATCGTTGAAGGCAGTGGAGCTGGTGTGACCGTCGATCCGCTCTCCCCGCAAGCGATCGCCCGTGAGGTGACCCGGATTTTGCGGGAGGACACAGTCAGACAGCGGATGGGGGAGAAGGGAAAGGCCGCCCACCGCGACATATATAACTGGCAGGTGGAAGAGAAAAAATTGATTCAGCTTTATCAGCAGTTCTAAGGGATAAAGGGAGTGAAGCGAAGTGCGTATCTGGATCGCCAATCATTATGCCGTTCCACCGAATCTCGGCGGAATCACCCGGCATTATGAACTGGCCCGGGAATGGGCGGAGGAAGAAGGTGCCGATGTCACCCTCTGGCTGTCTTCTTTTAACCACCCGAGAAGAACATTTATCGACGCCGAAGAAAAGCGGGAGATTCAACCGGTTTCCAATCTCCACCTTCGATGGATTTGGTCCTTTCCCCATACCCGGAACGATATTCGCAGGGTGTTAAATATGTTAAGTTTTGCTTTCCTTTTCTTGATCGCCGGTTTGTTCCGGGGGCGGCCGGATGTGTTATACGCTTCATCGCCTCACCTGCTCACTCCCTTTTCCGGATGGTTGCTCGCCAAACTTAAACGCTGTCCCTTTGTGCTGGAAGTCAGGGATTTGTGGCCGGATACCTTGATCAAGATGAACGGGTTGCGAAACCGGTATCTGATTAAATCGTTAACCTGGTTAGAGTCCTTCTTATACCGCAGGGCAGATAAAATTGTGGTGTTGACGGAATATCAACGGCGGTTTATCGCTGAAAAAGGGATCGACCGGGAGAAGATCTCCCTCATTCCCAATGGAATTGTGAGGGATTCCTGGCAACGGGATCCGTCGGCGAAAAAGCGATACCGGCAGCGGATGGGCGTGGACCCCGGTCAATTTGTCGCTCTTTATGCCGGAGCTCACGGACCTGCCAACGCCCTTGAACATGTGGTGCGAGCCGGGCGTTATCTGCCGAAAGACTCCGCCATCGTCCTGATCGGGGACGGTCCGGAAAAGGACCGCCTTCGCCGTATCAAGGAAGAGGAGAGCCTCTCCAACGTCTATCTGCTCGATCCGGTCCCTAAAGGTGAGATCTATCATTATATCGATGCCGCCGATTGCGGTATCATTTCCCTGGCGGACAATGAGATCTTCCGAGGGGCTCGTCCCAATAAACTGTTTGACTATATGTATATCGGTAAACCGATCATTACCAACGTGGACGGGGAAGTTCGGGAAATCGTCGAGGCTAACGGTGTCGGTCTATTTAGCGGTGTGGAGGACCCCCGCGGCTTGGCCGAAGCGATGGAAAAAGTGAAAAGGAAAACGGATGAAGAGAAAAACGCGCTGGCGGAGCGGGCGAGTCAGTATATCGACCGCTACGGAGACCGGAAGAAGTTGGCCCAAACCCTATTTTGGGAGCTGCTTTCTCTGGGAGGTGTCGAGATGGAGAAGGTGAAGGAAGCGAAGCGCTCCGGATGACAGAAAAAAGGTGTGAAGGATACTCTTCCCTGTGTTAGCGGAGCGACCGGCGTTCCAATGAACCATGAACCATGAACCATGAACGGCCGGAGAAACACGCCACCCAGTAAAACGGGTTGGATCGGGCGAAAGAAGGAGTTTTAGACATGAAGGTATTGGTAACAGGAGGAGCGGGCTTTATCGGCTCCCATATCGTGGACCGGCTGTTGGAAAAGGGGCATCAACCGGTGGTCTTAGATAATCTTTCCACCGGTGATGAAGGCTATTTACACCCGGAGGTTCCCTTTTATCGGATGGATGTCCAGAGTGAAGCGGTGGATGAGGTTTTCCGGAAGGAGAAGCCGGATGCGGTGATTCATCAGGCGGCTCAATCCCAGGTGCCCCGTTCGATCGAAGCCCCGATCGAGGATGCGCAAACCAATCTTTTGGGGACGATCCGACTTTTAGAGGGATGTCGTCATCATGGGGCCAAAAAATTTATCTACGCCTCGTCGGCGGCGGTTTACGGTAACCCCCAGGACTTGCCCATCGACGAAGAACACCCGGTTTCTCCCCTGTCCCCCTATGGGATCTCCAAGCTGACCCCCGAACGGTACATTCGGGTGTACCAGGAGCTGTACGGACTCACCTATACCATCTTCCGCTATGCCAATGTGTACGGCATTCGCCAGGTGCCGCACGGAGAAGGGGCGGTGATCTCCATCTTTGTCGACCGCCTGTTGCATGACCGGCCTCTGACCATCTTCGGCGATGGAAAGCAGACACGGGATTACATTTACGTAGATGATATCGCCCGGGCCAATGTGGCGGCACTGGATCGGGGGGACGGGGAAACGCTCAATATCGGAACCGGCGTTCGCACTTCGCTCAACGATTTGGTTGAGACGGTGGAGTCCATCACCGGTCGCAAGATTGAAGTGGAGTATGGACCCGATCGACCGGGAGACATTAAACACAGTTATTTCAAGATCGATCGAGCCTTGAAGTACCTAGACTGGTCCCCGCTGACCTCATTGGAACAGGGGCTTAGCCGGACGTTGTCTTATTATGGTGTCAAGGTGAAGTAGATCCATGCTCTGTAACATCAATGTAAAGTTATCGTAAAAAACATGCCCAGAAACATTGTAAAAGCTGGGGAACTGAAGTATACTGATTAGCAGATTGACTGCCTGGTCGCAGCGTTGAGTGTAATGTTTCTGTAACATTTCATCCATAACCATCTCAACGGAACTTACTATGTACGGCAGGAGTGGTTTGCGGATGCGTTGTAAAGCGGCGGCTTACCAAAGCGATTCACAGGCACGGACGAAGGGATGGGGTTTTTATTCCTTCTTCAAACGGTTATTTGAAGTGGTTTTTTCCGTATCCCTGTTGCTTTTTATCCTACCCGTGCTGCTGTTGACCGCAGCCGCGATCAAACTAGAGTCCAGAGGTCCGATTTTTTACAAGCAAGAGCGCGTCGGCTTAAACGGTCGTCCTTTTCATGTGATCAAACTTCGTTCCATGCGTATGGATGCGGAAAAAAATGGACCCCAATGGGCTTCCAAAGACGATCCGCGCGTTACCCGGGTCGGGAAATTTATCCGTAAAACCCGGATCGACGAAGTGCCTCAGCTGATCAACGTGTTGCGGGGGGATATGAGTCTGATCGGCCCTCGACCGGAACGGCAAGTCTTTACCGATAAATTTGCCAAGGAAATCCCCGGTTTTAAACAGCGTTTGATCGTCAAGCCGGGGTTGACAGGTTGGGCCCAGGTGAACGGGGGATATGAAGCCACCCCTGAAGAGAAATTTGAGATGGATATGTATTACATTCAAAAACAATCCTTTCTTCTGGATATGAAGATTCTGGTACGAACCGTATGGGTGGTTCTGTCGGGAACCGGGGCCCGGTGATAAACGAAATATAGACGATCAAAGGGTTGCCGCCGGGAGAGGGGCAACCCTTTTGACAGTTGTTTTATATATGGAAAACCGTTGTCCGGTCCGTCAGTCGGATGTATTAAAACATCAACCGCAGGGACAAATAAAAGAGGAGCCACAGAGGGACGCTCATACATGCTGCGTTAAAAATACCCAACCAAAAGGTTTTTCCGACCACTGGGTAGTTCATTCAGGGCACCCCCAAGTACCTCTTGTTAATTATATTATAAGCCATTTCGCCTTTTTGTAGTGTGGGCAGCGGCAAATGTAAAGGAAATGTAATGTCGAGGTAAACCGAAGTAATCTGCACAGGCTCCCACCAAAGGAGTTCGACCTGTATTTGGCATCTCCGCTCCTGTTGACGGATCAGCAGGTCAGTGTTATCATCTGGATCGTGACATGAAAATATGTGCTTTCTCTTATCGAGAGAGGTGGAGGGACTGGCCCGATGAAGCCCGGCAACCGGCCATGATTGATATGGTAAAGGTGCCAATTCCTGCAGGATCTGTATTCCTGACAGATGAGAGAAAGGGTCCGATCGATTGGGAAACGATCCTTTCTGCGTCTGTAGAAAGGATTTTTTATATATGGACGGTGAGAAATCTTGATTGAACTGAAAGGGATCGGAAAGGTTTTTCCAGCGCGCCGTAGCAGTGAGGCGGTGAGGGCGCTGGAAAACGTCAATCTGAAAATCGGAGCTGGGGAGATCTTTGGTGTGATTGGACGGAGCGGCGCGGGAAAAAGTACGCTACTCCGTCTGGTGAACGGATTGGAATCCCCGACAGAGGGTTCCGTTCAGGTGGACGGTCGGGAAATTTCCCGTCTCTCGGAGGCGGAACTGCGGGCTGAACGGCAAAAAATCGGCATGATCTTTCAGCACTTTAACCTGCTATGGTCCCGGACCGTGTGGCAAAATGTCGCTTTCCCCCTTGAAGTGGCCGGGAAATCAAAGGCGGATATCCGTAAGAAAGTGGACTACCTCCTGGAGCGTGTGGGCCTGTCGGAGCGGGCAGATGCTTATCCCGCTCAACTGTCCGGCGGCCAAAAACAACGGGTGGGAATCGCCCGGGCCTTGGCCAACGATCCAAAGGTATTGCTGTGTGATGAAGCCACTTCCGCCTTGGATCCGGAGACCACGTCGTCCATTCTTCAGCTTTTAAAGGAGATTAACGAGGAGATGGGGATCACCCTGCTCCTGATCACCCACGAGATGGATGTCGTCCAGGAGATTTGCCACCGGATGGCGGTGATGGAAGAGGGACAGGTGATTGAAACCGGTGAGGTGGAACAGCTCTTTCATCATCCGACCCATCCTTTGACCCGTCAGTTTGTTCATCAGGTGGAGCGGGCACCGGCGGAATCCCCGTCAGGCGTCCGAATCACTTGCTCTTCCCAATCCTTTCCTCAGGTGTGGGGGATCTTACAGACGGCGAAAAATAACGGGGTGACCGTCAATATGCTCGGCGGGGAAGTGAGTGAAGAGGACCAGATCACCTTTGTCCTGGACGGAGCGCAGGAGGAAATGGATCGGGTTCTGCATAGCTTGGAAGAGTACCGGTTGCAAGGGGAGGTGAAATCCCGTGTTTAACGAAGTGGACTGGAACGCTGTTTGGCAAGCGACTGGTGAGACCATCTATATGGTAGGGATTTCTACCTTCTTTACAGCCCTTTTTGGGATTCCGCTGGGAATCCTGTTAGTAGTGACAGATCGGGGACAGATTTGGGAAAATACGTGGCTGCAGAAGGTAGCGGCTGTGATTGTCAACTTTTTCAGGGCAGTTCCCTTTATCGTATTGGTCCTTTTTCTATTTCCTGTGGCGGAATTTTTGGTGGGAACAAGCCTGGGTCCGACAGCAGCCACCATTCCACTGATCGCTGGAGCGGCTCCCTTTTATGCACGGATTGTAGAAACCGCTCTGCGGGAAGTGGATAAGGGCGTGGTGGAGGCGGCGCTCGCCATGGGAACCACCCGCTTTCGAGTCGTGACCAAGGTGTTGCTTCCCGAGGCGACTCCGGCGTTGGTGTCGGGACTGACCGTCACCTGTGTCACCCTGATCAGCTTTTCCGCTATGGCTGGTGTGGTCGGCGGAGGCGGTCTAGGTGACGCCGCCTACCGCTTCGGTTTTCAGTCCTTTAACGACGGGATGCTTTATGTTTGCGGCTTGCTGCTGGTTGTGATGGTTCAACTGATACAATGGATCGGTGATACTTTGTCCCGGCGTTTGGATAAACGGTAAGCCAGAATGGAGGAACCACTCATGTGGAAAAAATTGACTAAAATCGGTCTGGCTCTCTCCTTGACCGTTGTGCTTGCGGCATGTGGGGCCGGAAAAGAGGAGAAAAACCTGACCGTGGGAGCAAGCCAGGTTCCCCACGCCGAGATTTTGGAACAAGTGAAACCTCAGTTGGAGAAAAAAGGAATCAACCTGGAAGTGAAAGTGTTTCAGGATTACGTGACCCCGAACAAAGCCGTGGAGGAAGGACAGCTGGACGCTAACTTCTTTCAGCATGTGGTTTGGATGAACACAACCAACCAGGAACGGGATTGGCACTTGAAAAAAGTGACCGGGGTCCATATCGAACCGATGGGAGCCTACTCCAAAAAGATCGATAAGGTGTCCCAGCTGAAAAAAGGTTCCACTGTCGCCTTGCCCAACGCTACCAGTGAAATGACCCGGGTGCTTCTCCTGTTGGATAAACAAGGATTGATCCAACTAGATGACACAGAGGGAAAAAAGACGCTGAACAACATCGAGAAAAACCCGAAAAAGCTCAAGTTTAAACCGATGGAAGCTGCGGCATTGCCTCGTTTCCTCGATCAGGTAGATATGGCGATCATCAACACCAACTACGCCCTGCAAGCCAATCTCAATCCGAAAGAAGACGCTCTGTTCAAGGAAGGGAAAGATTCTCCCTATGTGAACGTGTTGGCGGTGAAAGCTGGTAACGAGGATAATAAAGCGGTGCAAGAATTGGCTGAGGCGCTCAACTCTCCGGAAGTGAAGGAGTTTATCAACGAGAAATACAAAGGGGCTATCGTCCCGGCCTTTTAAGCATAGGAATCAATAAAACAAACCCCCTGATGCAGATGTGGTCAAGCCCCCATTTTGTAGACTCTTGGAAAAAACCCGGGTTAAGCGACAAGTTGGCGTCTGTATTCCACAGGCGTCAACTTTTTTAATCTCCGTTGAATCCGTTGTTCATTGTAAAATTGAATGTACTCCTCAATACACCTTTGCGTTTCAGTAATATCTTGGATACCATGGAGGTACAGAGCTTCTGCTTTCAAGTGGGAAAAGAAGCTCTCGATGCAGGCATTGTCAAAGCAATTGCCTCTCCGCGACATACTGGGTGTTAGGTCCACCCGGTCAAGCATGTCGTGGTACGCTCGGGATGTGTACTGGAATCCTCG
>NZ_FMZA01000018.1 GCF_900102685.1 Melghirimyces thermohalophilus
ATTTCCCACTGGCTAGACCAGGTAAGACCCCTTGTAGATGACAAGGTAGATCGGTCCGAGGTGTAAGCGTGGCAACACGTTCAGCTGACGGATACGAATCGGTCGAGGACTTCTCCTGAGTCGCTTCGACTGGTGGCAGGTTCTCATTCCGCATCCGGTTTTCAGGGTGCAACCCTGAATGATATAGGGTCTGGTGATGATGGCGGAGGGGACCCACCCGTTCCCATCCCGAACACGGAAGTTAAGCCCTCCAGCGCCGATGGTACTTGGGGCGAGAGCCCCTGGGAGAGTAGGACATCGCCGGGCAACAGAAACCACCCTCCTTCGATCCACAACGGATCGGGGAGGGTGGTTTTTCTTTTGGAGATGGACACCCTCTGGGTGTTTCGGTATGGGACGAGCTTGCGATCGCATAGTGTATTAGTACTAACCTGTCTCTGAAAAGGAGGAAGATAAAAAAACCACCGATCGCCATTTGTCCATGGCAGAAGGAAATCATCTCCTGATGACGTATACTTATATGATGCTGTAATGGTCTTTCCAAGGGGGATTGAGGGGGAATTCATCAGCAATTGGCTGTGATTGGTGGATGAACAGGCTTTTATTCTATGATATAATACTCTAGGGGGGTCAACAGGACGTTTGCCGCTGTCATATGTTGGTTACTAAGCTTGATGACTTTTGTAAACGCTGCCAAATTTGCGAAAGGTTATCAGAACACGCAATATTCTGATGATAATCCCGAAGAATAGGCAGGTGGTTTGAATATGAAGCTGACAACGAAGACCTTATTGGGGATTGTTCTCGGTCTTATCGTGGGCGTTATTTTACACGTCTATTTCCCCACCGTCTTTAAACCCTTAAACGATTGGCTCTTTGCTCCAGTCGGAGATCTCTTCATTAAAGCGATCAAGATGATCGTGGTCCCGCTAGTATTCTTCTCGATCGCGATGGGAGCAGCGGGGATTGCCAACCCTAAAAAATTGGGCCGCGTCGGGGGCAAGACGGTGCTTCTGTATCTGGTCACCACGGCCATCGCCATTTCTATTGCCCTGTTGCTGGCTAACGTGTTCTCCCCTGGTGAAGGGGTTGATGTACCGACTCCCGGAGAAACGGATATTGAAACCGCTCCGCCGGTGAAAGAAACTTTGATGAATATCATCCCGGAAAACCCGGTGCAGGCCCTGGCTGAAGGAGAAATGCTGCAGATTATTTTCTTTGCGCTCACCTTCGGGATTGGGATGGCTTTCCTCGGCGACAAGGTGCAGCGGGTTCGCGAATTTGTGGAACAAGCCAATGAAGTCATGATGCATCTGGTTCATATGCTGATGCGTGTGGTGCCCTATGCTGCCTTCGCCCTGATGGCCAAAGCCATCGGTGAAGCCGGTATCGACATGATCGGATCGATGGCTGTATATATGATTACCCTGTTGTTGGCCCTGGTGGTCCATGCTGCCCTCACCTACGGTCTTTTCTTAAAATTTGTGGCTAAGATAAGTCCGATCAAATTTTTCAAGACGATGTTTCCGGCGATGGAGGTGGCCTTTACCACCAGTTCCAGCGCCGCCACCCTGCCGGTGACGATGCAGCAGGTGGAAAAGGGACTCCAAGTGCCGCGGAGTGTCACCAGCTTTGTTCTTCCGCTGGGAGCAACCATCAACATGGACGGGACCTCGATCATGCAGGGGGTTGCATCCATCTTTATCGCCCAGGTGTACGGGATCGATCTTAGCATTATGCAACAATTGCTGATCATCCTGACCGCCACCTTGGCTTCCATCGGAACGGCCGCGGTGCCCTCCGCCGGAATCGTGATGCTGACCATCGTCTTCCCGACGGTGGGCTTGCCGCTGGAAGGTCTCGGCATCATTTTGGGTGTCGACCGGCTGCTCGATATGAGCCGCACGGCGATTAACATTGCTGGCGATGCGATGGTTGCCACCTGCGTCGCAAAATCGGAAGGCGAAGAGATCGAAGTGGACGAAAATGCCGGTATCCAATCCGCTTAATCAAATATGCACAACAAACGGTATCCGGAACAACCGGATACCGTTTTCTATTCCCGTTGGTACCAAGCGAGACCGGGAGCGGCGCGCCCCAGGTGAGACTTGTGCTAGAAAGTACAAAGCGAGACCGGGAAGTGGGATGCTGTATGCAGTTTCCCGTATTGAGGATCGACTTTATCACTAAATACGAACATCGCTATTTGTATAGACTGGTAACGTTCGGATTTTGTTGACTGCCCTTTTTCAGGCTGTTACAATGAAATTGAAATTGAATCAATGAATGACGGCATTCTCATATATGCCCGGGAATAGGGCTCGGGCGTTTCTACCCGGGGACCATAAATCCCTGGACTATGGGAAATGCTTTCCGTATGCGGATTTTTGCCCGGGCGGGAGGCGTTCCCTGTGAACCCCGTTCGGGCTGTTTACGTTCGGGAAAGAACAGGGATGGTATAGATAGAAAATGGAGGGACGAACATGGCGGAATCGAAGGTGGGCGTGATCATGGGCAGCCAGTCCGACTGGCCGACCATGCAGAAAGCGTGTGGAGTGTTGGAGGAATTGGAGGTTCCTTATGAAAAGCGGGTGGTTTCCGCTCATCGAACCCCCGATGAGATGTTTCGCTATGCGGAGACGGCCGGTGAGAGAGGCCTCGATGTTATCATCGCCGGGGCAGGGGGAGCTGCCCATTTGCCGGGGATGGTAGCGGCAAAGACGGTGTTGCCAGTTATCGGGGTTCCGATCAAATCCTCTACCTTAAACGGCCTGGATTCTCTGTTGTCGATCGTTCAAATGCCCGGCGGCGTTCCGGTGGCGACGGTCTCTATCGGAAACGCCGGTGCAGTCAATGCTGGGTTGTTGGCTGCGGAAATAGTGGGTATCAAAGACGCGGATCTTCGCAGCCGGCTTCAGCAACGGAGGGAAGCGATTCGTCAGCGCGTCGTGGAACATGCAGAGTTAAATGAGGAGTGAGCAATGAGCAAGGCGATGGAAGGGAAAAAGAAACAGACGATCTTGCCCGGTGCCACGATCGGGATACTGGGTGGCGGGCAATTGGGGCGGATGATCGCTCTTGAAGGAAAGAAGATGGGATATCGGTTTGTCACCCTGGATCCGGCACCGGACTGTCCGGGAAGTCAAACGGCGGATCGTCACATCACCGCTGCTTTTGATGACCTGGAAGCGGCTCGGCTGCTGGCTGAAGAAGCTGATCTGATCACCTACGAATTTGAAAATGTGGACGATTCGGTCGTTTGCGCTCTAGAAAACTCCGCCAATTTCCCTCAAGGCAGCCACCTGTTACGGCACACCCGTCATCGCATTCGGGAAAAGAAAGCTTTGGAAGCGGCGGGGGTCCCCGTTGCCCCTTACCGTGCGGTGTACAGTCGAGCTGATTTACATGAAGCGGTTCAGGCGCTGGGCTTCCCCTGTCTGCTAAAAACGGCCACCGGGGGTTACGATGGAAAGGGGCAGCAGGTGTTCCGTTCTCAGGCAGAGGTGGAGGCCAATCTGGAGCTGGAGACGGGTAGGGAATATGTTCTGGAACAGTGGGTCCCCTTTGACAAAGAAATCTCTGTGGTGGCTGCACGCAGCGTTTATGGTGAGGTGGCCACCTACCCTCCGGCTTGGAATATACACCGTCACCAGATTCTTCACCAGTCGATTGTACCAGCTCCGGTAGAGGAGACGGTGTTGGAACGGGCGGAGGCACTGGCGCGGCAGGTTGCGGAACAATTGGATGTGGCGGGGTTGATCGCCGTCGAGATGTTTCTGCTTCAGGACGGGACCATGTGGGTCAATGAATTGGCTCCTCGGCCCCACAACTCGGGCCATTACAGTTACGACGCCTGTGTCACCTCCCAGTTTGAGCAGCACCTGCGGGCCTTGTGCGGCCTTCCGCTTGGTTCCCCCCGACTGTTGACCCCGGCGGTGATGGTCAACATCCTGGGGGAGGATACGGGGTGGCTGTTCGACGCCATGAGGGCATTTTCCTCTAACGTAAAAGTCCATTGGTATGGAAAAGAGGAAAGCCGCCCCGGACGAAAAATGGGCCATGTGACCGTGTTGGCTCCCGATGTAAACCAGGCACTGGACACGGTGAAACAATGGAAAAAAACAGCTGAAATTGGACAGAGGGGTTGAAGGAAAAAGATGATCGAACGATATACCCGACCGGAAATGGGATCGATTTGGACCCATGAAAATCGTTATCGCGCCTGGCTGGAAGTGGAAATCCTCGCCTGTGAAGCCTGGGCGGAGCTGGGCGTGATTCCCGGAGAGGACGTGAAAAAAATCCGGGAACATGCCCGGATCGATGTGGACCGCATTTTGGAGATCGAGCAGGAGACGCGCCACGATGTGGTCGCCTTTACCCGGGCGGTGGCGGAGACATTGGGGCCGGAATCCAAGTGGGTTCATTACGGCCTTACCTCCACTGACGTGGTCGATACAGCGCTCTCGTACCTGCTCCGGCAGGCCAACGAGATCCTGTTAAAAGATGTGGATCGGTTCCTGGAGGTCTTAAGACAGAAGGCCTTGGAATACAAAGATACGGTGATGATGGGGAGAACGCACGGGGTGCACGCGGAGCCTACCACCTTCGGACTGAAAATGGCTTTGTGGTACGCCGAAATGAAGCGGAACCGGGAGCGTCTGGTGCAGGCGGCAGATACGGTGGCCTACGGGAAGATTTCCGGTGCTGTCGGCACCTACGCCAACATCGATCCCTTTGTGGAAGATTACGTCTGTAAGAAACTGGGACTGAAGCCGGCGCCGGTCTCCACTCAGACCCTGCAAAGGGATCGGCACGCGGAATATATGTCGGCCCTGACTCTCATCGCCACCTCGCTGGAGAAATTTGCCGTGGAAATCCGGGGGCTGCAAAAGAGCGAGACCCGGGAGGTGGAAGAAGCCTTCGGTAAAGGGCAAAAAGGCTCCTCAGCCATGCCTCATAAGCGGAACCCCGTCGGCTCCGAAAACATCACCGGACTTTCCCGGGTGGTGCGGGGACATCTGGTAACCGCGCTGGAAAATGTGGCCTTGTGGCATGAACGAGATATTTCCCACTCCTCGGCGGAGCGAGTGATCCTCCCGGATACCACTATCCTGCTCAACTATATGTTGAACCGGTTTGCCGGTATCGTGGAAAACTTGAGGGTGTTCCCGGAAAACATGAAGCGGAATATGGAACGGACCTATGGGTTGATTTACTCCCAACGGGTACTGCTCAGCCTGATCGACAAAGGACTGAAACGGGAAACAGCCTATGACCGGGTGCAGAAGCTGGCCATGCAAGCTTGGGAGGAGGCGAAGTCCTTCCGGGGGCTGGTAGAACAGGATGAAACCATCATGTCCACACTAACTCCGGAAGAAATCGAGGATGCCTTTGACTATCGCTATCACTTGAAACGGGTAGATGAGATCTTCCATCGGCTGGAGCTCTTGTAACAGTGGGCAGGGAGAAAATGACAGAGGAAGGGGAAACCGTGATGAGCGAGTCTTCCTTTTTATACGAAGGGAAAGCCAAAAAAATCTACCCAACCGATGACCCGAACGTGGTCCGGGTGGAGTACAAAGATGATGCCACCGCCTTTAACGGGGAGAAAAAAGGTTCGGTTCCCGGGAAGGGAGAGCTGAACAACCGAATCAGCGCCCTCCTTTTCACTTACCTGGGGAAGCGAGGCATTCCCCACCACTTTATCCGCACCCTGTCTGCCACGGAGCAGCTGGTGAAGCGGGTCAACATTCTCCCGGTGGAGGTGGTGGTCCGAAATCGGGTGGCCGGCTCTTTAGCCCGGCGGCTGGGATTGAAGGAAGGGAGCCTGTGTCCCTCGCCTCTGGTGGAGTTTTACTATAAAAATGACGAACGGGGTGATCCCTTAATTACGGAGGATCACATCGCGCTGATGGAGCTGGCCTCCCGGGAGCAGATCCGGCAGATGCGGGAGCGTGCGCTCCAGGTGAATGAGCTCCTGATCGAGCTGATGACAGAAAAGGGTGTCGATCTCATCGATTTCAAATTGGAATTTGGACAGGACGAGAACGGGAAGCTGCTCCTAGCCGATGAGATTTCTCCAGACACCTGCCGCTTCTGGGATCGGGGCACGGGAAAGAAACTGGATAAAGATCGTTTTCGCCACAGTTTGGGAGGCGTGGAGGATGCCTACTATGAAATCTGGACCCGTTTGGGAGGGGAAGACCGTGTATAAGGCGACGATTACTGTTCGTCTCAAAGAGAGCGTATTGGATCCGCAGGGAAGCGCCGTTCAAGGATCGCTCCATTCTCTCGGTTATGAAGAAGTGCGTCAGGTTCGCATCGGAAAGACGATGGAAGTCTGGTTGGAGACGGCCGATTTCCAGGAAGCGAGTGACCGGGTGGATGCCATGTGCCGGAAGCTTTTAGCCAATCCGGTGATCGAGGATTATGAATTTCGTCTGGAGAAAGGGGCTTAAATCATGCGCTTTGCCGTTCCGGTCTTTCCCGGTTCCAATTGTGATCAAGATTGTGCCAAAGCGGTGCGGGAGGTTTTGGAACGCCCCGCGGATTTGGTCTGGTATACCGAAGACAGCCTGGATAACTATGACGCCATCATCCTTCCCGGTGGATTTTCCTACGGGGATTACCTGCGGACGGGCGCGCTGGCCCGATTTTCTCCGGTGATGGAAGCCGTGGCTGAGGCGGCGGAAAAAGGGAAGCTGGTACTCGGCATCTGCAACGGTTTTCAGGTATTGCTGGAAGCCGGGTTGCTGCCGGGGGCGATGCGAGTAAACGATCACCTTCAGTTCCGCTGTTCCATCCAGACACTTCAGGTGGAGAACAACAGCTTGCCCTTTACCGCTTGCTATAAACAAGGAGAAATCATCCGTCTTCCCATCGCTCACGGCGAAGGTAATTATTATTGTGATGATCAAACGTTGCAGGAACTGGAAGATCGGGGGCAAATCGCCTTTCGATACCACGGAGAGAATCCCAATGGGTCGGTGGCCGGCATTGCCGGCATCGTCAACCGGCGTGGGAATGTGCTCGGGTTGATGCCCCATCCGGAACGGGCGATCCATGACTGGATGGGGTCCCGGGACGGGGCCCGTCTGTTCCGGTCGATGCTGCAATACTGGGAGGGGATGTACGGTGCAGCCTGAACAAAAGACAGATTCGGTGATGCAACGGGCTTCGGAAAAAGAGCCGACTCCGGAGATGATTCGGGACCAGGAGCTGTTCCGGGAGGTGGGGCTCTCTCTCGAGGAATTTAAGATGATCACTCATTATCTGGGCCGTCTCCCCAATTGGACAGAACTGGGGATCTACAGTGTCATGTGGTCGGAACACTGCAGCTACAAAAACTCCAAGCCCCTTCTCAAACGATTTCCGGTGGATGGGCCTCGCGTGGTGCAGGGGCCGGGGGAAGGGGCCGGCGCCCTTGATATTGGGGACGGGCAAGCAGTGGTGTTTAAGATCGAAAGCCACAACCACCCGAGTGCGGTGGAGCCCTTCCAGGGGGCAGCCACCGGCGTGGGCGGGATCATCCGCGATGTCTTCTCCATGGGTGCCCGCCCGGTCGCCCTGCTCAACTCCCTGCGTTTTGGGCAACTCCACCATCCCCGTGTGCGCTATCTGTTTGAACAGGCGGTGGCGGGGATCGCCCACTACGGCAATGTGATCGGCATCCCCACTGTCGGCGGCGAAGTGGAGTTTGACGCCAGTTATGATGGCAATCCCCTGGTTAACGCCATGTGTGTCGGCGTGCTTCCTCAGGAGGAACTGCAGAAAGGAGTGGCCCGGGGGAAGGGAAACCCGGTGATTTATGTGGGAGCCAGCACCGGCCGGGATGGGATCCACGGAGCCACCTTCGCCTCGGAAGAGTTAGGCGAAGATGCCGAAGAGAAACGTCCTTCCGTTCAGGTGGGCGATCCTTTCATGGAGAAACTGTTGCTGGAAGCCTGCATGGAGCTAGTTAAAAAGAACATCTTGATCGGGATTCAAGATATGGGAGCTGCCGGTCTCACCTCTTCCAGCACGGAAATGGCCGCCAAAGGGGAGAGCGGTATGGAGTTGGACCTGGATCAGGTGCCCCAGCGGGAAACGGGGATGACCCCCTACGAGATCATGCTGTCGGAATCCCAGGAACGGATGCTGTTGGTGGTGGAAGACGGCCGTGAGGGGGAGGTTCAGCAAGTGCTGGACAAGTGGGGGCTTCAATCTGCGGTCGTCGGCCGGGTCACTGCAGATGGCCGCTACCGGATCCGCCACCGGGGGAACATCGTGGCGGACATCCCTGTCAACACCCTGGTGGATGATGCCCCGGTGCAGTACAGAAGCGGGGTGGAACCTGCTTACTACCGGGAAAACGCCGATGTGCAGCCGGAAAAAAGCTTGTCACAGGTCGACCCGGTTGATGCGCTGAAGCGGGTGTTGGCCTCGCCCAACGTGGCCAGCAAAGAGTGGGTTTACCGACAATACGACCATATGGTGCGGACCAGCACCGCTGTGCGGCCGGGCTCTGATGCTGCTGTCGTGGTGCTGGATGGTCTGGATAAAGCGCTGGCCATGTCCACCGATGGTAACAGCCGTTACGTCTACCTGGATCCCCGCGAAGGCGGAGCTGTCGCCGTCGCCGAAGCGGCGCGCAACGTGGTCTGCTCCGGTGCCCAGCCGCTGGGGATCACCGATTGCCTCAACTTCGGGAGCCCGGAGAAGCTGGAGGTCTTCTGGCAGCTGGAACAGGCCGTGGATGGAATGAGCGAAGCCTGCCGCCGCCTGGAGACACCAGTCGTGGGAGGCAATGTCAGCCTTTACAACGAATCGAAGGGAACGATTCATCCCAGTCCGATCGTAGGCATGGTCGGGTTGGTGGAGAACCGTCGCCATATCACCACCCAATCCTTTAAAAGGGATGGGGATCGTCTCTTCCTGCTGGGAGAGACGAAGGCCGAATTAGGTGGAAGCGAATTGCAGTCGGTCATCGAAGGGAAAGTGGCGGGACGGCCGCCCCGGGTCGATCTGGAGGTGGAAGCCAAGCTGCATCAAGGAATCCTGGCCGCCATTCGAAAGGGGTGGGTCTCTTCCGCCCACGATTGCTCTAATGGCGGCGTCGCCGTCACCTTGGCCGAATCCACCTTCGGCGAGGGCCTGGGAGCAGAGGTGGATGTCACCAGTCCGTGGGACCCCATTGTGTTCCTGTTTAGTGAAAGCCAGTCCCGGGCGGTGTTGAGCATTCCTCCGCAGCACGGGGACGCTTTCCGCCAGTTGCTGGAAGAAATGGGGGTTCCCTGTGCCGAGATCGGGCGCGTGACCGGGGATCGACTCACCGTACGCGTTAACGGACAGCAGGTGATCGATACGCCGGTACAGGATCTCCGATCCATCTGGGAAGGGGCGATACCATGCGAGATGAATCGGTCTTCGACGAATTAAAAGAGGAGTGCGGCGTCTTTGGCGTCGTCGGTCATCCCGATGCGGCCCAGTTAACCTATTACGGCTTGCATGCGCTGCAGCATCGCGGGCAGGAGAGTGCGGGCATGGTGGTGAGCGCAGGCACCGGCTTCCGCTACCACCGCAGCATGGGTTTGGTCAACGAAGTGTTTAACGATGACATTTTGCAGGGGATGGCGGGACACAGCGCTATCGGACACGTCCGCTATTCCACCTCGGGGGAAAGCTTATTAACCAATGCCCAGCCCCTAGTCTTTCACCATCAAGTCGTGGGGCAGTTGGCCTTGGCTACCAACGGTAATCTGGTTAACGCCGCTTCCCTCAAGGAGGCGTTGGAACAGGAGGGTGCGGTCTTTCACACCACTTCGGATACAGAAGTGATCGCCCGTCTGATCGCTCGGTCCCGCCAGGAAAAGCTGGAGGATGCCGTACAGGAAGCGCTCCGACAATTAGTCGGTGCCTATGCTTTGCTGATTTTGACCAACGATTGCTTGCTGGTGGCTCAAGATCCTCACGGACTTCGACCACTTGCTATGGGCATGTTGGGAGATGCTTACGTTTTTTCTTCGGAAACCTGCGCTTTTGATGTGGTGGGAGCGGAAACACTACGGGCCGTGCAGCCGGGGGAGCTGATCACCATCGACCTGGAGGGGCGGAAAGGGGTAAAGAGCCGCACCTTCGCTTCACCGGCCCCACGGGCGGTCTGTTCCTTCGAGTATATTTACTTTGCCCGCCCCGACAGCGACATCGATGGCATCAATGTTCATATGGCCCGGAAAAGCTTGGGGCGACGCCTATACAGGGAATCCCCCGTCGAAGCGGATGTGGTGACCGGGGTACCAGATTCCAGCACATCGGCAGCGATCGGGTTTGCCGAAGCGGCAGGCATTCCCTATGAATTGGGACTGATCAAAAACCGCTATGTGGGCCGCACTTTTATTCAACCGAGTCAGGAGTTGCGGGAACAAGGGGTGAAGATGAAGCTGTCGGCTGTGCGCAAAGTGGTGGAAGGAAAAAGGGTGGTGATGATCGACGACTCCATCGTCCGGGGCACCACCAGCCGTCGGATCGTCAAGATGCTGAAGGAGGCCGGCGCCACAGCGGTCCATGTTCGGATCAGCGCCCCGCCCGTCAAATATTCCTGTTTCTACGGCATCGACACCTCGGACCGGAAGCAGCTGATCGCCGCCGATCACACTGTGGAAGAAATCCGCAAGCTGATCGGAGCTGACAGCCTCTCCTTTTTGAGTGAAGAAGGGTTGGTAGAGGCGGTGAGACGCCCACAGGAGACGGAAACCTGCGGTCATTGCCTCGCCTGCTTCAATGGAAATTATCCCACGGCGATCGAAGATGCGAAGCCGGTGACGACGGGAGGGAATGTCGGATGAGCGAAGCTTATCGCCAGGCCGGCGTCGATATCGATGCCGGCAATCAGGCTGTGCAACAGATCAAAGATCATGTAAAACGGACCCATCGTCCGGAGGTGATAGGAGGAATCGGCGGGTTCGGCGGTCTTTTCCGTCTCAAGGGTTACCGAGAACCGGTGTTAGTATCTGCCACAGATGGCGTGGGGACGAAATTGAAGATCGCCTTCGCCATGGATCGACACGATACCATCGGGGTGGATTGTGTCGCCATGTGTGTCAACGATTTGGTGGTTCAGGGAGCGGAGCCTCTCTTTTTCCTGGATTATCTGGCCACTGGCAAGCTACATCCGGATCAGGTGGAAGCGATCGTTAAAGGAATTGCCGACGGGTGTGAAAAGGCCGGTTGTGCCTTGATCGGGGGCGAGACGGCGGAGATGCCGGGGATGTACAACGGCGGGGAATACGATGTGGCCGGCTTCACGGTGGGAGCGGTGGAAGCGAGCCGTCTGGCGGATGGACGCCACATCCGTCCCGGGGATGCGATCCTGGGACTGGCTTCCGATGGACTGCACAGCAACGGTTATTCCCTTGTCCGCAAGGTTTTACTGCGGGACGGGGTAAGTCGGTTGGAGCAGCCAGTTCCCTGGGATGCAAAAACCACTTGGGGAGAGGTGCTGCTGACACCGACTCGCATTTATGTAAAAGCTTATCGATCCCTGTTGGAGCAGTTTCAAGTGAAGGGAGGCGCTCACATCACCGGAGGCGGGTTGCAGGAAAATGTTCCTCGCATGCTTCCTCCAGGCTGTGCCGCCCGTATTGATCGGGGAAGCTGGCCGGTGCCGGATCTCTTTCCCACCTTGGCTGAAGAGGGTGATCTGAACGCCGACGATCTGTACCGCACCTTCAATATGGGGATCGGGATGGTATTGTTTGTCCCGGAAAAAGAGGCGGACGATGTCCAGCGAGCCGCGATTGAAGCTGGAGAACGGGCGTATCGGATCGGCGAAGTGATCCAAGGGGATGGAGTTACCTGGACAGGGAGGAATCCATTTTGAGCATCGCTGTATTTGCATCAGGAAGCGGAAGTAATTTTGAGGCTCTGGTCGAACGGTCCCAGTCCCAGGGTTGGCCGGAACCGATCAGTCTGTTGGTCTGTGACCAGCCTGGAGCTCCGGTGTTGGAACGGGCTAAAAGGCTGGGAATTCCGACTGCGGTCTATCACCCCTCCGATTATAAGAACAAGGCAGCCTATGAGGAGGAGGTGCTCGCCTGTCTGCGGGAGCGAGGGATTCGCCTGATTCTCTTGGCCGGTTATATGCGGATTGTGGGACCGGTTCTCTTGCAGGCGTATCGGTGGCGGATATTGAACATCCACCCTTCCCTGCTCCCTGCATTTCAGGGGAAAAATGCCGTGGAGGAAGCACTCAACTATGGGGTCCGCTGGACCGGGGTCACCGTTCATTGGGTGGATGAAGGGATCGATACCGGACCGATCGTGGATCAGAAGCCCGTGCTGGTGGAACCGGAAGATACAGTGGACACCTTGCAGAAAAAAATCCAATTTGTGGAGCATAATCTGTACCCCGCGGTGGTTCGCAAACTGTTGACCGGACGAATCGCTCCGCCGGAGGCTGCTGGCGGAGATCTACATCGAGAATGATTACTGAGGAGGAATTAAATTTGAAACCCATCCGACGGGCATTGATCAGCGTATCCGATAAAACCGGCATCGCCGAACTGGCCGAAAAACTGTCCCGACACGGGGTGGAGATCGTATCTACGGGAGGGACGCGCGAGCGGTTGGTGGATGCGGGCATCCCCGTGATCGGCGTTTCGGAAGTGACCGGCTTTCCCGAGATTCTGGACGGTCGGGTCAAAACGCTGCACCCTCGGATTCATGCCGGGTTGCTGGCGGCTCGCGATCATCAAGACCATCTTCGCCAACTGAAAGAGCACCACATCGATCCCTTCGACTTAGTGGTGATCAATCTGTATCCTTTCCAACAAACGATCGCCCAACCCGGTGTGACCCGGGAGGAAGCTATTGAAAATATCGATATCGGAGGCCCGTCCATGGTGCGGTCGGCGGCGAAAAACCACCGGGATGTCACGGTCCTGGTCGACCCCGCCGATTACGATGAGGTCCTGGAACAGGTGGCTCAGGGTGGAGTCAATCAAGAGACGCGGGAGCGTCTGGCGGCAAAAGCATTCCGTCACACGGCTGCCTACGATGCCTTGATCGCCCGCTATCTGACGGAACAGACCGGCGAAGAGCACCCGGAGAAATACACGGTCACCTTTGATAAAGCACAGGACCTGCGCTACGGGGAAAACCCGCACCAGTCCGCCGCTTTTTACAAAGAGCCGCTTCCCCGTCGAGCCTCTTTGGCGATGGCGGAACAGCTTCACGGCAAACCTCTCTCCTATAACAACATCAACGATGCCAACGCGGCATTGGAGATCGTCTCCGAATTCGCACAGCCGGCTGTGGTGGCGGTTAAGCACATGAACCCTTGCGGTGTCGGTGTGGGGGATCACCTTGCCGAGGCTTACCGCAAAGCTTATGAGTCGGATCCGGTCTCGATTTTTGGCGGTATCATCGCCCTGAACCGGACTGTCGACGAGGAGTGCGCCCGGATGTTGAAGGAGATTTTCCTGGAGATCATTATGGCCCCTGACTTTGAGGAAGAAGCGCTGGCGGTGTTGAAACAAAAGAAAAATCTGCGGCTGCTTAAGTTGAACGACTTGAAGCGAGGTGGGGAGACGATCGCCGATCGTCTGCAGACGGTACGGGAAGGGGCCTTGGTTCAGAAAGAAGATATCAAGGATATCCGGCGGGAAGATTGCCAAGTCGTAACCAGCCGGCAACCGACGGAAGCGGAGTGGGAGCAGCTTCTCTTTTCCTGGAAAATCGTCAAGCACGTGAAGTCCAACGCCATCGTCCTGGCTCGGGACTTCCGAACCACCGGTGTGGGAGCCGGTCAGATGAACCGTGTCGGCTCCGCGCGCATCGCCATCGAACAGGCAGGAGAAAGTGCAGCGGGCTCCGTATTGGCTTCCGATGCCTTTTTCCCGATGAAAGATACGGTGGAGACAGCGGCAGAAGCGGGGATCAAAGCGATTATCCAGCCCGGCGGCTCCATCCGGGACGAGGAGTCCATCGAGGAAGCGGATCGGCGTGGGATCGCCATGGTCTTTACCCATACCCGCCATTTTAAACATTGACGACCCGTTAACATACGAACCCTTTCCGGCGTATATATAAAAGACCAGAACGCCGAGGGAGGGTTTGCTATGCATATGATTCGATGGTCGCTTATCTTTGTCTTCCTTACGCTTTCCCTCATGTGGCTGACAGTTTACTGGGGCTGGTATGATCCGACCTCCTGGCAATACAGCATTCGGGTGGCGGGTGGAATCTATTTTCTGCTTGCCCTGGCGATGAGTGGGATCATGTCGATCCCCAGTGTGCGTCGAAAATCCAATCGGACTCCGGATGAGCGGGTGGATTGGTCCTTTATCTTTATCGTGGTTACTATTGCGCTATTTGGAATCAGCCTCTGGTTTGATTAACCATGGATTCCGATAGAAGGCGGCCGGACCGATCCAGCCGCAAGGGGACAAGCCCTGAGACGTTGCTACAAGGAGGGTAGCGTTTGCTCGAAACGACTGGCTGTTCCAGGGCTTAGAAGATAAATAAGCTCAGACTTGACGCAAGATTGGTGCTCGATGGATGAAGTGTCAGGTTTCGAGTAAACGTCGCCGTGTCCTGTTATAGGACAAGCATAGACCCCCATAATGCGAACGATACTTCCCCAAAGGCGGTGGCTCAACGTGCGTGTATTGGTGATTGGAGGAGGGGGGCGGGAACACGCTCTCGTTTGGAAATTAAAACAGAGTCCCCAGGTACAGGAAGTTTATTGTGCGCCGGGCAACGCCGGAATTGGAGAGATGGCCACTTGTGTGCCCATTTCCGTTACCGACGTGGAAGCCTTGGTTCGGTTTGCTTCCGATCGGCGGATCGAACTGACGGTCGTGGGACCGGAATCCGCCCTGATGGCAGGGGTGGTAGACGCCTTTGAGGCGGAGGGGCTCACCATTTTCGGGCCCAAGCGGGCAGCCGCCCGTGTGGAAGGAAGCAAACGTTTCGCCAAGGAACTGATGGAGAAGTATGGTGTACCCACCGCCGGTTACCGTTCCTTTCATGATCCTAGGGAGGCCATCGCTTATATCCGACGTCAGGGAGCGCCTATCGTCGTCAAAGCGGACGGACTGGCCGCAGGAAAAGGCGTGATCGTGGCCCAGACGGTGGAGGAAGCGGTGGAAGCCGTCCACCGGATGATGGAAGAGCGGACCTTCGGCCATGCGGGTGAGGAGATCGTCGTTGAAGAGTGCCTCTTCGGCGAGGAGATGTCCCTGATGGCCTTTGTCGACGGGGAGACGGTCCGCCCGATGGTGCCTGCCCAGGATCATAAGCCGGTCTATGAAGGGAATCAGGGCCCCAACACCGGCGGGATGGGGGCCTATAGCCCAGTGCCTCATATTGGGGACAGCCAGATCCAGCAGGCGCTCTCAGAGATCCTCATACCGATGGCCCGGGGAATGGCCCGAGAGGGGTTATCCTTTCAGGGGGTTCTTTATGCGGGACTGATGATGACGGAGATGGGGCCGCGGGTGATCGAGTTTAACGCCCGCTTCGGCGATCCGGAAACCCAGGTCGTGCTCCCTCGTCTCGACGGAGATCTGGCGGATATTCTGCTGGCGACAGCGACAAGGTCTCTGGCGAAAGCGGAACTCGCTTGGAAAAGAGAGGCGGCAGTCTGTGTGGTGATGACCTCCCGTGGTTATCCCGGCTCCTACGAAAAAGGAAAGGTGATCCAAGGGTTGCCCAAAGCGTGTGAGGAGGCGGTCGTCTTTCACGCCGGGACCGCCACGATTGACCAGCAGCTGGTTACCGCAGGTGGCAGGGTTTTGGGCGTGACCTCACTGGGAACGGACCTGGAAGGGGCGAGACAGTCGGTCTACAAGACCCTGGGCAACATCCGCTTTGAAGGGGCCCATTTCCGGCGGGATATTGCCACAGCTTTTTGTGGGGTGAAAACCAAGTAAATATTTCCTTGAAAAGTAAAAACCACCTCTGTTTCGGGGTGGTTTTTACGAGGGAGACTATCGAGGTAGTTTTGAGAGACGGATGGATGAAGAGTCCCGATTTTTGGTTGAACTCTCTACGTGAAAAGCACTATTTCAGGGACTGGACCCCCGCAAACCTTCTTGTAAGTGGTAAGATAAATACGTGGAAGGTTCTTTTCCAAATCTTCATAAGAGTGGCCGAGTGTGGCGGGGTGCATTTGTATAAAGTTTAACAAGAGAGAGAGGTCAATTGTAGATTTGATAGGACCGTGATATCATGTTAGCATGACTGACTGTGGTACCACAGGGCAGTAGAGAGCAGGTGATTCACCATCGAGCGCAAACCCTTGGTATTTTCATTTTTACTGGTTGTAAGAAATGAGGAACAGCATATAGAAAACCTGCTGGAAGCCATCATGAATCAGGACTTTCCGCAGGAACAATATGAAGTGATCGTCATTGACGGGGAATCGGATGACCGGACTCTGCAGATTATTGAACAGATGCAGGAACGCTATCCGGAACGGATCCTCCTCCTTTCCAATCCCGGCAGAACCCTGGCTAAGGGATGGAACATCGGGATTCAACACGCGGAAGGGGAGTACGTGATCCGGGTGGACGGACACAGCCAGATTCCTGTCGATTTTCTTTCCAGCACTTATCGGGTGGCCCGGCGGGTGCCGGAGGCCTCCTGTGTGGGCGGCGTGGTCGAAACGAAGGGAACCGGTTTTTGGGGGGAAGTCAATGCCTATGTGTACTCCCATCCCTTCGGTGTGGGCAACTCTAAGTTTCGTACCACCAAAAAAGATTGGGAAGGCTATGTAGACACCGTTCCCTACGCCGCATACAAACGGGAGATCTTCGATGAGGTCGGCTACTTCGATGAACAGCTTAAGCGAAACGAGGACTTGGAGATGCATGCCCGGATTCGCAGGAACGGGGGCTCTTTCTTCCTGTCCACTGCGATCCGTTCTGTCTACTTTGTACGGAACACCCTGCCGGCTTTTCTCCATAAATCATACAGCGACGGAAAATGGACCATGGTTGCCAGCAGACAGGGACAGGGCGTCCTCCGTTGGCGGCATTACATTCCACTGATCATGGTGTTGATGTCCTTGATCTTAGGGGTCACTTCCTTTTTCAGCCCCGTAGCGCTGACGACGTTGTCCGCACTCATCCTTGTTTATTTTTTCCTTCTGGTCAGCTCCTCCCGGGGAGTGATTCGGGAAAAAGGTTGGAAATACGTCTTCCCCTGTATGTTGTCCTTTTTGTTGTTACATTTCAGCCGTGGCCTCGGATCGGCTGCCGGCTTGCTGAGCAAGGGATACTGGAAGAGTGACCGGGTATATGATAAGGAGCGGCGATATGATGGAAAAGCGACCAACATTGCCCGTTGACAGTGAGCGGGTCCGTTTCTTGCGGTCACTCTGTCAAAAGCCAAGGCATATGGAGGAGATCTGGTCCTGGTATGTATTACGAAGGGTTTCCATTTATGTGACCTTGGCATTGGGCCGAACCCCGGTAACACCGAACGGGATCAGTTGGTCCAGCCTCTTTTTTTTCGCGGTGACCGGCTGGTTCCTGTTGTCGGGTGAGATGTGGGGGTATCTGTTAGCGGTGCTGTTCTACAATTTGGGTTATCTCTGTGATTGCCTGGATGGTGAACTGGCCCGCTTAAAGGAAGTGACCAGCCGGTTGGGAGTGTTTCTGGATACCTTGATCCGGGCGATGAGCATCCCCATCTTGACCGGCGTCTCCTTAGGGTTGCTCCGACAGATCGAAGGAGTGAAACTGGACCTGTGGGCTTCCTCGTTAATCTATGGGGTGGTCCTTGTCGGGACCCTCGCCTTGTTGGTCCCTCTTGCCTACAATTATGTGGGACTGAAGGAGGATGAGGGCGATCCGGTCAGCGATATGCGGACCACATCGTCCTTGATGGAATGGGTGGCGTTTTTCACAGGCATGCCTGGCTTCTTCGCCATCCTCCTGATATTGACGGCAGTGGAATTTTTTTCAGGTTGGGTCCTCGTCCCCATTCTGTTTATCGGGTTTTTGCTTGTCATGGCCCTAAAAACCTTGGTCCGCCTGTATCTTACCACAATGAAATTAATTTAGATTGCAGACGGATTAAAAATATGTAAAATCCACATTACAAAGGAAGAAGGAGTTGTTTTTCATGAAGGTGGTCATTTTGGCAGCCGGTGTAGGCAGCCGTCTGCGCCCCGAAACGGAAGATAAACCGAAAGCGATGATTCGCGTAGCCGACAAACCGCTGGTTCAGTACCAGGTGGAAAGTGTGCGAAAAGCAGGCTTTAAAGACGAGGATATCGTGGTCCTGGGCGGATACAAGATGGAGCGGATTCAGGAGCACTTTGCAGGCACTTCGATCCAGTTTATCCACAATCCTGAGTATGACACCATGAACAACATTTACTCGTTTTTGTTGACGGAACAAATCGGGGACGACCTCCTCTTGATCAACTCCGATGACTTTTATGATGACCGTCTCATCCCTGTTATTTTGGATGCCTCGGATCGGACTGCCATCCTGGTAGATACGCACAAGGTGTTGACAGAGGAATCGATGCGTGTGCAAATGGATTCCGACCATCGCTTGCAATGGATCAATAAGAAGATGGCGTTGGATGAGGGGGATGGCGAATATATCGGCATCTCCAAACTGGCCCGGCCCGAACTAAAAGTGCTGTATGAGAAAGCCCGGAAAATGATTGATGCCGGTGACACTCAGGCCTGGTACGAAAATGTGTATGAGGCCTGCGCTTCCGAGGTGTTGATCAAATGCGTGGACACCGAGGGCTATTCTTGGGTGGAAATCGACGATTTCAATGATCTCGAGACGGCGAAAAAGCTGGCGTCCCGTGTCCGTTCATAAACCGGGGAGGCGTTTTTTATGACGAAAAAGGTGCATATTCCGATCAAGCTGACCATTGAACATCGGGCGATTCCGCACCTGTTTAAAAACGAAGTTTACGAGTGGATCAAAGACCAAAAGGTGGCCCTCGTGAGCGGTAGCGGCAAAACCCGACAGGTGACCGATCAGATCATCGATGTCATCAACGAACAGGCTTCCGGGATTCAGGTGATGACCTGCAAGGAGAACAGCCTGGATGCGATTAACGATTTGGAACGGCGAGTGCTTGAGGATCCGCCGGATATGATTTTTGGAGTGGGTGGAGGCAAAGCCCTGGATGTTTCCAAAGTGCTGGGGACCCGGAGCAACGTGCCGGTCGTACTGTTTCCCACGGCGGTTTCCAGCGACGCCATCTGTTCTCCGGTGGCAGTGATCAAGATGCTGAACAAAAGCACCAGCATCGGGGTGAAAATGCCTCAGGCTGTGGTGATCGACTTAGACTTGTTGGCTTCCTGCCCGCCGCGGATGATGTCGGCGGGAATCGGCGATCTTCTGTCCAATAAGTCGGCGCTCTTCGACTGGAATCTGGCCCACCGTGCCGGCAAAGAAGAGATGAACACCTTTGCCCGCCTGATGGCTGACAACGCCGCCGATTCCTTTTTAAACGTGTTGAACCGGGAGGAGATCGATCAGTCCCGATTGATGAAAACGGCTGCGGAATCCCTGATCATGAGCGGGATCGCCATGTCTATCGCCGGTTCCAGCCGTCCCTGCAGCGGATCCGAACACCTGATCAGCCATGCGCTGGATTACCATTGCGGCGCCAAGGCGCTGCACGGGGAACAGGTGGCGATCGGTGTGCTTTTCGCTCAGTATTTACAGGGAAAGCGGGATCATGTGGAACCGCTCTTGCCCTACTACGAGAAACTGGGGTTGCCGACTCACTACAGCGATCTCGGATACACCCGGGAAGAGATGCACCGAGCCATCAGAAAAGCCCCGTCGATGCGGAATCGCTACACCGTCTTTAACGAATGGGATCTGACGGATGAAACCATCGACAAAATGCTGGACGACGTTTACCCCGATCACGCGAAGAATCGATATCAGCAAACGGGGTCGTCTGCAGGATAAGGAGTCTCCACATGATGTTGGCATATCTGACAAAATACAAGGAACTGATGTATTTTCTGGTCCACAAAGAATTGAGGATCCGGTACCGGAACTCCCTGTTCGGGTTTTTCTGGACCCTGTTGGAACCCTTGGGGCTCATGGTGATTTACACCCTGGTGTTCGGGTACCTGGTCAATCTGAACAAGGGGTTGCCGGAGGGGGCTTATCCCCTGTATGTACTGTCCGGACTCATTCCCTGGACCTTTTTCAACAATTCCGTGCGGAAAGGGACCAAGGCCCTCTCCAGCAACGCCTCCCTAATCAAAAAAGTGTATTTTCCCCGGGAGATTTTTCCCTTGACCATGTTGATCTCCAACCTGGTCAACTTCATCCCGGCCTTTGGACTGATTATGGTGATGGCGGTGGTCACCCAGCAGTCGATTCAGTGGGATCAACTGGCGTTGCTGCCAGGAATCATTCTGATTCAGTCCGGTTTCACCCTGGGAATCGCGCTGTTGGTCTCGGTGCTCAATGTGTACTACCGGGACGTGGAGTTTATCGTCAATCTGCTGATGCGGGCCTGGATGTACCTGTGTCCGATTATCTACCCCGTCAAAATGTTGTTCAGCACAGATGCGGATCCGATTGTGCAGCAGTTTGCCGATCTCTATTTCCTGAATCCGATGGCGGTGATTATCTCCTTGTACCACGGGATTTTCTTCCCGGGTCAGGGGGTCCCCGCCCATCCGACGATTCCCGGTTTTTGGGTGATCTATACCGTACTGGTCACGGTGATCCTGTTCTTGGGCGCTTGGTATCTCTTCCGTAAGATGAACCGCCGCGTAGGGGAAGTGATCTGACGATGGAAGCGATTGTCGTCGAAAATCTGACCAAGCATTTCCGTAAAGCTTATGACAAGACCCTGAAAGGGTTCTTCATCTCCCTGGCCAAAGGGGAAAAGCGGTATAAAGAATTTACCGCCCTCCAGGATGTCTCCTTCAAGGTAAAGCAAGGAGAATCCTACGCGATCATCGGGAAGAACGGGGCGGGAAAAAGCACCTTGTTCAAGGTGTTGTCCGGAATCATATATCCCGACTCCGGTCGTGTGGAAATGAACGGGAAGGTGGCTCCCCTGATCGAACTGAGTGCGGGTCTTTCCCGTGATCTGACCGGTGCGGAAAACATCCGCCTCAACTGCGCCATCTTCGGTCTGAGCAAAAAACGGATCGATGAGGTGTTTGACAAGATCGTGGCGTTTTCCGAGCTGGAGGAGTTTATACACACCCCGGTCAAGTTTTATTCCTCGGGGATGAAAGCCCGGCTCGGCTTTTCCATCGCTATCCACATCGATGCGGATATTATCCTGATCGACGAAGTGTTGGCCGTGGGGGATAAGGACTTTAAGAAGAAGTGCTACGCCAAGATGGAAGAACTGCGCCAGTCGGGCAAAACTTTGGTGGTCGTCTCCCACAGCCTGAAACCGCTCCGGAAAATCTGTGACCGAGCACTGATTCTCGATAAGGGCAAGGTGCTGGATATCGGGGAGATCAATGAGATGATCGATAAGTATCAGGAGGATAAGAAACCAAAAAAAAAGAAGAAAGGAGCGTGAGGACTTTTGAGTGAGCAACGGGACTTCACCATGGAAGAAGTCAAAGGGACTTTTAAGAAAAAAGATGCCTGGTGGACCGTGTTGCTCGTCGATCCCGTGGCTGCTCGGTTGGTCAAGCCGGTGGCAAATCGGACGAACATCACGCCTAACCAGCTTTCCATCTTTTCCTTTATCCTCGGCATGACCGCTGTTTACTGCTTTTTCCTCGGAGATTACACCGCCCTGGTGGTCGGGGCTCTTCTGTATCACATCAGCTTCATCATCGACTGCATGGACGGAAAGATTGCCCGCCTCAAAGGGACGGGCTCCACATTCGGTGTGTTGCTGGATATCACCCTGGACCATATCCGGGTGATCTTGTGCGGTGCGGCACTCACCTACAGCCAATATCGGCTGACAGGGGACGTGGCTTATCTCTATCTCGCCTTTATGTTCCTGGCGGCCTACTGCGCACGCCATATCAACGCTCTTCAACTGTATAAACTGCGCCGTGAAATGCGCGGTAAGCTGCGTAAGGCCCGCCGGAAACTGAAACGGACCGCTGAAGCAGCGGGGATTGTCATTGACGAGCCGGCGGTGCAGCAGTCCGACAAGCCGGAAGACGAGGAAGAAGAGGAAGAAGAGGAGAAGAACGAATCGCTGGACCGCGTGTCGAAGCAATCGGCCCAATCGGAGCAACAACAACCGGCTGCGTCGGAAGCGGAGCTTTTGCAGAAGAAGAAATTCGACCTGCAGCAAGAATTTAAATCCAAGTTCTCCACCTATATGAAGGTGCGGGATTTCTTCCTCAATAAACGGATTCGGATGCACCTCTTCAGCGGAATCGAGTTTCAGATGTTTATTTTTGTGGTGGCTCCCATTTTCGGGTTGATCAAAGAAGCGATTTTCTTCGGCTCCATTCTGTTGATGTTGTTTGAAGCGGCGATCGTGTACAAGATCTGGCTGTCAACCAAAGACTTTGAACGGGAACACAACCGCATCAAAGAGGCGACGGAAAAAGCAGAAGCGATGCTGCCGCAGGAAGAGCTGGAAGAACAAAAAGAGGCCGTTGCCGGTAAATAAAAAAACAGCGGACCTTTTCGGGCCCGCTGTTTTTTTTAGCCTAATCCTCCAAGTGTCAGGCAGTCTTTTTCCCCCTGAATGGTGAGAGATCCTCTGGGAACCTCAAACCACCAAGCACCCTTTACTTTCTTGACCGGAGCGAAACCTGCTTTTTTTAAGTTTCTAGCCATGTCCCAGCTGGCTGTATACACAAATGCGGTCTGGCCCGCTTCATCAAACTGGATGACAGTCTCTTTTTCTTCTTCGGTCAGGGCCATTTTTCTCACTCTCCTTTACATGCTCCCGGCAACTCGATCATATGTTCCCCTTTCTCTTTATCTTACCATGATTCGGACCGATTTCCACCTGATTATCGGAAAAGGTCCGTCCATCAGGGGGAGAAAAAACTACCTCTCTTCTTAAAATAAAGGGGACCGCGGCATCGATTCAAGGGTAAATTTTCAGAAGACGGCGATAAAAAAGGGGGGGATACTCCGCGACAAGCGGAGTATTCATCCTTGGATGAAAGGAGATCATGGCTGCCTCAGCAGAGCCAAGGAATAAAACGAGACGGTTGTCATTCTTAACTCGCCATGTTGTCTCAGAAAATCTTGCTACCCGAATCATCCGGCTTTTCGCCGACGTCGGACATAAAATATCATAAACCCGATCACGAGGAGGGAACCGACCACTGTGGCGATCACATAACTGTAATCGTTGAATTGATCCCCGATGAGTAACCACCCGTTCATGAGGTCACCTCCCTGTTGTCTGCGGTTTTGCTGTCCTGAGTGGTGGCCCCCATCACCGTCAGCATCGGACAAAAACGGGTAATCCCTTCCGCCACCTTCATGCCGGAGAGCAAGGCCACCAGCAATGGTGTCATATTGTGAGGTTTCTGGATCATCCGGGAAATCCCCCAGGCAAGACCGGTGAAACCCAGTGTGATTCGCATCAACGCATCCCATGTTCCCACATTTTTTTGCATGTGATCACCTCCCCGTTGTTTATTTTGGGTCGACCTTATTATTATCGGCGATCTCGTCCTTATACAGCCTTGGGCATTTGGTGGGTTATGGCAGCATGAGGAGGAAGAATAGCCATGGTGAAAGGTTCTTCAACAGAAGAAACCGAAACCCTTTTTGTGGTAAGGAGCCCACCATCGCTTTAGACTGGAGGAGGAGCTCGCCGCTGTGTCGAAGGGGTACGGGAGGGTTTAGAAAGGAGTGTGGTAGGATGTGGTACAGGCTCCTCGCTGCTCTATTGGTGTGTGTGGTGTTGAGTGGCTGTAGTACCCAACCGTTGCGGGAAGCTCTTTCCGGTAAGGATGAGCAGAAAGAAGAAGAGAAGCTTCATCCCTTTACAGGTGAGAAAATGAAGGAAGAAGCGACGGGGCCGCCCTTGATGGTGATGGTGAACAACCACTCCAAAGCGCGTCCACAAACAGGGCTCAACCGGGCCGATATGCTGGTGGAGGTGTTGGCGGAAGGGGGGATCACCCGATTGGCCGCTTTTTTTTACGGAGAAGATGAGGGAAGGGTAGGACCCATTCGCAGCACCCGGCCTTATTATTTGAACTTGACCAAAGGCCCGGGGGCGGTGGTGGTTCATGCCGGGGGGTCACCGGCAGCCCTCAACCAGATTAAAAGCCAGTCCTTGGCCAGCCTGGACGCGTTAAATGGGGAGGAGGAGGTTTTTCAGCGAGTCGATTTCCGGCATCCCCCCCACAACCTGTATAGCGACCTGAAGCAATTGTTGCGGAAAGCTGCTGAAAAAGGTTACGCTAAGAAGGCACCGGACAGTCCCTATCGGTTTAACAAACAACGTGAGACAGAGGGGAAAGCGGCCTCCCGCATCGAGATGACATTTCATCGCCTGTTTAAGGCGGGATTTCGTTATGATGCGTCGTCCGATCAATATATCCGGTATACGGAAGGAAAGCAGCACCGGGACAGACTCACCGATCAAGCCCTTTCGGCAGACAACGTGTTGGTGATTCGGGCCCCTCATCAGGTAATCGATGCCTCTGGGAGGCGGAAGGTGGAGTTGACGGGGAAGGGAGAAGGGATGTTGTTTCAGGGAGGAAAAGCCCGCGTCATCCGTTGGGAGTATCGGGATGGCTGGATCGTCCCCCTGGTTGACGGTAAGGTGGCTTCCTTCTTTCCGGGAAAAACATGGATCCATGTCCTTCCGGAAAAGGGGGAGCTTTCCTACCGGTGACTTCGCTATCGAATAAGTTCATTAAAGGGGTAAAGAGGCGGGAAGGAAAAGGGGTGACAAAAAAATGCAGCTGGATAAATTGCGACAAAAAGAAGTGAACAACCTTTTTGCGGCCATATTGACTTTGGAAAGTATCGAGGAGTGCTACCAATTTTTCGATGACCTTTGCACCGTCGGCGAGGTGAAGTCGCTGGCACAGCGGCTGGAAGTAGCCCGGATGTTGAAGGAAGGTTATACCTACAATCAGATCGAGGCAGATACCGGTGCCAGTACCGCTACTATCTCCCGGGTCAAACGATGCCTTCATTATGGGACGGACGGTTACAGCTTGGCTTTGGAACGGTTACAGGAGGAAAAACAGAAAAAGGAGACGACATAATACGCCGCGGGCTGGTTCTCCCGCGGCTTTTTTATGGGTCAGATCCGTATCGGTTGAAAGAGGGGATGACCCAGCCTGTGTTCTCCTAACGGGACGCCATCCGTGAGACGGTCTATGTAGAAAAAGACCGAATTGCCGCGGATATTATCCGTTCCCGGGAGATGGAACAAGGGTTGAAGGTACCGGTAGTCCCTATCGGTCGGGGTTGAATGAGATCCCGTTTTACGATGTGGACGTGGAATTAAATCCTGTTGAGGACAGAGGCGGTAAACCGGTGCCTGGGGGCAGCAGGGACGGACAAAAGCAGATAATCTTTCGTACCTCGCGGTTATGCGGTGGTTCTGGCCGAGGGATTAGGCACCAGCCGATCCACCGGTTGCCCCCCACCGGCGGTAAATACGAGGTGACGGCCGCCCGGGCGGTGATCGACTGGTTAAACGATCGGACCTAGGCCTTTAACGCAGAGAGAGAACCGGTGACGGTGGATTGGTCCACAGGGGAGACTGGTATGATCGGGGTTTCCTACGGCGGAACCTTCCCCAACGCCGTGGCCACCACCGAGGTGGAAGGATGGAAGACGATTGTTCCTATTGGCGCCATCCACCCCGGGTAGAAGCCAGCTCATCCTCCTTGTTGTCGGCGGCATCGATCCGTTGAGGGAACAACTGAGATCAAATGCGTTTATCTGCCTATGTTTAGGAATGGGTCGAGCCATTCATAATCCAATGCTCGTTCTCATACACATGTGCTGAATAAGTACAAGGGAGGACGGGTGTATATGCTATACGCATACGGGGCCTGGATGCCAATCCGCATCCTAGACGAGGCTGAATTTTGGAAACAGCAGGAGAGCGAACACACGGTGGTCATTCGGGAATTGAGCGATGATTTGGAGCGGGAGTATGTGGAATCTCTCAAACAGTGGGAGCAGCAGTTTGTCGATTTTGAAATTCGTGTGACTCGTTACATTGAAACAGCGCTTAAATATGGCAGCGCCTTACCCAAAGCTCTCTATAACGAGATCCTGCAGCTGACCCGGTCTGCGGTGGAACAGAGCGAACAATTCCTTCGCTTTTTAGAAGAGATGGAGAAAAACAGCCGGGCCATTTCTGGGAACCAGACCGCTGTTGTCGTGGTTCGCCACATCCGGCGGGAATCGGAATATTTTATCGGTGTGGTTCAGGGCATATTGTATCCGAGCGGACACCCTGCGCATTCCTGACCACCCTGAAACGCCTGTTTCCTCCGGTGCGCCGGGGATTTTTGTTTGAGTTACAAGAACAAGTAGGTTAGGGTGAAAAAGAGAGCCGCCCCAAACAATATCGTCAGCAGGGCGGGGATGATCAACATCCCCCCGATCAAGACGGTGATCCAGGTTCGGGGACGGGGAGAAGTCCAGCGGTAAGACCGAACCCCCGCCACCACGGTCAAGATGCCCGCAGGTAGGGCGAAAAACAGAGTGCCAGCCAAGATCCAATAGGGAACCCACTCCGCCTCCTCCCCCGGACGCTGGCTCTGGGCCAGCCATACCCATGCCACAATGAAGAGAAGGGTGGTCACGCCATAATAACTTCCCACCCGCCATAACATTTTTTTCATCAGGGTCCCTCCTGCGCAACTGAGGTTCACATCCTCATGTTATGCCGCTCCACTGGAGAATTCCCTTTTCCCATCGGCCCGAGGGAGTGAGGTTGACCACGGTCCATCCCACTCAAAGCCTCCCGAACCGTCTATGTCTGATCAAGAATCGATCGTCTTGTGATGCTAGTTAGCTTTTCTCGTATAAGAACCTTCATGCGTTTGGAAAGCGGGAGGGATCGTTTAGAATGAGGGTTCTTGGAGGCTTATTGCTATTATGGATCCCCTTATCATATTTCCTGGGCAAGAACGTTTTTCACTCGGGCTGGTTTACTTGGTTATCGGGATTTGTCCTTGCGCTATCGGCTGTTATCGCGGTTGGATTTGATCAAAAAACCGAAAACCCTGAGCAAATAAGCCGCCTTATGGCGGTTTTTTATATCAGTGGTTTCTGAGCAGTCGAAGAGGATCGGATATTCTATAATGGCTGCGGTAGCATGGTTTGAAAAGGGGGGCTCTTCCTTTTGCCCGATTCCTTCGTCGTGTATAATAGTGCTGAACGAGAGGCCGGTTGCGGAAGGGGAGCGAGCATGCTGGAAGAGCGGATGAAACATTGGCGCCACGCCTTTAAACTGGATCCCAACCGGGCACTGCCCGATCGGGCACTTGAAGAGGTATGCACCTCGGGGACCGACGCGGTGATCGTCGGCGGAACCGATGGCATTACATATGAAAATTCCCGGCGGTTGATTGAGCGCATTTCCGCTTATCCCGTGGAATGCGTCCAGGAGATTTCCGATGCGGAGGCGGTGGTGCCGGGAGTGAGCGGTTATCTCCTTCCGGTTGTCCTCAACGCGGGCTCCGTGGAGTGGGTGCTGGGAGCCCAGCAGCGGGCGATTAAAAGGTACGGGGATTGGATTCCCTGGGACATGGTGGCGGTGCTCGGATATGTGGTCATGAATCCAGCCTCCAAGGTGGCCCGACGGACGGGGAGCCAAACCCGAATTGACGCCGAGGATGTGAAGGCGTATGCCCGCATGGCGGAACGGATGTTCCGAATTCCCGCCGTCTATGTGGAATACAGCGGCACCTATGGGGATGAAAAGATCGTCCGGGCTGCTCGGGAAGGGACGGATCGCTCCCATCTCTTTTACGGGGGCGGGATCGCCGGAGAAACCGAGGCGCGCACCATGGCGAAATGGGCAGATACGGTCGTGGTCGGCAATCTGGTTTATCGGAATGTGGCGGCGGCGTTGGAAACCGTCCACCAGGCGAAGGAAGCGAAGGGCGGGAGCGAGTGAACAAAGGGTGACAAGCAAAGAAGTGGGTTTGTAAAAAGTGTTTCAAATACTGTCCTGCTATATCCTGCTGCGGGCGTCAACTCACTTGCGGGTAAAGCTTCCTCCCGTATTAAGCCGTCATCAATCATCACTATGCTTCCAGTGCCTCGGCGAAATGTGAAGCAGACCGTGCGGATAAAAGGGGCACTGGATTTCCTTATTGGACGAGATGAGCCATACTGCAGACGGAAAGGTGCGGATCACTTTGGCACAAAACGGGATAAAGGGTTCTCTTTTACAGGGGTTAAACCCGGATCAGAAACAGGCGGTGGAGACGACGGAAGGTCCTCTGTTGGTCGTGGCCGGCGCTGGAAGCGGCAAGACGAGGGTGTTGACCAACCGGGTGGCTTGGCTGCTGTCGGAGAAAAGGATTCATCCCTGGAACATTTTAGCCATCACCTTTACCAATAAGGCGGCCCGGGAGATGAAAGAGCGGATTCACCGGTTGGCGGGACCAGAGGCGGAGGAAATCTGGATTTCTACCTTCCACTCGATGTGTGTTCGCATGTTGCGCCGGGATGTGGACCGGATCGGGATCAGCCGCAATTTCACCATTCTGGACAGTTCCGACCAGCTGACGGTGATGAAACAGATACTGAAAGAGAAGGATCTGGACCCGAAGCAGTTTTCTCCCAGGGCGCTCTTAAACCGGATCAGCAATGCAAAAAACCATCTGTGGTCGGCACAGGACCTAAAAGAGCGAGCGGAAAATTATACGGATGAAATCGCGGCACAGGTGTACGAAGCCTACCAGGACAAACTTCGTACCAATCAGTCCCTTGATTTTGACGACCTGCTCCTGGAAACAGTTCGGCTGTTTCAGCAGGTGCCGCAGGTGTTGGATCACTATCAGAAAAAATTTCAATATATCCACGTGGATGAGTATCAGGATACCAACCGCGTCCAATATATGCTGGTCAAGATGTTGGCGGACCACCATCGCAACCTGTGCGTGGTGGGGGATTCCGACCAGTCGATCTACCGCTTCCGCGGGGCGGATATCGCTAATATCCTTCATTTTGAGCAGGATTATCCCGATGCTCAGATAATCAAATTGGAGCAGAATTACCGTTCCACTAAGACCATCCTAGAGGCCGCCAACCGTTTGATCGCCCACAATGCGGGGCGCAAGCCGAAAAACCTGTGGACGGAAAACGATCAAGGGGAGCCGGTGCAGCTCTATGAAGCGGATAATGAACACGAAGAGGCATATTTTGTCGCCGATACGATTGTAAAAGAACGGAAAAACGGGAAGAATTACAGTGATTTTGCGGTTCTCTACCGCACCAATGCCCAGTCTCGGGTGATGGAAGAAGTATTGATGAAATCCAACATTCCCTATCAGATGGTAGGGGGGCTGAAGTTCTACGAGCGGAAGGAGATCAAGGATCTCCTGGCCTACCTGCGATTGGTTGTGAACCCGGATGACGATCTCAGCTTGCGGCGGGTGATCAATGTGCCCAAACGGGGAATTGGGGCGGCCACCGTCGATAAGATTGCCGCCTTCGCCAGCCGGCGGGGTATCTCCATGTTCCGCGCTCTCCTGGAGGTGGAAGAGATCGGTTTGACCCGACGGTTTATTCGGCCGCTCACGGAATTTTCCAGTATGGTGAAAGAGCTTCATGCCATGCAGGAATACCTCTCCGCCGGGGAGTTGACCGAGCAGGTGCTGGACCGGTCCGGCTACCGAGAAGATCTGAGAAAAGAGGAAACTGTTGAAGCGGCCAGTCGGCTGGAGAATATCGAAGAATTCCTCTCCGTCACCGGGGAATTTGAACAGAAAAATGAAGATCAAACCCTGGTCTCCTTTCTGACGGAACTGGCCTTGCTCTCCGATGTGGACAGCCTGGAAGAGGAGCAGGAAGAAGGAGAAGACTCGGTCACCCTGATGACCCTCCATTCCGCCAAGGGGTTGGAGTTTCCATACGTGTTTCTAGTGGGAATGGAGGAGGGGATCTTTCCCCATAACCGCACCCTGGATGATCCCGAAGAGCTGGAGGAGGAGCGGCGTCTCGCCTACGTGGGGATCACCCGGGCGGAAGAGCGGTTGTATCTTAGCCGGGCGCGGACCCGGATGTTGTTTGGACAGACCAACGCCAACCCTCCGTCAACCTTTCTCCAGGAGCTGCCTGAAGAGCTGGTCGAATCGGTTTCCAAAGCGTCGGCGACGCTGAAAAAGCCGGTGTTGCGTCAGGGGCCGATCCGGCCCACCCCCGACCGAGAGACCGTATGGCAGGTGGGTGATAAAGTGAGCCACAAGAAGTGGGGCGTTGGCACCGTGGTGAAAGTCCAGGGGGATGGACAAGATCAGGAGTTAAATATCGCCTTTCCAGCGCCTACAGGTGTCAAACGGCTGCTGGCTCAATTTGCCCCGATTACCAAGGTTTAGGAGGGAGGAAGAATCGAGTGGATCGGAACGACGCGGAAAAGCGGATCCGTCAGTTGCGGGAGGAACTAAACGAGCATAACTATCGCTATTATGTGTTGGACCATCCGACCATCGATGATGCGGAGTATGATCAGATGATGCGGGAGCTGATCCGGTTGGAGGAGGAGCATCCCGATCTGGTCACTTCTGATTCCCCGAGCCAACGGGTGGGGGGAGAGCCGCTTCCTTACTTTGAAAAGGTGGAGCACCGCATCCCGATGCTCAGCTTGGGCAATGCCTTCAACGTCGAAGAGTTGAAGGAGTTTGACCACCGGATCCGCAGGTTGACCGGCGTGGAGGCGGTGGATTACGTTTGTGAGTTGAAAATCGACGGCTTAGCGGTCTCTATTCGTTATAAAGATGGCTTATTCACCCGAGGGGCGACCCGGGGGGATGGCACCACTGGGGAGAACATCACCCAGAACTTGAAAACGATCCGCTCCCTCCCTCTGCGGCTTCGCGAGCCGGTGACGCTGGAAGTGCGCGGTGAAGCCTTTATGCCAAAAAAGGAGTTTGAACGGATCAATCGGCTGAAAGAAGAGAGAGGGGAATCCCTCTTTGCCAACCCCCGCAACGCTGCCGCCGGTTCCCTGCGCCAGCTGGATCCCAAGCTGGCTGCAGAGCGTGCACTGGACATTTTCCTGTACGAGGTTGGTGAAATCCGGGGAGTCGACCTACCCGAAACCCATACGGGCTCCTTGGATCTGCTCAGCCGGCTTGGGCTGAAGGTCAATAAGGACCGGGTTACTGTCAAGGGGATCGACGATGTGATGGATTTTATCGATTATTGGCGGGAACACCGGATGGAGCTGGATTATGAGATCGACGGGATAGTGATCAAGGTCGATAACCTGGATCTCCGGGAGCAGTTGGGACGGACCGCTAAAAGCCCCCGCTGGGCGATCGCCTACAAATTTCCTGCGGAAGAAAGCGTCACGGTGCTGAAGGATATCGATATCAACGTGGGCCGTACCGGTGCGGTTACCCCGACGGCGATCCTGGATCCCGTCACTCTGGCGGGCACCACAGTGAAACGGGCCTCCCTTCACAATGAAGATATGATCCGGGAAAAGGGGATCATGTTAGGCGACCGAGTCGTGGTGAAAAAAGCGGGGGACATCATCCCGGAAGTGGTTAGTGTGCTGGAAGAACAGCGCACCGGCGAGGAAAAACCATACGAAATGCCGACGGAATGTCCGGAATGTGGAAGTCGCTTGGTCCGGCTGGAGGAAGAGGTGGCCCTGCGCTGCATCAATCCCCAATGTCCGGCCCAGACACGGGAAGGGATTATCCACTTTGTGTCTCGAGGCGCCATGAATATCGAAGGTTTGGGAGAAAAGGTGGTCACACAGCTCTTTAACGCCCGCCTCGTGCGGGGTCCTGCCGACCTCTATGACCTGGCGGCAGAAGATCTACTGCCTCTGGAGCGGATGGGGAAAAAGTCAGTGGAAAATCTGTTGCACGCGATTGAGGAAAGCAAACAGAACTCCGTCGAAAAACTGATTTTCGGCCTGGGCATCCGTTTTGTCGGTTCCAAAGGGGCGCAGATTTTAGCCCAGCAGTTTGGCGACATGCACCGGATCATGGCGGCCGATCAGGAGGAGTTGGAAGCGATTGATGAGATCGGTCCTAAGATGGCGGAAAGCATCGTCACCTATTTCGATAAACCTGAGGTGAAGGAGACCATCCGCCGGCTGGAAGCGGCGGGAGTTAACATGAGTTACAAAGGGCCTTCCATCGAACAAATGGAACAACAGGACACCCCCTTTGCAGGAAAAACCGTCGTACTCACCGGGACTTTGGAAACCATGTCCCGCAAAGAGGCGGGAGCCCGGGTGGAAGCGCTGGGCGGCAACGTGACAGGAAGCGTCAGCAAAAAGACCGACATCTTGGTTGCAGGGGAGAAAGCCGGTTCCAAGCTGACCAAAGCCCGCCAACTGGGGGTAGAAGTGGTGGATGAACAGGCATTTCTGGAAATGTTAAAAGGTTGATACCGATATACAAGAAGCCACCGAAAAGCGGTGGCTTCTTGTATATGTTTCCCATCCAGGGAAACGGCCATCTATTCAAGTGAGTTGAAGGGGTTCGGGGAACAGGACATCGAAGTCATAGCCGGGAACCAACCGATGGTAGTACTCTACAGCCAAGAGGAGGTAATGAACCCCTTCCTCTCGGTGTCCCGAGTGGATGTAGTAAGTTCCGAGGGTGTGGGCGGCGTGAGCCACTTTTTCCGGTGTGCCCAGCTGGAGAAAGGTGTCGATCGCTTCCTGGTAACACTGGGAAAATTCTGCATAGTTTTCCCGCAGATAGTGAATCTGACCCAGGAAAATCAGACACTCGGTCTTCATCCGTTCCCGACCCTTCAAAAGGGAGATCGCCTGGGTGATATGTTCTTCGGCCTGATTCAGTCTCCCTGTGGCAAGGTACGTCTGACAGAGAACCCGGTGTACGCTGCCCACTTCCCAATCCGGGAGCTTTTCCGGTTGGACCACTTCCAGGGAGCGATGAAGGGAAGCGATCGCTTGGTTATAATCTTTCAACTTCAGATAACAGACTCCCAGCTCATGAAAAGTCCGGGAAAGAAGCATCTTAGAGAAATTGAATTGATCCGCAATCCGCAATACTCGTTCAAAACAGGCGATCGCATCTTTATAGTCCCCTTTGTGGGTGTGACACGCCCCTAAAATGTTGAGCATGGAGCACATTTCCATCCAACGATCTTTCCTCATCATAATGGCGATCGCTTTCTCCGTATAGAGAATGCCGAGGGAGGGGTTGGAGGAAAGAAGGTAGGTTTTGCCCAGGTTTCCGTAGATATAGGCCTTCTCCAGCTCATCGGTCACCTGGGGGATGACCTTTTCCGCTTCCTTGTAATAAAACAGGGCCTGGTCCAACTGATCCTTCATAAAAAGAATATTTCCTTTGATCCGAAGATACCAGACCATCAGGTTCGCGTCGTCTTCCAGCTGCTCCCACTTCGTCTCAAATGCCTTCAGCTTTTCTTCGTAGGTCGCTTCGGAAAAATGGATCAGACAGTTGATTTCCAACAAATCCGTTTTAATCAGGACTTTCGGATCGGCGATCAAGTCCGCCAGTTGCTTCAGTTCTTCCAGGTTGGATTGAGCCTCCTGATCATCTTCGTAAACAAGGGCGTTTCGAATCTTGTCGATCAGGTTTTCCGCTTTGCGTAGGACATGCCGGTCCGTCACACCTAACAGTTCTTTTTGGCTGGTGCGGAGTCTTTTGGCGAGGGGGTTCAGAATGTCCGGTTTCGGGTGGGCTTTCTCATTTTCGATCAGGCTGAGATAAGGGACGGAGATAATCCCTTCCGCCAGTTCAGCCTGGGTCAACCCGAGTTTCTTCCTTCGTCGGCGGATGTTGTGTCCAAGCCCGATGATCATGATCCCCCTTTCAGTTGGCAATGCCGGAATGAGAAACCGGCATATGTCAATATACGAATAATGGCGATATACTTAATGAACCCCGGTTTCCGGCGGTCAGTTCTATTTATCATCATACGTCTTTCCTTTGCTCTGTCAACTATGGTACCGACAAGTACTACTGGTAGAAAAAAGTTTTAAAAAGTTAAGGGGGATAGGGGGAAGGAAAGGGCTCAGCTCGGGGCTATTTATGTCGACTTCTGTCGAATTTTTAAAAACACGAGAAGGTAAATATGTTGTATGATAGTAATGAAACGGGATGTTCGGAGCATTCCCGTTTCGAGCATTGTGATCATGCGAAACTCCTATTGGTCTTGGTCTTCTATTTTATGTGTAGGGTGTCTGTATACAGGCACCTTTTTTTATTTTGTCAAATCGATGGATGATTCCAGATGGTTCATTGATATAATAGTAAAAGATTTCATAGCGAAGGAAGCGGGAGGGAGTCATGAATAAGATCTTACGCGTCGGGGGGATGCTGATCGTCTCCACGGCTGTGATCCTTGCCGGTTGCTCCTTTGAGACCGAAGCGGAGCCGAAACAAAACCGATGGGACCAGATTGCCGATGAAAAAAATCAACATCTCACACGGGAAGCATTGGAGCTTAAACCCTATGCGAAACAGGTGGGAGCTCGCCTCTCCTCCCCAGAATATGAACGGTTTGCCGTCAACTCTCGATTGAAAGTGGCGGGTACCGTTGAGAAATACGAAACCCTACACTCCGACACGGTCTGGATTGAAATGAAAAAGACCGATGGGCCGGAGGGAACCGGTGAAAAGGAATTTTCCTATTATGTGCCGTTGAAGGATGGATCATTTAGCCGCTCGATCCAGCTGTTTAACGGAAAAGGGACGTACCAGGTCACTGTGAGGCTTCCCAGCAGGGATGAAGCGGACCATTACTATGACCTGGCTCAGTTTGAAGTGATCAATGTTAACCCGAAGGTGAAGCGGGATATCGGAAAGACTCGGGCTGGTTTGAAATCGGAATTGAAATTGAGTCGACCGGCCTCCGGTTATGTGGAAGCCGATGGGGCCTTCCAATTGAAAGGCTCTCTTGGCCGACAAAGGGTGGACCGGGTGATGGTTCATCTGGAGAAAGACGGTGAAAAGTGGAAACATTTGCTTCGTGTCGATGAGAAAGGACGCTTTGACAGTCAAATTCCCCTCTTTTACGGGAAGGGGATTCACAAACTGACAGTGATGACGCCGGCTGCCGACAGAGAGAATTACTATCATGAAGCGGCCACGTTATTGATCCGCAACCGTTCCTCCGAGGAGAAAACTCCGATCCAATATTTTAAGCATTACGATACTCGAGGGATTAAATTGGAGTATCCGCTGGCAGGGGGCGGTCAAGGGAATATGAAATATCGGATCAAAGGCTCGATCGATCCTGATGCTCCCTATGCGGAGGAAACGGAGCACCTGATCGTGCAAACGGAGAAAGACGGCATGGAAGCCACGTATTTTGTCCCTGTGGAAAATTACAAGTTTGACGGCTCCTTTTGGCTCCGATTCGGCGAAGGGGAGTACGAGGTGACCGTGAATGTACCGGAGATTACCGACGAACAGCGGGACTATTTCCGTTTCTTCGGGGTGGCCCGGTTTACGGTGACCAATACAGCGGAGAAGGATTTACGGAATCTATTGCCTTCCCGGGGGATTCAGTCGGAGGCGAAGCCGATCAAACAACTGGCTCGCGAACTAACCCGAGGAAAAGAGACGGAGCGGGCGAAAGCGCTGGCGATTTACAACTATGTAGCCAAGAACATCCGGTATGATGTGGAGAAATTTAATACGGATGCTTTCGAGTACGATGACTCCGCCCTGAAGACCTTGAAGGAAAAAAGCGGGGTGTGCCAGGATTACAGCTTTCTCGCCATCGCCCTTCTCCGATCCATCGATATGGAGGCTCGATTTGTGGAAGGGATAGCGGATGGGAACCGTCACGCCTGGGTGGAGGTCAAGGTGAACGGGGACTGGTTGACGATGGATTCCACATGGGGTTCCGGCTACATCAACCAAAACGGCCAATTTGTGGAGCGGTACACCACGAAATATTTCGATCCGAATCCTTCGGAGTTTGCCAAGACCCACCGGCGAACCGGGGTGATGTATTAAAAGCCCATCATCATCCGTCAGGAGGCGTTTCCAACGAACGCCTCCTTTTTCGCACAGGAAATCGAACTCCTTTTATATCATTTGTACTTGAGTACATGGTTATGAAGCGAGAGGGGGAGGTTGAGGAGTTGTTGTTCATAAGACAGCAACAGTGCCGAGTGACAGAAACGGGGTAGAAGGAGCGAATGACACCTATGCTAATCAGGAATGAGACACACGGGAGGGATAGGATGGAAGAATGGTCAACGCTGACGCACCGGGTACGACGGGAGGAAGCGGGCAAAATGGTCCGTCAGGTGCTTCGGAACCGGTTCCGCTTTTCCCGCCGCATGTTTCGACGGCTAAAAGAGGCGCGAGCGGTGGAAGTAAATGGAGATACGGTCTTTATCACCTCCCGGGTCTATGAGGGGGATCGGATCCGGGTTCGCCTTCCGGGAGATGAAGGAGCAGGAGTGGAACCGCAGCCGGTGCCAGTTCACCTCGTTTATGAAGATGAAGATATCGCCGTGATCGACAAACAACCGGGGGTGGTGGTCCATCCCACGAAACATTATCCCGATCATACCTTGGCCAACGGTTTGGCCCATCACTGGCAGGAGCGGGGGGAGTTTCATCTGATCCGGCCCGTCACCCGGCTGGACCGGGATACATCGGGGTTGCTTGTCTTTGCCAAACACCCCCACGCCCACGCGCGCTTGTCGGCGCAGATGCAACAGAAACGCTATCGACGGGACTATGTGGCCGTCGTTCATGGCCGACTGCATTCAGGACAGGGGAGCGTGGATCAGCCCATCGCCCGTTCCCGCACCCATCCTCGCCTGCGCACCGTCTCCCCCGAAGGGGCGAAGGCACTCACTCATTACCGTGTCCTGGAGCGGTTTCCACAGGCGACGCTGATACGGTTGCGCCTGGAAACCGGTCGTACTCATCAGATTCGCGTTCACATGGCCCATTTGGGGCACCCTTTGCTGGGGGACACCATGTACGGCGGAAAGGGGGACAGGATCGGTCGGCAAGCGTTGCATGCCCTCCATCTTTCGCTGTACCATCCCCGGGGTGGACACCCTCGTTCCTGGACTGCACCGCTTGCCGCAGATTTGAAGCAGTTGTTGGAGGAGCTCAGGGGTGATGAAGAGGATTCACCTCTTTACAAGCCGAAAGGACAATGATGCGGTGGATGAGAGAAGTGGACCCCTATGCGGACTGGGGATGCAAAAGCCGGCGGGGACGTTCCCTCCCCTCGGCTTCGGATGGGGAGGGAACAGCCGCTGTCCAACTGAGAACCTGGTAATGATCCGCCAGGGCCGAGCAAAGGCAAGCCTCTGAATGTGTTTGTGAGGGTTTGCACGGATCGACATCCGAGTGTGAAGGAGACACAACAATATGTGCGGTCATGCCCACCATAAGGGTTACCGGACCACCTTCGTCTCCAATGCATCGGGAGAAGCGGCTGAACGGAGCCTTGCTGGCCGATCTTTTGCGTAAAATCCAACCGTATTTCGAGGAACGGACAACATCGTCCTCCACAGCAAGGGAGAGAATCGATGTTCAGTCGGCGCTGATTCACTTGGATGCCTATCCCACGGCTGGGCGCGTCATCGCACTCGGGCTTCCCATCTAGTCGGTTTGGCGAACAAGCTGGTGGCCGGCTGGCTGCCGGAACTGTTGAATGCGGGGATGGAATCTTTGCAGACGGGGGTGATGGATCATTTCCGCTCCCTGACAGATGACCATCCCCTATTGAAAATAACAGCTATCTGACGGGGCAGGGTCTGATTGGGGAGCGTTTCCATCGACGCTGTGGACAAGAGGGTATCTTTTTAAGAACGGTCGGGGAAAAGAGGAATCGGTTAGCCCGAAGGGTCCCCCATGCTGTCGGCCGAGTGGTTATATCCGTGGTCTTAATGATAAAGGAGAAAGCTTCCAGCGGACTCGGCGGGTGAAGGGCGGGTGAAGGTTGATCCTTATTGATTCATCCCCTTTGACGAGAATACAGGAAATGGTGTTTTAGTGACGGCGCTACCGGGTCATACTGGGGAATGAATGGAGGGGTAGCGATGGATTGGTCTGTACTTTCTCTGTGGGAATGGCAAGCGATGACCATCATTACCGTTCTCTCCGCCGGGCTGGCCTGGTGGACCAAAAGAAGGTTTTTTCGGGCGACGGCGTGGGGATGCGTGGCGGTCCTGATGCTGTCATCGGCGCTGTTGGAAACCTCCGGTCCCTGGGTGACCTTTCTCGGGATTATCATCGGTTCCGTCTTCCTGCTGCTGATGACCCGGCAAATCCTGGATCCTGCCACTGATTGAACCTCCGCCGAAAAAGAGGTGTGGAGTAACTCCACACCTCTTTCTCTTTATCGCTCACCCCTTAAAGGAGGTCATTCTCCCATTTTGTCCGCCACCTCTATCAGGTACGGTTTCTAACCCCTCTTTGTTATTCACTGGCTCCGTCTTATCTTGTTGTTCCTTTAAAGCATGGGGATATCATTCTATTTTTAAAAAAAGACCGATTTTGACGGGCCGATACAGCCAGCACGTTCCAGTGCCGATATCCCTCTTACTCTGTTTTTAATTTCTAAGTTGGACTCGGGACCGGGGTCAGGTTACAATGAACGGGACTTCCATTGTGAGGAGGGGGCAGGATGAACCGTGTAGCTTGGGTAACCGGCGGAATCTCCGGTCTGGGCGTCATGGTGGTCCACCATTTGGCAGAAGCCGGTTGCCGCATCGCCGTCAATTATCGGAGCAGTCGGGAAAAAGCGGATCAACTGGTACAAACCCTGGAGCAACAGGGAAGAGAAGTGCTCGCCCTCCAGGGGGATGTCGCCGATCCGACAGCGGTCAGGCGGATGGTACGGGAGATAGAAGAGCGCTGGGGCGGGGTGGACATCCTTGTCTGTGCCGCCGGCCCGTTTCTGTTCAAACGGATCTCCGCCGTGGATCTGACCGATGAACAATGGCGGGAGATGGTGGACGGGAATCTGAGCGGCGCCTTTTACTGCGCGCGGGAAACGGTTCCCGGGATGCGCAGGCGAGGCTGGGGGCGGATCATCACCTTCGGTTTCCCTGAGGTGGAAACCGCTCCCCACTGGGAGGGTTTTTCCGCCTATGCGGCGGCGAAGGCGGGTCTGGTCTCCTTGACCCGGACACTAGCCCGGGAGGAAGCGCCTCACGGCATCACCGTCAACATGGTGTCACCCGGGGATATCCGTCACCCGTACAAGGAAGCTCCCATCGCCGCCGCCCGGGGCGAACGGGAACCCAAAAACCCGGTGGGCCGGCCGGGAACAGGGGAGGATCTGGCCCGGGTGATCCGCTTTTTGGCCGAGGACGATTCCGATTTTGTCACCGGGGCGGTCATTCCCGTGACCGGGGGCTTTGACAACCGCGATTTCCATGTGGAGGGGGACCAATAAAAACGACCGCCTGAAGGGACAGGCGGTCGTTTAAGCATTTAAAATATCTTTTTTACGGAAATAATAAATGGCGGTCAGAAGACTGATCCCGGTCCAAACTGATAAGACTGTCACCCCCGTGCCTAAAGATAAATCGCTTTTCAAATTCGCGGAAAGTTGACCGCTCCAGTTATTGCCTGGGTTCAGATGAACCGAGAACAACCAGAACAGCCAGCGCCCATCCTCCATCTTTTGTACTAATATATACCCCGCTATCACTGCAGCCAGAGCCGTACCGGCGCTGACCATAGGGGATTTGAACAAGGTGGAACTTAAAAACGTGATGGAGGCAATAGTCATCATCGCCAAAAGTGCGAATAACATCGATAGGATGCTATATTGCCACTCAGGAATCACCAAGGCTTCGCTGAAATGGGGGATGGGCAAAATTATTGTCTCCTGTTCCGCCGCTTCGGACACCGAGGTAAAGCTGAAATCCACATTTACAAATCGCGGCTGCTCTGCTCCGTTAATGCCGTACAGCAACAGGTTGGTCGCCAGGAGGGATGAAAAAAAACAGAAAGTAAGAAGGGCAGTGACCGTGAGGCTGGTGGCCCATTTTCCCAGCAAGATTTTTACCCTCGATACAGGACGGACCAACAACAACTTGATCGTACCTCTAGTGCTTTCCCCCGACACTATATCAGCAATGAGCCAGATGATCAGAACAGGAAGGAAGAGTCCGGTGGCATGGGGCATGATTTTGTAAATTTGATCCCAGCTAGAACTCTCATCCGGTAGGAGGGGGGATATCCTGTCGGAGATGGTACTGTAACTCTCTTTTACTAGCAATATTGGTTTGCCACTGCTTTTTTTGAAAAGGGTCCATAGCCTCCGATCGATCGGTTGACTGTTTTTCCATTTTCGCGGTAAGTTTCGCCAAGTCCTCTTTTACAACTTCATTCCAGTCGTCTGATTTCAACCGTCTCATTCGTTCCAGTTTCTTCTTCAGGTTACGAACTGATTTCTCCTGTATTTCGATTCGTTCTTTAGTCATCGACGATGGGGAACCGTTTTCAGATTCCTTCTTCAGTTTGTGCAGGTACTGTTCTGCATTGCTAATCCGCTTTTCCATTCCTCCAATGGTATTACGGACAGCAAATTCTTTCTCCCACATATATAATGTAATAGAAATAGCTGCCCCCAACACGACAGCAATTATCAAGATGACCCAAAAACGAGGTCGGTGGATCATCTTCATCCATTCATTAGAAAAAACATACCCCCATTCACGCATTGATCTTCCCTCCTCCCGGTGAATCCGACGTCGTTTGTTCAGTCAATTGAAGAAACGTGTCTTCGAGGGAGTTTTGTTCCGATCGCACCTCATAAATGGATACACCTTGACTGGCCAATTGTTTAATGATATAAGGAACGGCTTTTTCTTTTAGTTGGGCATGGATGATACCAGGCTCATGTTCTTTTGCCACGACACCTTCACGCCGAAAAACAGAGAGTGCGTGAGTTGGATTTTCTACACGGAAAGCGACCGCATTCGATGGTTCCACCAAGTGTGACACGGCTGCTTCCTTCAAAAGGCGGCCATTGTTCAGAATAGCTACCCGGTCACACATCATTTGAATTTCACTTAAAAGATGACTGGAGATAAAAACGGACATTCCTTCACCTGCCAGTTGACGGATCAGGTTCCGAAACTCCCGTATGCCCGCAGGGTCCAATCCGTTAGTCGGCTCATCAAGTATCAGCAGCTTGGGATCAGCTAGTAAAGCTTGAGCTACTCCCAGACGTTAACGCATGCCGAGAGAATATGTTTTCACTTTATCATCGAGCCTGTCGGTTAGCTGAACCTGTTCAGCCACGACTTCCGCACGGTAGTCTCGTTCTTTTTTGCTTAATCCCGCTAACCGCCCATAATGGATTAGATTTTTTCGGCCTGTAAGGTATGAATAGGTTTCAGGATTTTCCACGATGGTTCCGATATGCCTTAATGCCTGTATGGGGTTTTTTTGCACATCATTTCCCATGATTTGAATCCTGCCCATGGTTGGTTTGATCAATCCCACAATCATGCGTATGGTTGTGGTCTTGCCGGCACCGTTAGGACCCAAAAATCCGTAGACCTCCCCTTTTCGAACCCGCATACGAACCCTGTCCACGACCCATCGGGAACCGAGTTTCTTGGAGAGATCCTCCACTACTAAAACATCCATCATTTCATCCTTTCATTCTCCTTTAAATCTTCTATGATATATCCTACAGAAAAAAGACCCACTTGAATAACCAAGCAGGCCCTATTTTTAACGATTAGTCCCAAAATTCAGCCCTTGTTTCATAATCGCGGTCTTTAAACCATTGAGGTATACCGAGATACACCTCTGCTTTGTCATTAGTCCCATCTACATATTTATCGACCTTCCAAATCCTGACAACCACCCGGAGATATATATTCAATACCAATCTGATCATTTGGGTTGTAGGGATCTTTTTCCCACAGTCTGTAATGTCCACCGGCAGAACCAGTACTGATACAGGTTTTTAGATATCCTCCACCAGACTCAAATGAAACACTTTGATTTTGAAAAACGGAATAACCAAGATAATCCCATTCTCCAGCACCCATGGTTCCAACTTCAGCTGATACGGTTGAGGGAACAAATACAGCGACCATAAATGCAACCAGAATGACTCCTATTTTTTTTCATTAAGTAGCCCCCTTGGAAAAAATAACTCCTTGACTATTATCAATAAGAATATTTTTATATTACAACTTCTCCCGGGTTTTTTAACACTAGGAAAATGAGGGTGTGTTCAAAAATTGAGATATCCTCAATGGGGAAAAACGTGTATAATAAGACCGCCTGCAGGAACAGGCGGCCCTTTTTGTGACAAAAACAGACATCTTGCAACAAAAATAAAAGCACATGCGTTATAATGAGAGGGTGTTCAATCAGGTCTCTGTTAGGTGTTGGCAGAATGTTGAACATACCATCCTAAACCGAACCAGACCATCGAACCGATGCAACCAAGCACCAAGCCTGAGAGGCCATACATGTACCAAAACAGCAGGGACACGAGGAGGCCGATGAATCCAGTGAAGCGGCAGGCGAATACGGCTGCTTTCTTGTTCATGGGATCACCTCGTCCCCCATCTTACCACAGGACGGTCGAAGCGTAGAAAGAGAGTAGACCTGCCGTTCTGATGGATTTGTATTTTGTTCTTATTCATCCTGAACTGATTTTTCCCTTTAATGATTAGAAAAAGAATGGGATGCAGGGGGTTTGAAGTGATGGATAACTATCGGATGTCGACGGGAGGCATGCCTCCGCGGTCGCGAAGCACCGGACGCCGGGCTGGGAGGCGATCGTTGACCAACCGGGCAGGTAAAGGCGGCAACGGCGGCGGTAGACGTTTTCGCTTTTTTAATAAGAAGTGGATTCTGCTGGTGTTGTTGACCACCCTTCTGTTGGTGGTCGGCGGCTGCTCCGCCGTGATGATGAACGCGAAAAAGTTCAGCATGGATCAAATTGAGGATTCGATGAAAACTTCCTCTGTCGTCCTGGACAAAGACGGCGATAAAGTGATGAATCTCGGGGCGACCAACCGGGAGTATGTCCAGCTGGATGATGTGAAGTCACCGGAGCTGTGGAAAACCTATCTGGCGGTGGAGGATGAGCGCTTTTTCGAGCACAATGGGGTGGACTATCGGGGGTTGGCCCGGGCCGTGGTAAGCAACATCGTCGCCATGGGTAAAGCGGAAGGGGCCAGTACCATCACCATGCAGGTGGCCCGGAACGCTGTGCTTAAAGAACGGGAAAAGACCTACACCCGGAAACTGAACGAGATCGCCGTCGCCCTCGATCTAGAGAGAAAGTACGATAAGATGAAAATTCTGGAGGTTTATCTTAACTATATCGACCTGGGCAGCAGTGTCCAGGGGATCAAGATGGCGGCCAAGGTGTATTTTGACAAAGATATCACCAAGGAAAAGCTGGAACCTCATGAGATCGCCCTCTTGGCCGGATTGCCCAAGGCGCCCTACGGGTATAACCCTTATACCAATCCGGAAGAAGCCAAGGAACGGCGCAATGTGGTGCTGAATAAAATGGCTGAAGACACGGCGCTTCCCGGAGGGCCGATCATCTCTAAAGAGGAAGCGGAGAAGTACAAAAAGAAGCCTCTAGGGGTCAACCCGGACTATGTGGACAAGCATCTGAAGAGTAAGTCCTACTATGCCTATAAGGATGTCCTGCTCGACGAAATCGAAAGACGTTATTCGATCGATAACATCAAAGAGTTTGCCAACAGCGGTTATACGGTTCACACCACCCTGGACCCCAATGCCCAGCAGGCGGTGGAAAAGGCCCTGGAGAAGAAGGAGTACTTTATCAATCAAGAGACCGGACAGCCGACCGAGAACTTGAATGCGGCGATGACCATCATGAACACCAAAGGGGAGATCGTCGCTGTCGGTGGCGGCCGCGACTACAAACCGGGTTACTACAACTGGGCCAAAAAGAAACACCAGCCGGGTTCGACCATCAAACCGATCACCGTGTTCGGACCAGCGGTGCAGGATCACGGCTACAACGAATTTTCCACAGTAGAAGACAAACCGATCAAGATCGGCAACTATACGCCGAAGAACGAACAAGGGGAGTTTTTCGGGGAGGTTTCGCTGCAGGAAGTGGTGAATAAATCCCTCAACGCTTCCACCATCTTGATGCTGAAAGATGTGGTCAAACTGGATCCTGCCGCTCAATATGCCGAAAAAGCGGGGCTGGAGCTGCATCAAAATGATAGAGGTAGCTATGCTGCACTCGGCCTCGGCGGGATGACCAAAGGGGCGAGCACGATCGAGATGGCCCAGGCTTACTCCTCCTTTGCCAATGTAAACACGGGGGGGTATACACCGGCCCACACCGTGAAAAAGATCGTCGACCCGACCACGGGACAAGAGCTGCAGCCAGAACAACCAATTCCGCAAACCCCCAAACAGGTATGGAGTAAGAAGACGGCCTGGTATATGACCCGCATGTTGTTGAACAACGTGGAGGAGGGGACCGGAACCAACGCCCAGATTCCGGGCTACGATGTGGCTGGGAAGACCGGGACCACCCAGAACAACAAGAAATCCTGGTTTATCGGCTATACTCCCAACTACGTGGGAGCGGTCACCGTCTTTAACATGTACGATAAAGATGACTCCAACGACGTGAAATTGTCCGGCGGCGGATATGCAGCCCCGATCTTCCGGGATGTGATGACCCAAGTGCTGGAAGGCCAGACACCGCAGCCCTTCAAAAAGCCGGCCGGTGTACCGGAGCCGCAGCCGCCCTTTGAGCTGAAACCGATCCAGGATCTTAAGGGACAGTATGATCCCAGCGCCAAGGCGGTCAACCTGCAGTGGTCCGATTATGATGACCGGTTGAAGTATAAGGTACAGCGCTCCGAGGACGGCCAAGATTGGAAGGATATCGGAGAGACGAAGGAAGGAAGCTTCAGCGACAGCAGCATCAAACCCCCGAAGCCGAACGAGGATGGCGGCGGATGGTTTGGCATCGGAGATGAGCCTGCAGAACCCAAAACCTATCAATACCGTGTCATCGCTGTGGATACCCAGGCCGAGGAAGGGGAGCCCAAAGAATCTGATCCCTCCAATGTGCTGACGGTCGAGGTCACTCCGGATCAGCAATCGGAGGAACCGCCGGAGGATCAGAATCCGCAAGATCAACAGCAGGACCAACAACAAGACCAATTCCCTGATCGAGGAGACTCTCCCTTCCCCGATGGCGGGGATGAAGAGGGACGTCAACCTGACGGCGGTGATCCTCAAGGGGATCAACAGCCAGACGGTGGCGACCAAGAAGGCGGGGATGACGGCGGAGGCATATTCGGTTAACGTGAATGAAAAGACCGGTTCGCATCGACGAACCGGTCTTTTTTTTGGTGGAAGAATCTATTGGAATTGGGACGCAAGTTGAGTAGTATAGATATAAGGTCCTTTTTTTACATAAAATGAGAGAGATAGAGGGGATTGTAAGGATGCGAGAACTTGTCGGAGACATCCTGTGACTGGGGGTTGAGAAGATGGCACGGGACCGGAACGGGAAGGTGGATACCACCTCCTCCCGGGTATCGGAAAAGGGTGGCAAGCGAGGGTGGCAACGATATTTTAATCGAAAGTGGTTTTTGCTCGTTCTGATCACGACCGTTTTATTGGTGGTAGGCGGTTGTTCGGTGATCATGGTATCTGCCAAGTCGATGCCTTTGGACCGGCTGAACCAGATCGACGTGGCCTCCACCGTTTACGATGTGAATAACAAACCGGTAGCCAAGCTCGGTTCTACCAATAAGGAATATGTGGAGCTGAAAGATGTCAAATCCCGGGAATTGATCGAGGATGCCTTTGTGGCCGTGGAAGACCGCCGTTTTTACCAACATAACGGCGTCGACTTCCGCGGGATCTTCCGGGCTCTTATCACCAATGTGCTCGAAGGGCAAAAAGCGCAGGGCGGCGGAACGATCACGATGCAGGTGGCTCGCAATGTGATATTGGAAAATAAAAATAAAACCTACATTCGGAAATTGAAAGAAGTGGCTGTCGCCTGGAATCTGGAGCGGAAATACAGCAAAGAAGATATCCTGGAAGCGTATCTCAATTTCATTTACTTCGGCAATGACGTGCAGGGAATCCAAATGGCTTCCAAAATCTATTTTGGCAAGGATTTGACCCAGGAGGAGCTGAAGCCCAACGAAGCAGCTCTGTTAGCTGCTTTACCTAAAGCCCCTTCTACATACGATCCTTATCGTCATGAAGAGAAAGCCAAACAGCGTCGGGACTTGGTCCTCCGGTTGATGGCAGAACAAGGCATGATTACGGAAGCGGAGGAGAAAAAATACCGGCAGATGGCTTTAGGTGTCGATAGAAAATATTTGAAACAATACGCCAAGGTGGATAAGTACACCCCCTACAAGCATTATTTGATTGAGGAAGCGACGGAGCGGTTTGATATCTCTGAGACGGAGCTGGTGACCGGCGGTTTTAAAATATACAGCCATCTAGACCCCAAGGCGCAACAGGCCATGGAGAATGCTTTTGATAATGATGGCCTCTTTCAAAACCATGAAGCCTTGGATGGCGGAGCGACGATGATGAATCCCAAAACCGGGGGAGTAGCCGCCATTGCCGGCGGGCGCGATTACAGGGGCCAAGGGTTTATGCTTCGGTCCAAAGAGGAGCACAGACAGCCCGGTTCGGCGCTCAAGCCGATTACGGTTTTCGCTCCTGCCGTGCAGGAACAGGGTTACAACGAGTATACGACGGTCCCTGATCCTCCCGATTTTCATATCGGGGATTGGAAACCGAAAAACTTTCAGCAGCGTACATTCGGCGAGGTACCTTTAAAGGAAGTGGTGGCGAAATCCCTCAACGTAGCCACCGCCTGGCTGCTGAAAAATGAAGTGGGCTTGGATACGGCGGCAGATTACGCCACCCGGATGGGGCTGGAATTGGATCGGAAAGATCGCTCCTCCTATGCCGCCTTAGCCCTCGGTGGGTTAACCCACGGGGTGAATACGGTGGAGATGGCTCAGGCTTATTCGGCCTTTGCCAATCAGGGAAAAATGACGGAGGCTCATGCTATACGCAACATCACTACCACCACTGCAGATCGCAAATGGACGGATGAGGAAATCGCGAAGGAAGAGGAAGTGATCACACCGAAGACCGCCTATTATCTGACCCGAATGTTACGTGATAACGTCCGCCAGGGCACCGGGACCAATGCCCAACTACCTGACGGGCGGGATGTAGCCGGGAAGACCGGAACCACCCAGGATAGCCGGGAGGCGTGGTTTGTCGGTTACACCCGCGAGTATGTGATGGCTGCTATGGTGTTTCATCAGCAAGATGGAGAGGTGGAGCTGTCCGGGGGGCAGTATCCGGCGAAGATTTTCCGTACGGTGATGTCCAAAGCTTTGGAAGGAAGGCCGGTCAGCCGCTTTGATAACCCCGGGGTGGCGGAGCCAGAACCGCCCTTTGAGCTGAAGCCCGTCCAACTTTCCGGTTCTTTTGATCGAGAGGAAGAAGCGGTTCAGCTGAAATGGAATGATTACGACGACCGGTTGCGGTATCGCATCGAACGGTCGGAAGACGGTCAAAACTGGAGAGCTGTCGGAGAGACGCAGGCCGGTTCTTACACCGATGGCAGTATCGTCCTTCCACAACCTGATGGTGATGATCCTTTAGACGACATTTTTGGTGGAGAGGCGAAAACTTACCATTATCGGGTGATCGCCATTGATACCGAGAAAAATGATGAGGCGGATCCCTCCAATATCGTCACGTTAGAATTGCGCCCTTCAGAGGAGAAACCGCCTGACGACCCAGGTGACCAGGAAGGGGATTCCCCTGGAGAGGAAGGTGGCGGCCCGGTGGGGGATCGACCCGGTGACCAACGAGGGGGTGAGGGCGGAGACCAGGAAGGGGATCCAGGGGGAGAACGTCCCCCAGGGGACCAAGGCCCCATTTTCCCTGATGGGGGGGATCCGGAAGATGCCGGCGGAGATGAGGGAGGATAGCCGAAACAGGGGAAAAGAGGAGCTTTGCAAGCTCTCCTCTTTTTTGTTGTATACAAACGGGCTGGCAGGGAACGCTATCGAAAAGCCTGATGGAAAAAGGAGGAGACCTGTGAAGAAGGAGCTCCAATCCAGTGTGGAACAGAAGAAGAAAGCCCAAGATCAACGGAAGGGATACAGAGAACAGGAGAGCCGGGCAGGTTATGGCAGTCGAAAGTTGGAGGGGCCAAACCGTCCGAGCACTTAACCTCACCGATCCGTCCACCCACAGTGGACGGATTTTTTACGACCGCCCGTTCCTGTAAGGACAGGTTCTATCCCGGGTGTTGTCCCAATACACTGTTTGTACAAGGGATGAGTTACAGACCGGGAGGGGTTGTGTGTGGCGGTGCATGAACGGTGGTTTACGGCAGCGCGTGTCGGATTTGCATATATCGGCACAGTGGTCGGAGCCGGGTTTGCCTCCGGACAGGAGATCATGCAGTTTTTTACAGTGAGCGGTTTTAACAGTGTCTGGTCCATCCTGGCGGTGACCGGACTGTTCTCTTGGCTCGGGATCCGGATGATGGTGATGGGGGCACGCCTGCGGGCGCAGTCTTTCGAGGAGTTCAACAATTATCTCTTCGGTCCTAAGTGGGGACAATGGATGAACGGTTTTGTCGGTATCATTCTGTTTGGGGTGACGACGGCGATGATGTCGGGTACCGGCGCACTGTTTCAAGAGCAGCTGGGCCTCTCCTTCCACTTTGGAGTCATCGTTACATCGCTGATCGCCTTTTTGGTGATCATGCGGGGAATGGAAGGGATTTTGGATGTCAATGCCCTGGTGGTCCCCTGTATGTTCGCCTTTACAGTGGTGGTTGGTGTACAAGGTTTGGCAGGGTCGGGCTTGGAGAGTTTTATATCGATGGAGGCGGTGGAGGGAACCAAACCTTGGCCCGTTTCCGCCATCACCTATGTTGCCTTCAATTTGGCGATGTCCCAGGCGGTCTTGGTGCCCATGGGAGGCGAAATTCAAGATGAGAAAACCCTTCGTATCGGTGGGGCCTTCGGCGGAGTCGGATTGGGACTGATGCTTTTGTCCACCAACTTTGCCCTGGCTCTGGAAATTCCCCAGATTCTCCATATGGAGATTCCGATCGCCTCGGTGATCGCTGCGCTGGGGGAAGGGATGAAATACTTTTTTCTGGCAGTGATGTGGGGGGAGATATTTACCACCCTGATCGGCAATGTTTACGGGCTGGCGGCCAACCTGAAACCGATTCTGCCGATTCAGATAAACGTGCTGATGGGCGGCATTTTCGTCCTGGGATATATCTGTTCGCTGATCGGCTTCCCGGTGTTGGTGGGTTGGATCTATCCTTTCTTTGGGTACTGCGGTTTAATCGTGATTTTATTGTTGGCGGCTCGCAAATACCCCCGTCTGCAGACGTAGTGCCCTTTAAGATAACCGAGCTCCTTACGGATTGTCGCTGTCTGGGGAGGTCGGGACTACATGTGAGCTTGTTCCGACGATTCCATCTCCTTAAAAGGGCATCAGCTCGTCTGTACCTTTCGTGCAAAAGGTTAACAACACAAGTTTTGCCAGACGCTTCGCTTCCCGGTTGCGCTTGGGGATATACGACTGCCCTTTCACATACGGCATCGTGGCCGTTACGGTTTCGAAAATTGCTTCCTTTTGTTTAATATGGAAATTAAGAGATGGATTCAGACCAAAAGGAGGAAAATCAGTTGGAAATCAACCGAGCGATACGAACCCGTCGAAGTATTGGTAAAGTGAGTGAATCCATGCCGGACCCGCAATTGATTGAAAAAATGTTGGAAGCCGCTCAGTGGGCGCCGAACCACCATATGACTCAACCCTGGAAATATTTTGTGTTGACCGGAGAGGCTCGGAACCGGCTCGGGACTGTGATGGCGGAGATCAAAGCGGAGACCATGAGCGAAGAAGAGCAACAAACCGAAGCCAATATGGATCGTCTTTCCAGGGAACGAAAAAAGCCTCTCCGGTCCCCCGTGGTGATCGCCGTCGCCGTCACGCCTTCCGATGATCCAAAGGTAGAGGAGATCGAAGAGATTTGCGCGGTGGCCGCCGGGGTGCAAAATGCGCTGCTCACCGCGCACGCCCTCGGATTGGGAGCCATCTGGCGGTCGGGGAAACCAACGTATCACCCTCGTATGAAGCGCTTTTTCGGATTGGGGGAGCGGGATACCTTGCTCGGATTTTTGTATGTCGGTTATCCGTCCATTCTGCCTAAAGAGCGACCGCGGCAGGCGCTGGAGGAAAAAGTGGAGTGGTGGGATCAGTAAACGGTAGGATCGGTTGGGTACCTTTCGATCACCTCGGGACGAAAACAGAAGGGGGACATAAAAGATGACCCTGCTCCTGATGGTCGTCATCGCCTACTTGATCGGCTCACTTCCAGTACATGTCATCTCAGGACGAAAACAATTGCGGCCGGGAATGCTTCCGATCGGGATCCATCCGGTGCGCAATCTGCGGGAAGGTCTGGTTCTGGCCGGGCTGCAGGTGGGAAAGGGGGCGTTGGCCACCCTGGTCGGTTTGATGTTTCACGGGTGGACCGGAGCCGCCTTTGCCGCAGCTGCCGTGGTGTTGGGTGACCTTTTTTCCGTTTTTCAACGGTTCCAAGGCGGTCGCGGGATAGCGGTGGCTGGTGGCACATTGCTCATCTTAAGCCCGCTATTGATTGTGGTGGGGGCCTCGATATATTTGATCACCCTGTGGGTCACTCGTTATCTGTCTGTCTCCGCTGTCTTCGCTGCACTGGGCGTGATGTTGCTCACCCTCGTCCTGTTTCCCGAGTTGTATGTGATGGGTGTCGTGTTGTTTGCCGGCAGCCTGATCATGTTTCGCCATCGGGATCTATTTAAGGGCCGGTATCGGGGAGCGGAACCGCCGATTCGCTGGCGCGGTTTTCGTCGGTGGCGTTAGCCTCTTTAGTAAAAAAGGACCTTTGAGGCCCTTTACTCATGATCAACTGGCCGTTTTCCGATAAGAACATACTCGGCGATACCGTCTTTGGTTTATTTTAAATAGGTTGACCCCCTGAGTAATATTGACTTCATAAATTTTGCGGGAAATCCCGAAATTGATTCCGTATGCTTTTCGATTATATTGTCTGCTCGTCGCTTTGGCCGCCTGGATTGAAAGCTGTTTCAGCCTTCTTTTTATCCGGCGGCGCTTCTTTTTTGTATCTTAAATGATTTTTAAGAAGATGGTTCAGTTGGATCGGTCGTCCTCCTGGATGGTAGTTCGTGACGATTCTATTTTTTCTGGCCATTTTTCCAACGATGTCAGCTACTTTTCATTTCCCGCGGATTCGCGTGACGAGAACTCGTATCAAAGGGCTTGTTTTTTGGGGTGACGCTGCGAATCCCCCTTGGGATCACAGAATGCCCCCTTTTTGTTCATGACCCGTCTCAGTCGGGCTGTTTGTTCTTGTATACGAACACGTTTCGTCGAGTTTTGATCTGGCACTTGTTTTTGCCCTTTCGTTTCAGCCGCAGGATTCTCTTCCCTTGCCCCTCGCCGTTGGGTTTGATGTAGAGTACCCAATACCGTCGCATCATGCGGCATAAGTTTTTTTATTAAAACGTATTGTTCTAGGAAATGGCGTTAGGAATCGGGCCTGTGTGATTTTGCTTCGAGGATTTCGTTTCTTTCTCTTTTTTTCTTTGCCACTCTCATACCCCGCCACTTGTGGTTATAATAGTTTATGGCGGAATTCTATTCTTTTGTGAGGGCCTCTGTTGAGCTAGCAGAAATTTAATGAAATAGTTGATGGCTCAAAACGGGGAGGATTCCACATTTTTCCCGGAGACGGCGAGGGATTGTAACAAAGTCTCGTAAGGTGGGGAAGCGATTCTGGGTGGGGGATCCATTTTCATGGGCTGAGAAGTAGAGCCCAGATAAAATGGCGATTTTCTAAGTATCATCGGAGATAAAGGGAGGGAAGAAACGACGTCAATGAAACCGGACTGGAAGATCTTTCGTTGTTACAATTAAAAGCACCAACGCGCTACAAAAAAGCATTTCTTGGTCCTTTAATGATTGACATATAGTTTTAAATCGACTATGATGTATTTAAACGATTTTGAAGGTTTTTTTAGGATTAGTGAAATGGCAATCTTCCCTTTTATCCGATAAAATGAGTTTGACCCCCTTGAGACGAAAAGACCGGCCATCATGGCCGGTCTTTTCGTTTGCAGAAAATGATCAGTTGAAAATTTTGCGGAAGAAAGTAATGGTTTTCTTGAGCGCTTCATCCAGGGCATCAGTGCTTCCCTGGAAGGGATGGACGGCATTAAAGGTGTGTCCCGCATGGGGAATGGTGTGAAGCTGCGAGTGGGAGGCTGCCTCTCGCAGGGAGCGGGCGCTTTTGAGAGAAACGGCCGGATCTTCTTCCCCTTGCAGGATCAGAATTGGCTTCTCGTAGTCGGTCAGGCGCTGCAACAGATCAAACTGTTCCCGATGCTGCTCGATGTCCTCCAACACTTCCCGATCGATCGGCATGTTTTGACCGGTTCGGGCGTTGGGAATCCAACCCCTTCCCTTTTCCTGGATTTCTTGCTTCAACTCATCGGCGAAAAAGTCAGTTCGGGCGACGCTGTTCCACAAAGCGACCCCATCGATGAACGGGTGATCCAGTGCGAACAGGAGGCTGTTGGCGCCGCCCCGGCTGTGGCCGAGCAGCCCGAGCCGATTGAGGTCCAGCTCCTCGTGGAAAGGCAGCGATCCTGCTTCCATCTCTTGAAAGATCCGTGCTAAATCCTCCTGCTCCCGACTGAAGGTGTTGCGGGCAAACTTGTCCAATTCCTCGAAGGTTTCCGAGTTTTCCCCGACGCCGTTCATGGAGAAATTGAAGGTGATAGCGGCCAGGCCCGCTGCGGCCAATTGCTCTCCTGTGTAAGGGAAAAAACCCCAGTCCTTAAATCCCTTAAATCCGTGACAGATAACCACGACAGGATAGGTGCCGGAAGTTTCGGGGAGACGAATCTCCCCCCGGATCACCCGGTCTTCTTTTCCTACGTCCAGTGTAAAAGGTTTGGTTCGCAGTCCCATATGTTCGTGCGGAGGGTGCTGTCCCTCCACCCTTCCCTCCTTCCGGTCGGTCTCCTTCCATTATCCCTGCTTATGCCCACTCTTTGTAGCCCCTTTTTGCTTCAATTGAACCCTTCTGTTCAATGGGATATAATAGTTTCCACAAGTAGATCAGGTGATAAGGTCTTCCGCATTGCGGAAGCGAAAGAGGGAAGCCGGTGCAAATCCGGCGCGGTCCCGCCACTGTGATTGGGGAGCGAAGCCGTAGGATGCCACTGTTTCATTTCAGCATGACGGGAAGGCGCGGTGAAGCGAGGATCCAAGAGCCAGGAGACCTGCCTTGTCACTTTGATGCTTGCGATCTCCTTCGAGGTAAAGGAGAGCGCTGGGCCTGTTCTGGGTGATCTATGTCCAGATGCAGGCTACGCCCCCCTGTTTACCTCTCGGGTGATGGGGGTTTTTTCTTTGCCCCAAAACCAACATTCAACGCAGGAGAGGATCCGGATGAAGAGATGGCAAAGGGTTTCAGCCCTGTTGCTGGCCATGCTGCTGGTTTTGAGCGCTGGTTGTACATCGGCGCCTGCAGCGGATCAGGGCGGCGAGGGGCAACAGAAGGCGGCGGCTGGGTTTCCGGTTGAAGTGAAAGATGACACGGGCGAACAGGTGACGGTGAAGGAGGAGCCGAAGCGGATCGTCTCCTTGCTTCCCAGCATGACGGAAACGGTTTATGCCCTGGACCGCGGAGACCGGGTAGTTGGGGTGACGACGAACGACACTTATCCGAAGGCGGTCAAAAAAGTGGAAAAAGTGGGAGACATGAAAATCAACGTGGAAAAAGTGGTCTCCCTCAAACCGGATCTGGTGCTAGCTTCCCCGGGAATGAACGGGAAGGAGACCATCGATCAACTGCGAAAATTGGGCCTGACAGTGATCGCCTTGGAGCCGAAAAATCTGACAGAAGTATTTGCGCAGATCGAGGCGGTTGGCAAGGCCACCGGATCTGCGGAAAAAGCCGACCAGCTGATCCAGAAGATGAACAAAGAGAGGGCGTTGGCGGAAAAGGTGGCGTCACAGGTTCCGAAGGATCAACGGGCTAAGGTATGGGTGGAAGTCTCTCCCGATTTGTTTACCGCCGGCAATCATACGATTATGAATGAATTGATCTCCCTCGCCGGTGGAGATAACGTGGCCAAAGAGCAGGAAGGTTGGGTACAGGTTTCCTCGGAGAAAGTGGTTAAATGGAACCCGGATGTGATTTTGTATACCCATACGGAGAAACCTGCGGCAATCGCTTCCCGGGGTGGATGGAAATCAATCGAGGCGGTTAAAGAGGAGCGGATCCAATCGTTGCCGCCGGATATCGTCAGTCGACCGGGTCCTCGGATCACCGAGGGCCTCCTCCACATCACCAAAGCCATCTACCCTGAGGCATACGCCGACGTTGTGAAATGAGCGGACGGAATTGGTTGTCCCGTCTTACCCTGTGGAGCGGTACACTTACTACCCTGTTGTTGTTCACGATGGCGGCGGCGATCTGCTGGGGCAGCACCGAATTGGGTATGGCCGATGTAGGGCGGGTGGTGGCCTCCCGCTTTACTGGAGTGAGCGCCGTCGATCCGGCGGTAGACGCCATCATCTGGCAGATTCGCCTGCCCCGGGTGGTGTTGGCGGCGATGGTGGGAGCGGCTCTTGCTGGAGCAGGGGTGGTGTTTCAGGGGCTCTTGCGAAATCCGCTGGCTGACCCTTACATCCTGGGAGTTTCCTCTGGAGCGGCTCTGGGAGCGGCCTTGGCCATATTCACAGGAATGGGCACTGCTGTACTGGGTGCGTGGACGGTGCCCGCCTGGGCCTTCATCCTGGCCTCAGCTGCGCTGTTTTTGGTGTTGGGTCTGGCGGGAAAAGCGATGCGAACCGAGACACTGATCCTGTCGGGGGTGGTTGTCCAGGCCTTTTTTGGCGCTCTGCTCACCTTTGTGATTGCGGTCGCCTCCGCGGAAGAGATGCAGCGGATCCAATATTGGATCATGGGCAGTGTCGCTTTGAGGGAGTGGCATCACGCGACGGCCATCCTGCCCTTTCTGGTTTTAGGCCTGGGTCTGGTCTGGCTGATGTCCGGTTCCCTCAATCTGTTTTCCCTGGGGGAGCGATCCGCCGGCCATCTCGGGGTCTCCGTACGGCGTACCCGGACGGTCCTCCTGTTGACGGCTACCTTGATGACCGCCGCCGCCGTGGCCGTATCGGGAACGATCGGTTTTGTTGGCCTGATTATTCCCCATGTGATGCGGAGGCTGACGGGTCCTGACCACCGAGTGCTGTTGCCGGTGTCTGCCCTAGCTGGGGCGATGTTTTTGGTGGCGGCGGACACGCTGGCCCGCACGGTGATGGAACCGCGAGAGCTTCCGATCGGGGTGGTGACCGCCTTGATCGGGGCCCCTTTCTTCGCCTGGCAATTACGACGCAGCCTCCGACACCGGTGATAAATCGGCGGTAGCAGTTGAACAGGAGAGAGAGCCCATGGTGAACATCCGGAATTTATGGAAATATGACGGCGACCGGCCCCTCCTGCGGGGAATCAGCTTGTCGGTGGCTCCCGGCGAGATGCTGGGGGTGATCGGCCCCAATGGCAGCGGAAAGACCACCCTGGTTCGGTTGTTGTCTGCAGAGGAGAACCCGGAAGCAGGGGAGATTCGGCTGGGTGGGCGACCGCTCACGGAATGGAGTGCCCGGGAGCGGGCTCGACAGATGGCCGTCCTTCCCCAGGAGGGACTGCCACCGACCCCTTTCACCGTAGAGGAGGTGGTGTCGATGGGGCGCCATCCCCATCGGGGATGGTGGCCCTGGTCAGGATCCAGGGATGCTGAGGCCGTGGAACAGGTGTTGGAAGAGACTGGCTTGCAGTCGAACCGAAACCGGCGGGTGGATCGCTTGAGCGGTGGGGAGCGGCAACGGGTGGCCATCGCCAAGGCGATGGCGCAACAGCCCCGGCTGTTGGTACTGGATGAACCGACCACCTACCTGGACATCGCCTATCAGCTATCGGTTTTGGACGGGATTCAACAGTGGCGGCGACGGGAGGGATTGGCGGTGTTGGTGATCCTCCATGACCTGAATTTGGCCGCCCAGTACTGCGATCGTCTCCTACTCATGAAAGAGGGCGCCCTCTTTGCAGAGGGGACACCGGGACAGGTGCTGACACCGGAGCGGATTTGGGAAGTATACGGTGTACAGCCGGTGTTGACTGAGCATCCGGTCACCGGGGCACCTCAGGTGCTGCTCACTTCCGGTGAACAGGCTCCTGCCGAGAACAGAGAATCTGCCGTACCCTTTCCTCTGTAAAAGAGGAGAGACTCCAAGCAAGGGGGAATCAGGATGAAACTGTATACCCGGAGCGGTGATGCCGGGAAAACCAGTGTGGTCGGTGGACGCGTGGATAAGGACGATATCCGTGTGGAAGCTTACGGCACCATCGATGAAGTGAATGCCTTTGTCAGTGAAGCCATCTCCCGAATGGACCCATCTCGAGACAAGGATATGATCCGGGATTTGACCCATATTCAGCATGAGCTGTTTGATGCCGGTGGCGACCTGGCTCAAGCGGGTAAAAAACGGGATTACAAAGTGACGGCGGAGATGGTGGCACGGCTGGAGGAATGGATCGACCGCTATCATCAGGAGGCGCCGGAGATTCGTCGGTTTATCCTGCCCGGGGGGACCTCCCTTTCCTCCGCCCTTCACGTCTGCCGCGTCCTGACGCGACGGGCGGAACGGCGGGTGGTCACCCTCTCCCAGGATCAGGAGACCAACGAGGAAGTTCGTCGTTACCTGAACCGGCTATCTGACTTCTTCTTCGCCATCGCCCGCGCCGCTAACGCCCGAAAGGGGCATCAGGATGTGGAATATGAGCGGAGTGGGGATGTCTTTAAGTAAGTCCCCTCTTTGGTTATACTGAGAAGATGGAAGGGGGGATGAGTGGTGGCCTTAAAAGTATACCAGTATCCGCGCTGCGGCACTTGCCGCAAGGCGCTCAAGTACCTGGAGGAAAAAGAGATTCCCTTTGCGGATCAAAATATCGTCGAATCCCCTCCCAGTCGGGAGGAGTTGGCGGAGATGGTGCGCAAGAGCGGTTTGCCGGTTAAAAAGTTTTTCAACACCAGCGGCAAAAAGTATCGGGAGTTAGGGTTGAAAGATCGTTTAAAAGAGATGGATGACGAGGAGATGCTGGATCTTCTCGCCTCCGATGGCATGTTGATCAAACGGCCGCTCGTTACCGATGGCGAAAAGGTGACCATCGGTTTTAAGGAAGATACCTTCGATCAAACCTGGGCCCAGTAAAGCGAGGGTCAACGAAGGGAGCCCTGTCGGGCTCATTTTTTTACCTTTGGGTGGAACCGAAAAGGGAGGCTATTACCATGGATTCATTCATGAGGCGGGCCGTGCAACTGGCAGTGGATAATGTTCGTGAGGGAGGGCAGCCCTTTGGCGCTGTCCTGGTCAAAGATCAGGAGGCGATCGCCGAAGGGGTGAATGAGTTACATAAGAACTACGATGTGAGCGGGCATGCGGAAATGCTGGCACTCCGGCGCGCACAAGCCCGATTTCAGTCCAATGACTTGTCCGGAACCGTGATGTATGCCAGCGGCGAACCCTGCCCCATGTGTTTAACGGCGATGTACTTCGCCGGGGTCCAAAAAGTGTACTATTGCGCATCTGTTGAGGAAGCAGTGGAAGCAGGGCTGGGCAAATCGAGAGAGATTTACGAGGACCTGAAAAAGCCGAAAGAGGCTCGCTCCCTGCCGATGGTGGAAATGCCCTTGGAAAAGGGGCAGGAAGATCCGATGGCACTTTGGAAAAAGCGGTGAAAAAAGCCCTGGCAAGGGCTTTTTGTATTTCATCCGGCAGTGGATGAAAAGAAGCCCCCTGAGATGAGGAGGATTTTTAATGAAGGGTCATTAGCAGTTATTCAGTGTGACGGGTCGTTTTTTGTCCACTGGAGCAAAAAGAATACCCGTACCCTCGGGCTTTTTTGATCCGTATCCGGATGGAGGTTGAGTTTTTTTATATGGCTCGGTAAACAATATCCCCGAAGGGGGGATGAGGATGGCGGCGCAAATACCTGCCGTAGCTGGGCAAAAGACTGTGGCTCAATACGTGACGGAGCAATTGGCCGCTTGGGGCTTGCGCACCTTGTATGGGGTGACGGGGGACTCGATTCTGTATTGGATGGATGCCATTGCCAAACAGGGCTCCATCCGCTATATCAATTGCCGGTTGGAGACGACGGCGGCGTTGATGGCTTCGGCGGAAGCCAAGTTGACGGGCTGCCTGTCGGTCTGCACCGCCACCAGCGGTCCCGGGATCACTCAGTTGATGAATGGACTGGCCGATGCCGCCCAGGACCGGGCGCCAGTGTTGGCCATCACCGGTCAGGTGGAACGGAAAAAATTGGGCACCGGAGCCAAGCAGGAGATCGACCAACAACAACTGATCCAGCCTCTGCCGGTCTATTCGGCGATAGCAGCTGATGCCCAAGCCTTGCCGGTCCAGTTAAACCAGGCCATGAGAGCAGCCCTGTCCCGAGGCGGTGTGGCCCATCTTTCCGTACCCAAAGATATTTGGCCGGCGGGGGTGAACGCCGACTTGTACCCGCTGTTGCCGAAACGGACTACCCCGCCGCCCCGGCAAAGCGAACTGGATGTTGCTCTCCAGCTGTTAAACGGCTGTTCCCGGCCGATGATCCTGGCCGGTCGAGGGGTCCAGGGGTTGGAAGAGGAGGTGATCGCTCTTGCGGAACGGTGGGAAGCACCGGTAATGACTACGCTGCCTGCCCGCGGGATGATTTCCCCTAATCATCCGCTGTATATCGGCGGATTGGGTCAAGCGGGAAGTGAGCCCGCTTCGGATCTGCTTCAGGAGGCCGATCTCTGTCTGGTCCTGGGGGCGACCTGGTGGCCGGAAGATGATGTCCCTCAACATATCCCCCTGGTTCAGGTGGATGCCATTTCCGAGAACATCGGATCCACACGGCCGGTAATCGCTCAAGTGACTGGGGCGTTAGCCGACGTGCTGCCGCAGTTGCTCCACGGCATCATCGATCAGGACCGGTCTGCCTGGCGACAGCAGGTAGAGGGGCGGCGAAGCTTGTGGAAAATGGAGATAGAAAAGGAAGCCGGATTGAATAACGATCCCATCGCCCCGCAACGGGTGATGGCCGCCATGGGGCGGTGTATCGAACCCGACGCCGTGATCGCCTTGGATGTGGGGGATCACGTGTTGTGGTTTAACCGAATCTTTCAGGCGAACCGGCAGGAAATTTTGATCTCGGGTCGCTGGCGGACCCTGGGGTTTGGGTTGCCTGTAGCGATGGCGGCGAAACGGGCTCAACCGGATCGACAGGTGGTGGCGTTGGTGGGGGACGGTGGTTTCGGCACCACCTTGCCGGATTTGATTACCGCCGTAGCTTATCAACTGCCGCTGACGATCCTGCTGATGCGAAACGGCTCCTTTGCCATGGAACAAAATCGCATGATCCAGGCAGGTCTCCAACTCTTAGGCAGCGATGTTAACAATCCTGATTTTGTACGGTTGGCGGAAGCTTTTGGTGCGGAAGGGATTCGGGTGGAGACGGCGGATCAGCTGGAAGCCGCTCTCGAGGAGGCGCTGGCATCCGATCGGGTGACGTTGGTCGAGATCTTGTGCGATGCCCCGATGGTTCCCCACACCAAGTTATAACCCGTCTCCGTCGCTTTTGGCGAAGAAAAAAGGAAATCAGGGAAAAACCGGGAAGTATAGGTGTAGAGAGGGATCAAGATAAGGAAAGCGGGGGGGACAGCTGATGTGCGGACGTTTTACTCTGACCGTAGGTTTGGGTGAGATTCAGGAACGTTTCCGTGTGCAGGAGGTTGACCCGATGGATCATTCGCCCCGCTACAATATAGCGCCGACCCAGTCTTTGCCCATCCTAGTAGCGGAGCAGGGGAAACGAAGGTTGGTGTCGATGCGATGGGGGTTGATCCCCCGGTGGGCGAAGGATCCTTCCATCGGAAACCGACTGATCAATGCCCGGAGCGAAACCTTGACCCAGAAGCCCGCCTTCCGTCGCTCCTTTCAGCGTCAACGTTGTTTGGTACCGGCGGACAGCTTTTTCGAATGGAGGAAGAATGAGACGGGAAAAAAGGAACCGTTGCGAGTGATGCTGGAAGGTGGAGAGCTGTTCGGTTTTGCCGGTTTATGGGATCAGTGGACGGATCCGCAGGGGGAAACCGTTCATTCCTTCACCATTATCACCACCCGCTCCAATGAAAAGATGGAACGAATCCATCATCGGATGCCGGCGATCCTGCACCACGCCGAGGAAAATCTGTGGCTGGATCCGGAAATCCGAGATCCGGCAATCCTGCAGCCGGTTCTGGATCCGATCGCATCAGAGGATCTCCAAATCTATCCCGTTTCCAATATCGTCAATTCACCCCAAAACGATGGACCGGATTGCATCCGGCCGATCGCTTGAAAGGGAACCGCCCTTCAGAAATGGTTCATCTTATAAAAGGGAGTAGTCATGCACATCCAAGCGAGACCGGGAGCGGAGCGACTTGGCGAGACTTGTGCTGCAAAGTACAAAGCGAGACCGGCGAAACCTGTGCCCGATGAGTACAACGGAACGTGAGGGGAACGACCTCCCCCCAATCGCGCAGATAAGTCAATCACGTTTGTCAGAGGAAGCAACGGGACGAGCTTATCGATGTAAAATAGCAACCACCCCCTGCGCGCAGGGGGTGGTTTTGATTTACCGCCGTTTTCTCGGACCGACCGGTCGATGAATCAGGACTTGGGAGGCGTTACGCACATTCCGTGCAAACACCAGAGGACGCTGTATCGCTTGTCAGTGGATGTACCAGATTTGGGTCTTGGTAAACAGCCAGTGATTGTGGAGGGCGGTTACCCGAATCCCGGCTGGGCGCAGGCGGCTGATAAAGGGCTTGATTTCCCGAGTGAGGATCATCATTTCTCCCAGGCATAATGCCCGACCGTTCCGATTCGCATGAGGAATGGTCAAAATAACCTGGGAATTCCATAGACGCACCGTCCGGGTTGAACCGGGTTCCTTTTACTCGCTGTTTGTCTTGATTCGGTTTTCGACCTCCGCGGAGAAGGGTTGTGGTAATTGTTTCACATATTGGATCAGAGCGTCCAGGTCCACCCCGGCCGTGACTTGATCCTTCGCTTCGGAGAAGACGGTGAAATTGTCGCCGCCGGAAGCGATAAAGCTGTTGGCGGTGACGGTGTAGGAAGCGTCCGCCTGGATCGGGGTGCCGTCGGCTTTTTTCAGTTCCACAATCCGGTCGCCCGCCGGGCGGGTGGGATCCCAGGTGTAGGTGAGGCCGGAGATTTGCAGCATCCGGGTGCCATCCTCCTGCCACTGCTGATTGAGGAGACGCTCAATCTGTTCGCCGGTCAAGGTCATGGTGACCAGGTTGTTGTCAAAGGGTTGTACAGTGTACAGTTCCCCCCAGGTGACGGGACCCCGATCGAGGTCGGCCCGGATTCCGCCGGGATTCATAAAGGCGAAATCGGTTCCCGTCTTCCACCGTTGGGCGTCGGCGATCAGGTTGCCCATCGCCGATTCGCCGGCAGGGGAAGCTTCACGGGTGATGGCCGTTTTTGCTTCCCCCACTTCCTCGTTGATGATTGGCGCCACTTCCTCCTCATAAGATTGGATCATTTTGCGGATTTGTGGATCCGGTTGCACTCCCTGATGATAAGTGGTGACCACTTCCGCCTGCTTGTTTGTGATATCGCCGGTGTGACGGTTCAAAGTGAGATCGATGTCCGAGAAGGCGGTTCCGGAACTGTAGGATTGGACGAGCAGTTTCCCGTCTACTGTGCCGTTCAGATAAGAATGGGTATGTCCTGAGATGACGACGTCCACTTCATCGTCGATCGACCGGGTCATCTCCACGATCGGTCCTTCCATCTTCCCAGTGTCGCTATCCTGGAAGCCTCCTTCATGGGCCATCACGACAATCGCCTTGACTCCTTTTTCCTTCAAACGCTCTACTTCGCGGTCGATCGCCTTCGCCTCGTCGGTGAAGGTGACCTCCTTCACCCCGTCGGGAGAGACGATGTGAGGCGTTTCCGTGGTGACAACTCCGATAAATCCAACCGGGATCCCCTTCACTTTTTTGACGATGTGAGGGGGCAGGACCGGTTTGCCGGATTCTTTCCAGTTCACATTGGCCACGGTGTAGGGGAAGTCGGCCCCGGCAAAATCGCCGGTTTTTTCATGTTCCCCGCCGTGGATCAGCCGCAGCATTTCCTCCACGCCTTCATCAAATTCATGATTGCCGATGGTCCCGAGGTCAAAGCCGATCTCGTTGAGAATTTCGATGGTGGGTTCATCCTGCAATAAGGCTGACACGGGAGCGCTGGCACCGACAGCATCCCCTACATGGACCATCCAGGTGTTTTTGTTATCCGCCGCCCGTTCTTTCAGATAAGTGGCGAGAACATCGGCCCCTCCGACCTGTTTTCCATCGATGGTGTCTGTCACGTTCAACTGACCGTGCAAATCGTTAATCGACAGCAACTGCAAATCCACTTCATGTCCCTTAGCCTTTTCCGCGGCTTCTGTCCCCGCAGCCCATAGGGGGGTTGCAGCCAGCAGCGTAGACAAGAGGAGGGTTCCACCCAGCCGTTTCCATCGCTTCATCTTTGCTCTCTCCTTCTCTCAGTCTTTCAAGTCCCTTGTTAAATGATAAGAATAACTCATGAAGAAAAGGTTGAAATGGTATTAACCTTTTGACAAATAGGTGTCAATTCCCTTCTTTTATTTCGGGGAGAAGAGTCTTGTCTAATTTTTATAATTTTAGAAAAATAAAAGGGAAAAGAGTAAAGATATCATTTGAAAAACCTCCGCATTTCCAATTATATATCACTTATTGATAATCGTTCCCACATTGGACTCAGTCCAACTTAGTATTGACTTTTATTTCATAAGTGTTACTTTAGTATATGGCGGGTGAAGGTTGGTTGTTTAACAATCCCTTTGCCTGGGTAGAGTAGAAGTGGATGAAGAACATATGCAAGGAGGAAGGGATACCTATGGCCACACGTTTGGTAGGATTGCCTGCACCGGACTTTGAAATGAACAGTACGAAAAACCTGGAAACCTTGGATGAGAAGGTCAAACTCTCCGATTATAAAGGGAAATGGCTGGTACTGTTCTTCTATCCCAAAGACTTCACTTTTGTCTGCCCGACGGAGATCACTGCGCTCTCCGATCGTTACGAAGACTTCCAAGATCTCGATTGCGACATCATCGGGGTCAGCACCGACACCGAGTTTGTCCATCGCGCTTGGATCAACACCTCCCGTGATGACAACGGGCTTGGCGAGATCAAATATCCCTTGGCTGCCGACCCGACCCACCGGGTAAGTCGGGCTTACGGGGTTCTCGATGAAGAAGAAGGTGTCGCCCAGCGCGGCCTGTTCATCATCGATCCTGAGGGAATTCTCCGTTACCAAGTGGTAACTGACGAAAACGTCGGCCGGAGCGTGGACGAAACACTGCGGGTTCTGCAAGCTCTGCAAACCGGCGGACTCTGTCCCTCCGACTGGAAACCGGGTCAAAAAACCCTTTAATCGCATCTGTTTGCACCCATGGGCCTAACGTTGCCGTAAGGGATCCGATTGTTGATATTTACCCGAAAGGGTTTCAACAGTCACGGCCTAACGGTCCCGTTAGGCCTTTTTTCAACAAAAGGGTTTTTAAAGGAAAAATATCATTGAGACGTACCGATGGAAGATCGGATGAAGGAGGCTGTCGGTCATGGCTTTGCGTTTACGTACGGAAATGCCGGAACTGAAAGGCGCCACGGAATGGGTAAACGGTGAAGTGAACAAGGAGGAGCTGGAAGGAAAACCGGTTCTGATTCACTTTTGGTCGATCAGTTGCGGCATTTGCAAAAAGAATATGCCGGATGTGTTGAAAATCCGGGATGAAAATGAGAATCTAAAAGTGGTTGGCATTCACATGCCTCGTTCGGAAAAGGACACCGATGTGGATGCGGTGAAGGAAGCGATTGAGAAATACGATCTGACGCATCCGCAGGCGATCGATAATCAACATAGCATTGTCGACGCTTTTGAAAACGAGTTTGTGCCGGCTTTCTACCTTTTTGACGAGGAAGGTCAGCTCCGTCACCGCTCTGCCGGTGAAAAAGCCCTCAATATGTTGGAACGGCCGTTACAACGGGTTCTGAACAAAGAGTAAAGGGAGGGATTGATGATGAACCTGCCCAAGGAATTGAAGTACAGCGAAGAGCACGAGTGGGTCAAGCAAGAAGGGGATAATAAAGTCCGAATCGGAATTACCGATTTTGCCCAGGATGAATTGGGAGACATCGTTTTCGTCGAATTGCCGGAAGAGGGGGATGAACTGGAGTACAACACCCCCTTCGGCAGTGTGGAATCCGTCAAAACGGTATCCGAATTGTACGCACCGGTGAGCGGAAAGGTGCTGGAAGTAAACAGCGAGCTGGATGAGTCCCCGGAAAATGTTAACGATTCCCCCTATGAAGATGGCTGGATGATCGTCGTCGAGATGAGCGATCCCTCTCAGCTGGACAACCTGATGGACGCGGATAAATACGAATCGATGGTTTCAGAGTAAACCACGTCCCGGTGCCGATAAGGTACCGGGTCTTTTTTGTGCGAAAAGAGGTTTGTCGAGGGTGGACCGGTGGTAAAACGATCATACATTCTTCCAGTTCTTTATAGAGAGAGGAGGCGGGGAGAAATGGGATTTTGTTGTGGAGCCGGGATGGTGGGCGGCATGGGGACGATCCAATACGAGTCGGTGAAGGTCCACCATGTGCCTCTGCAATTTTGTCCGGTCTGCCATCGAATGGAAGTTCATCCGTCGGTGGAGAGAGAGTTTGAGCTGTTGCTGGAGTTTGCTCAGGAGGATGGAGCCCGGGAGCTCAATCTGGGGGAACAGATCGGGCACAGCGATGCATGGAAGGAATCCTGTTCCAGCCTTCAGGATGAGGAGCCGGAAACCCTCCTTCGAAACCAGATCGATACCGCCTTGGATTTGATGTCGGTGGCGCGGCATTTGGAGGATCATAAATGGGAAGCGATGCTGAAACACCGTCTGCGGGTGTTGAGCAGACGCTTGGACCGTTATCGCAAGGCCCGGGCAGGCTAGGCTTCTCCAAAAAGAAAGCGCTTCAACCCTGGGAGTCGACCAGCGGGTTTGCACAGGGGTTGTGCAGGCCCCTTTTTATTTCCGCTCAGTAATAATATCAGTAACGCTGGTATGACCTGATGGGACCCATAACACCCACGGGCAGTGGCTTGCGCTTGGTACACCTATGATCGCATCTTATATCAAGATCGGTTTTATAAAGGCTTTCGGAAAGACAAGACCCATTTTCTGCGACGAGTATTTTTTCAATTTGTAGTATCATGGGAAAGGCGGAATTATTCAGTTTAAAGGAGGATGTTCCCTATGCGATTTCTCATCGTGGGCGCCGGCGCCGTCGGGGGCTACTTTGGCGGCCGACTGCAGGAGAAAGGAGAGGATGTTACCTTTTTAGTACGTCCCCGTCGAAACCAACAGCTTCGGGAACGGGGGCTTTGCATCCACAGCATCCACGGAAATGCCGAATTGCCGGTGCGCACGCTAACTCCGGGCCAAGAGGGAGGCCCCTTTGATGTGGTGATCGTGGCGGTCAAAGCGTACCACCTGGATGGCGTATTAGAGGATTTGTGGCCCTATGTGGGGGAGGAGACGATGGTTCTTCCCCTGCTAAACGGGATGACACACCTAGATCGGTTGGATGCTGCTTTTTCACCCCAACAGGTCCTGGGCGGTCTTTGCTTTATTGAAACGACATTGAACGATCGGGGCGAGATTGAGCAATACAGCTCCCGCCATGATTTGATCTTCGGTGAACGAGACGGTCAAGACAGCCCACGGGTCCGGCGGTTGGAACAAGCGCTGACCGGCGGACAGATGAAGGCGGAGAAAAGCGATCAGATCTTGCGGGAGATGTGGAAAAAATATCTCTTTATCTCCACCTTCAGCGGGATCACCTCGTTGATGAACAGTGCCATCGGCCCGGTTTTGGAGACAAAATACGGCGTCGGAGTTACTCGGCGGCTCTTGGATGAGATCGCTCGAGCGGCTCGCCACCGGGAACCTTCCTTGGACCAGGAGCTGGTGGACGGGGTGTTTCAAGTGATCCGTTCCCTGCAACCAGGGATGAAATCCTCCATGCTGCGGGATATGGAGAAAAACGCCCCGGTGGAGGCGGACCACCTCCACGGGGAACTTCTCAATATGGCCAGCGACCAAGCCGACCTGCCGTTGTTGCAGACGGTGTATACGTATCTCAAAACTTATGAATCCAATCGGAGATAAAGCGGGCCGCACCTTGTTTGATCTAAAAAAAGAGGAGTAAAGTTGTTTGCGTAAATGATCCCCCAAAACCATCACCCCCCGCTCACGGCAGGGGGTGATGATTTGTACCACGTTTATCCTTCGGAGAGGATGGTATGAATCTGATTGACCAGCAGATTGATCGCCACTTGGTTGTAGCCGCCTTCGGGAATAATCAGGTCGGCGTAACGCTTGGCCGGCTCGATAAACTGAAGGTGCATGGGACGGACGACGGTGAGATATTGTTGGATCACCGAATCCAGGGACCGCCCTCGATCTTTCATATCCCGTTCCAGACGACGCAGGATGCGCACATCGGCATCGGTATCGACAAAGACTTTGATATCCATCCGCTCGCGCAGCTTTTTATCCTCCAGGATTAGAATCCCTTCCAAGATGATGACATCGGTAGGCTCCACCGTGATGGTTTGCTCAGAGCGGGTATGTCGTTCGTAGTCATAGACGGGTTTTTCCACCGATTGCCGGTTTAACAGCTGGTCCAGATGTTCGATCAACAGATCGTTGTCAAAGGCGAGGGGGTGGTCGTAGTTGGTTTTGACGCGCTCTTCCAAGGGCAGATGGCTTTGATCTTTATAGTAGGCGTCCTGTTCGATCAGGGAGACGGAATCGGCAAATCGGTGACAGATGTTTCGCGCGACAGTGGTTTTGCCGGATCCGCTTCCTCCGGCGACACCAATGATGATCGGACGTTTCATATGATGAATCCTTTCTTGTTTCAAGCATAAAAAAAGACAGACAATCCCTTCGTGATGATAGCAATTCCGTTTTTCTTTTGCAAGTGGATGGGAAATCGGAGAGGAGTAAGAAAAACCCTCTCCGAAAAGCGGAGAGGGCGGGTCATATGATTCCAGGTTAATCCAGACGGGGGCCAGCCGATTTGATGCGCTCGCTGACATCGGAGAAGCGTTGAAAGTTTTCTCGGAACCGCTGGGCCAGCTCCCGTGCCTTTCGGTCGTAAGCGGCCGGATCCTTCCAGGTGTCTCGGGGGCTTAGCACCTCGGCCGGTACATCGGGGCAGCGATCAGGCACGTGGATACCGAACACCGGATCGGGATGGAATTCGGCTTGTTCTAGGGTGCCATCCAGAGCAGCACGCACCATGGACCGGGTATATCCCAGCTTCATCCGCTCCCCTTCCCCGTAAGGACCGCCGGACCAGCCGGTGTTGACCAAGTAGACGCGGGCCTTGTGACGGGCGATCTTTTCGCCCAGCATCTCGGCATAAGCGCCGGCGGGACGGGGCAGGAAAGGGGCGCCGAAACAGGCGGAAAAGGTGGCCTGTGGTTTCGTGATGCCCCGCTCGGTGCCGGCCAGCTTGCTGGTATATCCAGATAAGAAGTGGTACATCGCCTGCTCAGGAGTGAGACGGGCGATCGGCGGCAATACCCCGAAGGCATCGGCGGTCAAAAAGAGGATGACCTGGGGGTGTCCCCCGACTCCGGGGATTTTGGCCGAAGAGATATGTTCGATCGGGTAGGCAGCTCGGGTATTTTCTGTCAGTCTGTTATCATGGTAGTCAGGGCGGCGCTCATCATCCAGCGCCACGTTTTCCAACACGGTACCAAAACGGACAGCGTTCCAGATTTGGGGTTCTTTTTCACGAGACAAGTGGATACACTTGGCGTAACAGCCGCCTTCTATGTTGAAGATCCCGCTGTCGGACCACCCATGTTCGTCATCACCGATCAGGCTGCGGGCGGGATCAGCAGACAAGGTGGTTTTACCGGTTCCGGAGAGACCAAAAAAGAGAGCGGTATCCCCGTCAGGTCCCATATTAGCGGAACAATGCATCGGCAGGATCCCGGTTTCCGGCAACCAATCGTTCATGACGCTGAACACCGATTTTTTGATCTCACCGGCGTATTCCGTTCCCCCGATCAGGATGACGCGTTGGGTCAAGTTGACGGCGATAAAGGTTTCCGAACGGGTTCCGTCGCGATCGGGGTCGGCTTTGAGACCGGGAGCGCTGATCACGGTAAACGGGGATTCGTGCTGATCCAGCTCTCCCTTTTTGGGACGGACGAAAAGTTGCCTTGCAAACAGATTGTGCCAGGCGTACTCAGTGATTACGCGAATCGGGAGGCGGTAACGCGAATCGGCTCCGGCAAATCCGTCAAAGATAAAAACTTCCCGTTTCCGAAGGTAGTCACACACCCGGCGAAACAGGTGGTCAAATGTATCCGGTTCCATCGGACGGTTGATGTCTCCCCAATCGATCCGTTCCCTCGTCTCGGAATCCTTGACCAGATATTTGTCCTTGGGAGAACGACCGGTAAATTTTCCTGTCACCGCACGGAAAGCACCATTGGATGTCAATACTCCTTCATTCCGTTCCAGTGCTTTTTCCACCAAACGGGCAACGGACAGATTCCGGTGCACATCACCTTCGAATTCCACTTTGAGGGAATTGTTGGCGTCAATATGAGTCTTCATCAGTCCATCCCTTTCTTTCTGTCGTACTGTATTGTATGATAAACAACCTAATTCGCGATTACTGACGCAAAAAGTATAACACATTTAGCTTCCTGTGGGAATCATGGCTTTTTACTTTCTACTGGGTTTGAAAGGTATATATCGGTATTTGGCGTTACAGCCATTTGACCATTGACTTAAATATAAATAAGTGGTATCTTCGTACAGAATGAAAAAGTTTGCGGGAGTGTTTGAATGAGTCAGCTAGCGGAAGGATCCGTTGTGACCGGGGAAGTCGTCGCCATTAAACCCTTCGGCGCTTTCGTCAAATTGGAATCCGGGGAGACGGGTCTGGTTCACATCTCACAGATTTCCGGCAAATTCGTCGAGAAAGTGGAAGACGAATTATCCGTCGGGGATCCGGTCAAAGCGAAGGTGCTTTCCATTGACTCTTCCGGAAAAATTTCTCTGTCGATCAAAGCGCTGACCAACGATCGTCCGCGTGGTGGACGCCGTGGCGGCCGCAACCGGGGAACCCCGGACTTTGAAGACATGATGAAAAAATGGATGAAGAGCAGTGAAGAACGCCTGAGCGCGTTGGCGGCCAAGCAAAAGAAAGGCCGTTGATAGATTCCACCACTTATCGTCACATCTTCCGGAGTCACCCCACGGAAGGTGTTTTTTTGTATCATGAAAAAGGCGCGCCTTTTGTTTAAGGGCGTGCCTTTTTCATTCCTGGATTTTCTCCAGTATTTTTGTTGCTTTTTGATTCTGTTGATACAGCTGGATTTTGATCAAACCCTGTTTCGGCGGATCGGATACCTTCACCTGGAAGCGGACCGTCTTAAAGCCTTCTCCCCCAGACAGCGTAGCGACGGGGATGCCGTTGATCACCTTTTTTCCCTTTCGATCGTAGATCAGGATATCATAATAAAAGCGGGGAGAGAGGTCCGTTTTAAGAGAGACCTCATACCGACCGTCCCCGACGCGGTTCGAAGAATATTGGATAAAGTGCGGATTGTTCGTCTCTCCGATATGTTTTTTCCAGTTATAGTCCGTCTTCGTCTGCTGTTGAGTCTCGGAGGAGACACTTTTCGCCGTGGCTGTTGACGAAGGGGATCCTCGGGTTTCCTCATCCTCCGATCGTGATGAACGGTTATGATCAAAAACGCTAAAGCTGAGCCACAGAATCAACAGGATCGCCAATGTTGTCAAGAGGGCGATCCATTTTTTTTGGCGGCTCTTCCGATGCGCCTGTCTCCTGGACCCCGTCGCCTGGAGCACTTGGCGATCCGCTGGCCTCCCTTGCCGCCCGATCGCCTGCTGTACAGGCGGATTGGTTTCCCAGTAAGGGGGTGATGAGCCGGCTTCTTCATTGTAAATCGCCTGCAAAGCTGCGCACATCTCCCTGGCGGTGGGAAATCGATTTTCGGGGGATTTTTCTAGCGCTCGGTAGATCACCTGGCAGAGCGATTCTGAAATGCCGGGCGCAAATCGGCGCGGATCGGGAACCGGCTCCTGCAGATGTTGGAGAGCGATGGCGAGCGCCTCGTCTCCGTCGAAGGGAAGGCGGCCAGTGATCATCTCAAACAGTACAACACCGAGAGAATACAGGTCGCTGGGATAACTCACTTCCTTGCCCGTGGCCTGTTCCGGCGAAAAGTAGTGGGCGGATCCCATCACATAACCAGTTTTTGTGATCGTCGGCGAACGGGTTGACCGGGAGATGCCGAAATCGGTCAATTTGAAGCGGCCGCCGGGGGTAGCCATAATGTTATGCGGCTTGATATCCCGGTGAACGATCCCGTTTTCATGGGCATGGGCGAGGCCGTTTAACACCTGAATGGCGATCGATACCGCCTCTCGGGGCGGGATTCGTTTCCGCTTGAGGATCAATTCCATCAGCGTGGGGCCTTCGATATATTCCATCACCATATAATAGGTGTGGCCTTCGCGGCCAGCGTTGTAAACCTGGACCACGTGGGGGTGGGACAGGCTGCCCGCTGCCCGGACTTCCCGGTTGAAGCGCCGGATAAAGGCTTGATCATAGCTTAGGGCTTCGTTCAGAACTTTGATGGCTACATAACGGCCCGACACCGTGTCTCTTGCTTTGTAGACGACGGCCATGCCACCGCCGCCTACGCGCTGGATCATCTGATACCGGCCGCCCAACCGCTTACCTAGCACCGTCATCCACCTTTCCTAGGGATAAGAGCGATCCGTGGCCGGCCGCAGAGGGTGACCACAGGCTTGCTTTTGATTCTACCATGACGCTGTCCGTATAAAAATATATTTTCCGAAAAAGTGTTTCATCTTGAAAGAAAAAGAAATCCTGTCTGTCCAGGGGGTTTTATGCCTTCGTCGCAGTCTGCTTTTTCGATTTGATGACTGCGACAAGAGAAGGAGCGTAGTCGCGGTTCATGGTTTGATACCGGATGGAACGATACTGCCGGGGAGGCAGTGTTGCGGCAAAACGGAGGACTCGATCTGCCTCATCTTTGCCGCCGGGGTGGCCGGTGTACAGCACGGCAGTAAGGATTCCCCCGGGGGAGAGCCACTCCAAGGCCTGGGACAGGGCGGGTAAGGTGGTTTCACACCGGGTGATGATCGAAGAATTCCCTTTGGGAAGGTATCCCAAGTTAAACATGACTGCGGCGACTCGCCCCCTCCAGTCTGGCGGAAGGGTTTTAGCTAATTGGTCATGGCTGCGTTGATGCAAGGTAATCCGTTCCTGCACCTGGTGCTTTCTGAAGAGGGCTTCCGCCCGTGCCAAGGCCTCTGCTTGGATGTCGAAGCCGTGTACGTGACCCTGATCACCGACCGACTGGGCTAGAAAGAGGGTGTCGTGTCCATTGCCTACCGTGGCGTCCACAGCCCAAGCGCCGGGCTGCAATACGCTCTGGATCAGTTGATGGGACAGGGTGAGAGCGGTGGGCAGGCTCACTGCATACCTCCGCCCTTCCGTCGCGGCAGGGTGCTGGTGATGGAAGGAGACCAGGCTTTTCCCTGCCATGAGCCGCGTCTTTCAAGTTCCGCATCGATAGCGTTGAGGGTTTCCCATTTTTTCGTGCTCCATATCGGTCCGATCATCAATTCCGGCGGGCCGTCTCCGGTTACCCGGTGAATCACCATATCCGGAGGGAGCAGCTCCAGGGTATCAGCGACCAGCTGAATATAGGTTTCCCGATCCAAAAGTTGCAACAGTCCTTTTTTATATTGTTTAACCATCGCCGTTTTTTTCAACAGATGCAGGGAGTGAATTTTGATCCCCTGGATATCCATCGCAGCACAAGCTTTGGCCGTTTCCAGCATCATCTCAGGTGACTCCTGGGGAAGACCGTAGATAATGTGGGCGCAGGTGCGGATCCCCTGTCTGCGAAGTTTGGACACACCGTCCAAAAAACAGGCGTAATCGTGTCCACGGTTGATCAGGTCCGAGGTGGTATCGTGGACCGTCTGCAGCCCCAATTCCACCCAGAGGTAGGTGCGCTGGTTGAGCTCAGCTAAAAGTTCCACCACATCATCGGGAAGACAATCGGGCCGGGTGGCGATGGACAAGCCCACCACATTGGGTTGTTTCAGGATCGTTTCATACATTGGGCGAAGCACGTCCACCGGGGCATAGGTATTGCTAAAGGCTTGGAAATAGCCAATATATCGCGCTTGGGGCCACTTTTGGTGCATGCGGTCCCGTACCGTGTTGAACTGTTCGACCAAGTCCTGCCGGCGGTCGCCAGCGAAGTCACCAGATCCCCTCGGGCTGCAGAAGGTGCAGCCACCGCCGGCGACGGTGCCATCTCGGTTTGGGCAAGTGAACCCCCCATCCAATGGAACCTTAAATACTTTACCGCCAAAGTGACTGCGTAAGTGGTGGTTCCAAGTGTGGTATCGTTTGTCACCCCAGAAGAGGGGGGTGGCTTCCATCGGTTGCGCGTTCATCACAAAAACCGTCCTTTTTCTGCCGAATTTACCACCTCTATTATACAGCAAACGCGTTTGTTCCAAAGTTTAAATTGAGCGGAGGCGGGAATAGAGTGGACAGGGGCGGACTTTATGGACCGAAAGGAGCGGTACCATGGATCAAGAGATCAAAACCCTGATCGACGGTTTGAATGAAGATCTGGCTCACGAATATGCTGCGGTGATCAGTTATACCCACCATGCGGCGGTGGTGTCGGGATTGGCCCGCCCCATTCTTAAAGAGCTCTTTGAAAAGGAAGCCCAGGATGAGCTGACACACGCCAGCTACCTGTCTGAAAAAATTGCTGATCTCGTTCAACCAGGCGAAATAAAGCAGGCGGAAGAGGTAAGGGGATATTGGAAAGCTCCATCGCCGATGAAGAAGCGACAATCCGTTTGTAAAAAGGTTCAAACCGCAACTGATGGTTGCGGTTTTTTTAGGGTTTCTGTACCAATCTGTATCAATGAATGTGGACAGCAACTGTGTTCATCTGTTTCAATGAACTGTTATAATACAAAGAACGCTGATATAACAGTGGTTTTAGGGGTATACAAGGGTCTGTTGACGTTCATATAGATGGGGTGTATTATGCAATTGAGACGTTGGAAAGCAGCCTGAATTTCCGACGCTGATGTAATGAGAGGCCGATTCGGGGATTTTGTGTAGTTTTTTTCAGGCGAATTTGGAATGGGTTGGTTGATACTTAGGCAATCTATGAACTGAACTGCTCAACTTGCGGGTCAAACCTTGGAAAAGCGAGGTGTATCCATCGTGCCGAAAGAGATGGAGTTAAAACAGGATCACAAAATGTTCCAGATCCTGAATGAAAACGGAAAGATCGCAAAGGGTCAAAAAATGCCGGATCTGTCTGACGATCAATTGAAGGATATCTACCGTTGGATGCTTCGAATTCGTACCTTTGACGGACGGGCGATCAAGCTGAACCGGCAGGGGCGTCTCGGATTTTACGCTCCCATGGCCGGACAGGAAGCTTGCCAAGCAGCTTCCATGGCTGCGCTGAAGCGCTCCGACTGGCTGTTCCCCAGCTACCGGGATTTGGGGGCCTCGATGATCCACGGTCTTTCTATTGAGAAAGCGTTTTTATATTCCCGAGGAATGAAAGGTGGAATGGAGTTACCAGAAGATCTGAATATGTATCCGCCTCAGATTATTATCGCCGGTCATGTTCCTCATGCGGCTGGCGCCGGCTGGGCCTTCCGCCTGCGCGAACAAGAAGATGTAGCGATCGCCTTCTTCGGTGACGGTGCCACATCTGAAGGAGATTTCCACGAAGGGCTCAACTTTGCTGGCGTCTATCAGGCGAACACCATCTTCTTCTGCCAGAACAACCAGTACGCTATCAGCGTCCCGCTGCATAAGCAGACCAATTCTGAAACCATCGCACAAAAAGCGATCGCCTACGGAATCCGTGGGGTTCAGGTGGACGGAAACGATGCGCTGGCTGTTTACCAGGCGACCAAGGAGGCGGCAGATCGGGCTCGTAAAGGAGAAGGTCCGACCTTGATCGAAGCGGTCACCTACCGTCTCGGACCCCACACCTTGGCCGGTGATGATCCGGGCCGTTACCGGACGAAAGAAGAAGAAGAAGACTGGCAGTCTAAACGGGATCCGCTCAAACGCCTCCGTAAATATCTGGAGTCCAAGAAGCTCTGGTCCGATGAGGAGGAAGAGAAGACTTCGGAAGAGATCCTGGAAGAAATGAATCAAGCGATCAAAGCAATCGATAAGATGCCCAAAGGCACTGCGGCTGATCTGATCGATGATCTCTACGAAGAGACCCCGGCGATCCTGCAAAAACAAAAAGATGAATACCTTGCTTGGAAGGAGGGCAAATAAACCATGGCTACCATGACTCTGATTAAAGCGGTGAACGACGCACTCCGCGTAGAAATGGAACGGGACGAGAACGTTATTGTGCTGGGTGAAGACGTCGGAGTGAATGGCGGTGTGTTTCGGGCCACAGCCGATCTCTATCAGACCTTCGGCGAAAAGCGCTCCTTTGATACGCCGCTGGCCGAGTCTGCCATCATCGGTGCCTCTATCGGGTTGGCTTCCCAGGGGTTCCGTCCGGTTCCGGAAATCCAGTTCGCCGGGTTCGTCTATGAATGTATGGACCAGATTTCTACACAAGCGGCCCGCTTGCGGATGCGTTCCGGCGGACGGTTCAATGCCCCGATCACCATCCGCATCCCCTACGGCGGTGGTGTCAAGACTCCGGAGTCACACTCTGACAGCTTGGAAGCTCTCTTCCTGCACAGTCCCGGTGTCAAAGTGGTGGTCCCGAGCAACCCCTACGATGCCAAAGGACTGCTGATCTCCGCCATCCGCGATAATGATCCGGTCATCTTCTACGAACCGATGAAGTTGTACCGCTCTGTCAAAGCCGACGTGCCGGAGGATAACTACACCGTGCCCCTGGGTAAAGCCAATGTGGTCCGGGAAGGCTCCGACGTCACCTTGATCGCCTACGGCGCCATGGTTCCCTTGGCGGAGAAGGCTGCAGATCAGGCGGAGAAAGAGCGCGGGGTGAAGGCAGAAGTGATCGACATGCGTACGATCTCTCCCTTCGATCTGGAGACGATTATCCAATCCGTGCAGAAGACCAACCGTGCCGTCGTGATCCACGAAGCGGCCCAGACCGGCGGGGTCGGTGCCGAACTGGTGGCCCGGATCAACGAAGAGGCGATCCTCTCCTTGGAGGCTCCGGTGGCGCGGGTAACTGGATTTGACACCCCTTATCCGTTGACCGCGATCGAAGACGAATGGCTGCCATCCCTAGAACGGGTATGTGCCGGTATCTATAAAACCTTGGACTTTTGATGACCTGGAAAGGAGGGAAACCCCATTGGCATTTGAATTTAAATTGCCTGACGTAGGTGAAGGGATTCATGAAGGTGAAATCGTCTCTTTTCACGTGAAGGAAGGAGACGCCATCAACGAAGATGACATCCTTGCGGAAGTGCAGACAGATAAAGCCGTCGTGGAGATCCCGGCTCCGGTGACCGGAACGGTGAAGAAGCTGAACGCTAGCGAAGGAGATGTGGTGGAAGTCGGATCCGTGTTAGCCGTATTTGACACCGGGGACGAAGATGACGATAATGGTGAAGAACAGGCAATAAGTGAAGCCGACAAAGAACAGAAGACGGAAGCAGAAAAAACGAAAACCGAACAGCCTGCAGCCCAAACCGGAGAGAAGCCCTCTGGTAAGCAAGTGCTGGCCATGCCTTCCGTTCGGAAAAAGGCCCGGGAGATGGGGATCGACATCACCCAGGTGAGCGGCACCGGCAAAAACGGTCGTGTGACGCTGGAGGATTTGAACACCTTCCAAGAAGGCGGGACCGAAGCGGTACCGGAAACCGATCAGGCCCCCGCAGCCGATACCGCTCGGGAGGAGAAGGCAGCAGCCCCCTCCGTTCCCCAAGGAGACGAAGAGCGGATTCCTCTGCGCGGTATGCGTCGCACCATTGCCCGTCGGATGGCTCAGAGCAAATTTACGGCTCCCCACGTCACCGTGATGGACGAAGTGGATGCTATGGAATTGGTCGAGGTGCGCAAGTGGGCGAAACCGATGGCCGAACAACGGGAGATCAAGCTGACATATCTTCCCTTTGTCATCAAGGCTCTGACGGCTGCTCTGCGCGAATTCCCCACCCTGAATGCTTCCATCGATGATGAAAAGGAAGAGATTATCATCAAGAAGTATTACCATATGGGGATTGCCACGGCCACTGAAGACGGTTTGGTGGTGCCGGTGGTCCGGGACGTGGACCGCAAATCCATCTTCCAACTGGCCGATGAGATTCGGGATGTGGTCAAGCGCACCCGGGACAAAAAAGCCACGGTGGAAGATCTGAAAGGAAGCACCTTCAGCATTACCAATATCGGCTCCTTTGGCGGCCAGTACTTTACGCCGATCATCAATTATCCGGAAGTGGCCATCTTCGGAATGGGTAAAATGGCTGAGCGTCCGGTGGCCATTGACGGTGAAGTGGTGGTACGCCCGATGATGAACATTTCCCTGTCTATCGATCATCGTCTGATCGACGGGGATGTGGCGGCCCGCTTCCTCAACCGCGTCAAAGAGTTGCTGGAGAACCCGAAACTCTTGATGATGGAGATGAATTGACATGGTAGTAGGAGATTTCGCAACGGAAGTCGACGTATTAGTCGTAGGTGGCGGTCCCGGCGGTTATGTGGCTGCCATCCGTGCCGCCCAGATGGGGAAGAAAGTGACGCTGGTGGACAAAGCGGAATTGGGCGGTGTCTGCCTCAACCGGGGTTGCATCCCCTCCAAAGCTTTGATCCATGCTGCTGATGAAGTTCATAACATGAAAAACTCTTCCCACATGGGAATTGAAGTCGACGGTGTGAAGATTAACTTCACCGATATGATCAAGTGGAAGGATGGCGTGGTCAAAAAGCTGACAGGCGGAGTTAGCTCCCTGCTCAAAGGGAACAAAGTGGAAGTGCTCCAAGGGGAGGTTTACTTCTCCGGGGAGAACAAGGTGAAGATAGCCACGGAAAAAGACAGCCAAACCTATCAGTTCAACCACTGCATCATCGCCACCGGCTCCCGCCCGACGGAGATTTCCGGGCTGAAATATGATGGAAAGAAGATCATCTCCTCCACTGAAGCGCTCTCCTTGTCGGAAATCCCGGAAAAACTGATTGTCGTCGGCGGCGGTTACATCGGGTTGGAACTGGGAATCACTTATAGCAAGCTGGGCTCGGAAGTAACCGTTCTAGAAGGGATGGACAGCATCCTGCCCGGTGTCGATCCGTCTATGGTGCGCATGGTGAAGCGTAATCTCAAGAAACTGGGTGTTAAAGCGGTAACCAAGGCGATGGTCCAATCCGCCGACACCTCCGGCGATGGTGTTACTGTGACCGCTGAGGTAAAAGGTGAGGAGAAGAGCTATACAGCCGATAAAGTGCTGGTTGCCGTAGGCCGTACACCGAACACCGATGAACTGGGTCTGGATCAGGCCGGAATTGAAGTGGATGAGCACGGCTTTATCCCTGTGGATAAACAGATGCGGACCAAGAATGACAAGATTTTCGCCATCGGAGATATCGCCGGTCAGCCGATGCTGGCTCATAAGGCGAGCTATGAAGGCAAAGTTGCGGCTGAAGCGATTGCTGGTGAACCCAGCGAAGTGGACTACAGGGCCATGCCTTACGTTATCTTCAGCGATCCGGAACTGGCTTACACCGGCATGACCGAAGCAGAGGCGAAAGAGGCAGGTTATGACGTCGATGTGAGCCGCTTTTCCTTCGCCGCTAACGGTCGTGCCCTCTCCCTGGATGCTGCTGAAGGCTTTTTCCAACTGGTGGCTGACAAGGAGACGAAACAGATCCTGGGGGCACAGATCGTCGGCCCTGGGGCCTCCAGCCTCATTTCGGAAGTGGTGCTGGCCATCGAGATGGGTGCCAACGCCGAAGATGTCGCCCTCACCATCCACGCCCACCCCACCCTGCCGGAAACCTTCATGGAAGCCGCAGAGGGGATCATGGGTCATGCGATCCACATGGTGAACAAATAACCCCGGATGTTGGGAAACCCTCGGTGGTCAAGCCCCCATTTTGTAGACTCTTGGAAAAAACCCGGGTTAAGCGACAAGTTGGCGTCTGTATTCCACAGGCGTCAACTTTTTTAATCTCCGTTGAATCCGTTGTTCATTGTAAAATTGAATGTACTCCTCAATACACCTTTGCGTTTCAGTAATATCTTGGATACCATGGAGGTACAGAGCTTCTGCTTTCAAGTGGGAAAAGAAGCTCTCGATGCAGGCATTGTCAAAGCAATTGCCTCTCCGCGACATACTGGGTGTTAGGTCCACCCGGTCAAGCATGTCGTGGTACGCTCGGGATGTGTACTGGAATCCTCG
>NZ_FMZA01000003.1 GCF_900102685.1 Melghirimyces thermohalophilus
GAGATTAAAAAAGTTGACGCCTGTGGAATACAGACGCCAACTTGTCGCTTAACCCGGGTTTTTTCCAAGAGTCTACAAAATGGGGGCTTGACCATTATTGACCTGCTCCTTTTTTATTTATTATTAGATACGTCTGGTATATTGGGGACAGTAGTTTTCTCGCATTCCGTGTGGTTGTAATTTTATAGGTTGTTGAGTTCATCATAAATTCTGGAACAAATCCTGCACAAGAGATGAAAAGGGTTGATATTCAGAGCAGAGAAAGATGTTAATTACACTTCCTAATTGTACTCTTAAACCAAACAACACTGCACTTCATACGGATCATTTCAAATGATCACAATGTCAGCATTGAGTGTAAAAGCATGTCGGATTTACGCTCAGTGAAGGCGTTCTATTACTGTCCATCGGCTGAGGATTTCGTTGAACGAAATTCTTCGGGAGAAAGGAGATTCGCTGTGAGCGTAAAACAGAACATCGTGGAACAGAGCATCCGACTTTTTGAAACGAAAGGATTTAGTGAAACATCGATCCAGGACGTGGTGGAAGCGCTCGGTGTGACCAAGGGCACCTTCTATTATTATTTTCAATCCAAGGAACAGCTGCTGAAAGAGATCCACCTGATGTACATCGATGAGCTCTTGAAACGTCAAGAGCAGATCATCCGCCGTGCCGACATCAACAATAAGAGCAAGTTGATGGAGATCGTGCGGCTGCTGGTCAACCAAATTAGAGAAAACGGTCGGTCCGCCCGGGTCTTCTTTCGCGAGATGCGAAATTTGAATCCAGAAAGCGCAGCCACGGTCAAACAAAAACGGCGGACATTCCGCTTGAATTTACAGGCGATCATCGAAGCGGGGATGCGGGAAGGGGAATTCCGGCAGGATTTGCGGGCGGATCTGATCACCTTTGCCATCCTGGGCATGTGCAACTGGAGTTACAACTGGTTTAATCCGGAAGGGCCGGCTACAGATGAACAATTGGTAGAAACCTATATGGAAACGTTATTGCATGGCATGGAGAGGCTGAATAAATTGACAAAATAATTGGATAAATGGTTCGATTGTGATAAAATGGGCGAAAAATACCAACCGGTCAGTATTATTGAGAATGGAGGAATACCCCATGAGGTTGGTGGATCAGGTGGCGGTGATAACCGGGGCTGGCAGCGGAATCGGCCGGGCGACAGCCAAAAAATTTGCACGGGAAGGAGCCACGGTGGTGGCGGCAGACATCAACGCCGACACCGGGGAAGAGACGGTGGCGTCGATCCAGGAGGAGGGAGGAGAGGCCACATTTCAAACCGTTGACACTTCCTCTTATGAAAGTGTGGAAGCTCTGGTGGCTCACGCGACCGAGCGTCATGGACGGCTGGACATTATGTTTAATAATGCGGGTGTCGCCAATCAACCCTATCCGGTGCTGAAGATGCCGGTGGAGGAGTATCACCGGACCGTGTCGGTGAATCAGCATGGTGTCTTCTACGGAATCAAAGCCGCCGCCCAGGCGATGAAAGAGAGGGGAGGCGTCATCATCAACACGGCTTCCATTTATGCTCAGATAGCCGACCGTTTTCATTTTCCCTATCACGCCAGCAAGGGAGCTGTGGTGATGATGACCAAATCTGCCGCCCTGGAGTTAGCCCGCTATAACATCCGGGTAGTCGGCGTCGCTCCGGGTTTGATTGATACCGGAATCGTGACGGAATGGAAAAATGATGCGGAGCTGTGGAAAAAGATTGAACGGGCGCATATGAGGCGCCGGGCCGGGCAACCGGAGGAGATCGCCAATGTAGTCGCTTTTCTCGCCAGTGACGAGGCAACCTTCTTGAACGGCCATGTCTATTTTGCAGATGACGGGGCGGCATCCTTCAAACGTTAAACCATGGAGATCCCAAAGGAGGAATCCGGTATGCGGACGTGGCAGGTAGAGAAACTGGGCCATCCCGACGAGGCCTTGGCATTGGTGGAACGCCCCTCCCCCCGACCCGAGGCGGGGGAAGTCGTGATTGAAGTGGAGGCGACGGCTCTCAATTTTTTCGACATCCTGCTTTGTCAGGGGAAGTATCAGGAGAAACCGGAGTTGCCCTTCACCCCGGTGCGGAAATTTCCGGCAGTGTGACCGCGGTTGGCGACGGAGGTTCCCTGCGGAAGGGTCAGTGGGTGCTGGCCACCCCGCCGCTGCCCCGCGGGGGTCTTTCTGAACAGGTGGCCGTGCCGGAAGAGCATGTTTTTCCCATTCCCAATGCGATGTCTTGGTATGAGGCGGCATCGATGTTTATCACTTATCAGACGGCTTACTATGCGCTGCATCGGTGTGGCCGCATCCAGCCGGGTGAGGTGTTGTTGGTTCATGCCGGGGCCGGCGGCGTGGGATCTGCGGCTATTCAACTGGGGGTGGCGGCTGGAGCTCGCGTGATCGCCACCGCCGGTGGACCGGAAAAAGTGCGGATCTGTCAAGAGCTGGGTGCGGAGACAGTGATCGATTACCGGGCGGAGGATTTTGTGCAGCCGGTGAAAGAGGTCACTGAAGGCCGCGGGGCGGATGTGATCTTTGATCCCGTCGGTGGGGATACCTTTGATCGTTCCCGCAAATGTATCGCCTTTGAAGGGCGCCTGTTGGTAATCGGTTTTGCAGGGGGCCGCATCGCTGATGCACCGACCAACCATGCCCTGGTTAAAAACTATTCCGTAGTGGGGGTCCACTGGGGATTATTCCGTCGGTTGATGCCGGAACGAGTTCGAAAAGCCCATCGCGAATTGATGCACTTGTATGAGCAGGGAGCGATTCGTCCGCTGCTCCACCAAACCTTCCCCTTTGACGCATTGCCTGAAGCGCTGGGTCTTTTGGCAGAGCGAAAAACCTGGGGGAAACTGGTGGTGAAACCGTAAAGCCGAACCGGCCGGAGGAGTGTCATAGCCGACGGGGAGATGGCCCCCTGTTGGATGTAAGGAGGGGAAAGGCGTGGATTTATTTTGGCAACAGCTGTTAAACGGATTGTCGACGGGCAGTGTGTATACGCTGGTGGCTTTGGGACTGACTCTGGTGTTCGGCGTGTTGCATATTCCCAATTTCGCCCACGGTGCCTTTTATATGCTGGGGGCTTACGTCGCTCTGACCGTGATGACCCTCTTCGGGATTCCGTACTGGCTGGCGATGTTTTTGTCCATTCTGGTGATCGCGGCGTTGGCGGTGCTGACGGACCGGCTGGTTTATCATCCACTTCGCAACGCGACCCCATTGCAACACTGATCGCCGCCGTCGGCATCCTGCTGTTTTTGGAAGCGCTTGCACAAGTGCTGTGGGGGGCGGATTACCGACGGATGGAGACCCCTTATGGCGACGTCGTCAACCTATTCGGACTGACCGTGACCCAACAGCGGTTGTTGATCCTGATCACCGCCGTCATCATGATGGTTGTGCTCCATTGGTTTTTGCGGAAAACGATGATTGGATCAGCGATCATCGCCATGGCGCAAAACCGGGAAGGTGCGTACCTGACGGGAATCAACGCCAACATGATCGCCGTCTTGACCTTCGCCATTTCCGGGGGTTTGGCGGCGGCGGCTGCCACGCTGGCTTCCCCGATCAACCTGATCTATCCGGCGATGGGCAATCTTGTGATTATGAAAGCTTTTGTCATCATCATCATCGGGGGCATGGGCAGCATCCCGGGGGCCATTCTGGGAGGATACATCCTCGGTGTGGCGGAAAGTTTCGGAGCCACCTATATCTCTGGTGATTACAAAGATGTGCTCGCCTTTGCCCTCTTGGTGATCATCCTGACCTTGAAGCCGACAGGCTTGTTTCCGGGGAGGGTGAACGGATGAGTTGGTTGTTAAACACCCGAAACGGTTGGATCGCAGTGATATTGGCGGCGCTTGTCTTCCCCATGATCGTCCAAAACCAATATGTGTTGCATGTGGTTACCCTGGCGATGATCTGGGCGATCAGCGTCTACGGGTACAACATGAATGTCGGTTATATCGGCTCGCTGTCCCTGGCCCATGTCGGCTTTTTTGCCATCGGTGCCTACACCCTCGGGTTGCTGACGGTAAAGGCCGGTTGGGGTTTTTGGTCCTCCTTTGCGGCGGCATTGGTTCTGACTGCGGTGATCGGATTCTTCGTCGGCTTGGTTTCCTTCCGTACCAAAGGACACTTTTTTGCTATCTACACCATGTGTGTCGGGTTTATCATCTACCTGGTGATCGGTCAGTGGGACAGTTTGACCGGAGGGGTCCGCGGATTGATCGGTATCCCCCATCCGCCTCCGATCGGTCCGATCACCTTTGACACCTTGCAGTCCCAATATTATTTGATGTTGTTCTTTTTGGCCGTCACTATCTTTGTGGCCAAATGGCTCCGGGATTCCCTCACCGGCCGCACCTTCCTCGCCGTTCGCAACAGTGAGGAACTGGCTCGGGCGATCGGCATATCACCGAGGAAAAATCAGCTGTTGTCCTTTGTGATCTCCTGTTTTTTTGCCGGGCTGGCCGGAGCCTTATACGTCTCCTTCATCCGCTTTATCGGCCCGGAGATCGCCAACATCGTCCTAGGTTTTGAAATGTTGATGTATCTGATCATCGGGGGCATCGGCACCCTGGCCGGACCGTTGGTGGGCACCTTGCTCGTGGTTTGGTTGACACAATCCCTTCAGTTTTTGCAGGAATCCCGCATGATCCTGTTTGGGCCGTTGTTGGTGGCGTTGGTTATCTTTTACCCTCAGGGAATCGTCGGCGGGATCGCTGGCTGGAGGAACAGGCGGAAGCGGACCCCTTCACAAAAACGGGAAGGAAAGATGCCGGCATCGAAGGCGGAGGAGGTGGGCTGATGTTATTGCGAGTGGAGCGATTGACCAAGCGATTTGGGGAGTTAACCGCCAACCACCAGGTGGATTTGTCTGTGGAAAGGGGCCAGATTCATGCCATTATCGGGCCCAACGGCGCCGGCAAGACAACCTTTTTCAATCTGATCAGCGGCTTTTATCCGCCGACCTCCGGCCGAATTCTCTTTAAAGGAACGAACATCACCGGATGGCCGCCGGAACGAATCGCCAAAAAAGGGATTGCCAGGACCTTTCAAACGACGCATTTGTTTGAAGAAGCGACGGTGTTGGACAACGTCATCATCGGCAATCGTCTTCGCACCCGCTCTGGTTTTTGGGACGTCATCCTGCGGACGAAGCGGGAGCGTCGGGAGGAAAGGGAGAGTTTGGACCGGGGCCGGGAGGTACTGGACTTTGTCGGGCTTTCCCACCTGGCCGGCGAACCGGTGTCGGAAATCACCCAGGAACAAAAAAAGCGGGTCGCCTTCGCCCTGGCCCTGGCCACCCAACCGGAGCTCGTGCTGCTGGACGAACCGGCGGCCGGCGTCAATCCGGATGAAACTGACGGTCTGGCCGTCTTGATCAAAAAGATGGCCGATACAGGTCGGACCGTTTGCCTGATTGAACATAAAACGTCCATGATCATGTCCCTGGCCGACCGGATCACCGTGCTCAATCAGGGAGAGCGGATTGTAGAAGGAACGCCGGAGGAGATTCAAGGAAATCCGGCAGTGATTGAAGCCTATTTGGGAGGTGATCCCACTGGGGATGGCAGACCTCAAACTGTCTGACTTGCATGTCAACTACGGCTCCTTTGTCGCCTTAAAAAACGTTTCCCTCAAGGTCCACCGCGGCGAGCTGGTGGTGTTGCTGGGAGCCAACGGAGCAGGAAAAAGTACGATGTTTCGGGCGATCAGCGGGTTGACCAAACCCTCCCGGGGGGGGAGATACGCTTCCGGGATCAACGGATCGACGGCTGGTCAGCCAGTCGAATCGTCCAAACCGGTCTCGTTCAATGCGCAGAGGGGCGAAAATTGTTCCCTGCCATGACTGTGCTGGAAAACCTCCAGCTGGGCGGCTTTGTCTACCGCCGGAATAAGCGGGAACTCCGGTTGATGCTGGAGGATGTGTTCGATTTGTTTCCCGCCCTTCGGGATAAGCAAGGCCAACCGGCAGGCTCCCTCAGCGGGGGACAGCAACAGATGCTGGCCATCGCCAGAGCACTGATGTCCAAACCGAAGCTGCTGCTGCTGGACGAACCTTCCCTGGGCCTCGCCCCCTTGATCGTCCGTCAATTGTTCGCGTTGATTCAACGGATCAATGGAGAAGGGACGACGATTTTGCTGGCGGAGCAGAATGCCAGTGCAGCCTTGGCGATCGCGGATCGGGGCTATGTGATGGAGAACGGTGAAATCGTGATGGAGGGCAGCAGCGATACTTTATTCAACCATCCGCAGATCAGAAAAGCTTATATTGGAGCGTAAAGGAGGGCTTGGCATGGGGAAGGTGGGGAAGCTGTTTTCGATGTTGTTGGCGGTGTGTCTGATGGTCGGTTTGACCGGGTGTTTAAGATCGGAGATGAGCCAAACCAGTGCCGGCAAGGGAGGAGAAGAGGGTTCCAAGGAACAGGAGGCCGTTACACCGGAACTGGCTGAGGGGGAGGAAGTGGTCAACATCGGTTACAGCGGACCTCTGAGCGGTCCAGCAGCCCTCTACGGTAAAAATGTGCTCAACGGAATCGAGATGGCCGCCAGGGAGATCAACAAAGCCGGCGGTTTCCAGGTGGACGGTAAGACCTATAAGATCCGGGTTGTCACCTTGGATGACAAGTATCTGCCCAACGAGACCGGAACCAATGCCAAGCGCCTCGTCCAGGAACATGACACCCCGATCATCTTTATCCCCCACAGCGGCGGTGTGTTTGCTTCACAGGTGTTCAATGAGAAGAGAACAATTTTCTGATCGGAGCTTATACCAGTGAGCCGCGCATCGAAGAGCAGAAGAACGATTTGACCGTGGGCATTCCTCCCGCTTACACCATCTACCCGGAAATGTTTACCGAATACGCGATGGAGAAGTTCGGCAAAAAACTGGCTGTGCTCCCCACTGCATCCCAATACGGGAAAGATTGGACGGAAACGCTGTTGCCGGTGTGGAAGAAACACGGGGGCCAAGTAGTTTATCAGACGGAGGTCGACTTTAACAAAGAGACCGACTTTTACTCGATCGTGACCAATGCCTTAAACAAGGATCCCGATGTTCTGTTTGTAGGCGGTCCGTCAGAGCCGACGGCTCTGGTGATGAAACAGGCTCGGCAACTCGGGTTTAAAGGCGGCTTCATGGTGATGGACCAGGCCAAGATGGAAGAGATGGCCAAGGTTTTGGGCGGATACGAGCTCTTAAACGGCATGGTCGGGGTGAAGCCGGTTCGTAAAAACAACGAGCCCGGAACGGCGTCTTATGTGAATAAGTATGAATCAACTTACAACAAATTGGCCACTTCCGAATCCGCTTTCAATTACCAAACCTTGTATGCTTTTGTGGAGGCGATGAAAGCGGCGGGTACGGTGGAGGATGCTCGCAAGATCATGGACAGCATGGGTGAGGGGATCAAAAATCTGCCCGAGAACAAGAGTGTCTACCCCATGGGAGGGATTACGGAGACCGGACGATTGATCTGGCCGCCTCATGTTGCGGTGGTGGAGGATGGAAAGGTGAAGGTGATTGAGGCGGAAAGGGAATGAGGGATCTTTTCGGTAATGGAAAGGTCCCCCCCCCCCGCTCTCAAAGAGAATAGGCATCAGTCCATTCAGGAGGGAAGCAACATGCAGGAAGCGGTCATCGTCTCCGTCGTCCGCACGGCGATTGCCCGTCGCGGCGGTGCCTTGCAGGACCTGGAACCCCACCATTTTGGAGCAGCGGCAATCCGGGAAGCGATTCAGAGGGCGAACGTGGAGCCCGGAGAGATCGACGATGTGATTTTTGGAAACGTGTTAGCCGGCGGCGGTAACATGGCCCGACTGACGGCATTGGAGGCGGGGTTGCCGATGGGAGTGCCCGGCCTGACCATCGACCGTCAGTGCGGATCAGGGATGAACGCTGTCGCCCTGGCTGCTCAGGTGATCCGCGCCGGATTCGGGGAGATCTTTATCGCCGGGGGAACGGAAAGCATGACCCGAGCCCCCTACCTGATGCAACCGCCGGCCAAAGCCTTTGATCGACAGCCGCCCCGGTTCAGGGGGCGGAAGCTGTCGCCGGAGGAAATCGGGGACCCTCCGATGGGAATCACTGCGGAAAACCTGGCGGAAAAATACGGGATTTCTCGGGAGGAGCAGGATGAGTTTGCCTGGCGCAGCCAGCAGCGGATGGCGGATGCGATGCGACAGGGACTTTTTGAAGAAGAAATCGTACCCCTAACGATCCCCAGGAAAAAAGGTGGACCTGTTGTCTTTGACACCGACGAACATCCCCGCCCGGAGACGTCCTTGGATGCTCTGGCCCAGCTGCCGCCGGTGTTCAAGGAAGGGGGCACAGTAACCGCCGGCAATTCCTCGGGGGTAAATGATGGCGCCTCGGCGGTGGTGGTCATGTCAGGGAAAGAGGCGGAGAAGCGGGGATTGGAGCCTCTGGCGATGGTGAAGAGTTTTGCTGTGGCCGGGGTCGATCCCAACATGATGGGGATTGGGCCGGTTCCGGCGACGCAAAAGCTGTTGGAGAAGGAAGGGCTGACGCTGGACGATCTCGATCGGATCGAACTGAACGAAGCTTTTGCAGCGCAGGTGTTGGTTTGTGACCGGGAACTCCATCTGGATTGGAACAAGGTGAATGTGAACGGAGGTGCCATCGCTCATGGGCACCCCATCGCGGCCACAGGAGCTATGTTGGTGACAAAGCTGGTCTATGAGTTGAAACGGCAACAAGGCCGGCGGGGTCTGGTCACGGCCTGCATCGGTGGCGGACAGGGAATCGCTGTCCTGTTGGAACGATAACCAGTACGGGTAAAAAAGGAGATGGGGAAGCATGCATCTGCGGTTGACTGAGGAACAGAAGATGATCCGGCAAACGGTCCGCAAGTTTGTCCAGAAAGAACTGATGCCGCTGGAGCCGGACGTGCTCCGGAACGAGCGGGAAGGGCGGCCGGGGATTACCACGGAAAAAATGAAGGAATTGCAGCAAAAGGCGGCGGATTTGGGCTTTTGGGGAATCAACACGCCTCAGGAGTACGGCGGCGCTGATCTGGGTCAGGTGATGCTGGCGGTTTTAACCATCGAAATTTCCAAAACCTTCGTTCCCTTTCAATTCCCCGGATATGCCGACAACATTCTCTACTACGGCAATGAGGAACAGAAGCAGCGCTATTTAATCCCGACTCTCAAAGGGGAACGGAAATCCTGCTTCGCCCTGACGGAACCCGGCGCCGGGTCCGACACGCGCCGAATCAAGATGTCCGCCAAGAAAGAGGGGAAGGAATGGGTTTTAAACGGGGAAAAAATCTTCATCACCAACGGGAACGAGGCGGATTTCACGATGGTGTTTGCCGTGACCGATCCCGACAAACAGGGACACGGAGGCGTCACCTGCTTCCTCGTCGACCGGGAGATGGGCTGGCGGTCGGAATATATCCACACCATGGGCGAATGGGGTCCCGCCTCGCTCATCTTTGACAACGTCCGGGTGCCGGAGGAGAACATCCTGGGGGAATTACACGACGGGTACCGCCTCGGGTTGGAATGGATCGGTTTTCACCGGTGGATGGTGGGCGCCCGGGCTGTTGGTAGTGCGGAACGGCTGCTACAGATGGCGATCGATTATGCCAAACAGCGGGTCACCTTCGGCAAACCCCTGGCGGAACGGCAGGGGATCCAGTGGCAAATCGCCGACTCGGCAGTGGAAATGGAAGCGGCGAAGTGGCTGGTATTCAACGCCGCTTGGACCCTGGACCAAGGGGAGGACAACCGGCACCTAGCCTCCATGGCCAAGCTGTTCGGGGCTAATATGGGGAACCGGGTCATCGACCGTGTGCTGCAGATCCACGGGGGGATGGGTTACACCAAAGAGCTGCCTATTGAACGTTGGTATCGGGAGGCCCGCTTGTGGCGGATTTATGACGGAACCGATGAAATTCAGCGGATGATTATCGCCCGTAACTTGCTAAAAGGTCACGTGAAGATCGGTGATTTTCTCTGAGTCAAATAGGACTTACTATCATGCAAAAGAGAATGGGCTGATTAGACTTGCCCCCCAGTTTCATCCCTTGTCGTATGGGCACAAATCTTGCATATCCATTGGATGGGGATAGGAAGGGAGATTGATAGCTGTGAGAGAGGAAGATCTGTTATGGATCAGTGCCAATGATTTGGCCCAGCAGATTCGTCACAAAGAGATTTCCCCGGTTGAAGTGGTGCGGATCTATCTGGACCAAATCCAACGCCTCAATCCGGAGCTGAACGCCTACTGCACGGTAGCGGAGGAGCAAGCGATCGCAGCAGCCCGGGAAGCGGAAGAATGCTTGATGTCGGAAGAGGATCCGCCGCCTTTATTAGGGGTTCCCATCGCGATCAAGGACTTGACCCCATCAAAGGGGATCCGGACCACCTACGGCTCCCATATCTACGCTGACCATGTTCCGGATTGGGATTCTGTCTTCTGTACCCGAGTGAAACAGGCGGGAGCGATCATCCTGGGTAAAACCAATACACCTGAATTCGGACATACGGGGATTACGGATAACCTGCTCTTCGGCAAAACCAACAACCCCCATGACCCAAGCCGCACCGCAGGGGGATCGAGTGGCGGATCCGCCGCTGCTGTCTCCGCCGGGATGGCGCCCATGGCTGAAGGGAGCGACGGGGGCGGATCGATCCGGATTCCGGCCAGCTTTTGCGGGGTGTACGGGTTGAAGCCCACCTTCGGCCGCATCCCCTTCGATACCGGTCCCACTCGTTTTTCCACGACGACCCCTTTCTTGCACCGGGGCAGTCTGACCCGAACCGTAGACGATGCTGTACTGCTATTGAATGTGGTGCAGGGGACGCATCGGGATGATCCCTTCTCTGTGCCGGCTAGCCGTATAAGGCTGCCGCTGCAGGAGCCAGATCTAACGGGACTCAAAATCGCCTACAGCCCCAATCTGGATTATTTTGAAATCGATCCGGAAGTGAAGACAGCCGTGGAGAAAGGGCTCCGGGTCTACGAAAGGATGGGGTGTCAGGTGGACGAGGTGACCCTTGGCCTGGAAGAGGAAAGGGTGACCGGGTCCTTTACCAAGATGTGGTCTGTCCAATTTGCCGCCCACTATGGTCACTTCCTGGATGGGTGGCGGGAGCGGATGTCCAAAAGCATGGTTTCTACCATCGAATACGGTAACCAGTTCTCCGCTGTGGAGTACAAGCATTGGGAGAGGGACCGGGATGATGCGTACAGAAAGGTGGAGGCGCTGTGGGAGACTTATGACCTTTTGGTCACCCCCACCGTGGCGGTTCCCGCGTTTCCCCACGGCCCGGGGCCAGAGGCGATCAATGGTCAGCCGGTCAACCGGTACAGCGGGTGGATGCTAACCTCCTTATTCAACATGACCGGACATCCCGCTGCTTCTGTGAACTGCGGGGAATCGTCAGAGGGGTTGCCGATCGGCATGCAGATCATCGGTCCCCGTTTCGCAGAAGAGCTGATCCTGCAGGTCTCCAAGGTGATGGAACAAACCAAAGGTCAGGTAAAAACATGGATGGGATAAAAAGAAAGGAGGAAAAACATGGGTTTGGATCAGTATACCATGCATGGCAAAGTGGTGGTGGTCACCGGCAGTTCCCAAGGGATCGGGAAGGGGCTGGCCATCGGCTTGGCGAAAGAAGGAGCCAAGGTGGTGGTGAATAGCCGGAAAAAGGAAAAAGATGGAACCGGTAGTGAAAGAGATTGAACAGACAAGGGGTGAGGTGTTTCCGGTACAGGCGGATATGCGCCGGTATGAAGATGTGGAAGATATGATGCAGCGAGCGGCGGAGCGATTTGGCCGGATCGATGTCCTGATCAACAACGCCGGTGGCAGCTTCGGCCATACGCTGGAGTCCCTCTCTCCCAACGGCTTTGATGCCGTCGTCCGGAATAACCTGAACCAGGTGTTTTACTGCTGTAAGGCGGTGCGGCCGATCATGGTTGAACAGGGAGGGGGCCGAATCATCAATATCAGTTCCGTGGCTGGTCTACGGGCGACACCGGGGCTGGGTGCCTATGGAGCGGCTAAGGCAGGCGTGGTCAACCTGACGGAGACAATGGCGATGGAGTGGGCTTCGGACGGGATTTTCGTCAATTGTATCGCACCGGGATTGATACAGACGGAAGGGACGGAAGAGGTGCTGATGCCTACCCCGGAAATCAAGCGGCAGTTTGAGGAGCAGATTCCAGTGGGGCGGATCGGGGTTCCCGAGGATATCCTAAATGCCTGCCTCTACCTGGGTACAGAAGCTTCTTCCTATGTGACGGGGGAGACGATCAAGGTTTCAGGGGGCGGCACCGGCCGATTTTAACAGTGGGAGGAAGGTCGGTAAAAAGAGAAAAAACGAAAAAGAGAGAAGCGTGAACCGAAAGCATGGGGCCACGCGACACAGGGTGTGTCTCAAGGGTGTGCGGATACACAAACTTCAAAAGAGCGGGGGGATGTCGATGTTAACCCGTCATTTCCAACATTGGCCCAATCGGTTGCCTCATTCGTTGATCGTTCCTGAAACGGGCATCGTTCATAATTTAGAAGTTTCCGCCAACCGGTATCCGGATAAGACGGCGATCACCTACTATGGGGCGGAGCTCTCTTATCGGGAGCTTTTGGAACAGGTAGATCACCTGGCCGGCTTCTTACAAAAGGAACTGGGGGTCGCCTCCGGTGATCGGGTGCTCTTGTTTATGCAAAACGCCCCGCAATTTGTGATCGCTTATTATGCCATTGCCCGGGTCAACGCCATTGTGGTACCGATTAACCCGATGCATGTGACCCGCGAACTCTCTTTCTATATCGAGGATAATGAACCGAAAGCGGCCATCGTCGGTCAGGAGCTGTATGAACGGGTGGCTCCCTTTAACGGTCAGAGTTCCTTGGAACATGTGGTTGTGGCCGCCTACAATGACTACGCTGATCCGGCCTCAGACCTGCCCCTGCCGGACGTAGTGAAACAGAGCCGCCAAGCGATCGGCGATGACTATGTGACGGAGTGGCGCGACGCTTTGGCTTACAAAATCAAGCCCGACCCGGTTCCCTTCAGCCTCGATGATCCGGTGGTTTTGCCCTACACCTCCGGTACCACCGGCAAACCGAAGGGATGCGTTCACACTTCCAAAACGGTTCAGGCCAACACCGTAGGGGCGGTTCACTGGGGGAATGCGTCAGCCAGTGGCGTTGTCCTGTCCACTTTACCCTTTTTCCACGTAACAGGGATGATCCACGGGATGCACGTTCCGATATACTCCGGCGGCAACATGGTGTTGATGACCCGCTGGGAACGGGAGACAGCTGCCCGGCTGATCGAAAGGTACCGTTGTACCCACTGGACCAATATCAGTACCATGCTCGTCGACTTTCTGTCGATGCCGGACATCACGGAGTGGGATCTCGAGTCCCTTACTTACATCGGTGGAGGTGGGGCTCCGCTGCCCCGGGCGGTGGGAGAAAAGCTGTTTGAACTGACGGGATTGCGCTATGCCGAAGGGTACGGTTTGTCGGAGACCATCGCCCAGACCCACTTCAACCCGCCGGACCGGTCAAAATTGCAATGTTTAGGGATTCCCTCTTTTGATGTGGATGCACGGATCATTGACATGGATACGCTGGAGGAATTGGGAGAAGGGGAGACGGGAGAAATCGTCGTCAACGGACCCCAAGTCTTTAAGGGATATTGGAGACGTCCCGAAGAGACGGAAAAGTCTTTTTTGACCATCGACGGGAAGCCCTTTTTCCGGACTGGAGATATCGGCCGTTATGATGAAGAGGGGTACTTTTTTATCGTCGATCGCGCCAAGCGGATGATCAATGCCTCCGGGTACAAGGTGTGGCCAACGGAGGTGGAATCCACCCTGTACAAGCATCCCAAAGTGCAGTCCGCCTGTGTGGTCGGGGTTCCGGACTCCAGGCGCGGGGAGACGGTCAAAGCCTTTATCGTGCCTACGGACCAGGCCCGCGACGATGTGACCGCGGAGGAGATCATCCAGTGGGCCAAGGAGCAGATGGCCGCCTATAAATACCCTCGTCTGGTGGAATTTGTCGATTCCCTGCCCATGACCGCCAGCGGCAAGATTTTGTGGCGAGTCTTGCAGGAGAAAGAGTGGGAAAAGGCGAAACAGAAATAAGACCATTTGAACAAAGATGGTAATCGGTGGTCGGAGACCCATCGCGAAGGGCAGGCGATTGGGTTTCCGGCCCGGTTTTTTATCCTTTTTTCAGGAGGTCGACCCCATGAAGGATCAGACGGTAATGGTGACCGGCGGAAGCAGCGGGATGGGCAAGGCGATGGCCAAGAAATTTGTCGCGGAAGGGGCCCGGGTCGTGATCACCGGCCGATCGTCGGAACGTTTGCAAGCGGCAAAAGCAGAGATCGCAGGGGACGAGGGCCAAGTTTTGTGTGTCGAGATGGATGTCCGCGATCCGGAACAAGTTCAGTACACAGTGGATGAGGCGAACCGGGTGTTCGGCGGTATCGATTGTCTCGTCAACAACGCCGCCGGCAATTTTATCTGTCCCGCAGAAGACCTCTCCATCAACGGCTGGAATGCTGTCGTCAATATCGTTTTGAATGGAACCTGGTACTGTACCCAAGCGGTCGGAAAAGAATGGATCAAAAAAGGCCAGAAAGGGAGCATGATCAACATGTTGGCCACTTATGCCTGGGGAGCGGGCCCGGGCGTGATCCACTCCGCCAGTGCGAAGGCTGGAGTGCTGGCGATGACTCGAACACTGGCGGTGGAGTGGGGCCAAAAATACGGCATCCGGGTCAACGCCATTGCACCGGGACCGGTGGCCGGTACCGGCGGGCAGGAGCAGCTGTTTCAATCGGAGGAAGCCCACCGACGCACGGCGGACAGCGTTCCCCTGGGCCGCTTAGGGGAGCCGGAGGAAATCGCGGAACTGGCGGCTTTTTTGCTCTCCCCGGCTTCTGCCTACATCAACGGGGAGTGTCTCACCATCGATGGCGGGCAATGGCTCAGCGGCCGCAAGTCGTTTATGTAGTTCCTTCGTTAAAAACGTTGTGAAAAACGAGCGGGGGGGCCTTTACCCGAAGCCGCTCCGACTGCTGTCCTGCAGAGAAGGTTGGACTTTTTCTCCGAATCATCCATGCTTCGGGCAGGGGCAAAGCTGAATTCGAAGATGTAAATTGCCCTTGCATGCTGATTCTCCGCTGGGTAGGACAGCATCCTTTTTTCAGGGCGTCAGCCCATCTGTTCGTGGTGCCCTGGGGTGCAAAGTCGCTTTTTCGGGTAAACGCTTCCTCTCTTGTATCGACCCTGCCTTAAATCATAATGCTTTTAGTCATGATTGAAAAACTGAAGCAATCAGAATCTCCGTTACGATTCATCTTTGAAGCATAAAGTGAATGACCTTTCATTCATTTTGATTTAGACGGGAGGTGATCCGGATAGCATATGACACTCTAAGGACACCCGAGCTTTATACGTTTACCTTTCCCACCCCGTTTCCCATCATCGGTCAATGTCTATCTCGTAGAGGGAGATGCTTTAACCCTGATCGATGTCGGGCCGAAGACGGATGAGGTATAGGTGTCTCTGAAACAGCAGCTGAAGGAATCGGGATTCCTTCTGTCGGATATCGATCAGGTGGTGTTGACCCCTCATCATGTGGACCATACTGGCCTGTTGGACTGCCTCGCCCAGGGAAGCCCCCTTGCGGTGTTGGGGGATCGACGGAATACCTTGGATCAGTCGGGATCCCCTTTTTCGGAAGGAGAGCGGCCGTTTTTTCCAACACTTGTATCGCGCTTTCGATGTAGAGGAACAGCATATCTCCCGTTTGGGACAGATGTTACGCGGGATGGACCCGTACGGATGCCGGATGAAGCTGGATGTGTCGTTGGTGGAGGGGGATGCGATTCCGGGTATGCCGGAGTGGACCGTGGTAGTGGCAACACCGGGACATGCGCCACATTTCTCTGTATCGGGAACGGGATCACCCCCTGATCGGTGGTGACCATGTGCGGGCCCATGTCTCCTCCAACGCGATCGTGGAACCACCCTCCTCAGGTGACAAGGTGCGACCGAAAACCTTGCTCCAGTGTCGAGAATCCCTGCGAAAGCTGCTTCCCCTTCGCATATCCCGTATCTTCTCCGGTCATGGCTGGGAGGTGACCGGGCCCAACCGGTTGATCAAGCATCGGTGGCAAAAACAGGAGCAACGCGAGGGTGAGATTCGAGATCTTATTTTATCTCAATTGTTGACCGGCGCTTTCCCGGTAAATATGAACCGCAATTATCCCTGGTGGTATCGGAAGCATTGGGTCATCTCAATTTGTTGGAATCCCAGGGGGATCACCGTGACAGAAACAGACGAGGGGTGCTGCAGTATTGCGCGGTGTGACTCGGCTAGGCTGGAAGCCTTGTGGAGGAGAAACGGCTGTGTTTTGTGTCGAACCGTTGGGATGTTGTCCTGCTATTATCAAATCCGTATGCAAGGGCGTTAGGGGCCAGCAGGGTGATTCGAAGCCGACGGTGTATATCATCTCAGCAGAACATCCGTTACATCGGCTTCGGGTCAATGCTACTGCTCTATTTCTAAACCCTGGAGGCAGGTCGATTTCTTCAGAGAATCAGAAAATCTGAAACTCGTTATGGAGGGGGATGCCTGATGCAGCTGGATTGGCAACATCTCTGGGAAGAATTGCCCTGTTTGATGGCAGTGGTAGACGCGGACGGAAAGATTGTGAAGGTGACCCGTTCCCTACGGCAGCTGTGGGAAGAGGTGGCCACTGGAAGCCACTTTCCGCAGACCTGGGAAAAGTTCCAATCCTTTTTTTTGGAACGGACGTCGGGGGAGGTTTGGATTACCCGCAAAGGGGAGGCGTATCGGTTTTATCAGGAACAGCCAGCCAGCCTTGAGGGGGGCACACTCTACCGGTTGGAGCCCTATGATCAGGGGACGCGGGGCAGTCAGGAGTTGGATGCGATTATTGAAAACTCCTACGATTGTATCTATATCACCGATGCCCATGGGATCACTCTTCATACCAACTCGGCGATCGAACGGCTGACCGGCATCCCCAAGGAGTACTATATCGGTAAAGATGTGCGGTATTTGGAACGGAGGGGAATTCTGAAAAAGTCGGTGACGCTGGAAGTATTGAAAACCGGCCAGCCGGTCAGCGTCGTTCAGGCCAATAAACAGGGAAAGTTAAACGTGATCACCGGCAGCCCCGTCTTTGATGAGGACGGGAAGGTGGTCCGGGTCGTCACCAATATTCGGGATGTGTCGGAACTCAATCGTCTCAAGGACGAACTGGATGAGACGAGGAAGAAGTCCGACCGCTACCGCCGGGAATTGTCCCAGCTACGAAAGTTGCATCTCAAAGACGAACTCTCTATCATCATGAATGATCTGTCCATGAAACAGGCGGTTCATCTGGCCGAACGGGTGGCCCCGACGGATACCACCGTTTTACTACTGGGTGAGTCGGGGGTCGGCAAAGAGGTGTTTGCCCGCACCATTCACAGGCAGAGTCCCCGCTTTGAGGATGGCTCCTTTATCACCGTCAATTGTGGAGCGATTCCCCCTGACCTGATCGAGTCCGAACTGTTCGGGTACGAACCCGGCGCCTTTACCGGAGCAAAAAAAGAAGGGAAGCCGGGAATCTTTGAAATCGCAGAAAACGGGACCATCTTTCTGGATGAGATCGGGGAGCTGCCGCAACCGATGCAGGTGAAGCTCCTTCGGGTCCTGCAGGAGCGGAGTTTGCGCCGGGTGGGCGGTATCCGATCGGTTCCCTTCAATGCCCGGATCATCGCCGCCACCAACCGCAACTTGATGGATATGGTGAAGAAGGGGGAGTTCCGGGAGGATCTCTACTATCGGATCAGCGTCGTGCCCATCGAAATTCCCCCCCTCCGCCACCGCCGGAATGATATTAAGCCGTTGTTGCTCCATTTTCTCGATCACTTTAACAAGAAGCATCGAACCTCCCGGTATTTCCTACCGGAAGTGTACGAGAAACTGCGGGATTATGACTGGCCGGGCAATGTGCGGGAACTGGCCAATCTGGTGGAACGGGTGGTGATCACCAGCCCCACCGACGCCATCACGACCCAGATGATCCCTGAGACTCACGGATTTTCGAAGACGATGGAGGAAGAAAGGGAGCCTGGTGTCCGGGCGGAGATCAACGGGGAACCTTACTTTTTGAGCGGGGAAGGATCGTTTCCCAACCTGCCTGCTTTTTCCGCCCAGGTAGAGCGGGAGGTTCTTGCTCAGGCCTACCGGCGGCATCACAGTTCCTATCAGGTGGCCAAACGTCTATCCATCAGTCAGTCCAGCGCCATCCGCAAAGCTTACAAATACGGTATCAAAAAAAAATCGTAACGGTAAGTCGATTCCGGTTGATGAAGCGGAATCGACTTATTTTTTTGACTTAAATCACCTCGGGGTTAATCACGAGAAGCGATCACAAGGTGTGCTATCTTTGGCACACCTTTTGCATTATACAGCAGTCGATCACTCAGGAGGTGAGAATGGAGTTCATCCCGGTGGAGTCAAGGAATGGCAAATATCGTGGAACGTTTTGAAGGAGAGTGAAAGATGAAAGAGGTACGTCAAATCGGTGTCATCGGTGCTGGTGTGATGGGAAAGGGAATCGTCTATCAGGCGGCTGTGCAAGGTTTTTCTGTCTGCCTGTATGACGCTGATCCGGAGGCGCTGGAGCAGGCAATTCCCCAATTGGAGTCATTGGTGGCACGGCAGGTGAAAAAAGAACGGATCACCTCGTCAGAGGGAGAGGCGACCTTGGACCGGATTCAGCCGGCGGATTCCTTGGAAGCTCTAGCTTCCTGTGACTTCATCATCGAAGCGGTGGTGGAGGATCTGGAAGTGAAGCAGAAGCTGTTCCGCCAACTGGATGCCATTTTCCCCGATGAAGTGGTGCTTGCCACCAACACTTCGGCCAAAAGCATCACGGAAATCGCGGCAGTGACCTCCAAGCCGGAGCGGGTGATCGGGATGCACTTTTTCAATCCGGTCCATCGCATGAAGCTGGTGGAAGTGGTCCGGGGGTTGCAAACCAGTGACCCGGTGGTGGAGCAAACCCTGCGCGTGGGGCGCGAACTGGGCAAAGAAACGGCCCGTATCCAGGAACGTCCCGGATTTGCCACCAGCCGAATCTCTGCCCTGGTGGGCAATGAAGCCTTCTATATGCTGATGGAAGGGGTGGGTTCAGCGGAGGAGATCGACCGGGCGATCAAGCTGGGATTGAATCATCCGATGGGTCCCTTTGAATTGGGGGACCTGGTGGGTTGGGACACCCGGCTCAAGGTGCTGCAGTATCTCCATGAGACGCTGGGGGAAAAGTTTCGCCCCTGCCCCCTGTTGGTTCAGTATGTGCAGGCCGGCCGGTTGGGGAGAAAGACCAGGCAGGGTGTGTACCGTTATGACGAACAGGGCCGTCGCTTGCAACAAACGGAAGAATCTCCATAAGGACGGTGATCAATATGGTCAGGACCGATACGGAAATCAAGCAACTCACCACCGTGGTTCGCGATTTTGTCCGGGAAGTGGTGGAACCGGTGGCCCAGACCATCGAGCAAGAAGACCTTGTGCCTGAAAAGGTGACGGAACAAGCCAAGGAATTAGGGCTGTTCGGGTTGTCCATTCCGACGGAATACGATGGGTTGGGCCTGAACATGACCGAGAAATGCATGCTGCTGGAAGAGTTGGGGAAGACTCACAACGGATTTACCAGCCTGATCGGCGCCCACACGGGGATCGGTACAGTGGGCATCGTGGAATTGGGCAATGAGGAGCAAAAGCGGCGGTTCCTGCCGGAGATGGCCCGGGGGGAACGGCTGGGCGCCTTCGCTCTGTCCGAGCCGGAAGCGGGATCCAACGCCGCCAATCTCAGAACCCGCGCTGAACGAAAAGGGGACCGCTACATCCTGAACGGGATGAAGCATTTTATCACCAACGGTCCTGAGGCGGATGTGATCACCGTGATGGCGGTGACCGACCCCACCAAAGGAGCGAAGGGGATCACCTCCTTCCTGGTGGAGGCCGACACCCCGGGACTGAGCCGCGGTCCTGCCGACGAGAAGATGGGTCTTCGGGGATCCCACACCTGTCAACTCTTTTTCGAAGATGTGGAGGTGCCGGTGGAAAACCGCCTCGGCGAAGAAGGCCAGGGGTATGTCAATGCCCTCAAAATCCTGGCCAACGGACGCGCCTCCCTGGCTGCCCGTTGCCTCGGTTCCTGTGAAAAATTATTGGAGCTGTCGATGGATTATGCCATGCAACGGAAACAGTTCGGCCAACCGATCTTCGAGAATCAGGCGGTTCAGCATATGCTGGCGGACACTGCCCTGGAAATCGAAACCCTCCGCAGCCTGTTGTACCGGGTCACCTCCCTGGTGGATCAGGGGGAAAAAGTGATTAAAGAATCAGCTGCTGTCAAGTTGTACGCCTCTGAGGTGTACAACCGAGTTGCTGACCGAGCCGTCCAAATTTTCGGCGGCATGGGTTATATGAAAGAGTTTCCGGTGGAGCGGTTCTATCGGGATGCCCGCATCACCCGCATCTATGAGGGGACCTCGGAGATTCAGCGGAATATCATCGCCGCGCAGTTGAAGCGGGAATACACCCGGTGAGGAGGTGTGGACGGTGTCCGTGCAACAGATGACGGCGAAACAGGCGGTGAGCCGGATTGAGTCCGGGGCCACCCTGATGGTGGGCGGCTTTGGCCTGTCCGGTGTCCCTTTCAAGCTGGTGGATGCTCTAGTGGAGTCGGACCGGAGGGACTTCACCCTCATCAGCAACAATATCGGCACACCGGGGCAGGGATTGGGAAAGATGTTGAATACAGGGCGCATCCGAAAAGCGATCGGCACCTACTTCACCACCAATCCTGATGTAGGAGAAGCATACCAACAGGGGAGGCTGGAGGTGAAGTTGCTTCCCCAGGGCACCTTTTGTGAAGCGATCCGTGCCGGCGGAAGCGGGATTCCCGCTTTTTACACCCCGACCGCAGCGGAGACGGAATTGGCAGAGGGGAAAGAGGTCCGCGAGTTTGAGGGGAGACCCCATGTGTTGGAAAAAGCGCTGAAGGCCGATGTTTCCTTAGTGAAGGCGCATCTGGCCGATGAGCTGGGCAACTTGGTCTATTACAAAACGGCGCGCAATTTCAACCCCTTGATGGCCATGGCATCTCACCTCACCATCGTGGAAGTGGACCGGATCGTTCCTGCAGGAATGTTGGATCCGGAAGCCATCATTACTCCCCATCCCTTTGTCGATATCCTGGTAACGGAGTGAATCACATGGAACATCAACTGATTCGAAGAAGGATCGCCCGTCGGGCGGCACAGGAGTTGCGCGACGGCGATGTGGTCAACCTGGGCATCGGCATTCCCACGCTGGTCAATAATGAACTTTCTCCCGGTGTGAACATCCATCTCCATACGGAAAACGGAATGATGGAAGTGGGGCCCAGCCCCCCGCCGGAAGCGGCGGATCCCCAACTGATCAATGCCAGCCGCCAATTGATTTCCGAATTGCCGGGCTCTTCCTATTTCGACAGCGGGTTATCCTTCGCCATGATGCGTGGAGGCCACCTGGATGTCACCATTATCGGGGCATTGCAGGTTAGCCAACGGGGAGATCTCGCCAGCTGGGCCGTCCCCGGTAAAACCGTGCTGGGGGTGGGAGGAGCCATGGATCTGGTGGTGGGAGCGAAACGGGTGATCGTGGCCACCACCCACCGTACCAAAGAAGGACAGCCGAAACTGCTCCCCGAATGCACCTTGCCGCTGACGGCCAGGGGGGAAGTGGATGTTCTGGTGACGGAACACGCGGTTTTCCGTTTTGAAGCGAATTGCATGATTTTGACCGAGATCGGAAGCCATTTGTCGCTTAGAGAATTGAAAGCGATCACACCGGCTGAATTTCAGGTGCATCCCCAGTTGAAAGTGGTCAACCGGAAGGAGGTGTTCCAATGAAGCGGTCGACCATCCTGCTGTTGACTTCGATGTTGACGCTCTCCCTGTTGGTGAGTGCCTGTGGACGGCCAGACTCCCGGGCTGACGCCAACACAGTCCGGGTGGGGGTCGCCTTTCCCACTTCGGGGAATCTGGCGAAAATCGGTCAGTCTTGTACCCGGGGGACCCAGATCGCCGCAGATATCGCCAATGCCCAGGGGAAAGGGCCCAAGATCGAGTTGGACAAGGTGGATGTGCCGACGGCCGTAGCCGCTGTTCACGAGGTGAATCGCCTCATCCTGAAAGAGGATATCCGCGTGATCGTGGGTACCTACGCCAGTCCGAGCAGCATGGCCGCCAGCGGGATAACAGAGCGAAACCGAGCAGTGTTATGGGAGGTGGCGGCCACCGATCCCCGTCTCACCCGCCGCGGTTTCAAGTATGTTTTTCGTCCCAATCCTGATGCCACCATGTATGGGCCAGCGACGGTCCGTTTTCTGGAAGAAGTGGTGGGGCCGAAGCTGGGGTTGGAAAATAAAGAGATGAAAATGGCGCTCGTCCATGAGGACGGGGATTACGGCGAGGGCGTGGCTGCCTCCACCAAAAAGGCGGCCAAAAAAGCCGGCATCCCCATTGTGGAGGAGATTCGCTACAACGCGAAAGCGACTAATGACCTTTCTTCCGCCATCCTTCGTCTCAAAAATTCCGATGCTGATATCATCAATATGGTGCAATACGACACTGATGCGCAGCTGTTTTGGAAACAGGCGAAACAGCTGGGCCTCAATGCCAAGGTGTTTATCGGAAACGGCGCGGGCCAAAGTTCAGATAATTTTGGACAAACCTTCGGAGAAGGAGCCGACGGGGTCATGGATACCAGCAGCGCCAATTCCGTCCACCCCCGGGCCTTGACGCCAGAAATGCGCAAAATGGAACAGGAATTTCAACGACGTTATGAGCAAAAGTACGGTCAAAAGCCCGATCTGATCGCCACGCTGGCTTTTTCTTCCGCCTATATCCTGTTTCACGATGTGATCCCCAAAGCGGGGGGGACCGATCCAGATAAAATCCGGAAAGCGGCCCTTTCTTTAGACAAGCCGGTCGGATCCACCCTAGTCGGCTGGGGAGTCCAATTTAACGAAACCGGTCAGAATACCCGTGCGGCCATGTCGGTGATGCAGTGGCAAGATGGAAAGCTCGTGGTGATCTACCCGGAATCATTCAGCAAGAGCCAACCCCAGATGATCCCTATGCCTGAGTGGTCGGAAAGGAAATGAGAGGAGGGAATCCATGATCTTTTTACAGCTCTTGATTTCCGGGATTCTGATCGGCGGGGTGTACGCCTTGATCAGTCTAGGGCTGACCCTGATTTTCGGCGTGATGCGCATTGTTAACTTTGTGCACGGGGATATGCTGATGGTGGCCATGTACTTCTCCTACTGGTTTTACACCTTATACTCCGTGGACAACTATATCGGCCTGTTTCTGGTGGTGCCTGCTCTCGGTCTGTTGGGAGCACTGATGTACCGGTTCGTCATCCGTCACGCCATCCGGCGCTCCCATGAAGCTTCCATTTTGGTTACCATCGGGCTGTCTATCGTGATTCAAAATGCTGCGTTATTGCTTTGGTCCGCCGATTACCGTTCCATTCATAACGAATGGGCGACTCGGTCACTGCAGTGGGGGGATCTCCGAATATCGTCGCCCTTGTTGATCGCCTTTATCGTCGCCTTGGTGGTGACCGGAATCCTGTTCGCTTTTCTTCACCGCACCTATCTGGGTAAAGCGATCCGGGCGGCATCCATGGATCGCTTTGCGGCGGTCTTGATGGGAGTCCATCCCCAGCGGATTTTTACTCTGTCCTTCGCAATCGGCATCGCCCTCGTCGGGGTGGCCGGTGCCCTGTTGTCTTCTGTCTTTGCCGTTCACCCAACGTTGGGGACGCAATTTTTGTTGGTCTCCTTCGTGGTGGTGGTGTTGGGCGGATTGGGCAGTCTTCGGGGAGCGATTCTCGGCGGTCTGTTGATCGGCGTGGTAGAGACGACCAGTGCTTACTTTATCGGTTCTTCGATGAAACAACTGGTCTATCTCTTATTGTTTATCGTCATTCTGATCGTGAAGCCGGCGGGTCTGTTCGGTAAGCGGATTCCCGAGGTGAACCAATGATGAACGTCACAACCGAAGGAAATAAGAGACGGTCGGCGATCCTGACACCCACCGTCGGAGTGGGGTCAGCTGCGCTCTTTCTGATCGCCCTACCCTTTTTGCTGCAAAACCAACTCTATTATTTGGATACTGTGATTTTGGCTCTGTTATGGGGAGCTGCAGCCGGCGCCTGGAATCTGGCCGGGGGGTACGGAGGTTTGCTCTCCCTGGGGCATGCCGCCTTCTTCGGGATCGGGGCCTACACCTCCACGCTGCTGTTCGTGCGGCTGGGCATTTCCCCGTGGCTGGGGATGTTGGTGGGAGCGGTGTTGGCAGCGATATTGGGCTGGTTGATCGGGATCATCACCTTGCGCATGAAAGGCCCTTTTTTTGGATTGGCCACCATCGCCATCGCTGAGGTGCTCATGATTGTGGCTGTCAACTGGACGGAAGTGACTCAGGGTTCCCAGGGGATTACCGTCCCATATAAACCGGGGTTTGCCAACATGGCCTTTGACTCGAAAATTCCTTATTACTTTATCGCATTGGTCATCTGTCTGATCCCCTTTCTGCTGGCCCGGTGGTTGAAGCAGTCCAAGTTCGGTTATGAGCTGATGGCGATTCGAGACAATGAAGCGGCGGCTCAAGCCCTCGGTATCCATACGGTTCGGGTGAAGGTGGGGATCCTGGTGATCAGCAGTGCGATCACGGCCGTAGCCGGCACTTTTTATGCCCAGTATGTCACGGTGATCGAACCATATCACGAATTTTCCTTCAATGTTTCCATTCAGATGGTGCTGATGACTATGATCGGTGGATTGGGTATGGCCTTGGGGCCGGTGTTCGGCAGTTTTGTCGTCACTGGACTGGACACCCTGATGCGTGATCTGTTGCAAGGGACGCAGGGAGGCGTCCACGCGATGATGTACGGGACGCTGTTGGTGCTGGTGGTGCTGTTTGTACCTGAAGGCATGATTCCGTGGCTAAAAGAGCGATTCCGTTCAGGAAAAGGGGGGAGATCACATGGCTCCGTTGTTGACAGTGGAGCATCTGACCAAACGTTTCGGGGGCCTGACGGCGGTGGATGATGTTTCCTTTACCGTGGAGGAAGGCGATTTCTTAGGGATCATCGGGCCCAATGGAGCGGGCAAAACCACCCTGTTTCACCTGATTACTGGCTTTCTGCCAACCGATGCGGGGGAGGTTTGGTTCAAAGGGAAAGCGATCACAGGTAAAAAAGCGTATCAGATCAGCCGGCTGGGGATGACTCGGACCTTCCAGATCACGAAACCTTTCGGTCAGCTGGATGTGATGGAAAATGTGGTGGTGGCCGCCCTGCAGCAATCCCCCGCCTTGCGGGAGGCGAGGGAACGGGCGGAAGAGGTGCTCCGGTTTGTAGGCTTGGGAGCTTATCTCCACCATTCCGTCACCCATCTGCCGATCGGTTTGAAAAAGAAGCTGGAACTGGCCAAAGCCTTGGCCACACGTCCCTCCCTCCTGTTTCTGGATGAGGTGATGGGGGGACTCTCCCCCGACGAGGTCCGGGATCTGATGGACGTGTTGCGAAAAGTTCAGGAGACCGGTGTGACGCTGGTGATGATCGAGCACGTATTGCAGGCGATCACCGAGCTGACGCAAACGTTGCTGGTCCTTCATCACGGGGCGCTGCTGGCCCATGGAGCGACAGTTGACGTGATTCGTGATCCGGAAGTGGTGGATGCCTACCTGGGGGAGGTGGAGCCGGATGCTGTCCATTGAGAAGGGGTACGGACGATATGGGGAGTTGACGGTGCTGCACGACATTCACTTATCCGTCTCCCGCGGTTCAATCGTCAGTGTGGTGGGGACCAACGGAGCGGGCAAATCCTCCTTGATGAAATTCCTGATGGGCGTGGAGATCGAGACGGAGGGTCGGATCTGGCTGGAGGGAGAGGAGATCAGCCGCTGGCCTACGCATCAACGGGTGGCAGCCGGCATGGTGATGGTGCCGGAGGGGCGAAGGTTGTTTCCGGAGATGTCGGTGCGGGAGAACCTGGAGATGGGGAGCTACACGCCCCGTGCCCGCAAGCGGCGAAAACAGGGATTCGACTTCGTCTATTCCCTGTTGCCGAAGCTGAAGGAGCGGGAAAAACAGCCGGCCGGTTCTCTAAGCGGCGGAGAGCAGCAGATGGTGGCCTTGGGAAGGGCCTTGATAGCCCAACCTCAGGTACTGCTGTTGGATGAACCTTTTTTGGGACTGGCACCGATTATGGTGCGTCAGGTGACTCGATTTTTGCAGGAACTGAGAGAGCAGGGTCTCACCATTCTGATGGTGGAACAAAATGCTACCTTTTCCCTCAGGTGTTCCGATTGGGGCTACGTATTGGTTAGCGGCCGGATTGTCTCCGATGGACAGGGAAAAGATCTTTTACACAGCCGAGACTTGCGAAAAGTGTATTTGGGTGTTTGAAGAAGGGAACAGAGATCGGCCGCTATTTTTTAAGAAGGGGAAGGACTTAGAGTGGGCGACGGAAGGATAAAGAAGCGGAGTTACAACAGCTGTTTCGATATTTCCCCCGGGATATTCCCTTCTGGCATCTGGCAACATATCGGCTGACGGTGGAGCGGCTGCACTTCAACGGAAACGGGACCGCCCACGGCGGGGTGCTCTCTTCACTGCTGGACAACGCCGTGGGCTTGGCGATCCAGTCCGTGTCGGGGGCGAAAGCGGCTACCACTCAGATGATCCATGTGGATTTTATACCCCAGTCTCCGAGGAACTCATCCGCTGTCACGGGGAAGTGCTGCATCAGACCCGCCGCACGGTGACGGCCTGGGGGACGGTGGTGGATGAGTCTGATATGATGGTCACGGTCACCGGGTTTTTCCGCATTTTGTGCAAATCGGATTCTTGAGGAGTGATCCAATGTTTGATTTTTCGCCAACAGAAGAGCAGCAGGCGGTGCAGAAGACTGTACGCAAATTTGTCGACCGGGAAATCATGCCTCATATCGAAAAATGGGATGCGGAACAGCACTTTGAAACCGAGATGATCGATCAAATGGCCGACTTGGGCTTGATGGGGGTCTGTATCCCCGAAGAATACGGAGGACAGGGGATGGATTACAATACTCTGGCCATCGTTTGTGCTGAACTGGAGCGGGGGGACACCGCCTTCCGGACGGCGGTATCCGTCCATACGGCCTTGAATAGCATGACGTTGCTCCAGTGGGGGGATCAACACCAAAAGGAGAAATATTTGACCCCTCAGGCACAGGGGACCCGGGTGGGAGCTTACGGATTGACCGAACCCAATGCCGGCTCCGATGTGGCGGCTCTGCAAACGCGGGCGGTAAAGGACGGGGATGACTATATTCTCAACGGGAGCAAGACCTGGATCTCCCTCTGCGATGTGGCCGATCACTTCCTCATCTTCGCCAAAACCGATCCGGATGCGGGACATCGGGGGTTGTCCTGTTTCATTGTGGAACGGACCTGGGAAGGGGTGTCCACTCGCGGTTTTAAACACAAGTTGGGTATTCGGGCGGGCAATACCGGAGAGGTTTTTCTGGAAAACGTGCGGGTGCCCAAGGAAAACCTTGTCGGGGAGGAAGGGGAAGGATTCAAAATTGCGATGTCTGCTTTGGACAACGGTCGGTTTAGTGTGGCTGCCGGCGCGGTCGGCCTGATCGACGCCTGCATCGAGGCCAGCGTCAAGTACGCCCATGAACGGGAAACCTTCGGAAAACCGATCGGCCGCCACCAGCTGGTTCAGCAGATGATTGCCAAGATGATTGCCGGTTACGAATCCTCCCAGCTGTTGGTCTACCGGGTGGGCTGGATGAAAAACCAGGGCATGCGCAACACCCGGGAAACGTCTCTCGCCAAATGGTATGCCTGTGACGCTGCCTTCCAAGCTGCAGTGGACGCCGTTCAGATCCACGGGGCCAACGGATACTCCCACGAATTTCCCGTGGAGCGGTATATGAGAAACGCCAAAGCTCCTGTTATCTACGAAGGTACCCGGGAAATCCATCAGGTGATGCAAGGGGAGTATGCCCTCGGTTACCGCAAGGATAAAGATTTGCGGAAGACGCTGCCCCGGTGGCCCTTTAAAAAAGAAGAAATCTTCTCTTAATCTGTGCGAAAGCTGCCGGCTGAAGTCCGGCATCTTTTTATGGGGCTGGACAGGAGACCGGATGTCTGCTATTTTTGACAAAAATTAATGGGTAGAATCTTAGGAATAGAAAGGATGCGGCTTTTTGTGCCCGTACAAATCGGATTACAGTTGTATACGTTGCGGGAAGAGTGCGCTAGAAACCTGGTGGAAACCTTGTCCAAAGTGGCGGAGCTGGGCTATCGGGGAGTGGAGTTTGCCGGATTTTACGGATGTTCGGCAGTCGAAGTAAGCCGGATGCTACAAGAGTTCAACCTGCACCCCATCGCCAGCCATGTCAGCATCGATGACCTTCGTCAGCGGCTTCCGGAAGTACTGGAATTTCACCGGGAAATCGGATGTGACTATATCGTGTGCCCGTGGGTGGGTCCGCAGCTATTCCGGGACGGAAATCGAGCCAGAGCTTTGATCGGAGAGTTGGAGGAGATTGGCAAAACCGTCGGCCAGCGGGGGATGCGGTTCGGTTACCACAACCACGCCTTTGAGCTAGAAAACAGACTGGACGGGGAAATCGCCTTGGATGCTCTGTACCGCCGGACGGAGGCATCAGCTGTTTTGGCCGAACTGGATCTTTATTGGATTCGCAGGGCCGGGGAGGATGAGCTGGCCTACCTTCGCCGTTATGCAGGACGGATCCCTGTCGTCCACTTGAAGGATATGGCGGAGGATGGTTTTTTCGCCGAAGTGGGTACGGGGGTGATGGATCTGGATGGGATCTTTGCCGTAGGCAACACTTCCGGTGTGCAATGGTATGTGGTGGAGCAAGATGAATGTCGCCATCACTCTTCCCTGGAAAGTGTTAAAATCAGTATGGAACAGCTGAAAGAGCGGGGGTGGGTTTAGTCCATACTTCGTGGGTTCGGGTGGGAACAGGTGGTACGGTAAGCAAGCCGATCAAATTTAAGAAATATTGAAAGCGAATTCACTCGAAGGAAGGATGGAAACTGGTGGATGGAATGAAGCGACAGGTGCGGGTTGGGATGGTCGGTTACAAGTTTATGGGCAAGGCGCACAGTCACGCCTATCGGGATCTTCCGTTTTTCTTCGAACCGGAAGCGGTTCCGGTGTTGCAGGCTGTGGCTGGTCGAGACCGGGACGGAGTGGAGGCGGCAGCCAACCAACTGGGGTGGGCATCGACTGAGACCGATTGGCGCCGCCTCATCGAACGGGATGATATCGACTTGATCGATATTGTCACACCAAACCATCTGCACGCAGAGATCGCCATCGCGGCGGCAGAGGCCGGCAAACACATTCTCTGCGAGAAACCGCTGGCGCTGACCGTGGCCGAAGCCCGGCGGATGGCCAGAGCGGCGGAGCAAGCCGGTACGGTTCACATGGTTTGCCATAATTATCGCTTTGCCCCGGCGGTGCAGTTTGCCAAAAAACTGATCGACGACGGTCGCCTGGGGCGGATTTACCACATCCGCGCTCAGTATCTGCAGGACTGGATTATGGATCCGAACTTCCCGCTGGTATGGCGCCAACGTAAGGAAGTGACCGGATCCGGCGCCCTCGGGGATATCGGTGCGCACATCCTGGATCTGGCTCGCTTTCTAGTTGGGGAGTTCACAGCAGTGACCGGAATGATGGAGACTTTTATCAAGGAGCGTCCCCAAGCCGAGGATGACGTCAGGGGGGAAGTGGATGTGGATGATGCCACGGCGTTTCTGGCCCGGTTTGAAAATGGTGCGATGGGTGTCTTTGAAGCGACCCGCTTTGCCGGCGGCAACCGCAACGGCAACCGGTTTGAGATCAACGGTGAAAAGGGGTCCATCCGCTGGGACCTGGAAAACATGAACAACCTGGAAGTTTATCTAGAGGAGGATGAGAAGGGGATGCAAGGCTTCCGTACCATCCATTGTACCGAAGAGGTTCACCCTTATGCCGGTGCTTATTGGCCGCCGGGTCACATCATCGGGTACGAACACACCTTTATCAACCTGTTTTCGGAATTGATGAAGGGAATTGCGAAAGGGTACAGTCCTTCGCCCAATTTTGCGGATGGACTACGAAACCAGATGGTGTTGGAGGGTGTGGAACGGTCGGCACAAAGCGGTGGTTGGATTGAAATATCAGAGGACTAACATGAAAACGAAATAGACTCAATCAAACAGCAAAGGAGCAACCAGGAGATGACAGATGTATTGCGAATCGGCATGATCGGTGCAGGGGGAATCGCGAGAGATGCCCACCTTACCAATTATCAAAAATGCGGGGACCGGGTGGAAATCGTTGCCGTCGCCGATGTGGTTAAGGAGACGGCGGAAGCTTGTGCGGAGATGTTTTCCATTCCCCGAGTCTTTACCGATTATCAGGAGATGCTGGAGCAGGTAGAGCTGGATGCGGTCAGCGTCTGCACCCCTAACAAATTTCACGCTCCGGCCACGATCGCTGCTCTAAAAGCCGGTTGCCACGTCTTATGCGAGAAACCACCGGCGATGACGGCGGAGGAGGCGGATGAGATGGCGCAGGCGGCAGAAGAAGCGGGGAAGATCCTCACCTATGGCTTTCATTATCGTCATGCCCCGGAGGTGGAGGTGTTGAAGCGGTTTGTCGATGCCGGGGAACTGGGTGATGTTTATGCCAGTCGGGTGCACGCCCTGCGCCGCCGGGGCATCCCTGGCTGGGGGGTGTTTACCAACAAAGAGCTGCAAGGAGGCGGCCCTCTGATCGATATCGGAGTACATATGCTGGATACAGCCCTCTACTTGATGAGCTACCCCGAACCGGAGCTCGTGCTGGGCAGTACTTACCAAAAGCTGGGCAATCGCAAGGGTGTCGGTGTCATGGGCGAGTGGGACTGGGAGAATTTTTCCATCGAGGACATGGCCCGGGGCATGATTCGGTTTCAAAACGGAGCGACCCTGATCCTGGAAACGGCTTTTGCCGCCAACGTGGACCAACTGCAGGAAATGAACGTTACCCTGATGGGGGACGAAGGTGGTGCCGATCTGTTCCCGCTCACCATCTACCAAGAAAAACACGAGACACTCGTCAATCTCACCCCCGCTCACCTGCCGGACATCAATTACCACGAACGGGAGATCCAGCGATTCGTGGACAGCTGTCTCACCGGCACCCCGCCCCTGTCCACCCCTCGTCAAGGGGTGCTCCTCCAACGCCTGATCAACGCCTTCTACCAGTCCGCGGAGACCGGTGAACCGGTGAAGCTGTCCTGATTCGGGTTGGATTTGAAAAAAAAGACCACCGACAAGTCATGAATTGCCGACGCCGCCTCGCTGATCGAAGCGTCGGTGTCACCGCCGATTTCTTCCATATGAATAGGAGAAAATATCTGCCGGAGCCAGACGAGGATCGATAGCCGCCGTTTCCAGCCCGGAGCCGCCCACTTGAACTTTATCTACGGCCCTCCAGGAAATTTAGTACGGGGGATACATCCTCGTAGCAGATGCGACTGAGTCCTTGCGCTGTCTGCCAACATGCATCGAACCAGCGGGCGAAACCCCTAACCCATGAGCCCCAAAAAGAGACCGCCGTATCTTGGCGGTCTTTTTCTTTTCCGGTTAACGGTTAGAAATATCCTACATTCGATAATAGGCATTTGCGGTTGTTCTTCGGTTCGTGATTGATTTTCGGCTCTTTCCCAGCTTGCCGACCAGATAAGCACCGTAAGGAAGCTGGTTCAGAATATAAGTGACGAGAAAAGGGATGATCACTCCGCCTGTAAACATCACTACAAAGAAGATGGCAAAGGGTAGCCCGTCTGGGAGCAACGTCTCCTTCAACAGCTTGCCCATCACGATGGGATGCAGGAGGTAGATTCCGTATGAAGTATGGCTGATGAGAATCACCCATGAAGGAATCTCCTTCATTCGTGTAGCCAGGTAATACAGAGCACACAACATCAATATGGTATACGGCAGGATGTCAAAGCGTTTTGAGGCTGTCCAAGGAATCCAACCGGCGTATTTGATGAAAGCGACCAAAAAGGCATATCCCGCCGTCCCCGTCAGGATCCATTTGGAGTACTTTGTCACGAAGGCCTTAAACTCGTCGAAGTAAACCCCAGCGTAATACCCGACGGCAAAATAAAAAATCCAAGCCGGAAAGATCAGGTGATGGTGCTGCATCCATCCATCAAGCGTTACCTGTTGCATCCGCAGGAGAAAAATAATAAATAGGTATCCGAAGTTGATCGCAAAGGCCCAAAAAAGCCCCTTTCGCAATGGCCACTTCTTTCCGCGACGAATCCACCAGGTGTGAATCACATAAAACTGAAAGATGATGAGAACGAAATAACCGTGCCATTGAGCGGCAAAAACCATATCCATGAATCGTTCCAGCCGCTCCGGCCACGTTTGTTTGTAAACGAAGGCGTACAATCCTCCCATAAACACAAATGGGAGCAAGATATATTGAATCCGTCTTTTCCAGAAACCGCGAGGGATTCTGTCCGGGTAGGAATACGCCAACAGAAATTCGGAGATGCAGACGAACAAGGGGGTCGCAAACATAAACAGCATCTGAAAGGCTTGAACCCACCGGGTTTCTGCCGGTGTGGGATTGTACGTCAAATACATCAGAGAGATGGCGTGAAGACAGACGACGCTTAAACAGGCAATCGCCCGAACAAAAAACAACTCTCCGACAAAGGGTTTTTCTAGAGAGGCATTCATCGAGCAACCTCCCCTCACACAGATGACCTACCGGGACTAGGAAAAATTGGGAACCCTATTGTATTATACACGGGGTTCGTCCACCGGTTCGCGGTTCAACGATAAATTTTACATACTCTTTGAGCCCGATTAACAATCGGAGGTGGAAGGAGGCTAAACCACATCGCCACAATGGAACAAATCCCTGGTTCCCCAGCTTTGAATGGATCTGGGTCAGGCGAAAAGTGACCACCTCGGAGGCGGTCCCTTTTCCATCAAATCAAACTGGATTCAGGAAAGCAGTTACGATTGTCGTTACAACCCCTGAACGGCTACCATACACTCTCCCCATGGTCCCTAGATTCCGAAGAAATCAATAGAGGGACTGAGGAAATCACCGGTACATCAGGGGTCGACGGAACCAACGCCCATGATAAAAAGGACTCCGCAGAGACCTTTATCATTCAGGCCAGGTTGGGGTCGTCCGGTGAACATTCTGGAATGAGAAAAAGCTATTGACAACCATCTTTGCACGCATTATTCTCAATATTAAATTAATACATGACCATAGCCTGTGCCCATTGACCCAGCCGGTCGAGGAATCCACGGGTGTGAGCCGGGAGTTCAAGTATTTGGGTGGATCCATCCCCCCTGTCTTGAGTTGCCCGGCTTTTTTATCCTTGAGGAGCAGCTCCGAGCGGGATACCGACAAAGATGTTGAAGTAATCGTGCAAAACCTTTTGGGGGAGGATGGAATGGAACCAAAACAGCAGGCGGAGAAGGTGTTGTCCCGGGTTGATGTGTTGGCGTTGGCTTTTGGCGCCATGATCGGATGGGGTTGGGTGGTTTTGGCCGGTGAATGGATCAGAGAGGCGGGATTGATCGGGTCCGTCCTGGCTTTTGTCGGTGGGGGGATCATGGTGCTGTTTGTCGGCTTGGTCTATTCCGAGTTGACATCGGCAATGCCGCAGACTGGCGGGGTTACGGTCTTTTTGGAAAGGGCCCTGGGGTACGGCTGGTCTTTTATCGCCTCCTGGGCGATCGCTTTAGGTTACATTTCTGTCGTCGCTTTTGAGGCGGTGGCTCTGCCGACGGTGGTTGATTATTTGTTTCCCGACTATCAAGTCGGTTACCTGTGGCAAGTAGCGGGCTGGGATGTGTACGCCTCCTGGGTGGGAATCGGGATGGCAGGCTCCCTCATCGTCACCTGGATCAATTATCGGGGCATCAAGCAGGCGGCTTTTTTTCAGATCGTATGTACCGGGTTGCTGACCTTGATCGGTTTGGTTTTGATCATCGGCGGCCCTCTCACCGTTACCCCCGATCACGTATCTCCCGCTTTCACAGGCGGCATCGCTGGGTTATTCGGGGTGCTGATCATGACGCCGTTTATGTTTGTCGGCTTTGACGTCATTCCCCAAACGGCGGCTGAAATCAATCTCCCCTTTAAGAAAATCGGCCGGGTGTTGACGCTGTCGGTGTGTATGACTGTGGTCTGGTATATCGGCATTGTGTATGCTGTGGGACGTTCTTTGAGCCCGGAGGAAATATCACGGTCTTCATTGCCTACGGCAGATGCGATGGCCGCATTAATGAACAGTCCGTGGGGCGGTACCTTGCTGATCATCGGAGGAATCGGCGGGATTTTGACCAGTTGGAACGCTTTTTTTGTCGGTGGGAGCCGGGTTTTATACGTGATGGCGCGTAAAGGGATGCTCCCTGAAGCTTTTGGTCGGCTCCATCCCAAATACCACACCCCGGCCAACGCGATCCTTCTGATTGGCGTATGTTCCGTTATCGCCCCTCTATTTGGAGAGCAGACACTTCTTTGGCTTGCCAATGCCGGAAGTTTATCGATCATGATGACCTATCTTCTGGTTTCGGTTTCCTTTGTCGTATTGAGGAAAAGGGAGCCGCAGTTGAAACGCCCCTTCAGAGCGGGTGAGTCCTCCTGGATCGGCTATGGAGCGGTATTCACCAGCCTGTTTCTGTTTATCCTTTACCTGCCGTCTATGCCCGCCGCCTTGCAATGGCCCTATGAATGGATGATTTTATTGTTGTGGTGGGTGCTGGGATTGTTTTACTTTTACAGAGGAACTCGGGGGAAAAAAGAGCGGAGTCAGTCGGCGGGTTCGGATCAAACCGCATGAGTCTGAGAGCCTGCTCCATCTGTTTAGTGGGAGGTCGAAAATCCTGAAGTGGAGAAGTTCGGTACGGTTTTACCGTGTTGGAGGAGGAGATCGATGTACGATTTTGCCATCATCGGAGGAGGGATTGTGGGACTGTCGGTAGGGATGGCGCTCGTCAAGCGGTTCCCCCGGGCTAAAATCGCCGTCATCGAGAAAGAAAAAGATCTGGCGCAGCATCAGACGGGTCGCAACAGCGGCGTGATCCATTCCGGCATCTATTATCCACCGGGCAGTCTGAAAGCGAAACTGGCCCGGGAGGGGAATGCGGCGATAGTCGCATTTTGTGAAGAACACGGGATTCCCCATGAAGTCTGCGGAAAAGTGATCGTGGCGGCGGATCCGGAGGAACTGCAGCAGATGGAGCGTCTGTACCGGCGCGGACGAGAGAACGGATTGGAGATCTTCCGTCTGGGTCAAGGAGAGCTGAAAGAGAGGGAGCCTCATGTACGGGGGATGGAAGCGATATACGTTCCCAAAAGCGGAATTGTGGATTACAAAGCCGTCGCCAGGGCCTTCGCCCGCATCATCCGGGAAGGTTCGGGTCATCTATTGCTGGATACGAGGGTGGAAAACATCGTGGAGACAAAGGAACAGGTCACCCTGGAAACCAACCGGGGTACCTGGTCGTCCCGCTTTTTGATCAACTGTGCGGGCCTATACAGTGACCGGGTGGCGGAAATGGCTGGGCAGGCTACCGGCTTAAAAATCGTTCCCTTCCGGGGGGAGTATGTTGAACTGGTTCCGGAAAAACGCCACCTGGTCCAACATCTGATCTATCCGGTGCCCAATCCCGATTTCCCCTTTCTCGGTGTTCATTTCACCCGTATGATCGACGGGAGCGTTCACGTGGGTCCCAATGCGGTGCTCAGTTTGAAGCGGGAGGGATACAAGAAAACCGATGTTGATATTGCCGACTTGGCTGAGATCCTCTCTTATAAAGGCTTTTGGAAATTAGTGCTGGCTCATATCGATGAGGGGCTCAAAGAGATGATCCGCTCTGTCAGCAAAAAGGCTTTTCTCCGCAGTTTGCAACGGCTGATCCCAGAGTTGACGGAAAAGGATCTCGTACCTGCGCAGGCTGGGGTTCGAGCCCAGGCACTCCGACCTGACGGATCGATGGTGGACGATTTTGCCATTTTACCGGGAAAACGTTCCCTCCATGTGTGTAATGCCCCATCACCCGCCGCCACCGCATCGATGAAGATCGGGGAAGCGATCGTCAATCAGATTCCCGAACCCGCTCTGGATCAGATCCCCACGATTCGGCAGAGTATATGAGATGGAGGTCCCCTGATTGATTTGACAAAAGAGTCAAAATTACATATAATAATCATATAACAATTGAAATCATATCCTGCGATTTTTAATCACGCCGGTTAAAAAACCGCAGGAGTGAGCCGGGTTCCTGAGCGAGCTGCATTTTCGCTCAGCAGCCCGGCTTTTCTATTTTTTCAAAGGTGAAGGAGGAGACATCTATGAATCGGGAGGGACCTTTGGCAGGAATTCAGGTGCTCGATTGTTCCCGCGTCCTCGCCGGCCCCTTTTGTACCATGATCTTAGGTGATTTAGGGGCAGAAGTGATCAAAGTGGAAGCACCCGGAGGAGGGGATGAAACCAGAGGCTGGGGTCCTCCCTATGCAGGCGAGGAAAGCGCCTATTATCTGAGTGTCAACCGGAATAAGCGATCAATGGTACTCAACCTGAAAACCAACCAGGGTCAAACCATCCTCATGGATTTGGTTCGCCAATCCGATATCCTGGTGGAAAATTTCAAAGTCGGCACGTTAGCACGCTTAGGTATTTCTCCCGATCGATTGTTACAGGAAAATCCACGCTTGATTGCCGCAGAAATTTCCGGATTTGGGCAAACCGGTCCCCATGCGCACCGGGCGGGCTATGATTATATGATCCAAGCCCTGAGCGGGCTGATGAGCATCACCGGGAGCGAAGCGAGCGGTCCGATGAAGGTGGGGGTGGCCATCGTCGATGTGTTGACCGGGCTGTTTACGGCGACCGGGATTCTGGCCGCTCTACAGGAGCGCAGCCGGTCAGGGAAAGGGCAATTTCTCGATGTGGCCCTGTTTGATGCGAGTGTCGCTTCCTTGGTCAATGTGGCCAGCAATTACCTCATCTCTGGCAAACTTCCGGATCTACTAGGAAATGCCCATCCCAACATCGTCCCTTATCAGCTTTTTCATACTCAGGATCAACCGATGATTCTCGCTGTGGGTAACGACACCCAATTCCGGCGGCTGACGGAGCGCCTCGGCTGCCCTCAGTTAGCGGAAGACCCGCGTTTTGCCGACAATTCCGCCCGGGTGGAGAATCGGGAGATGTTGACGCAATTCTTGGAGTCTATCTTGCTGGAACAACCTTGTTCCCATTGGATGGCCCTGTTTGAAGAAGCCAATCTACCCTGCGCACCGATCCAAACCTTGGATCAAGTCTTTTCCGGTTCACAGGTGGAAGCGCGAAAGATGTTGGTGGAGATGGAACACCCCACCGCCGGTAAGGTGCCCTTGGTGGGGAGCCCCTTACATTTTTCCCGAACCCCCGTTTCCTACCGACAGCCCCCCCCTTTGCTAGGAGAACATACGAAAGAGATTTTAAGTGAACTGGGCTATGCCGAAGAGCAAATCAAAGAATGGGAAGAGACGAAAGTGCTTCCCGGATGAAATGAGGAGGAAGTGAAAATGTTTGAATTCTCTTATTCCGATGAGCAACAGGCCGTCCAAAAGATGGTTCGCAAATTTGTGGACAAGGAGATTATTCCGCACATCGAAGGCTGGGATGCGGAGCAGCATTTTGAACCACAGATCCTGGATCGCTTGGCCCAACTGGGACTGATGGGTATCTGCATCCCTGAGCAGTATGGGGGACAAGGGATGGATTACAACACCCTAGCCATCGTTTGTGCTGAATTGGAGCGCGGAGACACCGCCTTTCGGACCGCTGTCTCCGTCCATACGGCGCTCAACAGCATGACGCTCTTACAGTGGGGAAATGAATTTCAAAAAGAAAAATATCTGACTCCGCAAGCACAGGGGAGCAAAGTGGGAGCCTATGGATTGACCGAGCCAAACGCCGGCTCCGACGTGGCTGCCATCCAAACCACGGCTGTTCGTGACGGAGACCACTACATTCTCAATGGAAGCAAAACCTGGATCTCCCTCTGCGATGTGGCCGATCACTTTCTGATCTTCGCGAAAACCACCCCTGACCAAGGGCATCGTGGCATCTCCTGTTTTATTGTGGAGCGAAGCTTTTCTGGTGTTTCTACTCGTGGATTTAAGCATAAATTGGGCATCCGAGCGGGGAATACCGGGGAAGTTTTTATGGAAGAAGTGCGGGTTCCGGTGGAGAATCGGGTAGGAGAAGAAGGGGAAGGGTTTAAGATCGCCATGTCCGCCTTGGATAACGGGCGTTTCAGCGTCGCTGCCGGTGCCGTCGGGTTGATCGACGCCTGCATCGAGGCCAGTCTCAAATACGCTCACGAGCGAGAGACCTTTGGTAAGCCGATCGGTAAACATCAGCTGGTGCAACAGATGATCGCCAAGATGGTCGCCGGCTATGAAACATCCCAACTCTTGGTCCATCGGGTGGGCTGGATGAAAAACCAAGGAATGCGCAATACCCGGGAGACTTCCCTCGCCAAATGGCACGCTTGTGATGCAGCCTTTAACGCCGCTGTTGACGCGGTTCAGATTCACGGGGCCAATGGGTACTCCCACGAATTCCCGGTGGAGCGATACATGCGCAACGCGAAGGCCCCCGTCATTTATGAAGGAACTAGAGAAATCCATCAAGTGATGCAGGCGGAATATGCCCTGGGTTACCGAAAAGATAAGGAACTACGCCGCAATTTACCCGCCTGGCCCTTTGCCCAGGTGGAGGTGTAGTCGGGTTCTGGATTGCACGATAGACATCTGATAACCTATAAGAAAAGTCGAAATATAGGATTTTTCTTATAGGAGGAATGATATGGCACAGAGTGTGATGCTAGCGGGCCATGCCAAGTTGCCACAACGGATGGCGGCCCGATCTGTTTATGATTCCTTGACCCTGACGGTGGAGATCGACCCCAAATACGGTGTCATCCTCGACGCCTCCTGCACTCTGGCCACCCAGCACGCCCGAGGATTTATAGGAGAGCTGTTGAAAGGCCACAGTTTGAGGGAAGGGGCGGAACCGATGACCGAAGCGATTCAAACTGCTTACCACGGCAAGGCACAACAGGCACTGATCGCTGCTATCCGGGACCTTCACCAGCAGTATTTGGTGTACAGCGAAGAGATTCCGACCATAACACCAGGTTGATATGGACGGCATAAACAAAAACCGGCCCATGTACAGAGGGCCGGTTTTTGTTTATCAAAAATTTGCAGAATAGTGTCACACCAATTAGAATAGGAGAAAATTAGTTAATTTTAAAAAGTTAGTCTTATACCGTGGGGGGAAGGTGAAGGGGATAGTCATACCGAGCGCCCCGGTTACGAATTCATCTGCAAAAAACAAAAGGCGAGAAAAAGGTGAGAGAGGTTTAGAAACAGATTGGCAGCTATCGTGAATAAGAAAATGGCAGAGACCAAGGTAAATATCATCACGGTAAAGAGATAGGATACCAACGCTGGGGAGCCCCGTCCTTTGTGGGAGATTAGCAAATGGCAGGTTAAATAGAGTGAGAAAAGATAGAAAGGAAGGATGCAGATTCCCATGAGAAGCTGTTTTTCCAAGAAGGAAGCGGGATCCACGAATAGAAAAAATCCATTGAAAATAACGATGATCGATATGAAAAAGAGTAACAGGTCCAGGTTTTGTTCTAGAGGGGATGATTGGACCGACAGGTGAAGCAAGAATCGTACGTGTTTATAGGAAGAAATGATGGAAAGGAGGGTGATGACGAGGTGAAGAGCGGACCAAACACCTTTCTCCAAGGGATGGGTGGCTGTGATGAACAGCAGCAAAAGGGTGGTGTTGCAGAAAAATAGAGTAAGTGCATAAACCAAGGCATGGTGATCGGTTGCATTCAGGTTCTTGTGCACGTTTCCAACCTCTCAGGGAAAAATAGAAAAGGAGCTGGGATAATGACGCTGTTTACTGTGATTTCGTTTCTCTTTTTCACCGGTTTGGTGGCATTTTTATCCTACATCTTGACCCGCAAAGATAATCTTCATACATCGGAAGGATATTTCCTGGCGGGAAGAAGTCTTGGTGCTTGGGTGATCGCCGGATCGCTGATGCTGACCAATTTATCCACGGAGCAGCTGATGGGGTTGAATGCTCAAGGCTACGAGTTTGATATGTCGGTGATGGGTTGGGAAGTGGGGACGACCATCGCCTTGATTCTGGTGGCGATTTTCTTGCTGCCTCGTTACTTGAAAGGTGGAATTAAGACCATCCCCGATTTTCTGGAAGAGCGCTTTGATACGGGTACCAAACAGATTGTAACCATCTTATTTTTGTTCGGCTATATCCTCAATCTGTTGCCGCCGGTTCTCTATTCCGGAGCGGTTGCGATCAACGGGATCTTCCATGTGCCGGAAGCCCTCGGCATCAGTTCCACGGCTGCTCTGTGGCTCACGGTTTGGGCAATCGGGGTCATCGGATCGATTTATGCCATCTTCGGTGGTTTGAAAGCGGTTGCGATCTCAGATACCTTAAACGGGATCGGGCTGTTGATTGCCGGGTTGATGGTGCCGATTCTCGGCTTAACCGTGTTAGGTGGGGGCTCCATTGTGGACGGTTTTCATGAGATCATCAAACATTCCCCCGAGAAATTAAATTCTATCGGTTCTCCCTCGGACCCAGTTCCCTTCAGCACCTTTTTTACAGGGTTATTATTGGTCAATCTATTTTACTGGGGGACGGCACAACATATCATACAGCGGGCGTTGGCGGCAAAAAGCTTGAAAGAGGGGCAAAAGGGTTTGATCATCGCCGCCTTTTTAAAGCTGTTGGGGCCGTTTTTTCTCATTATACCGGGTATCATCGCCTTTAATATGTTCGGTCCCGATTTGGAGCCGATGAAAGCGTACCCGATGTTGATCCGGGAGGTGATGCCGGCTCCGCTGGCAGGCTTTTTTGCGGCGGCATTGTTTGGCGCGGTGTTGTCCACCTTTAACTCGGTTCTCAACTCCTCCGTCACCCTGTTTGTTTTAAACATCTATAAACCTTATTTCAACCCGAGCGCCTCCGATCGCGAGATCGTCGCCCGGGGGAAAGTGATCGGTTCGTTTTTGGCGGTCTTTGCCATGTTGGTGGCGCCGTTACTCGCATCGGTTCCCCAATCCTTTTTCCAGTACATGCAGATTGTAAACGGTTTCTATAACGTTCCGATATTGACGATCATCGTCATCGGCTATCTGACGAAGCGGGTGCCTGCGATCGCGGCTAAAATCGCTCTGGTCTTATTTATCACCATTTACGGGTATACGCAGCTCTTCATGGATGGAGAGATCTACTTTTTGCATATCCTAGGAATCCTCTTTCTCCTCTGTTCCGGGCTGATGCTCCTGATCGGAAAAATCTGGCCGCGGCAAACGGATTATCAGTTACAGGATAGACAAGTTCTTCCCTTGACCCGATGGAAGTTGCTATACCCGATGAGCATCGCGGCGACGGCTCTGATGATCACCTTATATCTTCTGTTTTCTAAGGCAGGGATTGGCACTTGAATCCCTCTACCAAACAACCGCCGACAAAAAGTCGGCGGTTTGTCCGTTTTATGCTTGGACGGGTGGTTGATCTAAACGGACCAGGGCTGCTCGGGATACCTCATGAAAGGAAACACCGTGGAAACGGGCGGCTCGGGCGACGTCTTCGTATTCCGGCGCGGCTTTTAATCGTTTTCCCTTTTGGTATGCCACCTTGATGTGTCGGCAGCCCACTGTTGCAGTTGATTGTTGTACTTGGCCATAAATGCAGGGTCCTTCTTGTTGTAGATGGTCGTAGCCCCGATGTGGTGGTCCTGGATCATCTGACGGGTTTTCTCATCAGGCATTCCTCCTGGCGGGTCGTGGGTGATGTCCATCACCATCTGTCCCACTTTCTCTTCTGTGGTCATGCGGGAAAGGAGCTGATCCACAGTAAGATCGCACTTGGTTTTATCAGCAGTGGGAGAGGGTTTCGCCTGTCCGGAAACCGTCGAGGGGAGGAGCAGCCGGGCAAAGGCAGTAGTGATCGTTAAAAAGCGCCGAATTCAGCCCATGGACACATTCCCTTCCGTAGTGATATGAAAACCATTAGCTAAAAGACGGACGCTTCCTCCCTGGCACAATCCGCCGATATATAATCGATACCGTGCCCCGTTCTTAACGGTCATTTACAACAACCGCGGTTGGAAAAAGGACTGGACTTGGGCATGTACCGCCATCGCGATTCTGTGGAATCTGTGTTCTTCGGTTTCTGGTCTGTTGCCATTATCTCCAACGTTGCGGACACTTCGTTTTTGAAAGCCGCTTTAACTGCAATATTCAAAGCCGACACCGTATTTTGGGCTTTTCGGCCGGGGGATGGCTTGCAGATTACGCGGTCAGGAGGGGTTGGGGGCGTAAAGGTATGCTTCTTGCGTTTACCCTTATCCAGGGACTTCTTATCCTCGCTTTTGGTTTCTACTTGACGCAGGGTGGCCAATCCGTGATCGTTATGGGGATTCTTCTTTTTGTCACCAGTCTCTTTTTCAACGCTCTTCAACCCATTTCCCAAGCCTTGACGGCGGATATCGCTCCCCCAATATCGGGGAGCCGCCTATGGAATGTTGAACCTCATTGGAGAGATGGGGCTGTCATGTCCCCTATGGTGAGTGGTGCGCTGCGGGATGCAACGGGCAATTGGTCGGCTGCGGTGGTGTTGGACGGTACTTTGATCTTTCGTCAGTTTTGTTTTGATACTCTTCGTTAAAGAGAAAAGAAATATGGATGAAAAAGTAATGGATGTGGCGGAATAAGTGAGTATGATGAGGACGAGACAAAATGTAATACATTTTTGCTTTAAAGTTGACTTATATTAGACAAAATTCCGTATATTTAGAGGATTGATAATAATCTGTATATAACTTATGATTTATTAATATAAAAATAATCGTACCTATTTTCTGATTATCGTACGAATATCGGATCGTAAGTGATGATTGATGCCGATTTGATGAAGAGGTGAACGGGATTGGATCAAATTATGGAATTTAACGAGTATCGGCAGTTGGACGAGTTGGACCGTCAGATCGCCGTGTTGCTGCAGGAAAATGCCCGAATGCCCTTTACCCGAATCGCTGACGAATTGGGGGTGACGGAGCGGACGATCCGTTCCCGGGTAGCCCAGATGCAGGAGGATGGGATCCTCAGTCTGGTCGGGGTGGTCAACCCGATCAAGGTGGGTTTAAACGTATAGACCTATATTCAGGTGGCAGTGATTCCGCAACGGATGGAGGAGGTGGTCTCGGCGTTGAAGGCGTTGGATGAAGTTCGCTGGATCGTATTTACGACGGGGAAGTATCCCTTGATGCTGGAAGTGCTGACCCGCGATTATGATGATTTATCGGAATTTTTGATGAACCGATTGAATCGGATCGAAAGCATCACTTCCACTCAGGTCATCACCGTTTTGAAAAAGTTGAAGAGCCGCTTCAATTTTATCCGGTAGGGAGGGAATCGGATGGCTGCTTTGATCGTTCGCCGATTGTTCCAATTGGTCCCTCTTCTCCTGGGGGTTACCTTCGTCGTGTTTATCTCTCTTCATCTGGCGCCAGGAGATCCTGCCAGCATCATCGGAGGGCCAACGGCGACGGCGGAAGACGTGGAGTCCATCCGGCAAAAGCTCGGTTTGGACGACCCTTTGTTTACCCAGTATTTTCGCTATCTCGGTGATTTGTTCCAGGGTGATCTGGGTTACTCCTATCAATCCAACCAGTCGGTGGCGGAGGCGATCATGCTCCGCTTTCCCAATACTTTCAATCTATCGGTCGCCAGTATGATCGTCGCCACCTTGATTGGAGTCGGGGCAGGGATCCTATCAGCAATCAGGCAAAACAGCGCCGTCGATACTTTGAGTACCATCGGCGCCTTGGCGGGGGTTTCCATCCCCAACTTTTGGCTCGGCAGCATGTTGATTCTGATTTTTTCGGTCTATTGGCAATGGTTTCCTGCTGCTGGTTTCACCCAGCCCCCTTGGACCTGGGCTGGCCTCCGGGAGCTGATCTTACCAGCGATCACCCTGGGGACGGGGTCAGCCGCCCTAATCGCTCGGATGACGCGTTCGGCGGTGTTGGAAGTGATCCGACAGGATTACATTCGGACGGCCCGAGCGAAGGGAGTGAAAGAGAAGAGCGTCATCCTCGTACACTGCATGCGGAATGCGATGATTCCCGTGATCACGGTGATCGGTCTCAATTTTGGGTTTTTACTGGGAGGCACGATCATCACCGAGCAGGTTTTTGCCATTAACGGTGTGGGCCGCTTGATGGTACAGGCGATTGCGGCCCGGGACTATCCCATGGTCCAGGGTTCGGTTTTATTGGTCGCCACCCTGTTTATCCTGGTCAATCTGATCGTCGACATCCTGTATGCATGGATCGATCCGCGCATCCGATACGAATGAGAGGGAGGTCCCGACATGACGACATCCGCTGCAACGACGACGGAAACGCCATCCGTCTCCCAGACCAAGACGGGCATCCGATTTTGGCGTCGGCTGTGTCGAAATCGGTTAGTAACGGTGGGCCTGGTCATCATTGCACTTCAATTGTTCACTGCTGTGTTCGCCCCATGGTTGACCACATATGATCCAACGGCGCAGGATTTGGCGGTGAAAGAGTTGCCCCCGGGCTCCGAAGGCCATTGGCTGGGTACGGACGAATACGGTCGCGACATGTGGAGCCGCTTGGTTTACGGTTCGCGCATCTCCCTTTTGGTCGGCATCTCTTCGGTGGTACTGGGCCTGGTTGGTGGGGTTGTGTTGGGTTTGTTGGCGGGGTATTACCGGTGGTTGGACGGGCCGATCATGCGGCTGGTCGATCTGATGTTCGCTTTTCCCGGCATCCTGTTGGCGATGTTGGTGATCGCGATGCTGGGAACCCGTTTGATCAATGTGGTGATCGCCATTAGTATTTGGTCGGTTCCCACGTGTGCCCGCATCGTTCGGGGAAGCGTTCTGTCGCTGAAAGATCGGGAGTATGTGCAGGCGTTGCGTTCCATGGGGGCTGGCGATGGCCGCATCCTCTTTAAGCACCTGCTACCGAACTGTGCCGCCCCGATCATCGTCTTCGCCACCATGCGGATGGCTACGGCGATCCTATCCACGTCGGCCCTCAGCTTCCTCGGACTGGGAGCCCAGCCACCGACTCCGGAATGGGGAGCTATGATTGCTGCGGGACGAGATTATATGTGGACCGCTCCCCACCTGACGATCATTCCGGGGGTGGCGATCATGTTGGTGGTATTCGCCTTCAACGTCGTGGGGGACGGCCTGCGTGATGCGCTGGATCCCCATATGGATGTGACTTACGAATCTTGATCCAATCAACGGAGGGATGATGATGTTTTTTGTGAAAAAACAACGGAGTGGATGGGTTTGGGTGTTGGCGCTATTGGTGATGATCGCTGGCTGTGCGCCGCCATCATCGGGTTCCTCCGCCAATCAGGAGCTGGTTTACGCCTCGACGGCGGATGCGGTCGGGCTGTCGCCGATCATGACCAACGATTCCGCTTCCTCGCGGGTGATTGATCAGATTTACGAGACCTTATTCGTTCGAGATCCGAAAACGCTGAAAATCAAACCAAAGTTGGCGAAGTCTTATGAAAATCCCGACCCAAACACCTGGATCATCCACTTGAGGAAGGGCATCCAGTTTCACGACGGGACCCCCTTCGATGCCAAAGCGGTGGAGTACACCTTCGACAAGCTGCGGGATCCGGATACCGGTGCACCCCGTGCTTCGCTATTGGCCTCCGTCAAAGAAGTGGAAGTGAAGGATGCGGACACAGTGGTGTTGAAGACGGACAAGCCATACGGACCGATGCTAGCTGCTCTGATCCATACCAACGCGGCAATCGTCAGTCCTTCTGCAGACAAAGAGCAGGACTTGATGAAAAAGCCCATCGGCACCGGCCCCTTCCAATTGGAGAAATGGGTACAGGGCGATCGGCTCACCTTGGTGCCTAATCCGGATTACTGGGGCGACAAACCGATGTTGAAAAAAGTCACCTTTCGCGTGGTGCCGGAAATCTCCACCGCCATTTCCCTGTTGGAGCGAGGGGAGGTGCATCTGGTCGATGGATTGCAGCCGGAACACCTGGATCGGTTGAAAAACCATGACAAGATCAAGTTGAGTAAGCAAAAGGGGACACCGATCACCTATCTCGGATTCAACATGAAAAAGCCCCGATGAAGGATCATGCATTCCGTCAGGCAATCGCCTACGCCATCGACGAAGAGGCGATCATCGGCGCGATGAACGGACTGGCCTATCCTTCGGAGGGAGTCATTGGACCGAAGGTGTTCGGATATGATGACTCCATCGAAGGAAAGGGGTACAAACACGATCCCGACCGGGCGAAAGAGCTGGCCGGACAAGCGGATATCGACCAAACAGTGACGATCACTACGGCCAACACCGGCAATTACCCGATGCTGGCGGAACTGATCCAGGGTCAACTCTCCAAAGCGGGGATCAAAGCGAAAATCAAAACCCTGGAGTGGGGGGCCTACCTCGACACCACGCGCAAGGGGGATTTTGAATTAATGGTGGGGGGATGGTCGAACAGCACTGCCGATGGCAGTGAGCTGGTCTATCCCAATCTGCACTCGGACAATGTCGGCTCATCGAATTCGACGCAGACGGCAATTCCGGAAGCGGATGAGCTGATCATAAAGTCCCGAACCACCACCGATGAGAACGAGCGACTGAAGGCGTTGAACGAAGTGAATCAGTTATTGGTGGAGCGAGCCCCCTGGATTCCGTTGTATCATGAAGTGGTGGTGACGGCGATGACGGAAAACGTCCAGGGTCTCCAGGTGGATCCCACCGGTCGTTGGGAACTGGCTGGAGTGACGCTGAAATGAGGAGGGATCACTGTGGAGTCCATTCTGCAGGTGGACAACTTGGAGGTCTGCTTCCGGACCGCTCATGGGGAAGTTCCCGCAGTCCGGGGCGCTTCCTTTTCTGTTCGCCCCGGTGAGGTATTGTCGATCGTCGGCGAGTCCGGCTCCGGAAAGAGCGTCACCTCTCTATCGCTGATGGGCCTGTTACCGGAATCCGCCCGGGCGATGGGTTCCGTTCGATTTGACGATCGGGATCTGTTGCGGTTGAATGGAGAAGAGATGCGAGAGCTGCGTGGCAACGGGATTTCGATGATCTTCCAGGAACCGATGACCTCTCTCAATCCCGTGTTCACCGTCGGATTTCAGTTGATGGAGCCTCTCAGGATCCATCGCGATCAGTCGAAGAAAGAGGCGTATAGGGAAGCGGTTCGTCTGCTGGAACAGGTGGAAATCCCCGAGGCGAAAAAGCGCATGGAACAATTCCCCCACGAATTGAGCGGTGGGATGCGCCAACGGGTGATGATCGCGATCGCCCTCGCTTGTCGGCCGAAGCTGCTGATCGCGGACGAACCGACGACGGCTCTGGATGTGACCATCCAGGCTCAAATTCTCGATTTGATCGTGGACTTAAAGGATCGGACCGGGATGGGGGTCATCCTGATCACCCACGATATGGGTGTGGTGGCAGAGACAGCTGATCGGGTGCTGGTCATGTACGCCGGCCGGGTGGTGGAGGCTGCGGGTGTGGAAACCCTGTTTCACGAGCCGAAGCATCCCTATACCCAGGGGCTGCTACAGTCGGTTCCCAACGTGGACGATTCGCTATATCCATTGAACTCCATTCCCGGCTACATGCCGAAGCCGGGGGAGATTCAGCGCGGGTGTCCGTTTCATCCCCGCTGCCGTGAGGCGGTGGAAAAATGCAGGGATCACCACCCGCCTTCCTTTGCCTTTGGTACGGAACATGTCGCCAGCTGTTGGCTGGGCGAAGAGGAGGGGGAAGCCCATGGCGGCTCCAGCGCTGGTTAAACTGGAAAACCTCAAGAAGCATTACCCGAGACGGAGCAGTTGGTTCCGCCGCTCCACCGGCGAGGTGAAAGCGGTTGACGGGATCTCCCTCGAGCTGTATGCAGGGGAGACCCTCGGCGTCGTTGGCGAATCCGGCTGTGGCAAATCGACCATCGGCCGGACGCTGATCCGCTTGGAAAAGCCGACGGAAGGCCGGATCCGATTTGAGGGGGCGGACATCACCCATCTGTCCAGCCGCAAGTTGAAGCCGTATCGGAGAAAGATGCAGATGGTGTTTCAGGATCCCTTCGCGTCCCTCAACCCGAGGCAGCGAATCGATGATACGCTGGAGGAGCCGTTGACGATCCACCAGATGTTGGACAAGCGAGCCCGTCGGGAGAGGGTGTGGGAACTGCTCGATGAAGTGGGGTTGGATCGGGAGCATGGGGAGCGCCTTCCCCATGAATTCAGCGGTGGACAGAGGCAGCGGATCGGGATCGCCCGGGCGCTGGCCCTGAATCCTTCTCTGATCGTGTGTGATGAACCGGTGTCCGCTCTTGATGTTTCTGTCCAGGCACAAATTTTGAAATTGCTCAAATCCTTGCAGCAGAAACGGGGATTATCCTATTTTTTTATCTCCCACGATCTAGGTGTGGTTCGCCACCTCTGTGACCGCGTGTTGATCATGTATCTGGGCCAGGCGATGGAGCTGGCTTCCGCCTTCACCCTCTTCCGGGAAGGGCAGCATCCCTATACACAGGCGCTGCTCTCGGCGATCCCCCGCCCGGTTCCCGGAAAAAAGCGGGAACGCATTCTGTTAAAAGGGGATCTTCCCAGTCCTTCGGATCCACCTTCGGGCTGTCCCTTTCATACCCGTTGTCCGGAAGTGCGGTCCGTTTGCCGTGAGAGGCGGCCGGAGTGGAAGGAGATCGCTCCGGGGCATCGCATCGCTTGCCACGCTCGTTGACGTAAACCAGTAGAGAGGTTGAAAGAATGAAACGGTTATTGCAAATCTTTTTAGCTTTCTTTCGGGTGGGCATGTTGGGGTACGGAGGAGGGCCATCCTCTATTCCCCTTGTCCACGGGGAAGTCGTAAAGAAATACCGTTGGATGGATGATGAGGATTTTAGTGACGTGCTCGCATTGGGCAATGCGCTGCCGGGTCCCATCGCCACCAAAATGGCCGGTTATATCGGGTATCGAGTATCGGGGATTGGCGGCTGTCTGGTTGGTGTTGTCGGGATGGTGCTGCCAACGGTGCTGATCATGATCGCGTTGTTAGGTTTTCTCATGGCTTATAAGGATTCGCCCCATGTTCAGGGGATGACGGCGGCGGTTCGGCCGGTGGTGGCGGTGATGTTGACCGTTCTCGCCTACAATTTTTTCAAAAAATCATGGAGTGAACAAAAAGGGCCGCGGACGGTCGTCATCGCCGGGATCAGTGTGGCAGCCATCTATGTTGGCATTCATCCGGCGATCGTGATCGGGGTCCTATTGGTATGGGCACTGGTCGCAGGGGGGTGCGGCGGTGGTTCCGCCTCAGCCGGAGAAGCGTCCGTCGGCGAGACGAACAAAAGGGGTTGACGCAGGTGATCTATTGGGAACTTTTTTTGGCTTTTTTTATCCCAGGAATCGTGGGTTACGGCGGTGGTCCCGCCACCATCCCCTTGATCCAGCATGAAGTGGTGAACCGGTACGGCTGGATGAGCCTGGAGGAGTTCGGGGATGTACTGGCTTTAGGGAATGCTTTGCCCGGGCCGATCGCCACGAAGATGGCCGGATTTATCGGCTATGAAGTCGGGGGTGTATTGGGTGCCGCTGTAGCTTTGCTGGCCACCATCGGCCCGTCCCTGGTGGCGATGATCTTCCTTTTGGCTTTGCTGTACCGGTATCGCCATTCGCCGAAAATCAAACGGATGACGATGATGATCCGACCGGTGGTCGGGGTGTTATTGGCCCTGATCGCCTATCAGTTTTTCGCAAGCGCATGGGGACAGGTCGGTGTGCTTCAAACCGTAGGCCTCTCCCTGTGCAGTCTGTTTCTCTTGGAAAAGTGGGGAGTTCACCCTGCTTGGGTGATTGCCGGCTCCCTGATCTATGGATTTGTATGGTTAGGATGACAGGAAGTAGGAGGGATTTTGATGCAGTTTCATTCGATGCACCGCCCGTATCTTTCACAGCGAACCACTGTGTATGCCAAAAATGGGATGGTGGCTACATCCCAGCCCCTGGCGGCTCAAGCCGGCCTGGATATGTTGAAGCAAGGGGGAAATGCCATCGATGCAGCCATCGCCACTGCCGCAGCTCTGACCGTTCTGGAACCCACCTCCAACGGGATCGGCGGGGATGCCTTTGCCTTGGTGTGGACCGGCGGAAATCTTCACGGCTTAAACGCCAGCGGCCCGGCGCCTGGGGCACTGGATATCGATAGCGTGCGCCGAGCTGGATATGAACGCATGCCTCGATACGGCTGGCTGCCGGTGACGGTGCCGGGGGCGCCGGCGGGCTGGTCGGAATTGTCCCGTCGGTTTGGGAAACTTCCCCTGACTCAAGTGTTGGAGCCGGCGGCCCGTTACGCTGAAGAAGGCTATCCGCTGACGCCAGTGCTGGCCCATTATTGGGAAAAGGGTTTTCGCACCTTTCAGGATCAGTTACAGGGAGAGGAGTTTGCCTCCTGGTTCCGTACCTTCGCTCCGGAGGGACGGGCGCCGCGGGCCGGGGAGATATGGCGGTCGGCGGATCACGCCCGCACCCTCCGCTCCATCGCCGAGACCGACGCCGCCTCCTTCTACGCTGGCGATCTGGCGGATAAAATCGATCAGTTTTCCCGTCAACACGGGGGGTTCCTGCGTAAAAAGGACTTGGAATCCTACCGGCCGGAATGGGTCGATCCGATCCATATTCACTACAGGGGATACGAGGTGTGGGAAATCCCGCCCAACGGGCAGGGGTTGGTGGCCTTGATGGCCCTCAATATTCTGAAGGGAATGGATTTTGGAGAGCGGGAGACGGCGGAAGCTTATCACCGCCAGATCGAAGCGATCAAGCTGGCATTTGCCGATGGTGAAGCTTATATTACGGAACGGGAGAAGATGCCTTGCTCCGTGGAGGATCTCCTTTCCGAAGGATATGCGGAGGAGCGGAGGCGACAGATCGGGACGTCTGCGCTGACCCCCACGGTGGGGGAGCCGGTTGGTAGCGGGACGGTTTACTTGGCTGCGGCGGATGGAGATGGAAACCGGGTTTCCTTCATCCAGAGCAATTTTATGGGCTTCGGCTCTGGATTGGTCGTCCCCGGCACCGGGATCAGCCTGCAAAACCGGGGCTACACCTTCTCCCTCGATCCCCATCACGCCAATGTCCTGGAACCGGGCAAACGAACCTACCATACCATCATTCCGGGCTTCCTCACCAAAGGCGGCCGTCCCGTCGGCCCCTTCGGAGTGATGGGCGGCTATATGCAACCTCAGGGACATGTGCAGATGATGCTGAACACCATCGACTTCGGCCTTAATCCCCAATCCGCTCTGGATGCCCCTCGTTGGCGCTGGGTGGAAGGGAAAACCGTGGAGGTGGAGCGGGGCGTTCCCGACATGATCGTCCAGGAGCTGATCCGCCGGGGCCACGACATCCGCATCGCCACCGATCCCGGTGGATTTGGCCGAGGCCAGATCATATGGGAAAACGAACACGGCGTCCTCGCCGGCGGAACCGAACCCCGCACCGACGGCTCGATCGCCGCTTGGTAATCTGCTGAAACCGTTTCATCAAAAGGAACCATGAAAAGGGCCGACCCGATCAAGGGTCGGTCTTTTTCGCGTGGTGATCACCGACCTTTCAACAGGTAGCCGAAGGGGGTGCGGTCGAGCATTTTGGTGACTGCCAGGGAAACGGCGAACAGGGAGACGGACCACAAGATAAACCAGAGCCCTGTACCCTCCAACATCCACCCCTCTGCGAGACGATTGAGAGAATGGAGGAGCATCGGATGAATGAGAAAGATGCCGAAGGAGTACCGACCGGCAGTTTCCACCCAGTTGAAACGGAACCGCTGGGGCAAGCGGAATCCTAGGACCAGCACCATCAGGGATAAGAGGATGGTCATCAGGGTGTGGTAACCCCCCCGATCGAGAAAAACCATCTGATGCAGCAATAAGACGGCGGAGCTTAGAAGCAGAACGGATAAAAGGGTCCAGGGGAAGCGTCGCAGCTGGTGCAGGCTTTCTTCTGGATGAAGGCCCAGCCATCCGCCGAAGGCAAAGTAAAACAGCCACGGGAAGAGGCTGCGGCGTACCGTCACTTCGTTCATATGAATTCCGATAAATTCCTGCACTTCACTCCAGGTCAGCATCTGTGCGGCCAGGGTGATTCCCAACATGAGGGGTAGGAGGGTGATTCCCTGCCATTTTTGAAACAGATGCCGCAGAAAGGGAAACAAGAGGTAAAACTGGGTCATGACGAACAGAAAATACAGGTGATAGTAGGATGTGCCCATCACCAGTGTTTCTAGGAGGGCTCCGAAAGTATGGGGAACGGATCCGGATTTCGTAACCCCGGGGTAGATCAGGTAGATTAGGGACCATGACAAAAAAGGAACGATGACGTAGATGGACCGCTTCTGGTAAAATTCCCCGATCGCTAAGAATTCCGTCTACCGTAACGGTAAAAGAGGATAAAACCGGAGATCAGGAAAAATACCGGCACACAAAAGCGGCTTAAACCATTGATGGTCAAAAAGGGCGTCTGATCGCTGTGATATGAATAAACAAAACGGCGAAGATCGCACAACCTTTGAGAAAATCAAATTCCGTAATTCGTGACACGTTTTGCCCTCCTGTTGCAGGTGATCGTCAAGAGGGGAAAAACGGGTTTCCTGTCACCGATGTTTCAGAATTTAAAATCAAAACATTCTTTATTTTCGGTAGGAATTGATGTGTTTTTGTGGAATCAGTATGTGCAACAATTTTGGATACAGTATTCAATCAACAAGTTGGTGGTAGCATTGAAAAAATTTCAGTTAAGTGATCGGAGCACACTGCAGGAACGCGTCACGACCGCGTTGCGACAAGCGATCTTGTCCGGCTTTTACCAACCGGGAGAACGGTTGAAACAGGAGAAATTGGCGGATGAGCTGAGTGTTAGCCGAATGCCGGTAAGGGAGGCGTTGCGGCAGCTGGAGGATGAAGGGCTGATCACCTGGGAGCGCCACAAAGGGGCGGTGGTAAAGGAAATCACAGCGGAGGATCTGGCGGAAATCTACGCACTGAGGGCTGAGCTGGAACCGCTGGCGTTGAGACGTAGCTTCCATCGGATTACCGAAGCCGACCTGGAACACATGCAGCAGCTGATTTACGACATGGATGAAGCGATCCGAGAGGACGAGATGGAGCTGTACTGTCGACTCAATTTTGATTTTCATCGATTGTTATTGTCCCGCTCTCCATGGCAACGCCTTCAGTCTATCATCAAGCAAATTTGGAATGGAATTCCTCTCAAGGCCCCGACTTTTGTCCCAGGACAAGCCCCTCGATCCCATCAGGATCATCGGGAGATGGTGAAGTATATCAGGGAGGCGGAGTTGGAAAAGTGTTGTCAGGTATTACGAAAGCATATTACCGTCAGCGGAGAACAGTTGGTGGCTTATTTGCAACAAAAGGAGGCCAGCCTAACGGGTCTGTCCAAAGATGGGCGCTGAAGTGAGGCAGTTGATGGAGTATGGTGTCTGATCGATATCAGGGAGGGATTGGGTTGAAAAAACGTGTGTCCGTTTTGATCGGGATTTGTATGATGGCGTTGTTGCTCGCAGCCTGCGGCGGAGGTTCCTCAGCTGACGGAGAGATTACCATCAAATTCTCCCATGTGGTGGCCCCTGACACCCCAAAAGGTAAAGCGGCTGACATCGTGGAAGAAGCAGGGGGGAAAGCTTGTCCGCCCCTGGTGGTTGGGGTGGGCGTCGGAGGGAACTTTGACCGGGTGACCACCCTGGCCAAGCAGGCCATCCTGCGCCAGGTGGGGGTTCATCATCATGAGCCCCACCTGGCTGCCTTGGAGCGAGACCTTTTGGACACGATCAACCGGACGGGGATTGGCCCCCAGGGGCTGGGGGGCACCCAGACCGCTTTGTGGGTCGCTGTGGAATCCTTCCCCTGTCACATCGCTTCGCTGCCGGTGGCGGTCAATTTGCAGTGTCATGCAGCTCGGCAACGTTCCGGGGTGATCTGAAAGGAGAGAAAGATGGCTTCATATGAAATGACGCCTCCCTTGAGCAATGAGGAGGTAGCAAGGTTGCGGGCGGGAGACCAGGTGTTCTTAAGCGGTGTGCTGGTTACCGCTCGAGATGCTGCACATCAGCGGTTGGACCAATTGTTGCGAGAAGGACGAGAGTTGCCCATCGATCTCAAGGGGCATGTTTTGTACTATGTAGGTCCCTGTCCCCCGAAACCAGGGGACGTCATCGGATCGGCGGGACCGACCACCGCGTACCGCATGGATCCTTATACGCCCCGGCTGTTCGAGTACGGAGTGAAAGGGGCGATCGGGAAGGGACCCCGGGGGCCACAGGTCAAAGAAGCTTGCCGAGCCTATGGGGCGGTCTCCTTTTCAGCGGTGGGAGGTGCCTCCGCTCTGCTGGGACAAAGGGTGAAAAAAGTGGAGCTGGTGGCTTATGAGGATTTGGGCATCGAAGCGATCCGGGCCTTTACCGTGGATCGGCTGCCGGTGCTGGTGGCTTACGACAGCCTGGGACAAGATGTCTACGAAACAGAAAAGCAGAAGTATCGAAGGCTCTCTTAAGGAGGGAACCCGATGAAGCGGAGGTCATGGCTGTTTGTCCCTGGGAGTCAGAAACGAATGTTGGAGAAAGCGCAGACGTTACCGGCGGATGTGCTGATTATCGACTGGGAGGACGCGGTTTTGGCATCGGAGAAAGCGGCCGCCCGAGAATGGACGCGACAGCTTTTGGAATCCGGTGTGGAGCGGGAGGTCTATGTGCGCATCAACGGCACCGACACCCCTTATATTGAAGCGGATCTCGCATCCGCCGTTCGGCCTGGGCTGACCGGAGTGATGCTGCCCAAGGCGGCGGAAGGTACCCAGCTGGAGGCGCTGGATCGGGCCCTTACCCGAGAGGAGCGAAAGGGGGGGCTTAAGCGAGGGCAACCTGCGTGTGGTACCCTTGATCGAGTCGGCTCAAGGCGTACTTCAGGCCCCAGAGCTGGCGGCGGGGCCAAGAACCCAAGCTTTAGCCCTGGGATCGGTCGATTTAGCCCTGGACATTGGGGCGCGGCTGACCCGGGAGGGTGATGAGCTTGTTTATGCCCGTTCGCAACTGGTGCTCATTTCCCGCGCCGCTGGTATTGAGGCGCCTATCGACGGAGTGTGGTTGGATGTATCTGACGGAGAAGGGCTGGCTGAAGCGTGCCGGCGAGTGAGCAACATGGGCTTTCAGGGGAAGTTGGCCATCCATCCCGGGCAGCTCTCCGCGATCAATGATTCCTTTTTGCCCACCGAGGCGGAAGTGGAGGAGGCGCGGGAGGTGATCCGAGTCTATGAAGACAGCCTTCACCAAGGGGCGGGAGCAGTCAAAGTCGGGTCGAGGATGGTTGATGCCCCGGTAGTGGAACAGGCACGCCGCGTATTAAGACAAGTGGAGTCGACGAAAATTCTTTTTGACGAAAAAATTGGATACAGTATCCGAGAATCGGAGGGGTGAGAGGTGCATTCGGTCCATTGGCAGCGGCGGGAGGATCATCCGGCGATCGCTGAAATCTTTTTGCAGCGGGAAGAAGTGTTGAATGCCTTTCATACAGAGATGGCTCAAGAAATGATTCGCGCGTGCCAAGAGCTGTCAAAAGAATCGGGGATTCGGGTGGTGGGACTCCGCTCCTCCACACCGAAAGCTTTTTGTACCGGAGCGGATCTAAAGGAACGGAACCGTTTAAGTGAAGAGGAGTGGCACGCCCAACATCGGGTGTTTGAAGAGATGTTCCACAGCTTGGCGGATCTTCCCGTTCCCACGATCGCTGTCATCGACGGCTACGCTTTGGCAGGGGGAATGGAGCTGGCTTTAAATTGCGACATGTGGGTGGTGTCAGAAGGGGCGGTATTCGGATTGCCGGAAGTGACCCGGGGGATTATGCCGGGTGGCGGCGGCACACGATTGCTCGCGCAGCGGATCGGCATGCACCGGGCCAAGGAGTTGCTGTTTACAGGCAGGCGGGTGACCGCTAGGGAAGCGGCGGAAATGGGTCTAGTCAACCGGATCCTGCCCCCAGAAAAACTGGAAGCCGCCTTTCTGGAACTGGCGGAGTCGATCAGCCGCAATGCCCCCTTGTCCCTCCGGTATATCAAGGGAGCGGTGGAGGAACTGTGGGGGATGCCCGATGAGGAGGCGAGGGAGCGAGAGGTTGACTGGTATAACCGCTGTGTCGATACAGAGGACCGACGGGAAGGGGTTCGCGCCTTCAATGAAAAAAGGCAACCCCGGTTTCAAGGGAGGTAACCACCGATGCAAGCAACCCATGCGAAGGAAGAGCTGCACGAGGAGCTCAGACGCGGAGTTCGCCGGGTTTGCCGGGATTACCCCGGCTCGTACTGGAGGAAATTAGATGCGAACCGGGAATACCCCCACGAGTTTGTGGAGGCTCTGAATCGGGCGGGGTATTTGGCCGCTCTTATCCCCGAGGAATACGGAGGGGTGGGTTTCGGAGTGACCGAGGCGGCCATCATCCTGGAGGAGATCCATTATTCCGGTGGTAACGCAGGAGCTTGCCATGCATGCTCAGATGTACACCATGGGAACGCTGCTTCGCCACGGTTCCGAGGAGCAAAAGCAAAAATATCTACCGGAGATCGCTCGTGGCTCTCTGCGGTTGCAAGCTTTCGGGGTGACCGAACCCAATACGGGCACAGATACCACCCAGCTCCGAACGACTGCTGTCCGCCAAGGGGATCATTATATCGTCAACGGACAGAAAGTGTTCATCTCCCGCACAGAGCAGTCCGATCTGACGATTCTGCTGGTCCGGACCACCCCCCCTGGATCAAGTAAAGAAAAAGACGGAAGGGCTGTCGGTGTTGTTGGTGGACCTCAGGGAAGCAGTGGGAAACGGACTCGCGATTCGCCCCATCCGAACCATGATGAATCATGCTACGACAGAACTTTTTATCGAAAATTTAAAAGTTCCTGTGGCCAATCGGATCGGGGAAGAAGGAAAAGGATTTCGCTATATCCTGGACGGGATGAACGCGGAACGGACCTTGATCGCGGCGGAATGTATCGGGGACGGGCGCTGGTTTGTGGAAAAGGCCACCGATTACGCGGGCCAGCGGCAAGTATTTAACCGGCCGATTGGACAGAACCAAGGGGTGCAGTTTCCCATCGCCCGATCCCATATCCAGGTGGAGGCGGCCAAGTTGATGTGCTATGAAGCCGCCCGGCGCTTCGATGCGGGAGAAGCCTGCGGGGAACAGGCCAATATGGCCAAACTGCTGGCCGCCGACGCTTCCTGGGAAGCGGCCAACGTCTGCCTGCAAACCCATGGCGGCTTCGGCTTTGCCGAGGAGTATGATGTGGAGCGCAAGTTTCGGGAGACGCGCTTGTACCAGGTGGCTCCCATTTCCACCAATATGATTTTGTCCTATGTAGCGGAGCACGTCCTGGGTCTCCCCCGGTCTTACTAAGGAGGTGATGGCATGTTACCCTTGGAAGGAGTGACCGTGGTCGCCCTGGAACAGGCGGTGGCTGCCCCCTTTGCGACGCGGCAGCTGGCGGATTTAGGTGCCCGGGTGATCAAGATCGAACGGCCTGGGGTGGGGGATTTTGCCCGCCACTATGACCAGACCGTCCGCGGCCTATCCAGCCACTTCGTTTGGCTGAACCGATCCAAAGAATCCCTCGCCCTGGACCTGAAACACCCCGATGCCCGTAAAATCATGGACGGATTATTGGAGAAGGCGGATGTGTTTATTCAAAATTTGGCCCCCGGTGCCGCGGAACGGTTGCACCTTGGCAGTAACGAGCTGATGAAACGGTATCCTCGCCTGATCGTGTGCAACGTCTCTGGCTTCGGGGAGTCGGGTCCCTATCGGGACAAGAAGGCCTATGATCTGTTGATCCAATGTGAAACCGGACTGGTATCCATCACGGGAGATGAAGAGGTCCCGGCCAAAGCCGGAATCTCCGTCGCTGATATCGCGGGGGGGATGTATGCCTATTCTTCGATCCTGACCGGTCTGTTGCAACGCGAACGAACCGGTCGGGGTACAGTCATCCCCATCTCCCTGTTTGATTCCTTGGCGGAGTGGATGGGCTATCCCATGTATTATGCTGGTTACGGCGGTTCAGCTCCCCGGCGCACCGGCGCCCGCCATGCCGCTATCGCTCCCTATGGGCCCTTTGCAGCGGGGGACGGGCGCAAGGTTTTTCTCGCGATTCAAAATGAGCGCGAGTGGAAGCGGTTTTGCGACGAGGTACTCCGATGGCCGGAGTTAGCCCAGGATCCGCGGTATGTGTCCAATTCTCAGCGGGTAGAGAATCAAACATCCCTGCAAGCATCGATCGATGCCGTCTTTAAGAATCAAACCGCAGATGAGGTGATGGACCGCCTCGACCGGACCCAGATCGCCAACGCGGAGTTGAAGGATCTCCACGCTTTTATCCAGCATCCCCAGCTGCGGCAGCGGAACCGAGTGCATAAGGTGGAGACCCCTGTGGGTGCGATCGAAGCCCTGCTGCCCCCGGGGCTCCCAAAGGGAGTCGATCCGGTGATGAATCCGATACCGGAAGTGGGCGAACATACGGAATCGATTTTGCGGGAATTGGGATTTCAATCAGAAGCGGTCGATACATGGAAAAAAGAACAGGTGATCAGCTGACGAAGAGCTTAGACCGAGGTCGGTAGTCTTTGAAGAAAAAAATTAGAATGAAGATGGCGGCTTTTTCCCCGACGTGACGAGGAGAGCCGCCATTTTGCTTCCGAATGGACTGAAATGATCCAATCTATGACGAATAATGATATTATAGTCCTCCGAAACGAGGAGGGTTCCACATATGGAATGATTTTTACGTACTGAGGAACCCTTCTGATTGGATTCTTTCTTTTACGTTTAATATTTGGAGGGGCTTCAAAATGAATCAGGCAGCACAAATGTATTGGGATGCGTTTTGGAAAGGTCAAAGGAAAAGATGGTGTAAAAACAGCGACCTGCTCGGCCGTTATTTTTGTGGAAAATGAGCCCATTCCTTCTGTTGGGGATTACAGCATGATCTTAAACAACATGGATGAGCCTGTAGCCATCATTAAAACAGTAGAAGTCAAAATGTTGCCTATGAATGAATTTCCTGAAGACTTTGCTGTTGCGAAAGGAGAAGAGGATCGAACCTAGAGACCATCCTCCAATCCGTGAAGAAAACCCATCGCCTGCTGGTCGTAGATGAAGACTACCGTTCCTATGGAATGACGGCGGAGATCGCGGCGACTGTGGCGGAAGAGGCGCTTTATGAACTGGATGCACCGATTCGGCGGCTGGCCGTGCCCGATGTGCCTATTCCCTACAGCCGGCCGCTGGAAAATCACGTCATCCCTGGGACGGAGTCGATCGAAGAAGCGGTACGGTCCATGATGAAAGAAGCCTAAACGATAGGAGGGGGATGATGAACCATTGGAAGTAAAGATTCCAAAAACGACAGAAGAAGGACTGGACAGCGTCGTCGTCTTTTGGCATAAGCGGGAAGGGGACCTGGTGGAAAGCGGCGAAGTGTTGTTAGAAATTCAGACGGATAAAGCGGACCCTTAGCGTACTGGGAGCAGCTTATGGACGCCGATCGGACTAGCGTAGGATTTTTTGTCAAAATGCTGATGGGACCCTTGGTTCCCCTTTACAACAATAATAACAGCAGATCCAATGAGACCACCTTGAATGATCCCGTCCCACGAATCAGTGATACGGGATCATTCTTTTGCTTCACCTTTTGGACAGCCTTTCCATTGTTCATGTCTACGCCGTTTCAGCGACAATGACAACCTTGGCCACTATTTTCTATCCCAAAAACGTTGCTGACCGATGGCCGCAACAAATTTCTCCTCGAAGTCAGGATTAGCTTCGGCAAAAACGACGCCCTCTGCAGCTTTTTGAAAAAAGGACTGCGCATTCGTTGCAACACCAATCGGTTTATAGTGTTTGTATGCTGTATTCACAAAGTCCGTAATGTCTTGATGAAATTTCGTTTCATTTTTAGATTGTCCGCCAACGACATAAAGTGAATCTAACAGATAGGGACTGGTGGTAAGAAATGTTTTATCGACTTTAATTTCTGTGCCATCCGCCCCTGTCACAGTACCAAGCGTTTCACTTATAACTTCTACAAAAACCACACATTGCTGTAGATAGTTAAGCACATTTGTTACCTCCTTCCCATTGAAACCATTGCCAATCAGAACACCAACTTTTTGCGTTTTTGCATTACGAGGTGTATTGGCCTGGCTAAGAGAAGGATAACTTGTAGAAAGAGGTACATGGGATCCACTTGGACGATCGACACCAATATTATCAGCAATGATGCAAGCCATTTCCTTATCTACATTGACCAACAAATTGACGTTTTGCTGGCGAACTGATTTGCTTTTTACTCTTCCGAGTTGATAGCTAAATGCTTCAATAGTGTGCTGCCTTTCGACGGGGGTCATACTATTCCAGAATATCCTCGGTTGCGAAAAGTAATCCTTGAACGATTCACTTCGGGCGCGTATAACATGACCTTCCACTTTCTTTGGATAATGCTCATAGCCGCCTTCTTCCGGTGATGTTGTGTATGGCGTGTTATTTGCTAGTGAATTTTGATGATAGTTCACCTGATCGACATCGATTCGCTGTCTCATATAGCCTCGTCGCTGATTATTATGAAACGGGCAAACTGGCCGGTTAATTGGTAACTCATCGTAATTGGCGCTGCCTAGTCGATGTTGTTGTGCATCTCTATATGCCATTAACCTTCCCTGCAAGACAGGATCATTGGAAAAATCAATTCCCGGAACGACATTTGCAGGGTTAAATGCGACTTGTTCAGACTCCGTAAAGTAATTATCAATATTTCTATTTAATGTCATCTTACCGATGATTTGAACAGGGACGAGCTCTTCTGGCCAAAACTTTGCCGGGTCGAGCACATCAAAGTCGTATTTAAATTCATCCTCCATCGGAATCAACTGGACTCCTAATTCATATTCAGGATAAGCACCATGGTCAATCGCCTCCCTAAGATCCCTTCTGTGAAAGTCGGGGTCGAGTCCGCCGATGGTCAGTGCCTCATCCTGAAGCAGGGAATGGACACCGAGGACAGGCTTCCAAACATACCTCATAAATGTTGCTTTCCCTTGATCGTTGACAAATAGGTACGTATTAATGGACCACGATTCCATCATGCGATAACTTCTTAAAATGCCCCGATCGGACATGATCCACTGCACCATATGAAGTGCTTCAGGATTATTGGCTACATAATCCCAAAACCTGTCGTGTGCACCAGTGGCCGTCGGTATATCATCATCCTGCTTAGATTGGAATGCGTGCATGGCATCCGGAAACTTCATGGCGTCATTATTAATTAATACAGGCATGGCAATCGTTGTCAGATCTAAATTTCCGTCTTCTGTATACAACTTCACGCCCTGACAACGTAAATCTCTTGCCGTATCATAGGACCCTTTGGGACCCTGTACAGTAGAAAAACGGACAGTTAATGGCGTCTTTTTACCTGCTTCCTGTAAAAATCCTGCTTTTGTCACATGTTTCATGGACTGATAACATTCGAACTCTCCATGAGCACTGTAACCCCTTGCATGAACCACTCTTTCTGGTATCTCTTCATGGACAAAATGTGACATTTTTTCAAAGAACTCATAATCTTGCCGTAATGTAGGACCACGCACACCGGCTTTTAATTGGTCCTGATCCTGTGATCTTTTTCTCCCTTCGTTTGTTGTCATTGGCTTCCCTGTGTTTTGTATACGATACTGATCTAGTTGTTCTTGTTTCATGTTTCCATCAAAAGGGTTTTGGTTTCTTGATGACTTCTTATCCATGTTATCACCGAACCTATCCTCAGTTTTAACACGTTAGTAGCGTGTACACTTTTTCTGAACTTATACCTTGGGTTAAGGAATAAGTCCCGTACCACATTTATAAAAAACAAATGATTGAAAAAGATAGGGACCTTTCTTCAGAGAAACCCACAGACTGAATTTGGATTCAGATTTCAGATATGGATATTAAACGAGCTGCCAAAACAAATAAGGGAACTGGGTATCCCAGACCTCGTTGAAACTCCTTACCATGGTCTTATCCCTCCAGGCCCTTCACTGGTGATCGCTGCCACATCGACCGTCACCCTGGGGACAGCGCAAGGGTGATCGCCCGGTACCTGGCTGCTACCCGTGGCACCCGTCACCGGTGATTCAATTAAGAACATATCCTGGCAGTTTGTCGGCTCCATCCCTAATACGGGGTTATGTACGAATGACCATGGCGCTACGTCGTGAGGGTATCGTGGTCAACCGAAAACATGTCCGGCGGTTGATGCGTCACCTGGGATCCGTTCGGTGATTTGCAGAAAGCGACCCTTTTACCGGTATAAAGCATCAGTCGTTTTTTCGAGCCAAAGCTCCGGCTCCGTTGCTTGGTCACTGACATTACATATGTGCGGATCGTCGACTTCCGGTTTGTGTTGTTTATCCTGTTGGGAACGATTCCGGCGGGCGTACTAGGAGTGTTGTTTAACGATGTGATCGAAGACAACTTGACCGAGGTGAAAGTGATCGGCGGGGCGCTCATCGTAACCGGTGTGGCACTGTTTATGATTCGTAATTTAAAAGGACGGAAAAATGACGGGGATCTGACAGTTCGGGAGGCACTGATTATCGGTTTGGGCCAGGCTGTCGCTCTCATTCCTGGGATCAGCCGATCCGGGGCGACGATTGTGGCCGGGATAATCGTTCAACGGTTTCTTTTTTTTATGGAGGTTTGTTTTTCTCATTCTCCGATGGACAGATCAATTGCAATTGGATATAGTGAAAGAAGACCAGTTATAAGGAAAAGGACAGGTGCCGACTGTTTATGGCGGCTTAAAAGGGAAGTCGGTGTGATTCCGACGCGGTCCCGCCACTGTGATGGTAGCAAACTGCACACATGTCACTGTTTTTCGGAACGGGAAGGCGCAGGGAGCGATGACCATTAGCCAGGAGACCTGCCTGTTCGTTGACTGCCGCCAGTACCTACGAGGATGGGGAGGTGAGTCAGGGGCGTCCTGTTGCTTATTTGCTGATCGGGACAGCGATCCAGTCGTGGACACAAGCGCATCCTCCAAGGATGTGTTTTTTATTTTTATCGGCGGATTTGGTGGGAGGACCAGAGAAAGGTCGACATGGGGGACTCCGTCAATTGCCCTCGGGTTAGGGTCGGGTCAGGGGGCCCGCCTGCGTGTAGGTGGATCCAACGGTGTGCAGCGGCTGCTGATGGAGGGGTCGGCTAACAAGTGTCTCCGTGGCTGAAGAGCGAGATGGATGAGGTCGCCTTTAAACGCCATCATGGCACTTTTCACACAGTTCAGGTATGACCTTGCGTTGCCGCATAGATCCGCTTTGGTCCGACACCGTTCGCAAACACGGATGCCGGTGGATGTGGAAGCCCTGGAATCCACTCGGGAGGGGAGCGGGCGATGGCCGGCCCGGTTTCCCGGTCCCCTGTAACCGCGTGGGATGGATGATGAGAAGAGGAAAAGGAGGGCGTTGAATGGAACAAAATCCGCCCCGGTTGATTGTGGCCGGGACTGGAAGCGGTGTGGGTAAAACTACGGTAACCTTGGGATTGCTGGCAGCGATGAAGCGGCGGGGGATTGCTGTGCAGGCATACAAGGCGGGGCCCGATTACATCGATCCGGGGTTTCACAGTGCGGTGACCGGGCGGTCCTCCCGCAATCTGGATAGCTGGATGTTGGGGAAAGATGGAATGCGGGAGGTGTTCCTGCGGGGCGCATCTAAGGCGGAGGTGTGCGTCGTTGAAGGGGTGATGGGCCTTTTCGACGGCGAAGCCCCTGATAGGAACGACGGCAGTACAGCGGAGATCGCCGCGGAATTAAACACCCCGGTGGTGTTGGTGACGGACGCCAGTGGAGCAGCCCGCAGCGCAGCGGCAGTCGTGCGGGGGTTCCAGGTTTTCGATCCCGCGGTGGAGATCGGTGGCGTGATCTTAAACCGGGTGGGCAGTGAAGGTCACGCTCAGATGCTAAAAACGGCGATTGAGCAGGAGTGTGACATTCCCGTTTTGGGGGCGCTCCCCTGGGACGAATCCCGCCTCCTGCCGGAACGGCATCTGGGACTGATTCCAGCTTGGGAGCAGGGTCAAAGGAATCGGTGGCTGAAACAGGTGACGGATCGAGTGGAGTCGAACATCGATCTGGATCGCTTGCTGTCCTTAGCCCGACAGAAAACTCCGGTGTCGATGCCGGAAGCGTGTCGTTATCCACGTCCGCGCCGGGATGAGCAGGGCCCGGTGATCGCCGTGGCCAAGGATGAAGCCTTTCACTTTTATTACGAAGAAAATTTGGAACTGCTCCGTTATTATGGTGCCCATCTTCATATGTTCAGTCCGCTTCAAGGGGAGGATCTGCCAGAAGCGATCGATGGGCTTTATCTCGGTGGAGGGTTTCCTGAGGAGTTTGCCGAAAGGCTATCCCGCCAGACCCGGCTGATGGACTTTCTGCGGGACCGGATCCAATCAGGGTTACCCACTTATGCTGAAGGTGGAGGGTTCATGTTTTTGTGTGACTCTTTAACCGATCGGCACGGGGAACGGTATGCCATGGTCGGCGTGATTCCGGCACAGGTGGAGATGAGCTCCCGCCTTGCCGCGATGGGTTACCGGGAGGTGTGTGCGAAGAGGGATTCGTTGTTGCTGGCGAAGGGGGAGACGGCCCGTGGACATGAATTTCATTACTCTCGATTGTCCACCCCGCCGGAATGGGAGCCGCTCTACAGCAGCCGGGGATCCTTCGGTAGCGGTGGCGAAGGCTACGGTCACGACCGTTTGTTGGCTTCCTACACCCATCTTCACTTCCTTTCCCAGCCGAGCATGGCCCGGCGATGGGTGGAGATTTGTCGAGCATATAAGAGGGAGCGAACCGGTTTTTCACCATAAACAAGAGGATGGTGACAGATTTGATCAAGGTTTCCCGTTGACCGTATCATTCCTACAGAGAATCCGGAACCCTCTACCGACGGCATCGGGGTGAAACTTCACTCTTCGGCTCCCGTGAGATAATCATCCACAGAACGACCAACCATGGAGAAGGGGAGCGATTGATTGTTACAGGGTACCTACCGAATTCATAAAAAGCCGCGGCAGTCGGAAGTGGATGACCGCCAGGTCCGAGGAATGGGGGGATAGGGATGGAAAAAAGGCTGATGTTACAAGGGACGGGCTCCGATGTGGGTAAAAGTGTTTTGGCCACGGCTTTCTGCCGGCTGTTTCGGCGGGAAGGCTGGTCCGTGGTTCCCTTCAAATCGCAAAACATGGCCCTCAATTCCTATGTAACCCGGGACGGGAAAGAGATCGGCCGCGCTCAAGGGGTACAGGCGGAAGCCTGTGGGGTGGAGGCGACAGCGGATATGAACCCGATCCTGATCAAGCCCTCCGGTGAGTCCCGCTCCCAGATCGTCCTTCGGGGGCGATCCCACGAAGAGATGGATGCCCGTTCCTATCGGGAGGATTTTCATCAGGAGGCATGGTCGATCATTTTAGACTCCTGCCGGCGTCTGCAGCAGCAGGCGGAGGTGATGGTGATCGAGGGGGCCGGCAGTCCGGTGGAGATCAATTTGAAGGATCGGGAAATGGTGAATATGAGCCTGGCCAAAAGGCTTGACGCTCCTGTTCTGCTGGTGGCGGATATCGACCGGGGCGGCGTGTTTGCCCAGATTGTAGGGACGATGGAACTTTTGGAACCGGAGGAGAAACAGCGGGTAATCGGTTTTTTGATCAATAAATTTCGCGGGGATCCCTCCCTGCTGGAGCCTGGCCTATGTTGGCTGGAGAAGCGGACTGGCAAGCCGGTGCTGGGTGTCATCCCCTTCTTGCCGGATATCGACATCGAGGCGGAGGATTCCGTCACCCTGGGTAGTCGCCGGCAACCGGAAAGCGGGAAGGACCGCATTCGGATTGCGGTGATCCGCCATCCTCACATCTCCAATTTTACCGACCTTGACGCCCTCGAAGGAGAGCCTGATGTCGAGCTGGTCTATGTAAACCGTACCGAACACCTGGGATCACCGGATGCGATCATCCTCCCCGGCAGCAAAAACACCTTGGCGGATTGGCTCTATTGGGTGGAGAAGAAGCTGCCGGAAGCCATTCGCAACCAGATGGCGAAGGGGGCCCGGTTGGTGGGGATCTGCGGAGGATTTCAGATGATGGGTCAACAGATGAGGGATCCCGAGGGGGTGGAGTCGGAACATGAGGAAGCGGAGGGATTAGGCGTTTTCCCCTTGGTTACCCGCTTCTCCTCCGAAAAAAGGACCCTCCGGGTGAAGGGAAGGGTCGCTGTCCGGCATTCAGCCTGGAAAAGGTTGTTTGGGACGACAGTGAAAGGGTACGAGATTCATATGGGGAATTCCCGCATCCTTGCACCTGAAGAAGGGGAGCCCTTGCTCCGGGTGACAGCTGATGGGGAGGCGGAAAGGGAGGAGGGTCGGATCACCGCCGACGGCCGTCACTGGGGAACATATCTCCACGGCATTTTTGATAACGACGCCTTCCGAAGAGACTGGCTCGATGATATCCGGCGAGAAAAGGGATGGAGCCCGGTGGAGAAAACCACCTCTTTTCGGGACCGACGGGAGGCCGCCTTTGACCGCCTGGCGGATCATGTCCGCGACCATGTCGATCTGAAACGGCTGTATCAATACCTGGGATGGTGCAGCGGGACGAGTCACTCTACAAGACCTTATCCAGGTGCTGACGGAATCCAGTAGGAATTGTTTGATGTGGGGAGCGACCTGGCCGTGATCAAGGAAAAACGCCCGTATAAAATCACGGCGGAACATGTGGAACGCTTGGAACCTTGGGGACCGTTATTGGCAACTAGCTCCCACGGTGAAAAAATTTATCCTGCCCGGCGGAACCCCGATCGCCTCCAGTCTTCACATCCGCCGAACGGTGGTCCGCCGGGCGGTCACAATGACTTTGAACGATGAAATCAATCACGAAGCCCCCGATATCTGAACCGCCTGTCGGATCTGTTTTTCGCCATGGCCCGTGCCACCAATGCCCGGGAAAAACGGGAAGATATTCAGTACGAACGGGGACGTGAGGTGTTCAAGAACCGTTTCCGCAAGGAAATATTGAAGGAACGCTATTACAAGCTATCTCTCATTTATGACGAAGCCCCGCGCCAAAAAAGGCCAGGGCTTTTTTCTCGATCGATTGAATCGGACGAAGGTATTTATTTCTGCAATCGGTATATAGCTGGTCGGAGACCTTTCAAACTGATTTCGAACCACTCCTGACAATCGAGAGAATTTCGATCAGCCGCACGGCGGAGCAAGGAGCCTTCTTCTGTCAGAAAAATGGCGATTCCGCCGGGTTTCAATACTCTGGACGTCTCCCTTATCAACTGATCGTACAGTTCTCCCAGTTCGCTGCGATTCCCCGTTTGACGACCAAAGGGGAGATTGCTGACAAACTTACTTGCATAACCGCGATCCAGCGGGAGTTGTCTGGCATCCCATCTCTGAACCCCGGGATAAACCCCCTCCCCCAGATTACTTCTGGCAGTGCGAACCGCCGTTTCTGAAAGATCTCCCCCCCTAATTTCAGTGAAGGGATAATTCAGTCGTTCCGAGAGGATCGTACCCGATCCGCAACAGGGATCGACAAATAAATCCGTCGCCGCAGGGGAGGAACACCAGACCAGGGCATGAGCGACCGTCGGTCGAAGAGCAGCGGGAGAAAACAAACGGTTCCTGCCCCTGTATCGAAAAGAGGAGTCGGTCAAACGAAGGGAAAACACCGCTTGATCCCCATCCAGATCCAGTCGGAACTCCAGAGAATGATGGTGTGCGGTCCCCTGGGTCCATCCAGGATAACGGCTGGCGATACCCCGCATCGCTGCTTCAGCTGCTTCAAACCGACTGTAGGTATGCTTTCCTCTCCGGCTTGCATTGACAAAATAGCCTTCCTCGAATCCCTCTTTCGTTTTCGCAAATGAAAGATCAAAGGTCGCCACCCGTTCTTCTATTTGCGATAAATGCCTTTTATGGGGCCCCACAGAAAATTGACCGATGAAAAGGTATAGATGATCGACGGTTTTCAACTGAAAATGATGATCCGTTGGTAGATAAGACTCAAAAAAAACTTTTCCGCGCGATGTCGATAGCAATCGATCTTTGGGAAATTTTTGCTGAATTTCATCGACAGCGATATCCTCCAGTCCCGGCAGAACAGTGGCCATATATCGGGTGGACTTCATTGACTTCTCCTCCAATTTCACTGGCATTACGTGCAGGCTGTCTATTTGAACGCGGAAGGTTTGGAAAGCAACCAATGGGCCTTTTTGTTCATTACTTACAAATGTAGCCGCAAGAAAAAGCCCTTAAAACATCCATTAAGAACACGGCTATCTTATTACATTTAGTAGATGCTTATCAAATATGATTTCGATTGTCGATTTTTATCTAACGATGATGAGACGACAACTAGACGAATCAAGCAAAATCAGTAACTAGAATGATTAGCGACACGACTGCATCCAACGGTTCCAGTTGCTACGGGGAGCAGCTAAAAGCCTGCAAAATAGGTTCTCAGTCAATTTTACATTTATAGAAAAGTATCCGGTAAGAGGTGCTCAAGTGGATCTGACTGTTATCGCCTTTGGCGCCGGCGGCCAGGAGGGTGATGGAATCTGTCTCCCTCCAACAATTCTTTAGCCAAGGTTCGGTATGACTGATAGCTTCCTCCTTCGTCACCTTCTGCAGTTTGTTCATTGCCAATCGTTGTTTCCCTTCAGTTCACAGTTTCTACGATGAACCTTCCCATCTTATCAGACAGGAGACAAAGGAAGAGCATTTTTAGCAAGTGGCCGCTTAGTTGATTAACTTGCCTAATTGCGTGTAAAATCTGAATAGAATGCACAATGGATAAGCGGAAAGGGAGTGAAGCGGATGGAACCGGTGTGGCGCAACACAATTGGGGATCTGATTCATAGAAGTGCGAGGCGAAATCCAGAACAGGTCGCTTTACATTTTGCCAACCGACGTTGGACCTATCGGGAATTAGATGAAGCATCCAATCGGTTGGCTCGCCAGTTGCTGGGAGCAGGGTTGGAGAAAGGGGATCGGGTGGCCGCTTATGGGCGCAACTCCGATGGCTATCTTCTTCTCTGGTTGGCAGCGGCTAAGGCGGGGTTGGTCCATGTTCCGGTCAATTATGCTCTGAAGGGAGAGGAGCTGGCCTACATCATCAAGCAGTCCGGCAGCCGGGCTCTCTTTTGCGATCCGGGATTGGCCGCCGAGGTGGAGGCGGTCCGGGACCGGCTGCAGCTGGAGGTTGTCGGATCCCTACGGGACGGAGAGGATTTGGATACGTTGCGACTGGCCCAAAAAGGCCCGGCGGAACCTCCCGCGGTGGAGCTGGAGGATACGGATTTGGTTCAGCTTTTGTACACCTCTGGCACCACCTCTGCTCCCAAGGGGGCGATGATGACCCATCGGTCCCTGATCTACGAGTATATCAGCTCGATTCAGGCCCTGGACTTCCAAGGGGAGGATGTTCCGCTTCATGCCCTGCCTTTATACCACTCGGCTCAGATGCATGTTTTTCTCATGCCGTATCTCATCCTGGGTGCGACCAACCGGCTGTTGGAAACTCCCGATCCGGAGACGATCCTGAGGGTAGTGAAGGAAGAGGGGATCACCAGCTTTTTTGCCCCGCCCACGGTTTGGATCTCTCTGTTGAATCACCCCGCTTTTCAGGTCGACTCCCTTCGCAAAGGATATTACGGCGCCTCCATCATGCCGGTGCCGGTATTGGAAAAGTTGCGTCAAGCGGCGCCGGACCTGGACCTGTACAACTGTTTCGGCCAATCGGAGATCGGGCCCCTGGCTACTGTGTTGCGTCCGGAAGCCCATCGGGATCGTCCCGATTCAGCAGGCCGACCGGTCCTGTTTGTAGAGATGCGGGTGGTGGATGATGAGATGCGGGATGTTGAGCCGGGTGGCATCGGTGAAATTTTGTACCGCTCTCCCCAACTTTGCCAAGGGTACTGGGACAAGCCCGAGGAGACGGAACAAGCCTTTGAAGAAGGTTGGTTTCATTCCGGGGATTTGGCCCGGATCGATGAGGAGGGATACATCTACATCGTCGACCGCAAACGGGATGTGATCAACACCGGCGGGGTCCTGGTCGCCTCCCGGGATGTGGAAGAGGCTATCTATCCCCATCCTGCCGTCAAAGAAGTGGCGGTGATCTCCACACCGGATCCCAAGTGGATCGAAGCGGTCACCGCCATCGTCGTGCTTAAAGAAGGAGAACAGCTGGAGGAAGCCGAGCTGATCCATTTCGCCAGAGAGAGGCTGGCCGCCCACAAAGTCCCGAAACGGGTTCACTTCCTAGACGATCTGCCCCGCAACGCATCGGGCAAAATTCTGAAGCGACAGCTGCGGGAAGCCTATGCGGGGGTGAAGAGGTAATCACAAAAAACCGCCGACCGGCTGGACGGTCAGCGGTTTTTTGTGGGTGTAAGCCCACGGTTTGATAATAGACGAAACCAGCCCAAAACACAGGCGATGAAATATCGCATGATATAATAATCATTTTAGGTGAAAAGTTATTGGTTGAAGCAACGTAAGCCTAATTGGAAAACGGACCGCAAATCATGCGGTCCGTTTACTTTTATAGGTTTTATCTACCCGTTTTCACCTCACCTGGCCGGAGCCGAGCACGTGATACTTGTACGAGGTGAGCTCTTTGAGTCCCATTGGGCCGCGGGCGTGCAGCTTTTGGGTGCTGATGCCGATTTCGGCACCGAAACCGAACTGGGATCCATCGGTGAAGCGGGTGGAGGCGTTGTGGTAGACGGCGGCGGCATCGACTCCTTGGAGGAAGCGGCGAGCGATGTCGTCGTTTTCGGTGATGATGGCTTCCGAGTGGCGGGTCCCGTAGCGATCGATATGCTCCATCGCCTCCTCCGCCGAATCCACCACCTTAACAGCCAATACCCGGTCCAGATATTCCGTCTCCCAGTCCGTTTCATCGGCAAGAGCAGCTTCGGGAAACTGCTCCCGGGTGCGGGAGCAGCCCCGGATTTCCACCTGGTGTTCGCCCAGAGCGTGACAGAGGCGGCGTAGGTGTTCCTTCGCCCAATCTTGGTGGACGAGGAGGGTTTCGGTGGCGTTACAGACGCCGGGGCGGTCGGTTTTTCCGTTGATGACAATCGTTTGCGCTATCTGCGGATCGGCGGAGCGATCGATGTAGATGTGGCAGTTACCTACACCGGTTTCCAGCACCGGAACGGTGGATTCCCGCACCACCCGCTGGATGAGGCCGGATCCACCCCGGGGGATGATCACGTCGATCCCATCCTTCAGGGTCAACATTTCTTGTACCGCATCCCGGTTGAGATCTTCTACTAACCCGATCGCTTCCGGCGGCAAGGAAGTGTCGGATAAGGCCTCCTGCATCACCTGGACCAACGTGATATTGGAGCGGAAGGCGGAGGAAGAGCCTCGGAGCAGGATGGCGTTCCCCGTTTTTAGCGCAAGACCGGCGGCGTCCACGGTGACATTGGGACGGGCTTCATAAATCATACCGATGACACCGAGGGGCACCCGCACTTTTTGGATCCGCAGCCCGTTCTTCCGATGAATTGTCTCCAATTCCTCCCCTACTGGATCCGGCAACTCTATTAACTCTTCCAGTCCCCGAGCCATACCATCCAGACGCTCATCAGTCAGTTTCAGCCGGTCCATCAGCGCCGTGGACAGATCGGCTTGTTCCCCGGCGCGGAGATCTTCACGGTTTTGTTCCAGAATCTCCTTTTTGCGATCCCGAAGGGCGCGGGCGATGGTCTTTAAAGCCTTGTTTTTTTCCTCCGGTGTGAGGATGGCCAATCTCTTGGCGGCTCCTTTGGCCGCTTTCGCTTTTTGCCGCACATCACTCATGTTTTCCTTCTCCTTTCCCAGCTTGAGGTTCGAGGTTCTGATTTAAGGGCTGTTGTTTGACAGGGACCCAATCGTCCCGATGAATCACTTCCTCGGGATGGTGGGGGGCGATCCGAGCGGCTTCCTCTGTTTGCAGGCCTTTCACTTGCTGAAGCAGGGGGGAGGAATAACGACAAAGGCCGCGACCCAGGGAACGATCATCCGGTCCGATCACCTCCACCAGTTCTCCGGAATCGAAGGGACCGTGGACGGAGACGATCCCGCAAGGCAACAGACTCCCGCCTGCTTCTAATAAGGCTCTGGCGGCGCCAGCATCCACGGTAACCCGACCGCGGGGGCGAGAGTGGGAGGAGATCCATTGTTCCTTGCGACTGATCCGGTGGGGGATGGCGTCGATATAGGTGCCGCTGCCGTCACCTTGGACCGTTTTCTTCATCCAGCCGATCTGTTCGCCGGTGGTCCCGATATAGACTTGGACCCCGGTTTGGGAGGCTTTTTGGGCGGCGAGCAGTTTGGAACGCATCCCTCCGCTGCCTAGGCTGGATTTGCTGTCATCTATACGGGAGAGAAGGGTTTCGTCAATCCGATGCAAATGGCGGATCTTTTCCGCATCGGGCTGCGTAGTCGGGTTGGCGGTATAGAGACCGTCGGTGTTGGTGACCAACAAGAGCCACTTGGCTTGCAGCAAGCCAGCTACCAGCGCGGCCAGGGTATCGTTGTCTCCCCACTGGATCTCATCGACGGCGACAGAGTCGTTTTCGTTGACAATCGGAACACAGTCCCGTTCCAGCAGGTAGTTTAAGGTGTTGAGGGCGTTTAAAAAACGGGTTCGATCGTCGAAATCCCCTCGGGTGAGCAGCACTTGGGCGCAGGAGGTGCCCGATGCGGCAAAAGCTTCCCGGTAACGCTGCACCAGCTGTCCCTGCCCCACGGCGGCGGCCGCTTGCTTCCCGGCGAGGGTGCGGGGGCGTTGTTTAAGCCCCAGCTCGTGGAAGCCGGCGGCGATGGCTCCTGACGAGACCAACACCACCCGATATCCCGCCTGCTTCAGTTGCACCAGGGAGTCTGCGTGGCGTTGGAGGCGGGCGGTATTTAGTCGGCCGGATTCGTCGGTTAAAGAGGATGTTCCGATTTTGACTATGATGGTTTCCTGGTCCAATGCTGACACCTCTGTATTTGCAAATAAAAGAAGAACCCTCTCTTCCATAAAAGGACGAAAGAGAGGGTTCTTCCGCGGTACCACCTTTATTGGCACATGATGTGCCCGTCTCGTACCGGAATAACGGCCGGGGCCGGTTCGGCTTGGTCGCCGTCCGCTGCTGGAGGTGGGTTAGGGCGGGCATCCCGACGGAACCTTACAGCCTGTGGATTCCGCTCTCTGATCGGTAAGCCGGCCTTACTGGCCTCCGTCATCGCGTTTGCAAAACGAGTCCGTTTTCGTTGCTATTATTATGCACGGGTCCCGTGGTTCTGTCAATGTGCTCTTTTTGAGTCCAGATCCGGAATCGTCCAATCAATCTCACGATGCCCCGCTGCTCTCAACGCACGGTTAATCGCCGAAAAGGGCCGGCTGCCAAAGAAGCCTCGCCTGGCGGACAAAGGGGAGGGGTGGGCCGATTCGATCACCGTGTGCCTCTCGGTGTCGATCCATTTCTTCTTCTTTTTTGCCGGATTTCCCCACAGCACAAAAACCACTGGATCCTCCTTTTGATTGACTTTACGGATGATGGCGTCAGTAAAGGTTTCCCACCCCTTGTTCTTGTGGGAGTGAGGTTGATGGGCGCGGACAGTCAATACCGTATTCAGCATCAATACCCCCTGCCGTGCCCAAGAGGTGAGGTGACCGTGTTTGGGAATGGAAATCCCCACATCCGCCTGTAACTCTTTAAATATGTTTTTTAATGAAGGGGGCAAGGGAACACCGGGACGGACGGAGAAGGAGAGGCCGTGGGCTTGTCCCTCCCTGTGATAGGGATCCTGTCCCAATAACAGGACCTTCACCTGTTGGTAGGGAGTGAGCGCTAGGGCGGAAAAAAGGTCCTCCTCCGGGGGAAATACGGGATGTTGTCTTCTCTCCGACTGCAAAAAGTGGTACAGTTCCCTCATATAAGGTTGCTCCAGTTCATCGGACATGACCGTTTTCCAGTCATTGGGCAATGAAAAGGCCAATGGACGTCGCCTCCGTCGGATGGTGATTCATCTTTTCTTCCGAGACTGTACCACGGTTTGTTCCCCGTGGAAAGGAGTGGGGTGAAAAAAGGCTTTTCCCATCTAAAAAACGAATTGGATAACCATTACGGTCACCTTTAAGGAAGGAAGGGAAAGTTTGTGTATGACCGCCTGACGGAAGAGTTGGCCCGGAAGTACGGTCTGCCGCTGAAACAGACGGAACAGATCGTCAAACATGCCCGTGATCGACTACACGCCGAAGCATTGTGTCAATCGAAAAAAGAGCCCGTCCACCGCTGCCCGGGGTGTTCGATGACCTGGTATCAAGTCACCTTTTCTTTCACCTGCCCCCGTTGCGGGAGGAGCATCAATCCCTCCCCTATCGAAAAATGATAGACAGTAGAATGAATGACCCCCCTTTCTTTTCTAGAGATGAATCATTCAGACTTGTATGATGGTTGTGAAGGCTTGCTTCAATCAATCCAACTTCCAGGAGGAGTGCAACCAATGACAGATGTGTATATTGTAAGTGGTGCCCGCACCCCCTTCGGCACCTTCGGAGGATCTTTTGTCGACGTATCTGCCGAGGAGTTGGGGGTGACCGCGGCGAAAGGGACGATCCACCGGGCGAGCGTAGAGGCGTCCCGTGTAGACAACGTGGTTTTCGGCAATGTGATTCAAACCCATCGCGGAGCTCCCTACCTGGCCCGGCACATCGCCCTGCAGGCGGGAGTGCCCATCGAAAGCCCGGCGCTGACTGTCAACCGCCTCTGCGGTTCCGGTATGCAGGCGGTGGTCTCCGCTGCCCAGTCGATCCAGCTGGGAGAGTCGGAGCTGGGGCTGGCCGGTGGGGCGGAAAACATGAGCCAGGCCCCCTATGTCTTGCGTAAAGCCCGCTGGGGGATGAAGATGGGGGACGGGCAGCTAGCCGACACCTTATCCGAAACCCTCAGCGATAAGCAGTGCGGGTTAGGGATGGGATTGACGGCGGAAAACCTGGCAGAACAATACGCCATTTCCCGGGAGGAGCAGGATCAGTTCGCGCTCCGAAGCCAACAGCGAGCGCTGGCCGCCCGGGAATCGGACCGCTTCGCAGAAGAGATTGTACCGGTGACGGTCCGGAGCAAAAGAGGGACGAAACAAGTGGACCGGGACGAGCATATCCGTCCGGAAACGACCCTGGAAGGTCTGTCCAAACTGAAGCCCGCTTTTAAAAAGGAGGGTACCGTCTCCCCCGGCAACTCCAGCGGTATCAACGACGGAGCGGCCAGCCTGCTCTTGGCGTCAGAACAGGCGACCCAGCGGCAGGACGTCCAACCCCTCGGCCGCATCCTCAGCTGGGCGGTGTGCGGCGTCGATCCGACGATCATGGGGATCGGTCCCGCACCCGCCAGCCGTCTCGCCTTGAAACGGGCGGATTTGGATCTGGAAATGATCGATTTGGTGGAAATCAATGAAGCCTTCGCCGCCCAATACCTGGCGGTGGAAAAGGATCTGGGGCTAAACCGGGAGATCGTCAACGTAAATGGCGGAGCCATCGCCCTCGGCCATCCCGTGGGAGCGAGTGGGGCCCGCATTCTGTTAACCCTTTTGTACGAATTGAAACGGCAGGGCAAAAAATACGGGCTGGCTTCCCTCTGCATCGGTGGCGGACAGGGGATCGCTATGGTCGTGGAAGCCGTTTAAATATCAGAGTCATCAGCAGAGGAGGGATTCCATGATCGAATCAGAGATCAAGGTTCGCTTTTGTGAAACCGATGCCTTGGGCCACGTCAACAACACCAGTTATTTTGTCTACTTGGAACAGGCGCGGGTGGAATTTTTCGAGGAATTGGGTGCTCCCATGGGCATGTCGGAATGGCCCTTTATCCTGGGGCATATCAGCTGCGATTTTCTGCGGCAGGTGTACTTCAACCAGAGGTTAAAAGTCCGCACCGGCATCAGCCACATCGGGAACAAAAGTTTCCGCCTTGGGCAGGAGCTCCTGGACGCTGACAGCGGTGTCCCTGTGGGCCGCTCGGAGTCGGTCATGGTTTATTTCGACTTCGAGAAGCAACAAAGTATTCCCATCCCCGATGATTGGGTGAAGAAGCTGAAAGCCCACCAGGTGGAGCCGATGGAAAACCGATAACAAGGAGAAGGACCCCGACTTTCCCTGGGGAGGGTCGGGGTCTCCTTGATCATCGATGGCGTCTGCCATGTGGTGATGGTTACCCTTTTGCAGAGGAAAGGAGCTGGCATCTGAAATGTTTAGTGAACGAGTCAGGGAAGATGTGGATCTCAAGTGGCTGGAGCCTCATCATGCTTGGGAGCTGTATCGGTTGGTGGATGTGAACCGGGATCACCTGAATCCTTGGTTGCCCTTTGTCGATGGAACGTGTTCCCCGAAGGATACGGAGGATTTCATCCGAGGAGCGATCAGGGGATTGTCTGAGGGAAGGGAGGCTCATTTTGGCATTTGGGCCCATGGTAAACTCGCCGGGGTGACCGGTGCCAATACCATCAATCAGCAAAACCAGACAGCCGTGATCGGTTACTGGCTGGGAAAGGATGTTGAGGGGCGCGGGATCATAACAGCCGCCGTCAGCCGCCTCTTGGATGATCTGGTGCAGGAGCGAGGCCTTCACCGGATCGAGGCCCGCTGTGCCGCAGGGAATAACAGAAGCCGCCGTGTGATGGAGCGACTCGGCATGCGCCATGAAGGAACCCTGAAACAGGGAGATCTCCTGGCTGATGGTCGCTGGGATGATTGTCTCGTGTATGGGATTCTGGCTTCTGAGTGGAAAGATCAAAAATGATCTTTGGAATAGGTTTAGTCGAACAGGAGTCCTGGATATTTGCTAGATAGAGAGTGCTTCGTTTGCCGTCTATCATGATCATGGATAAACTCTTTATAGATTTTTCGGCCAATGGAAGGGAAAACCGATGCGATTCGGAAGATTTCAATTCAGTCTGCGGCATGTTATCACCCTGTTGGTTTGCACAGTGGTGATCCTGGCCTTGTCCGTAACCGGAATCTTGGTCGGGGAGGAGATGGTGGAGGAAACGGAGCGGCGCTTGTCCGATCAAGCGATGGGGATCGCGCAGTCCGTCGCCCTCTCCCCGGTGGTGGTTCAATCCCTGGAAGGAAAGGGAGAAGAGGGCGCGATCCAATCCTTCGCGGAAAAGGTTCGTCGCAAAACCGGGGTTCGGTTTATCGTGGTGATGGATATGAACGGGATACGCTGGTCCCACCCGGACCCGGCGAAGATCGGGAAACGCTTTGTCGGGAGGGATGAGGGGAAAGCCCTTCATGGCGACTCCTACACTTCGGTGGCGGAGGGAACCTTAGGGGCGTCCCTGCGCACTTTTGTCCCGGTTAAAAACGGAGAAGGGAAGCAAGTGGGGGTGGTGGCTGTCGGCCTCATGAAGGACCGGGTGGAAGAGGCCGTGGGCCGCCGCTTGCGTGTCCTTTACCCCGCCATCGGCTTTGGCCTCTTGGTCGGCATCCTGGGTGCCTGGGCGCTGGCCCGCAAGGTCAAACAAGTGCTGTTCGGGCTAGAGCCGCTTCAAATCGCCAGACTCCTGCAAGAAAGAAACGCGATGCTGGAGTCGGTCCGGGAAGGGATCGTCGCTGTCAATCGGGAAGGGCAAGTGATTCTGGCCAATGGGGAAGCGGTCCGTCTCTTTCAAAAGGCGGGGCTGTCTGACGATCTCATCGGGCGACAGGCGGAAGAGATCATTCCTCGCTTTCGATTGAAGGAGGTGGTGGAAAACCGCTCCCTGCAAAAGGATCAAGAATTGCAAATGAACGGGTTGACTCTGCTTGTCAACCGGGCTCCGATCCTAGTGGACCATCATGTCATCGGAGCGTTGGCCGTCTTTCGCGACAAGACGGAGGTGAAACAGCTGGCGGAACAGCTGACCGGCGTCAAGATGTATGCCGAAGCCCTGCGGGCTAAAACCCACGAATTTATGAACCGCCTCCATGTGATATTGGGAATGGTGGAAATCGGGGAGTATCGAGAACTCTCCGGGTATATTCGGCAATGGACCGATCATTATCAGCTGGAGGTGGGATCTGTCTCCCGGCTGGTGAAGGACCCCGTGTTGGCTGGCTTTCTGTTGAGTAAAATGAGTGCGGCTCGGGAGCAGGGGGTCGAGCTACATCTTACGGGGGAAGGAAGTTGGCCGAAGTCTCCGGAGGCTCATGTGGTCGACGAGTGGGTTACCATTGTGGGCAACTTGATTGACAATGCCTTGGAAGCGGTGCGAAAGGCACGACAAAAGGAGATTGATCTCGTACTGAAGGCATCGGATACCCAACTTTCGCTCTCGGTTTCGGATACCGGTGGCGGGATCCCGAAAGTGCTGAGACGGAATATTTTTGTGAGAGGTTTTTCCACGAAGGGAGAGGATCGGGGTTTTGGGTTGACCCTGGTACAGCAGAGTGTGGAAAGGTTGGGGGGGACCCTCTGGTTCAGCTCCGGAAAGGATGGAACAACCTTTCAGGTGGATTTGCCCCGAGAACGGGAGGAGGTGAGCTCATGATCCAGGTATTGATCGTGGAAGATGACCCGATGGTGGCAACCATCAACCGACGGTACGTGGAGGCGATCTCGGGCTTTCGTTGTGTCGGTTGGGCGTCGGAGCGATCCGAGGTATTCCATCTTTTAGCCCAGAATCGTGTCGATTTGGTACTATTAGATATTTTTATGCCGGGGCAGAACGGACTGGAACTGCTGCGGGAGCTCCGATACACCGAGGAGGAAATCGATGTGATCGTCATCTCCGCCGCCAGCGATGTGCAGCACATTCAGACTGCCCTGCGACTAGGGGCGACGGATTATCTAATCAAACCCTTTGAATTTGAACGGTTGCGACAGTCTCTCGAATCCTATCAAAAAGAGCTGGAGTTGATGCGCGGACAGGAAGAATGGAGCCAGGAGGAGCTGGACCGACTCCTCCAGTCCCGCAGTTTGTCTGACGAACCGACGCCGGAATTGCCCAAAGGTTTAACGTTTACCACATTGGAACGGGTGGTAGAGAGCATTCAGCAAACGAAGGCGGGATTTTCTACTGGTGACCTGGCTCAGGTAGCCGGCATTTCCCGCGTTTCCACGTCCAAATATTTGAAGTTTCTAGTCAAGATCGGGTATCTCTCTGTCGCTATGCAATATCGGGAAGTGGGCCGGCCGGTTTACCGGTATTACCTGACCCGGGATCATCGAGAACGAATTCAACCTTATGTGGGGACACGGAGTTAATTTATTTACAAAATGGTTTGTTTGCTTATTATTTCTGGGTGCTCCGTTCAGGGGGGATATAAGATGAAAGGAGGTTGATAGCCAAGGAGGATGACGATGCAAAGAATGGAGCAAGGAAATTTATCAGGCCATTTATCGTGGGATCGATTGAAAGGGCTTGCAATATATGGTATCCCTCTCCCCCTGTTCGCACTTTTTTCTCTGTTGGCCATTGTCGCCATGTATCTGAACTTATTGCCTTCGGGGATGATCGGGGCTCTATTGATTATGATCGTCCTCGGTGAGTGGTTTGGCTGGATCGGAGATCATACCCCGGTGATCCGCAGCTTTTTAGGCGGTGGAGCGATTGTGGCGATCTTTGCATCCGCGGTGATGGTGTATGGCGGGTGGATGCCCGAGGAGACGGTGACGTCGATCACCCAGTTTATGAAATCTGGCGGCTTTTTGGACTTTTATATCGCTGCCTTGATTACCGGCAGTATTCTGGGAATGGATTCTCGGCTTCTGGTCAAAGCGGGAGCCCGCTACGCTTTCCCCTTGCTGGCAGCTGTGTTGGGATCGATTGTGCTGGCCTGTGTGGTTGCTTTTTTTATCGGTTTTGACGTGAAAGAAGCTGCGTTGGTCGTGGCCATGCCGATCATGGGGGGAGGTATGGGGGCTGGTGCCGTTCCCATGTCCCAAATTTATTCGGAGCTGATGGGGCGAAGTCCGGAGTACTATCTGTCGATTCTCGTTCCGGCATTGGCATTGGGGAATGTGTTTGCCATCATTTTTGGGGGGTTGTTGGATCGGATTGGCAAACGATTCCCAAACTGGACCGGGAACGGACAATTGATGAAGGGAATGGAGTATCAAGAAGCTGAAAAAATCCGATTGGATATGACCTTGATGGGGGGAGGGCTGCTGGCGGCGTTAAGCTTTTTTGTTCTGGGTCAAGTGCTGGGCCAATGGGTGCCGATCCATCCTTACGCCTTGATGATTTTGGCGGTGGCGGCAGCAAAGATTTTCCGGTTGATTCCCGCAACCTTGGAAGAGGGGGCCAGCCAGTGGTATCGGTTTGTGGCGAAAAACTGGACCTTCGCTCTTCTGGTGGGGATCGGAGTGGCATACACCGATCTAGAGGCGGTTCTGCAAGCGATTAATGTCGAGTATGTGTTGATCGTTTTCTCCGTTGTGCTAGGTGCGGTAGCCGGATCCGCTTTGATCGGCAGATGGGTCGGTTTTTACCCCATCGAATCGGCGATCACCGCGGGGTTGTGTATGGCCAATATGGGCGGAACAGGGGATGTTGCGGTTTTGTCGGCTTCCCGACGGATGGAGTTGATGCCCTTCGCTCAAATATCTTCCCGTCTAGGTGGAGCCCTGATTCTGCTTCTGGCCAGCCTGATCATTCCCCTTCTCGCTTAACCGTGGAAATGGTGGGGATAGAAAAAGAGGGCAGGGATTAAACCCTGTCCCTTTTGTCTGGATGTGGTTTCAACTTCGGAATCGGTCTAGGTTGGCGAAGAAGTCTTTCAGAAAATCATAAAACAGTTGTTCCGATGGAGGAAGATCTCGGTTTTTAGGGACGATGATTCCGACGGTGCGGGTCAGTTCTGGTTCGCTGATGGGGATTTTGACCGTTCCCTGTGGAATGCTTTCCATCAAGGTGATCTCCGGGAGGATGGTGACGCCGAGGCCGGCAGCGACCAAGCCTTTGATGGCATCGATATCCTCACCTTCAAAGGATACATCGGGTGTAAAACCCATCTGCTGGCATGCTTCCACCACGATTTGATACAAAACGAAACCGGAGGGAAAGAGGACAAATGAATGATTCCGCAGCTGGTCTAAACGCAAAGCGGGTTGGTCAGACAAGTCATGGTTGGAGGGGAGCAGGGCCACCAGCTTTTCAGAGAAAAAAATATCCCCCTTAAAATCCCGGGTGTCGGAGGGGACAGGAGCGATCATGGCCAGCTCCAACTCCCCACGAATCAAGGAGTCGATCAGTTGTCGCATGGAACCTTGTCGGAGTTGAAAGTTGATGTTGGGATAAAGTACCCGGAAAGCGGAAATCACCCGCGGCAGGATATGTGATGCCATACTGCTGGGAAAACCGAGCCGAATCGTGCCCCGCTCCGGATCCAAAAACTCCTCGATCTCCACCAATGCTTTGTCGATGGCGAAAACTGATTTTTCCGCGTGTTCCAAAAAGATCCGACCTAAGGCGGTTAATCGCACGTTCCTCCCTTCCCTGACAAAAAGTTGCACGCCCAGTTCCGATTCCAGGTTGGCGATTTGCCGACTGACTGCAGATTGTGCTACATGAAGGGCGTTGGCTGCCTCAGTGACATGTTCCCGTTTCGCCACTTCAATAAAATATTGGATCTGTCTCAGCTCCATGGGATAGACCTCCGGATCATTAATTAATATCATACAGAGATTGTTTTTTATCCAACATTATAACGTACCGATCGATCCTCGCTACTAAAATAATAAATCGTTGCAGAAAAGGGAGGATCAACTTACAGAGGGCTGTTGTTTAACGAAAAAACCCCTTAAAGCAGTTCCGTCCACAGAGGGCCTGTGTCTGCTTTAAGAGGTCGATATCCAGGCGATGTGGCTGGATTAGGAGAATGGATCTGCTTCTTGATATGCTCGGGCGTATTGATCGGCGGCTACAATCGCATCAGCCACTTCATCTGCGGTGATCTGAAAGGCCTGGAATGTCTTCCTTTTGCAATTCCTGGACCACTTGGTGTCCGGCAATTTCTAAACAGTTTGATCCGCGATGACGACAGCTCCTTGAGCGATCCCTTTTAAATATGTTCCGATTTGTTCGAAGGCGTTTTTACCTTGCACATATTTGGAGGGGCTGATAAAGACTCGTTCAGCCAATCGATACACCCTTTCCTTTTGTTCTCCCATTTAGTATGAGGTTTTGTTTGCCGATTATCCGTAGGAACAAAGCGATCAGATAAAAGCGTTCCCTTTGTATAAATATTCTTAAATTACAGTTGAGAAAAATGATTTTGTTTATTAAAATTAGTGATACGGAATCGTATCCGCTTAGTCCGGAAAATCGAGTTTGAGGTGATCGCTTTTGTCCAATCATTACATGTTAACAGGGTATCCCGGATTCCTCTCTGGCCGGCTGTTTCGCGGATTGGTCCAACATGACCCCTCCGCTCGCTTCACCTTTCTCGTTCATCCCAGTCAAATGGATAAAGCTCGTCAACAGATCGGCTCACAAGACCATGTGCACCTGCTGGAGGGGGATATCACTCTGGAAGACTTGGGGATCCCCGAGGAAGAGACGAACCGCCTCCGGGAAGAGGTGACCCATTTCCTGCACCTGGCGGCCATTTATGATCTGGCTGTTCCCAAAGATGCCGCCTATAAGGTCAATGTAAAGGGCACGGACCATGTGAACCGGTTTGTACAGTCCTTAACACATCTGAAGCGGTATGTGTATTTCAGCACCGCTTATGTTTCGGGAACGCGGACCGGGAAGGTGACGGAAGAGGATTTGGCATGTGGCCAGGATTTTAAAAATCATTATGAAGAGACCAAATTTGAAGCGGAGAAACTGGTGCGTGATTTAAAAGGGGTTCCAACCACTATTATCCGACCTGGGGTCGTCGTCGGGGATTCCCAAACGGGAGAGACGGAGAAATTTGACGGTCCTTATTTCATCTTCCGTTATTTGGATGCCATGAACCCGTTTCCGGTTCCTTATGTGGGTAAAGGTGAAAACCCTTTCAATATTGTGCCGGTGGACTATATCATTCAATCCACAGTATATTTGACCCATGCGGGGAAAGACGGAACCTTTCATCTGACCGATCCGTCTCCCTATTCCGCCCGGGAAGTCTACGAGATGATCGCAGAGGAGTTGCTTGGAAAGAAACCGCGCTATACCATTCCGGAAAAAATAGCGAAAGCGATGATGTCCATCCGCATGATCCGACGCTATTTCGGCGTAGAAAAAGAAGCGATCTCCTATATGTCCAGTCAATCTGATTATGACAGCTCCTGGACGCAGTCGGTCCTGCGGGAGGGAGGAATCCACTGTCCTGATTTTAAATCCTACTTACCCAATCTGGTACGTTATTATCAGGAGCATCGGGAGGATACTGCTAAGAAGATTCCGATCCGTTAAACGGACAGGACCATTTTGCAAAAAAAACTTTTAAAAAAGAGATGAAAAGGTACCTAAAAATCGATACCCCTTACGAATAATAGATTATAAAGGTAAGAATCCCTCTTACTTTTTGGTCTGGTCTTGACATACCCCTGTCCGCAATTCAGCGGCGGGGGATTTTTTGTGAAGAGAATTCGTTTACTTCCCTTTTCCACTTGTATTAACATAGAAGTATTGTAGCAAGACATCGGAATGGAATTATGATCAAAGGGGAAACGAACCGTGGTTGAGACTTTGACAGCAGGAATGATCCACCGGTTGGCCGAGATCGATCGTCTGATGGGTTTGAGGAATGACGAGCTGCATCAGGGCCGAATCCGGGATTTGATCCGAAAATGGGATCAAGAGGAGTTTACAGTGGCTTTTTGCGGCCATTTTTCGGCGGGGAAATCGACGCTGTTAAACGAGTTGTACGGGAAAGAATTGCTTCCGACAAGCCCCGTCCCGACAAGTGCCAATGTAGTGAAGGTTCGCGCCGGGGAGGATCGGGTGGTGATGACGCTCACCTCCGGTGAACGCCATGAATATCGCGGTGCGTATACAGATGCCGATTTGCAAAGGTTGTGTCAAAACGGAGAAGAAGTGACTGCGGTGGAAGTCTATCGGCAAGATGCCCCATTACCGGAGGGGGTCACTCTATTGGATACTCCCGGGGTGGATTCTACCGACGATGCTCATCGGAGGTCGACAGAAGCAGCCCTCCACCTGGCGGATGCGATCTTTTATGTGATGGATTACAACCATGTGCAATCAGAAGGAAATCTTCACTTTGTCCGTCGTTTAAAGGAGCGGAACAAACAGGTCTATCTGGTCATCAACCAAATCGACAAACATCGAGAAGAAGAGCTATCCTTTGACCGCTTCCGAGAGCGGGTAGAAGAGACGTTTTCCGGGTGGGAACCGGCGGTGGACGGGGTGTTTTACACCTCCCTGAGGCAGCCGGACCACCCGCACAACGCCTTGAATGATTTGAAACAGCAGATTCGCGAGCTGGTGCTGAATCGAAGCGAGCTGTTGGAGCAGAGCCTTTATCGGGAAGCTTCCCATCTGGTTCGGGAACACCTACGGGTTTTGGAGGAACGGAAGCGAAGCATTGCGGAAGAATATGCGGCTGAAGCAGAGCCCAGATCGGAGTTGGAGCGGGAATACCACTTTTGGCAACAAGAGCGAACACGGCTCGATCAGGCGTGGGAACAGACGGATGCCGAATTTCGTAAGGGTTTGGAAGATATCCTAGCCAATGCTTACCTGATGCCCTACGAAAACCGGGAACGGGCCCGCCTGTACTTAGAGACGATCTTGACCAAGTTTCGAGTGGGATGGTTGTTTTCCCGAGGAAAAACGGAAAAAGAGAAAGAAAGTCGGTATCAATCCTTTTTGAACGCCGTGCAGCAGACTGTGGATGCCCAGTTGGATGTTCACATCAAGCAGTATGGGGTCCGATTTCTGAATGAAAAGGGGATCTACAGCGAAGAGCGGGTGGCCGGAATATACAAATGGGAATCCCCGGTCCACGGGGGTCTGTTAAAGGAAACGGTGAAAGAGGGCGCCGGCTTGAGCGGGGACTATGTTTTGAAGTACACGGCCGATCTCTCGGAAAAAATCAAACAGAAATACCGCCGTCTGGCGATGGATTGGTTTGCTTCCATCGCCGATGCGCTGCGGCAACAGATCGCGGTTCAACAGAAGGAAGCAGAAATGGAACTAACCCGCTTGCAGGAGCGGATCGACTCAGCTAAAAAGATAGAGCGATTGGAGTCCGATTATCGCGAAGCGGAATCCGTGTTGAACGCGCTCCTTGATGGCCGGATGGTGCCGGAAGAAGAAGTCGATCTGAAGCGGATTCTGGGGGAAACGAGTCCGGTCATCAAAGAAGGGAACTGGCCCGAAGCGATGGATCCCTCTCTGCAGGAGTCGCAAAAGGCAGATACCGAGGATCCAATCTCGTCCGATGCTCCATCTACTCCTGTAGAGGCCAATCGGACGGAAGCGGCGCTGGTCACCTTCCGCCAAGCGGAATCAGTGATGGAAGGGATCAAACCGCTCCAGTCCATCCGGCAGGATCTGGCGGCGAAGCGGGAGCGAGTAGAGAATCGACACTTTACCGTTGCCCTCTTTGGTGCTTTTAGTGCCGGGAAATCATCCTTTGCCAACGCGTTGATGGGAGACCGCGTATTACCGGTTTCCCCCAACCCGACCACCGCTGCGATCAACCGAATCTCCGCTCCAGAGGGCGAGAATCGGCACAAAGAAGTGATCATCCGATTTAAGGAAAAAGAGACCTTGTTGCAAGAGGTGCAGCAAGCCTGCCAACGCTACGGAAAAACCGTCGACTCTCTGGAGGACTCCCTGGAGGTGATTTCGGAGATGCTGGAACGCTCCGATCCCGATCCTGGAAAACAGACGGTTCTCTCCTTCCTGCGTGCATTTCGGGAGGGATACGAAGAGGTGGTCGGGATGTTGGGCCAATCTCGCCGCTTTACGTTGGAGGCGTTCAGCCGTTATGTATCTGACGAATCCCGTGCCTGCTTTGTGGAGCTGGCTGAGTTGTATTATGACTGTCCCCTGACCCGACAGGGAGTCACGTTGGTGGATACCCCCGGAGCCGATTCCATTCACGCCCGCCACACGGAAGTAGCCTTCCGCTATATCAAGGATGCCGATGCGATTCTGTTTGTCACCTATTATAATCATGCATTTTCCCGTGCGGATCGCGAGTTTCTGATTCAGTTGGGCCGGGTGAAAGATGCCTTTGAAATGGATAAGATGTTTTTTATCATGAATGCTGCGGACCTGGCCTCATCAGATCGAGAAAGACGGGATGTGATGGCCTATTTGGAGGACCAACTCCTCCAATATGGGATCCGCAAGCCCCGGATGCATGCCGTCTCCAGCCTTCAGGCGTTAAAACCCCAAGCGGTCGACGGGGATCTGCCGCCGTCTGGCACCGGGATGGGTCGATTTCGGGAGGCTTTCAGCACCTTTTTAAATGTGGACCTGATGTCAGTCTCTCTCCATAGCATGGAGTCGGACCTGAACCGGGCCCGAGGTGTGTTACGGGGATTGTTACAGGATGCGAAAGAAGATAATAAGGATCGGCGGCGCAAGCAAGAAGCCTATCGGGAGGAACAGGCGGCCTTAAGCCATCTTCTGGAGGGGATGGAGCGACCCTCCGACCAGCATGCGCTACGTCAGGAAATTGAAGAGCAATTATATTATGTGAAACAGAGATTGTTGCTGCGGTATCATGATGTGTTTGCCGAAATTTTTAACCCTGTGGTGCTGAGTGGTAATCAAGGGAGCAAAAAACAACTGAACGCCTGCGTCCGGGAGATGATCGAGTTTATACGGTCCGACCTCCTGCAGGAATTGCGGGCCACCTCCTTACGGGTGGAGCGCTGGATGGCCGGGGGGCTGAGTCAGCTGATGGACACTTTCCTCGAAGAGGCTCACCAGCTGAACAGCAATCTTCCCTTATCCCGTGACCCGCAGTGGGAGGTATCAGCACCGGATTGGAATCCACCCTTTCCAGAACTGGGACCGGAAGCTTTTAAACAGGCGGTTTCTCTGTTTAAAAACAGCCGGGACTTCTTTGAAAAAGGCGGAAAGACTCGGGTTCGGGACGTGATGAAAACGGGTCTGGAAGAGGCGGTTGCCGATTATCTCCGCCAAGAGATGCCCCGGTGGGTAAACCACTATGAAGGAGAATGGCGAAATGCGGTAGAGGATATCCGCAGAAAGTGGACGACCGATGCCACGGGGTATTACGAGGATCTGTCCCATGTATTGTCTCAAGAGGTGGATCCCTCTGATTATGAACAAGCGGTGGAAAAATTAAATGACCTGTTGCGGGAGTTGGACCGCAAACAAACGTAAAAAGCATGCCGACCTTCGGCATGCTTTTTTATATCGCATAATTTCCGCCGGTTTTTGAAAGGTTAAGGGTGATTTCAATCCAATCAAAACAATCAGGGGAGATCCATATGAACAGATTGATCAGTATCACCATGACCGCGATCCTCCTCGTAACAGCGGGATGTGGCGGTAGTGGGGGGCAACAGCAACAGGGAAGCGGTAGTGGGGAAAACAATCCCCACAAAGCTCAGTCTGCCCACCCGCCGAAGGTGGAAAAGGTTCGAAATCAGAATCAGGCCGGACCCGATGAAAACCGACCAGCCAAGCGCAAGATCGAATCCCTCGGCTTTCTGGAGCCGATGGATAAACAAAAAGCGGTGAAGGATGTCAACAAGGTTGCGGACCATCTGACCTACGTCAGTTTCTTCAGCTACCGGGTAAAGCCTGACGGAGGACTGACTCCGCTGAAGAAGGATGAACCAGCCTTGGAAGAGACCCGCAAACACGGGGCGATTCCCATGTTGGTGATTACCAACTTCGAGGAAGGAAATTTCAGGCCGGAAGTGGCTCATAAGATTTTTACGGATAAAAAGGCGAGCCAACGGCTTACCCGCAATGTGATCCGGGTGATGAAACAAAAAGGATATCAAGCTCTCAACGTCGATTTTGAACATATTAAGGAAAAGGATAAGAAACTGTACAACGGTTTTTTGGAGACTTTTTTGCCGGCGATTAAAAAAGAAGGTTTCACCGTGTCGACGGCTTTGGCTCCCAAATCGAGTGAAAAACAGGGCGGTGCCTGGCACGGAGCTCACGATTACGCGTTTCACGGCAAGGTGGCCGATTTTGTTATCCTGATGACCTATGAATGGGGCTGGTCTGGCGGTCCCCCGATGGCCGTTTCACCGATTCCTCAGGTGAAAAAGGTATTGGACCACGCGGTCACCAAAATACCTCGGGAAAAAATCGTGATGGGAGCCCCGCTGTACGGCTATGATTGGACGCTTCCATACAAAAAGGATGGCCCTCCGGCCAAACGATTGGCGCCCCAGGAAGCGATGGAGCTGGCTCAAAAAACAGGGGCAAAGATCCAATTTAACAACCGCGATCAAGCACCGTTTTTTTACTATCGGGATGATCAACAGAAAAAGCATGTGGTCTGGTTTGAGAATGAACAGTCTACACAGGCCAAGTTTGATCTGATCAAGGAGTACCGCTTGCGCGGGATCGGATATTGGGTGCTTGGAGAGGAGTATCCTCGCAACTGGTCTCTCCTTCAGGACAACTTCAACATCAAGAAGAAATAAACGGACAATCGCGGTCAATGTCCGGCCCGCATAGGATGAACCATCCTGCAGCAAAGGGTGGTTCCGATGGTGAAAAAGAGAAGGCGGCAATCCCACCCGCCTCGGGAGCCGAATCTTCCCTCGAAGAAAAAAATGATCAAAGAATCCGACCTGTATTACAGCCAGATAGTGGCACCGATACAGCGGGAATTACGCCGGGCCCAACAATTTCGCAATTTAGATGTGATCGATGAGCTGTGGAATAAGCGTGAGCAGGCGCTTCGGCAATACCAACTCTTGGTCAAACGTGCGTGTTACATCAAACGGCCATAACAGAACCCCCACTCACCAAGTGGGGGTTTTTCCCTTACCCGAGGGGCCATCCTTCCATTTGGAAGATCATTTTCCCCAGTACGTGATCAATCGGTATCGGGCCGATCGCCCGGCTGTCTTGACTGTTGTGCCGGTTGTCCCCCATGACGAAAACGTGGCCCTCGGGGACGGTCAGTTTATGCATGTCTTCGTCTGACGGGGGTGGAGTGGTTGCATCTTTAAGATAAGGTTCCTTTAAGAGTTGACCGTTTCGGTAAACGATGTTGTCTTTAAACTCCAAGGTGTCACCAGGTCGGCCGATCACCCGTTTAAGCCAACGGTTGTGAGCTTTTTCCTGGCCCGTTACCATCCGGTACAAGGAGGCCTCTTGAAATTCTCTCATCAGGGACCGATCACGGTTGATCACGCTGTCGATCACTACGATATCCCCGTAGTCTGGGACCTGGTCAAACGTATTTGGCAGTTTGGAGATCAGGATATAGTTGTTGTCCTGCAAAGTGGGTTGCATCGATTGGCCGTTCACTTCTGCGGGTTCGATCAGGAAAGTGGTAATCAACAGGGAGAGAGTTGCCGCGATTAACAGTGAGATCGACCAATGAATCAGCGTTCGGATCAGTTTCATAAAATCCCCTTCACATTTTGTGTTTCAATATGGATCCATGAACCTTTTTTCATTATAACGGATGAATGGGGATTTATGACGATGTCTGCTGAAAAAGATGGAGAATGGGGATACGATCCCCAGACGATGATTTAAGTCTCCCTAGGCGCTGTGACGGGTGGGTGGGGCGACTTTGTTCCGTATATCCGATCGTATCCAGATGGACAGGATTAGAGCGATGATAAACAAGCTGGCGAATAAGGTCAGACTTGAGGTGTAGCTGCCTGTGGCCTCCCGTACCAAAGAGGTGAGGGAGGGGCCGGCCAATCCTGCTGCGGCCCAAGCGGTAAGAATGTATCCGTGAATCGCTCCCAGTTCCCTGGTGCCGAACAGATCTCCGATATAGGCCGGGATGGAGGAGAAGCCGCCTCCATAACAGGTGAGGATCAAAAAGATCAGGATCTGGAACAGGAGTGGATGGGTTGTGTGGGGCAGTAGAAAAAAAGCGGCTAGTTGGATCAGAAAAAAGGCGGTATATGTGTTGGGGCGCCCGATAACATCCGATAAGGAGGCCCAGCCGATCCGCCCGAAGCCGTTAAATAAGCCCATCAGCCCCACCATGGAGGCAGCGGCGAAGGCACTCATCCCGGTGATTTCTTGGGCCATCGGAGAGGCGACGGAAATGATGGCGATACCGCAGGTGACGTTGATAAACAACATCAACCACAGAAAATAAAAGCGTCGGGTTTTTAGGGATTGCCGGGCTGTCAATGGGACGGGTTTGTCGATCTTTTGCTGTTTCCCCTGCTGCAGCTGTTGTTTGTAACCACGGGGCAGCCAGTCTGCCGGCGGGGGCTCCAGATAAAGGGAAGACGAGAGCATCAGCGCAAAATAGACCAGACCCAAAATATAAAAGGTGGGTGCGATTCCGGTCCATTCGATCAGCCGGGCCATAATCGGTCCGCTGATCAGGGAGGCGAAGCCGAACCCCATGATGGCCAAGCCTGTCGCCAACCCCCGACGGTCGGGGAACCATTTGACTAGGGTGGATACTGGGGCGATGTATCCCACTCCGAGGCCAATTCCGCCCAGTACACCGTAAAAAAAGTACAGGAGAAACAGGGATCCGATTTGGACGGCAAGGCCGGATCCGGTAACGCCGATGCCGAAAAAGACGGCGGCTAAAATACCGGCTTTTCGGGGACCGTATTTTTCAACAAAGTGGCCGAGAAAAGCGGCGGACAATCCCAAAAAAAGAATGGCGAGGCTGAAGGTGAAGGCGATCTCGCTGTCATCCCACCCGAAACGGCTTTTGAGGGGATTGGTAAAAACGCTCCAAGCATAAACCGAACCGATCGAGAGATGGATACCGACTGCACAGGCGGCGATCAACCAACGGTTTTTATGTTGTTTCATCCGGTTCCTCCTAACGTCACGCATATAAATCATAATATTCCGAAATATATTTTTTACTATACTACCATGAATCAACCTTTTATCACAACCGATACCTGCTCGGAAAATAAATAAAAGGTCAACCCTGCGGCTGACCTGTTTCTATCCGATTACTCTTTATTTTCTGGTTCCGTTGGCTCTTTTTTTTCCAATTTTTTTTTCAGATTGATGAGCGCTTCCTGTTCCGTGTAGCCTTTGCCGGCAGTTTTTCCGGAGACGGCGACATAGAGCATCCCTCTGCAAATGATCTTTACGTTGTCCATGGGACAGTCCCTCTTTCTCTCCTCTCCCGGTGTTCCGCGGCTGTATGACCCGGATAACTGGATAGGCGGGATTCCTTCCTCCTTTCACTGGCATCCATTATGTAGAGTTTCCATTCTATTTCTATCATATGTGATTTCGTCACAATGTCAAAATCCTTTATCGTACGGATGATGAATCATCAGGGGAAAATTCGTTTGCTGTTATCCCTTAATCCTATTGCATAGATTGAATAAGAGAGGAGGAATCGTCCGGTTTTTTAAGTATTTTTTGTTATGATGTGCTTATGATTGGACCAATTCCGGATACAGAATGGAGGTAGGTCTGATGCCAAGTGATGCGCTTATCACCACTCCCTTTGGAGTTGGAGCAATGATTACATCCCTTATTGCCGTATCGTTTTGGCTGGACCGTCGCTTTCGACTGTTTTCCTTTCTGGGGACAGCCATTCTCGTCATTTCCGGTGGGGCGTTGCTGGTTAATTTCGGGGTGATCCCCCCCTCAGTAGGTGTCGATACGATCCACCCGATTTACGTCTTTGCCAATGACTATGCCGTGCCGCTTGCCATCGTCCTGTTGTTGTTATCTTCGGATTTGAGCCGGTTGCGTTCCTTGGGCCGATCTGCCGTGGTGGCCATCCTATTGGGAATGATCGGAACAATGGTCGGTGCGGGTGTGGCCATCGGGTTGACAGCCAGCTGGATCGGACCGGAAGCGTGGAAACTGGGCGGCCAATTCGCAGCCAGTTACATCGGTGGGGGGGTCAACTATGCCGCTGTCGGGAACGCCCTGGATACTTCGGAAACCTTATTTGCGACCGGAGCGGCTGCCGATAATATCATGACCAACGTGTGGATGGTGATGACGGCGATCTTGCCGGCCCTGCTGATTCGATGGTATCCCAGTATCCGAAGGCAGACGGCGAAGAGAGCCGAGGAACAGGGGATCGAGTTTTGGAACCGGAAGGGTGTCTCCATTCAGGATTTGGTCCTGTTGGCGGCAGTCACTTTTACAGTGGTGGCGATTGCGGAGTCGGTGACTCCGGTGATCAATCGATGGGCTGGCTTTGAAATCCCTTCCGTGATCTGGTATACCACCTTGGCTTTGTTGTTGGCGGCATTTACTCCAGTGAACCGCTTGCGAGGGGGAGGGGAGGTGGGTAATTTTCTGCTTCACTTCTTCTTCGCCACCATGGGTGCGGGTACCATTCTCAGCACATTAGTAAATAAAGGTCCTGTCGTGTTTCTGTTCCTATCGGTGATGGTGGGTGTCCACGCCCTTATCTTGTTTGGAATGGGCCGAATTTTTAAAGTGGAAATTGAAATGTTGGCGGTGGCCAGTCAGGCTTGTGTGGGCGGTCCGTCAACGGCGCTGGCGTTGGCCAGCTCCAAAAGATGGACCCCCTTGATCACCCCGGCGGTCCTGCTCGGGGTATTAGGTTATGCTGTTGGAAACTATGTCGGGATATTCATGGCACATTGGATACAGTGGATGTTGATGGGCGGTTGATTGAAAAAGCCTGGCCGATATGGTCAGGCTTTTTGGCAGCTCACTTATGGAGATGGGGTCAACAGGGTCAAAATATAATCTTTCAGGTCGACGATGCGCCAACGCGACGGAAGTTGATCCGTTCCGGCGATGATCAAAGGGGCGGTGGAATCGATTCGATGGAGTGAGCCGTGGCCCGCTCCCCCTTTGTGGGTGGGGGAAGCAGTGTCCGCCAGTTCGTATCCAGGACGAGCGGTTACCAGGAGGTAACGGCCGGCATGGGAGTGTAAGGCGGCGTGCAGACGAACCAAGCCATCCGGATACTCCCCATAGGTGATCTGCTTTCGCTTCTGATCCAGATTCAAATCCAGTGCGGCTGGCTCCTCCTCCAATTCCCATGTTTGACTGTAGGGATCCGTCCATTCTCCTCCCGGTCGAAACCGCATTTGTTTCTGTTTCACGCTATTGACGATGCGGACCCAACCATCATCATCGACCCAGGCCAGGATATCGATGCGATCGTCCTCTTTTAATCGATCCGCCAGTTCTTCCAGCTGGACCTCCTCTTTCAAAGCATAGACATAAGCAGATCGTTCGTTGACAGCCAGCACCACATCCGTATTCTCATCCGGTTGTCGGCCCGGCTGGAGGGTTTTATAATTTTGCAAGAGTTGGTCCAAGCGGACGACGGGCTGTTGATCCGCTGGATGGATCGCCGTCTGTCCCCCATCTCCGCAGACCGCCCAGATTGCCTGTCGAAGGGCTTCATCCCAACTGCCAAAAGCGTCCAGGAGTTGGGCGATTTCCCGATCCACTTTCTGCAATTCCTGTCGTTCCTGGGGACCCGGTCCTTTCCCGTGGATCGGTTTGTCTGGATCCGGCAGATAGACGAACAGAAAATTGGGAAGTCGGTTTTCTTTGATCAGAAACTTCACCGTATCAATGGAATAGGCATCCTTTAGTCCGAATTCCGATAAGGGACCATCGGGTAGGGAGATCTTTTCCTGGAGTGGATTGGTGAGGGCGCCCAGGCTGAGAAAATCGGGTCCTTTTACTGAAAGGCGACGAGGGATCGAGGACGGAACGGACATCCAGACGGGAAAGGTAAGTTCATGATCCCGTGTGCCGCGGTAGATCATACCGTTGACAGAGCCGGTTTTGATACCTTGTTTTTCCAATTCTTCATAAACGGTTTGAACTTGTGGATTTAGGTGTTTTTGATTCAGGTTGATGATCGCGTCCTCCGCAACCTGATTCCAACCGTCCTGGATCATCTCCCCCAGCCCGGTTCCGTAGTTGACCAGGCGCTTTTGCTGCTCGTCGAACCAGATCAGCCCCGGAACCCCGTGTTGATCCGGGTAGGCACCAGTTAAAAAGGAGGTGTCGGCGGTAACAGACATCGTGGGAAAGGAGCTGACCAAACCCTTCTGATAATGACCGTGTTGGATCAGAAAGGAGATGGCTGGTAATTCCCCGTTTTTAACCCCCAGATCCACGGCGGGGGCCATCAGAGAGTCGACCATCAGCCAAATCACTTTTCGTCTGCCCGTCTGGGAAGAGACGCGGGACAAATCTTTCTCCTTACTTTTGGGTTTCGGTTTTTGGGTCAACAGAAAAATGATGATGATGATCACGAAGGCGATCCCAATCCACCACACACCGATCACGTCCTTCAAAAAAGAGGTCTAACCAAATGGTGGCTTTTTTGCTGGGTTTTTATACAATTTGTGAATGAATGGTCATTCATTTTATGGTATACTATGTTTACTTCTATAAGGGGAGGCCGACCGATGCGACACGAATTTCATTTAACGGTTCGATCCACCGATGTGGATATGATCGGCCATGTCAATCACGCCAAGTACCTGGAATACATGGAATGGGCTCGGTTTGAATGGCTGAAAAAGTTAGGTTTGTCGATGGACGAGTTAACACGGCGACAGCTTTTGCCGGTGGTGGTCCATCTCCGTATCGATTATCGCAAGGAACTGAAATTGGATGAACAGGTGAAGATCATTTCCGAACCGATTCGCTCCGGTACAAAAAGCAGTGTGGTGGGCCAAAAAGCATTTAACTCCAGGGGTGATCTCGCCTGTGAGGCGGAAATTACCTGGGTGTTGATCGATGCCAAGCGGAGAAAAGCGGTAGAGCTGCCTTCCGAGGTGAAAAGCTTGCTCCAGTCAGTGTGAGGAAAAAGCCCTTCTTCTCCGAAGGGGAAAAGTTTTAATAGATCAGAGGGATCAACCGCCAGGTCCGGGACTGATAGTTTCGGTATGCGCTGCCGAAAAAGGCGATCAACATTTTTTCCTCCACATGCATTCGGTAACTGTAGGCGATCAGGAAACAGCAGCCATTGATCAGGACAACCGGCCACCAGCACGTGCTTAAGGCAAATCCGAAAAAGGTGATCAAGGTGCCGAGGTAGCCGGGATGGCGAATGAACCGGTAAAATCCGGTGTCGATCACCCGGTGTTCTTGTTGGATCCCGATGTTTCGACTAAAGAAGCGGCCCAGTGTCCGCATCGCTTTCCAGCGAAGCCAAACCCCCGCGATCCCGATGAAGATTCCGAGATAAAAGAAAAGGTGTTGACTGGGAAAGCCGTTGGAAAGAAAGACCAGAGTGGGACAGGCGACCATCAGGCATAGCGCTGCGCCCAGGAGCAGTGTGGAGATACGGTCTTTTCTCCGCTCTCCCCGAGGCTGTTCTCGCACACTTTCCAAAAAGATGTAAAGGATAACGGGACTGTATGCCAACCCGATCATAGAACATCCGTCCTCTTGATTTGATAGGACATTCTATGAAGACGGGGTGTTGAGAGAAACGGCGGCTGGCCCGTCGGGACCGGACAGCTGGCAAATCAGCAAAAGGAGGGATTTTATGAACCGGGAAACGTCGAACCCTGATCATGTGGTTCAATTATTGGGCATTCAGACTGAGGAGATCAATCCTGACCGCGTCGTGATGAAGATGCCGGTAGACGCCCGTCACCACCAACCCTTTGGCATCCTTCACGGAGGTGTATCCGTCTTGTTGGCGGAAACGGCAGCCAGCTATGGTGCCTGGCTCAATTGCGATCAGGAAAATGAAATCACCGTCGGGCTGGAGATCAATGCCAACCATATTCGCTCCAAGCGTGAGGGGATGGTTACCGCCGTGGCGACTCCCTTTCACAAAGGGCGCTCCACCATGGTGTGGGAAGTTCGCATCACCGATGAAGAAGAACGACTTATCTGCATTTCCCGCTGTACCATGGCGGTTGTACCCAAACAAAAAGAGAAGTAAAGGAAAAAGACGCCAAGGAGGCGTCTTTTTTTATGAAAAGATTCTTATGTTACAATTATGCAACAAATAGTTTTACTTATATGACAAAGCGGGGGAGGTTCCGTCTTGAACGACGATGAGGATAAAAAAGAGTATCGGTTAAAGCCGGGTGTCCGTGTTTGTCCGACAACGGAGGGTTGGGAATTTTCCCTTGGGGAGACAAAGGTGCTGCTTGAAGAAAAGGGCGGAGCATCTGTTCCCGCAGTTAGGCAGTTACTGGAAAAGAGTTTGCTGCAGGCTGAGCCGCAGTCTCCTTTGAAATGGGTTCATGAAGCGACCGCCTGGCCCCCGATCGTGTCCCGACACTTGAATTCTTCCCGTGTGACAAATCAACAAGGAATGATCCACCTGCGTGCAGGGGATTTGCCGGATCGGTCGTTAGCGTCGACCTTGGTCGCCCGGCGATCCCCCAATAAGATGCGCCCCTTGCCGCAAGGGACGGTCTGTGAACTGGGTGTCTACTTAAAGTGGGCGGTGGGAAGTGACGAGGACGACAGGCGGATGTATCCGTCGGCGGGGCCTCTCTATCCCAATCGGATCTTCGTCCTCAATCGGCAGATGGAGTCCCTGGAACCGGGGCTTTACGAATATCTCAGCCAAGGGCACGTGTTGTTTCCCTGTGAACCGGACGGAGAAGTGGAGAAGGCTCTGGTGCAGCCGGATATGGAGTTTAGTTTCTGCCTGATTATCGCCGTTGATCTTACGCGGGCCGAGGAAGGCTATGGCTTTCGGGGGATTCGCTTTTGCCTGATGGAGGCCGGACATATGATGCAAAATCTGCAGCTGGTAGCACAGGCGATGGATTGGGATGCAGCTCCCATCGGCGGCTTCCGGGATCGACAAGCCGCAAACATTTTGGGTAAAGCGGGAGCGGAGTTGGCCCCCCTCTATTTGGTTCCGGTGGGGAAAGCTTCGGAAAGGGAGTAAGTTATCCGAGTGGCGTTTTTTCATATATCCCAAACAGGAGGAAAAAGGGGGAGGATGATGGTGAACAAAAAGTCGGGTCAACCGGACATTCATACCGATTTCAGCGAAGAGATGACCTATGGGGACTATCTACAACTGGATCGAATTTTAAAAAGTCAACAGCGGCTGTCGGGACACCACGATGAAATGTTATTTATCATCATTCATCAGACGAGTGAGTTGTGGATGAAGTTGATCCTGCATGAACTGGAAGCAGCGATCCAAGGGGTTCGTTCCGGCGAGCTGGAGCCGGTGTTCAAGATGCTGGCTCGGGTGGCAAGAACCCAGGAGCAATTGATTCAGTCCTGGGATGTGCTGTCCACACTGACACCTTCGGAATATATGCAGTTCCGGGATCGGCTGGGTCATTCCTCGGGGTTTCAGTCGTGGCAGTATCGTTTGATCGAATTTGCCCTCGGTTATAAAAATCGAAGGGTACTGGAGGTCCATCGCCATCGGCCTGACTTGTATCAACGGTTGGAAAAAGCGTTGTATGCCCCCAGTATTTATGATGTTTCGATCCAGGCTCTTGCCGACCGGGGTTTGCCGGTGGATCCCTCCTGTCTCGATCGGGACTGGTCGGTAAATCATTCCCCTCATCCCAGTGTGGAAGCGGCGTGGTTAGCCGTCTACCGGGATGTGGATCGTTACTGGGATCTGTATGAGTTGGCGGAAAAATTGGTCGATATTGAAGATAAACAGCAACAATGGCGGTATAAACATATGAAAACGGTGGAACGGATCATCGGCCACAAACCGGGTACCGGTGGTTCTGCCGGCGTCAGTTATCTAAAGCGGATCCTGGACCACTGCTTTTTCCCTGAGCTGTGGAGTTTGCGTACACAGTTGTAATGACGATGAGGAGGGCTCATGATGGAACGGACGCGAAAGACGGCGGAACGATGGGATCAGGAAGACGATTTAAGTCGGTATCGGGAAGAGTTTTACCTCCCCGAGGGACAGATCTATCTGGATGGAAACTCCCTCGGCCTGATGTCGAAGCGGGCGGAACAAACTTGTCTAGACGTGCTGAACAGTTGGCGGAAATGTGGGATCGACGGTTGGACTTCGGGCCGTTATCCCTGGTTTTCCCTGTCAGAAGAACTGGGCAAAAAGAGCGCTCCCTTAGTAGGAGCGGACCCGGCAGAAGTGATCGTCACCGGCTCCACCACAGTCAACCTGCATCAACTGTTGGCGACATTTTATCGGCCAGAAGGGAAGCGAACCAAAATATTGGCTGATTCCCTCACTTTCCCTTCGGATATTTATGCGATGCAGAGTCACCTCCGTCTGCACGGGTTGGATCCGGGAAAACATCTGATCCAAGTCGCCTCCCGGGATGGACAGCTGTTGGATGAAGAGGACCTGATCGCTGCGATGACCGATGAGGTGGCGATCATAGTCCTGCCGTCGGTTTTGTACCGGAGCGGACAGGTGCTGGATATGAAAAGGTTGACAGAGGCGGCTCGGAAACGGGGGATTCCCATCGGGTTCGATCTTTGCCACTCTGTCGGAGCCATCCCTCACCACCTGCACGATTGGGGGGTGGATTTCGCCTTCTGGTGCAATTATAAGTATTTGAATGGAGGTCCCGGTGCTGTTGCGAGCCTATTTGTCCACGACAAACACCACGGAGGGCGGCCGGGATTAGCCGGGTGGTTTAGCTCCGACAAAAGGGTTCAATTTGATATGGATCATCGCTTGGTCCCCGCCGCCGATGCCGGCGCTTATCAGATCGGAACCCCCCATATCCTCAGTTTGGCACCTTTGATCGGTTCCTTGGAGATGTTCAATGATGCGGGAATCGACCTCATCCGGAAAAAATCCCTAAAACAGACCCGCTTCTTAATGGAGTTGGTGGAGCAGGAATTGGGGGAGTGGAGATTTGCGATGGGTAATCCCATAGAGGATGAGCGACGTGGGGGCCATATTAGTCTGGCCCATAGGGAAGCGGTCCGGATCTGTAAATCCTTGAAAGAAAAAGGGGTGGTTCCCGACTTTCGGCCCCCGGATGTGATCCGCCTCGCTCCAGTCGCTCTGTATACTAGCTATACTGAGATCTGGGAGGCGGTCCGCATTCTAAAAGAGATTATGGAGACAAAGGATTACCGACGGCATAAGGCAAGACGGGAGGTGGTTTCATGAGCGGTTGGATCGATATATCTCAGGTGTTGACAGAGAAAATACCCGTTTGGCCCGGGGACAGCCCCTTTACTTATCGGTTGACATGGAGTAAGGAAGAGACCGGTTCTGTCAATGTAGGTCAAGTGGTGATGAGCACCCACACCGGTACCCACATCGATGCACCTTTTCATTTTGATTCCGACGGAAGACGAGTGATCGACTTAGATACAGACCTTTATATCGGGAACGCTCGGGTGATCCATCTCCACCGGCCGCAAGCGATCACCTCCCGGGAATTGTCTGGTGAAGACTTGACAGGGGTGACCCGTCTGTTGATTCGAACGGATGCCTGGACGGAAAGGTCAGCCTTTCCATCATCGATTCCTGCGATCGATCCCGACTTGGCCCCCTGGCTGTCACAAAAGGGCATCCGGCTTGTGGGGCTGGATCTTCCTTCGGTGGATCCTCTGAACAGTAAAGCGTTGCCTGCACACCATGCCCTTAACCACCATGGAATCCATATATTGGAGGGGTTGGTGTTGGACCACGTCGCTCCCGGTGATTATGAATTGGTGGCGTTGCCGCTTCCTTTGGCTGATGGCGACGGCAGTCCGGTACGGGCGGTGTTGAAGCCCCAGAAAACATGATAGATGCCGGTTTATTCCGGCATCTATTGAAGCGGGTCAGCTGTTTTTTTCCTCTTGGATATATTCGGGGAATTCATTCATGAAAGTGCGGGCGACCTCTTCGTATTCCTCGTCAGGGATATCTTTTAATTCCCCGTCTGCCAAACGGAAGAAATAAGGGGGACCGCTGGGCTGTTCCCGGTTATAATACATCCCGATCCGCTGTCCCCGAAAATGAAAGGTCGCTCCCAACACCACGGGGAAGTCGGCCTCTTCGGTTTCTAGGCGCCGGAAGAAGACCGGTTCCACCTGGGCCCATACCGTTTCCAGATAAGTCTCCCCGGGATAGGTGAGAGTCATGCACTCTCCTTCCTCTTCCACGACAAAAAGTTGCTTTTTTGCTTCCTTGGACCACAGGATCAGTAGGTGCTTCACATCTTCGTGGATAAAAACGTATTGATGCGGGGTGGAAAACCGAATATTCATGGAACCCCTCCATCCTCAGGGTGTTGAAGTCGCTCTATTCTGATTGTAGCAAACCGCAAGTTGTCGCGGCAAAAAAGGGCTTCCTGTTTAGAAAGCCCAGTCTTACGCGGTTTTATCCTTCTTTACCGAGGACGGTAATATAGGCCACCATCGGGCCGTTGGATTTGGCTGTATGATGATTGTCGCAAACCAGCTCGTAGGTTCCTGGGCGGTCAGCGGTAAAGTTGACGGTGGTCTTCTCCCCTTTGCGCACAGTTCCTTGCACCCCGAATTCTTTCAATGAGAAATGGTGTTCCTTGCCATGGAGACCGTGTAAAACCAGGTGGACGCGATCCCCTTCTCTGACAACCAGGTTACCCGGGTTCCAACGGTAAACTTCCAACTCCTTACCCCGATGTTCGGTCTTATACTCAGTGGTGACGAGATGGAAGGTTTGATCGGCTGGGGCGGGGGCGCGGGAGGAAACCTCTTCCACTTCTTCAACGACTGTGTTGCCGTTGAACCAGGGGATGGGAAGCAGGGCCGCGGTAGCGATCAAAACGAGGGCGAAAGCGAAGCTCAGATAAAGCCACTGTCGGGATGTAGTCATGAAGAATCCCTCCTTGTCACGTTATACTATTTTTATCGACAGAAACAGTCTTGTTTAACCCTGCGTCCTGATATTTGGATCTTGCATCGTTATATGGGGGAAACATATAATAAGAACAAATGTTTCGGTTCGGAGGGGTTTCCATGCTGGATTCCTGCGGCAGGTTGTCGAAGAGAGAGCCCCTTGAGCTGATCTACCTCGATAAAACAGGTTTTATCCCTGGACAAACAACGGTTGCATGTCTTTTGTCATCAAAGGCGACAGTTCCGACCTTGGACCGGGAGGGGATCCTCGCGGCATTCCCGGTGGAAGGGGGAGCAGGGGGCCGAAACAGATACGGGTATAAGAGTATTTTCCGCGCATACAAAGCATGCTATACTTAGGTTGGGAAAAGATATTGAAGCCTAGGACAGCTGTGTTGCTGTCCGGAAACGCAGGAGGTTGGAAGATGAGCTCCCAGACGGAACCCCGTAATCAACATGAAGAAGAAAACGATTTTCTGGACATGGTAAAAGGGACGATAATTTTTACCGGCCTGTTTATGGGGATTGCTTTGGTCGGTGCCATTCTGGCCGAAGTGATGAAATGATATTTGCTGGTGGAGGGCTGACTCAGCCCTCTGTTTTGCTGTTTAGGAGAGAGACGGTCGGCTACATAACATCGGCAGATCGACCTGTGCCGTCAAGGACGTTGGCAAACCCGTGACCGTTACGCTATACTTTCATGGGAACCGCCTATCGTATGACGGTGCCCGCTACACGTGGCATGATGGTTTTCCATTTGCAGCTGATGGATGTATAAAAAATCAATCTTGTCACATATTCGGTCTTCCTGAGAAGAAGAAGGAAGGGGGCCGAAATCAGGTTCAACTTTTACGTATTCCAATACGGTATTTTTTGGATAGGGGGATAGGGCATGAATGTACATGAGTATCAGGGTAAGGAAGTATTAAGGCAATACGGGGTTGCGGTACCCCGGGGCCATGTGGCATTTACCCCGGAAGAGGCAGTGGATACCGCCAAGAAACTCGGCGGCGATCTGTGGGTGGTTAAAGCGCAGATCCACGCTGGCGGACGCGGGAAAGCCGGTGGGGTGAAACTGGCCAAGAGCTTGGACGAAGTGAAACAATTTGCAGAAGAGCTTTTGGGCAGCACACTGGTTACCCATCAGACCGGCCCCGAAGGGAAGGAAGTGAAGCGGCTGCTGATCGAAGAGGGCTGCAAAATCGAAAAGGAATACTATGTGGGGGTTGTCATCGACCGCTCTCAGGATCGCGTGACCATGATGGCTTCTTCCGAGGGCGGAACCGAGATTGAAGAGGTAGCAGCCAACACACCTGAAAAGATCGTCAAAGTAACTGTCGATCCCGCAGTGGGATTGCAGCCTTTTCAGGCACGGCAGTTGGCTTATGCGATCGGCATTCCGAAAAAGCTAGCCAACAAAGCGGTTAAATTTATGATTGGTCTGTATCAAGCTTTTGTAGACAAAGACGGCTCCTTGGCGGAGATCAACCCCTTGATCACCACCACCGATGGTGAAGTGATGGCTTTGGATGCCAAATTAAACTTTGACTCCAACGCTCTTTATCGGCATAAAGATATTGTCGACCTGCGGGATTTGTCCGAAGAGGACCCCAAGGAGATCGAAGCCTCCAAATACGATCTGTCCTATATTGCTCTCGACGGAAACATCGGATGCATGGTGAACGGTGCTGGGTTGGCGATGGCTACCATGGATATCATCAAGCACTACGGTGGAGAGCCGGCCAACTTTCTGGATGTGGGAGGCGGCGCCACAGCTGAAAAAGTGACCGCAGCCTTCAAAATTATTTTGGATGATCCCAATGTACAAGGGATCCTGATCAATATTTTCGGCGGCATCATGAAGTGTGACGTCATCGCCGAAGGTGTTGTGGAAGCGGCTAAAGAAGTCGGATTGGACCGCCCCTTGGTCGTTCGTCTGGAAGGGACCAATGTGGAGCAGGGTAAAAAGATCCTGAATGAGTCCGGCTTAAAGATTACCGCTGCCGATTCTATGGCCGACGCTGCAGAAAAGATCGTTTCCCTGGTGAAGTAATCTTTCATCGATATCATCTGGAAAGGAAAGGCGGGTCCATCTTGAGTATTTTCGTCAACAAAGATACAAAAGTGATTACGCAGGGAATTACAGGCTCCAACGGTCTGTTTCACACGAAGCAGGCCATCGAATATGGAACTCGTGTCGTGGGTGGGACCACTCCCGGAAAAGGCGGACAGGAAGTGGAAGGGATCCCGGTTTTCGACACGGTTCGTGAAGCGGTAGACAAAACCGGAGCCAATGCCTCTGCCATCTATGTTCCTGCTCCCTTTGCCGCCGACGCGATTATGGAAGCAGTGGATGCAGAGCTGGATCTAGTAATCTGTATCACCGAAGGAATCCCGGTGATGGACATGGTGAAAGTGAAACGTTATATGGAAGGTAAAAAGACCCGGTTGGTGGGACCCAACTGCCCCGGCGTCATCTCACCGGGTGAGTGCAAGATCGGCATCATGCCCGGTTATATCCATACGCCCGGTAAAGTGGGGATCGTTTCCCGGAGCGGGACGCTCACCTATGAAGCGGTCCATCAGTTGACCACCCGAGGTATCGGTCAGTCCACCGCTGTCGGCATTGGCGGGGATCCGGTCAACGGGACCAATTTTGTCGATGTGCTGGAAGCCTTCGAAAATGACCCTGACACCTCCGCCGTCATCATGATCGGGGAAATCGGCGGGACTGCCGAAGAAGAAGCGGCCGAATGGATCAAGGCGAATATGACCAAGCCCGTGGTCGGGTTTATCGGCGGCCAGACGGCTCCTCCGGGAAAACGAATGGGACATGCCGGCGCCATCATCTCCGGGGGCAAAGGGACGGCAGCGGAAAAAATCGCCACCCTGGAAAAGAGCGGCGTCGCCGTCGCCCCGACACCGGCTACCATCGGCGAAACGCTGGCCCGGGTCCTGGAGGAAAAAGGCCTGTTGCAAGAGTGCACCACTGCGAAATAACATCTGTGCTGTTGAAGGACCTCTACAAGGAGGTCCTTTTTTATGGATAGGAGGGAATTGGATGGGCGAGTGGGAGGAACGAATCGGCTTGGTGGCGATGCACCAAATTCGCGGGGTTGGCTGGCACACGCTGGATAAATTGAGGCGGTTAGGTTGGGATCCAGGGCGGCAACCGACAGATGCGGAGCTGAATCGATGGAAACGGGAGATCCCCGGTGGGACAGTGGCTCGGATTGGTGAAAGATGGACAGCGGATTTTATTGATAAAGTGGACAAGGAGCTTGCAGTAAGACAGATTCAACCGGTGACGCTGTTGGACGAAGAATATCCGCCCATGCTGGGACAACTGCCACAGCCGCCCTGGGTGTTATATGTGCGGGGAGAAGTCTCCCTCTTATCTGAAACTTGTCTAGCGGTGGTAGGGAGTCGTAAGCCGACATCCTACGGCAGGCGGGTCACCCGTCAACTGTCCCGGGAGATGGCTGCCCGAGGCTGGACTGTGGTCAGCGGCCTCGCAACAGGGGTGGATGGAGAAGCCCATCGGGCCGCCCTGGAGGCCAAAGGGAAGACCATCGCTGTGATGGGGTGTGGGGTGGATGTGGTTTATCCCCGGCATCATCGTGATTTATATAAAAAGTTGGTCCACGAGGGGGCAGTTGTCTCCGAGGTGCCGCCGGGGACCGAGCCCCACCCGGGCCTTTTTCCCCAGCGAAACCGTATTATCAGCGGGTTAAGCTATGGCACCTTAGTGACGGAAGCGGCGGAGAAAAGCGGCTCCTTGATTACTGCCCACTACAGTTTGGAACAAGGCCGGGAGGTGTTTTCTGTTCCTGGGCTGATCACCTCGGCTCTCAGCCGGGGAACCAATCAACTGATCCAGCAGGGGGCTAAACCCATCCTTCAGGTGGAAGATATCCTGGAGGAATTTCCCTATCTGAAACCGGACCCTCCCAGGGAATCGGAAAGTCCTGGTAAAGTAGCTGTAAGTGAGGCGGAAGACCAGCTGTTGGCTCTGCTGAAAGAGGAGCCGATTCATCTCGATCAATTAGCGGAGCATTCCGGACAGCCAGTCACTGAAATTCATCAACACTTGCTCTCTCTTCAGGTGAAAGGCTTGATCCGGCAACTGCCCGGGGCTCAATTTGTGCGGGTATGAAGTATGCGATCATCTAAATTTGTTTGACAGGTTATTCGTTTATAGCAAGCTTCCATCTTCCTTCGTATTGTAAGAATAAGAAAGGAGTGAAGTGGAAGTGAAAAAAGCACAGTTAGTGCGCAAATCACAGGCCTTTCCTGTCCCCCGGGGCCGAACGTTTAATCTGTCGTGTGACAATTTTAACACGCAAGTCGCTCGGATTCGGTTAAGGAGAGGAGATTTTATTCGGGTGACCTGCCGGGGTCGGACGGCCTTGGTTTTCAACTCGTTCTTCGGTTTTAACCGGGGGAGAGTCAACCTGCGCCAGGGAGAGTGGATCAACTTCTTCGGAACTTAATCCAACCTCCCCTTGCCAATCACCTTCAGCTATGAACAGCTCCTTGTTCATGGCTTTTTTTACTGAATAAAAGCTGCAAAGGATCCTGCATGTCTGCTGGAGGAGGATCATAACATAAGGTAAAAATATGAATATTTTTCGACAATTATTGTAAGCGATTCCACATTGGCGGCAGGACTTAGAGTGCGGATATGGAATTGAGTAGCACAAGGAGTTGAATACCGGTAAAAGGGGGGCCATCGATATGAACATCATGATCGGATTTGGAATTCTCATTTTTTTGATGTTTTTCACATCTTTGGTAGGAGGGTTATGGTGGCTAGCCCAGACCGAAAGTCGTCAGGAAAAGATGGAGGAATCTCTCCCTGAAAAGAATCAGAAGCAGGTTTGAAGGTTTTTGTGGTAAGATAGACAAACACCGACCGCTTCGAAGCCACTCTCATTCGAAGCGGTTTTCCTTTGTTACGGTATGAACTCGCCAACGAGGTATGATGGCTGGAAAAAGCGGAAACAGTGTTGCTATATAAATGGAAGGTACGGCACATTCTCGGCAAAGTTGCTTCCCGTATTGGGAATTTGATATGGTACAATAGCTATTCATTCTTTACCATAGGGAAGGATTTGGTTATCTTCCTGTGGAATCTCGAAGAATCGATTGTCAGTTTTTGAGGGGAGGACGAGAGATGGCCGATTCACTCGTCATCGTCGAATCACCCGCCAAGGCGAAAACCATCGGCAAGTATTTGGGAAAGAAATATATTGTCAAAGCGTCGATGGGACATGTGCGGGACCTGCCCAAAAGTCAATGGGGCGTTGATACGAATAACCATTTTAAACCGAAATATATCACCATCCGGGGCAAGGGAGAGGTTTTAAAAGAGCTCCGGAAAGCCAAAAAAAAGGTGAAGCGGGTCTACTTGGCCGCCGACCCCGATCGGGAAGGGGAGGCGATCGCTTATCATCTGGCTCACAGCCTCAACCTGGAATTGGATGATGAATGCCGGGTGGTCTTTAATGAGATTACCAAGCAGGCGGTCAAGGATGCGTTTAAGCATCCCCGCAAAATCGACATGGACCTGGTCGAAGCGCAACAGGCCCGTCGTATTTTAGACCGGTTAGTCGGTTACGGAATCAGCCCGGTCCTGTGGAAAAAGGTGAAAAAGGGGCTGTCTGCCGGGCGGGTGCAATCGGTGGCGGTCAAAATGATTATCGACCGGGAAAATGAGATTCGCAACTTTAAACCGGAAGAGTATTGGACCGTGACCGCTGTCTTGGAAGCCGACGGAGAACTCTTTGAAGCCAAGTTTTACGGTTACGGCAAGAAAAAAGAGGAATTAAAAAGCAAAGACGATGTGGACGGGTTGCTGGCGGCGATTAAAGGCAAGCGATATGTGGTGCAGACGGTAAAGAAAAGTGAACGACGGCGTAATCCGGCTCCGCCCTTTATCACCAGTTCGCTGCAGCAGGAAGCGGCTCGGAAGCTCAATTTTCGAGCAGGCAAGACAATGGCTGTCGCCCAGCAACTTTATGAAGGGGTGGACTTAGGCAAAAAAGAAGGAACCGTGGGTCTGATCACCTATATGCGAACGGACTCCACCCGCATCTCCGAGACGGCTCGTACTGAGGCTCGGGAGTATATCCAAAAAGAATTTGGGGACGCTTATGCTCCGCAGAAGCCCCGAACCCACAAAAAACAGGCCGGGGCCCAGGATGCCCACGAGGCAATTCGACCCACTTCTACGCTGAGAACGCCGAAGGCGATGAAAGCGTATCTTTCCCGGGATCAGTTTCGACTGTACAAACTGATCTGGGAGCGGTTTGTCGCCAGTCAAATGGCGCCCGCTGTTCTGGACGCCATTTCTGCTGATATTCGTGTAGGGGAAGCGATCTTCCGCGCCACCGGATCCAAAGTGAAATTCCCTGGTTTTATGAAAGTGTATATCGAGGGGAATGACGACGGCAAAAAAGAGGAAGCGAAGTTTCTTCCACCCTTGGAAGAAGGACAGAAGCTGAAAAAGAAATCCCTGGATCCCAAACAACACTTTACCCAGCCTCCGCCCCGATATACCGAGGCGCGCCTGGTGAAAACGCTGGAGGAGAAAGGGATTGGCCGACCCAGCACCTATGCTCCAATCCTGGATACGATCCAAAAACGAGGCTACGTGGTGTTGGAGGATCGACGGTTTGTTCCCTCGGAACTGGGTGAAATCGTCATCTCGCTGATGGAGGAGTTTTTCCCGGAGATATTAGATGTGGAATTTACGGTCAGTATGGAAGAACAGCTGGACCATATCGAAGAGGGCAAGGTGGATTGGGTCCAGATCCTGGAAAGATTTTATGAGCAGTTTAAAAAACGGCTGGAAGTGGCCGAAGAAGAGATGAAAGAAGTGGAGATCAAAGATGAGGTCTCCGATGAGGTCTGTGAAAAGTGCGGCAGTCCCATGGTGTATAAATTTGGGCGTTACGGCAAGTTTCTGGCCTGTTCCGCTTTTCCTGATTGCCGAAATACCAAACCGATCCTCAAATCGACTGGGGTGACCTGCCCCGATTGCAAGCAAGGAGAGATTGTGGAAAGGAAGACCAAAAAGCGGCGAACCTTTTATGGGTGTGGTCGCTATCCGGAATGCGAATTCGTTTCCTGGGACAAACCCGTCCCCCGTCCCTGTCCCCGGTGCAATCATTTGATGGTGGAAAAGCGTAGAAAAAAAGGTACCTTGATCAAATGTACGGAGTGTGATTATCAAGAAGAAAAGAATTAAAGGAGGTAGAGACTATGACCGACCAACCAGTAACCGTGATCGGCGCGGGGTTGGCTGGGAGTGAGGCGGCGTGGCAGCTTGCCCGCCGCGGAGTACCGGTCCGCCTCGTGGAAATGCGTCCCGAAAAGCAGACGCCCGCCCATCGGACGGGGCAGTTTGCTGAATTGGTTTGCAGCAACTCTTTTCGGTCCAACGCTCCCACTAACGCCGTCGGCGTTTTAAAGGAAGAGATGCGCCAGCTTGGCTCCCTGATTATCAAATCTGCGGACAAGAATGCGGTGCCCGCCGGTGGTGCACTCGCTGTGGACCGAGATCGTTTTTCCGACGCTGTCACCGAAACGTTGCAGAGCCATGAAAAGGTTGAATTCGTCGGTCGAGAAATTCAAGATATTCCCGACGGGATCACTATTATCGCGACGGGACCGCTCACCTCCGATGCCTTGTCGGAAAACATTCGCAGGTTGACGGGGGAAGAGTATCTGTACTTTTACGATGCTGCTGCTCCGATCGTGGAGAAGGATAGCATCGATATGGACAAAGTCTTTGTCGCCTCCCGATATGATAAAGGGGAGGCGGCCTATATCAATTGTCCCATGACCGAAGAGGAATTCAATCGCTTTTACGAGGCGCTGATTTCGGCGGAAGTCACCCCGTTGAAGCGATTTGAAAAGGAAATCTATTTTGAAGGGTGCATGCCGATCGAAGTGATGGGGAAGCGGGGGAGAAAAACCGTCCTCCATGGGCCGATGAAGCCGGTCGGTCTCACCGATCCGCGGACGGGCCAAACTCCATATGCCGTGGTTCAACTTCGTCAGGACAACGGAGCGGGAACCCTCTACAATTTGGTTGGCTTTCAAACCCATATGAAATGGGGAGAGCAGAAGCGCATTATTCGGATGATCCCCGGGCTCGAACAGGCGGAAATCGTCCGCTACGGGGTGATGCACCGGAATACCTTCCTCAATTCCCCCCGTGCGTTGCGACCGACTTATCAGTCCCGCCACCGGGAGGATCTCTTCTTCGCCGGTCAGATGACCGGTGTTGAAGGATATGTGGAATCGGCGGCAGCGGGGCTGATCGCTGGTATCAATGCCGCTCGACTCGCCATGGGGGAAGAGCCTGTGGTTTTTCCCCACGAAACCGCGATGGGAAGTCTCGCCCGGTATATCACATCGGCGGATCCCGACCATTTTCAGCCGATGAACGCGAATTTCGGGCTGTTCCCACCGTTGTCAAAACGGATTAAGTCCAAACGGGAGCGGAACATGAAATATGCGGAACGGGCCGTAGCGTCGATGGCTCGATTTGCACAACGGTTGAATCCTGTGAGCCGTTTATCCGGTTGAATCGGAACCAGGACCGAATTCGGTCCTGGTTCAACTTAAGTGTCAGAATGTTACAACAAAATATCCTCCTCCTGCCTTGCGACGGCCAAACCCTGTGTGATACGATGGGATAGAGTTTGGAATTGGGAACCTTTGACACTTTTTTGAAGGAAAAAATGAACAGCCCAATTCAGAAATAAAACGGCGTCATCCGCTGTTTTTTTCTTCCCGCGCCGGAAGATAAGCAACAAGGGGGCCAATTGATTGGAAAGCATGCACGCGACGACGATTTTTGCTATTCGTCACAAGGGATCCGGAGCCATGGCCGGTGACGGTCAAGTCACCTTCGGAAATCAGATGGTGATGAAACACCGTGCCAAAAAAGTGCGCCGTCTCTACCGCGGTCAAGTGGTGGCCGGGTTTGCCGGCTCTGTAGCCGATGCTGTCACCCTTTTTGAGAAATTTGAGTCCAAACTGGAGGAATTTCACGGTAACCTGCCGCGAGCGGCGGTTGAACTGGCTAAGGAGTGGCGGGCGGACAAGGTGTTGCGTCGATTGGAAGCGATGCTGGTGGTGATGGATAAGAAGAATCTCCTGTTGGTGTCCGGTACCGGAGAAGTGATCGAACCTGACGACGGGATGATGGCGATCGGGTCTGGCGGGAGTTTCGCCCTTTCGGCCGGGCGAGCCCTCCATCGGTACGCACCGGAGTTGTCTGCTCGGGAGATCGCTGAGGCTGCATTAACCATCGCCTCTGAAATCTGCGTGTTTACCAATGATCAAATCTTGTTGGAGGAGGTGTGACCGATGACCCCGACCCCTGAACAGAAACGGCAGCAATGGACGCCCCGCCAGATCGTGGCGGAGCTGGATAAATACATTGTGGGGCAGAATAAAGCGAAGCGAGCGGTGGCTGTCGCCTTGAGAAATCGTTACCGGAGAACACTGCTGCCGGAAGATCTGCGCGACGAGGTCGTCCCCAAAAACATTCTGATGATCGGTCCCACCGGTGTCGGAAAAACGGAAATCGCCCGCCGCCTGGCCAGTTTGGTCGGCGCTCCTTTTGCCAAGGTGGAAGCGACCAAATTTACAGAGGTCGGATACGTCGGCCGAGATGTGGAATCGATGGTTCGGGACCTGATGGAGACAGCGATCCGCATCGTTAAGGCGGAAAAGTTGGAGGATGTAAAAGAAAAAGCCGAGGAGTTGGCGGATGAAAAGATCGTCAACCTGTTGGTACCGTCTAAGCGGGGAACGGACTCCTTTAAAAACCCCCTTGAGATGCTGTTCAACTCGGCGAAAGACGAGCGGGATACCGGCGGTGAAGCGGCGGAGAAGAACCAGGATCTGGAACAGAAACGGCGCAAGGTCCGCTTTCAGTTGAAGAGCGGGGATCTGGAAGATAAAGTGATCGAGATCGAAGTGGAAGATCAGCCGCCGATGATGGATATGTTCGCCGGGTCCGGTGTGGAGCAGATGGGTATCAACATGCAGGAGATGCTGGGTCAGTTTATGCCGAAAAAGACGAAAAAGCGGCGGCTGCCGATACGCGAAGCCCGAAAAGTGCTGATTCAGGAAGAGGGGCAGAAGCTGATCGATATGGATCAGGTTCAGCAGGAAGCCTTGAACCGGGTGGAACAAACAGGGATCATCTTTATCGATGAAGTGGATAAAATCGCCGGTAAAGACCGCCAAGGGGGGCCCGATGTGTCCCGGGAGGGAGTACAACGGGACATCCTGCCCATCGTTGAGGGATCGACGGTGATGACCAAATACGGGCCGGTCAAGACGGATCATATCCTGTTTATCGCCGCGGGGGCTTTTCATGCCGCCAAGCCTTCCGAAATGATTCCGGAATTGCAAGGCCGCTTTCCGATTCGGGTGGAATTGACAGACTTGTCGACAGAGGATTTCATCCGCATTTTGACGGAGCCCAAAGGCGCCCTGTTAAAACAGTACACGGCCCTGCTGGAGACCGAGGGGATTCAGGTTAAGTTTACCGATGATGCGATCAGGGAGATCGCCCGGCTTGCGGCGGATGTGAACCAAGGGACGGAAAATATCGGTGCGCGCCGTCTGCACACCATGATGGAACGGCTGTTAGAGGAACTATCTTACGAAGCACCGGAGATTACATTGGATGAAGTTCAGATCACACCTGAATATGTTCGGGAACGTTTGGGTGATATTGTGGAAAACAGGGATTTGAGCCAATTCATTTTGTAAGGAGTGTGTAGCAGGAAATGGACCTGTTGAGTAAAGCGCGGGAGATTAACAGTCTCCTGCAAAAAACAGGAGGGCAGGCTGTCAGTTTTAAAGAGATGGCCGAAGTTCTCGGAGAGATTATCTTGGCCAACATTTACGTCGTCAGCCGAAAGGGTAAGATTCTCGGTTTTGGTGTGGCCCAGGAATACGATGACGATGAACTGTATCAGGGGGTTCTCCGGGAAGGGCGTCTTCCCGAGAGCTACAACGACTTGTTAAAATCGGTGCGTGAGACGGCAGCCAACCTGGATGAAACCAGTGAATACAGTTTCACCCACCAGGTCACCGGCCGCAACGAACATCGCTTTACTACCATCGTCCCCATCATCGGCGGCGGCGATCGGTTGGGAACTTTGCTGCTGACCCGGTTTGATCAACCCTTTGTGGAAGATGACCTGGTTCTGGCTGAATACGGTGCCACTGTGGTCGGGATGGAGATTCTTCAGATGAAAGCGGAACAGGCGGAAGAGGAAGCCCGCAACCGGGCGATGGTCCAACTGGCCGTCGATTCGCTTTCCTACAGCGAGCTGGAAGCGGTGGAGCATATTTTTGAAGAGCTGGATGGGATGGAAGGAATCCTCGTGGCCAGCAAGGTGGCAGACCGAGCCGGCATCACCCGTTCAGTTATCGTCAACGCCCTTCGCAAACTGGAGAGTGCGGGGGTGATCGATTCCCGTTCCCTCGGGATGAAGGGTACCCATATCAAAGTGTTGAATGAAAAGTTGATTCCAGCCTTGGAAAAATTGAAGCGGTCTTGAGAAGAAGGAACCTCCAAAAAAACTTCTCGCAATTTGCCCCTTCACCTTGCGGGGGCGGATTTGAGTGTGGTATATTAATCAGCGGTGTTGAATACACACGTCGGGGAATGCGCCCGGTCGGTGCCGGAGACGGTCCCGGTTGCAGCGGATCCCGACGGAGGAATAACCAAAAGGAGGAATGGAATATGGCGGTTGTTTCCATGAAACAACTATTAGAAGCGGGTGTTCACTTCGGGCATCAGACCCGTCGCTGGAACCCCAAGATGGAAAAATACATTTTTACCGAACGGAATGGGATCTACATCATCGACCTGCAGAAGACGGTCCGGATGATGGAAGATGCCTATAATTATGTGCGCGATTTAGCGGCTAATGACGGCAAGATCCTGTTCGTGGGAACGAAAAAACAAGCTCAGGACGCTGTCCGGGAAGAAGCCGAACGCTCCGATATGTTTTATGTCAACCACCGCTGGCTCGGTGGTACGCTGACCAACTTCCAGACGATTCGCCGGCGCATTAACCGGTTGCACCAACTGGAAGTGATGGAAGAGGACGGCACCTTTGACGTACTTCCCAAAAAAGAAGTCGTCATGCTGAACAAAGAAAAGGCTCGTCTGGAGAAGTTTCTCGGCGGCATCAAACACATGAAAGAACTTCCTGACGCCGTCTTCATTATCGACCCCCGCAAGGAACGCATTGCCGTGGCGGAAGCCCGCAAGCTGGGGATTCCGATTATCGCGATCGTCGATACCAACTGCGATCCCGATGAGATTGACCACATCATTCCCGGTAACGATGACGCGATCCGTGCGGTCCGGCTGTTCACTTCCAAGATGGCTGATGCGGTTTTGGAAGGGAAGCAGGGAGAGCAAACGACTGCGTCCTGATTGAGGAACAAACGGGGTGGCCACGGGATGCGTGACCACCCTTTTTATACGATGATTATTTAATGGGAGGAATACATGATGGCGATCAGTGCTGCACAAGTGAAAGAGCTGCGCGAAAAAACCGGCGCAGGTATGATGGATTGTAAAAAAGTGCTTCAAGAAGCAGACGGCGATATGGACAAGGCTGTGGAACTGCTTCGGGAAAAAGGGATGGCGAAAGCTGAGAAAAAATCGGACCGGATCGCCGCCGAAGGTTTGGTGGACTCCTACATACACGCCGGGGGACGGATTGGTGTGCTGGTAGAGGTCAATTGCGAAACGGACTTTGTGGCCAAAACCGATGACTTTAAATCTTTTGTCCGGGATATTGCGATGCAGATCGCCGCGATGAATCCTCAGTATGTGCGTCGTGAGGATGTGCCGGAGGAAGAAGTGGAAAAAGAGCGGGAAGTGCTGAGGACGCAAGCCCTTCAGGAAGGGAAGCCGGAGCACATCGTGGACAAGATGGTGGAAGGCCGTCTCGGCAAATACTTTGAAAAAATTGTGTTGATGGAGCAGCCCTACATCAAGGACGGCGATCTAACGATCGAAAAGCTGGTGAAAGAAAAGATCGCCAAAATCGGCGAGAATATTTCTATTCGCCGCTTTGTGCGTTATGAACTGGGTGAAGGGCTGGAAAAACGGGAAGACGACTTTGCCTCCGAAGTGATGTCCCAGGTGAAACAGTAACTCGGACGTTTGATGGGGGAACACGTCGTGTTCCCTTTTTTCAAGGCGGAAAGAGAGGATCCTTAAAAAGCGGTGTCGAATTGCTTCATTGGGAAACGGGGGTTGTGGAGGATGGAAGAACCGAGGTATAAACGCGTGGTACTTAAACTAAGCGGGGAGGCGCTTGCGGGGGAGCAGGGCTATGGAATCGATCCCGACGTGCTTCATTCCTTCGGGAAGCAATTAAAAGAAGTGGTGGAGCTGGGGGTTCAGGCGGCGATCGTCGTTGGCGGGGGCAACATCTGGCGTGGAATGGCCGGCAGTGCAAAGGGGATGGACCGGGCCACCGCCGATTATATGGGGATGTTGGCCACTGTGATGAACTCCCTCGCCCTGCAGGATGCCTTGGAGAACGCGGGGGTTCCGACCCGGGTTCAAACGTCCATCGAGATGCGGCAGGTGGCGGAACCCTATATCCGTCGGCGGGCTATCCGCCACCTGGAAAAAGGTCGGGTGGTGATTTTCGCTTCGGGAACGGGCAACCCCTATTTCTCCACGGATACGACAGCTGCGCTCCGTGCGGCCGAGATCGAAGCGGAAGTCATCCTGATGGCGAAAAACAAGGTGGACGGGGTATATTCCGCCGATCCCAGTCGGGATCCGGAAGCGGTGAAATACGATTCACTCACTTATATGGATGTTTTAAACCAGGGACTCGCTGTGATGGATTCCACCGCCTCATCCCTTTGTATGGACAATGATATTCCATTGATTGTTTTCAGTATTGAAGGCCAAGGGAATATTCGCCGAGTCATCATGGGTGAACAACTTGGTACTGTTGTAAGGGGGAATGAATAAATGCTGTCTGACATTCAACAGGATGCTACCCAACGGATGGAAAAAGCGATCCAGGCTTTGAGAAGGGACCTGGGAACTTTGCGTGCCGGCCGCGCCACTCCTTCTCTTCTGGACAAAATAACGATTGAGTACTACGGCAGCGAGATGCCACTCAATCAGGTGGCTAATATTTCCACACCGGAACCACGTCTTTTGGTGGTGCAACCCTGGGATAAATCCATCCTCGGTGATATTGAGCGGGCGATCCTCAAGTCCGATTTGGGACTGACGCCGAACAACGATGGGAACCTGATTCGGATCAACATTCCTGCTTTGACGGAAGAACGGCGGACCGAACTGGTAAAGGTCGCGAAAAAAACCGGGGAAGAGACCAAAGTGGCCATTCGCAACATTCGTCGAGATGCCAATGATGAGATCAAGAAACTGGAGAAAAAAGGCGACCTTTCTGAGGATGATGCAAGACGCGGTCAGGATGAGATTCAGAAGCTGACTGATCGCTTTATCCAAGAGACGGATCAACATGTAGAAACCAAGGAAAAAGAAATCATGGAAGTTTAACAGGGTCATCCCCCTTCTGTTGAGGGGGGATTTGCTTTACCAATAGGAGCAGTGATTCCTCACAGGTATTTTCGGTAGAAAAGAGAGCCAAAGTATTGCATACTAGAAATGCATGTACATCAGAAAAACCGACTGCGCCAGGTCATATCCGGGTCCGTCCCCGATACCGGCCGCATGTTAAGGGAAGTTCGGAGGAATGGTCGATGATTCAAACATTGAAGAAATGGTTAGTGGGATATAGCGAGGAAGATGAGCAGACAGAAGAAAACGAAACACGAATCGGAGAACTCCGAAAGGGACCGTTACCCCGCCACGTGGCCATTATTATGGATGGGAACGGCCGCTGGGCCAAAAAACGAGGGATGCCTCGAGTGGCCGGACATCGCGCCGGAATGAAAACGGTTCGGCACATCACTCGGGCAGCAGATGCTTTGGGCATTGAAGCCCTTACGCTTTATTCATTTTCTACAGAAAACTGGAAGCGCCCCCAGGATGAGGTCAACTACCTGATGGGTCTGCCTGAGGAGTTTCTCCGGACGGATGTGGACGAACTTGTCGAACGCAATATTCGCGTCGGCATGCTCGGGGACAGAAAAAACCTTCCCGACCATACATTGGAAGCGATTGATAAGTTTAAGGAAGCGACGAAGGACAATACCGGTTTGAGGCTCAATTTCGCCCTGAACTACGGGTCGCGGTCGGAAATCATCCGTGGCGTGCAGAGGATTATAGATGATGTTCAATCGGGTAAGCTGGATAAGGATGCGCTGGATGAATCCCTATTCGGCCAGTATCTGTATACGGCGGATCTGCCTGAGCCCGACTTGATGATTCGAACCAGTGGTGAAGTACGGATCAGCAACTTTATGCTGTGGCAATTGGCATACAGCGAACTCTGGTTTACCGATGTCCAATGGCCGGATTTCACAAAGGAAAGCTTTTATGAGGCGATCGAAGATTTTCAGCGTCGTTCCCGTCGCTACGGGGCGGTCTGAAGAAAACGGGTGAGTAATGGATGAAACAACGAGTCATCACGGGGGTGTTGGGCGGTGCTGGTTTTCTGATCCTGCTTTGGATCGGGGCATGGGGCTATGTCAGTCTGGTGGCGGTTTTGGCCACCCTCGGCTATTTTGAATTCACTCGCATGAAGCGGATCTCGTTTTTGTCGATCCGGAGTCTGATCGGTTTATTTTTGATCTGGTGTCTGTTATTGCAAAGCTTCGGCGGCCTCGACTGGCCGTGGAGTAAGTCGGATACCGTATTAGCCGGGATGTTGATCTTTCTCATGTTGATGGTGACCAGTCGCAATCGAGTCGATGTTGACGAGATCGCTTATCTTTTTTTAGGGTCATTATACATAGGATACGGTTTTTCATTTATGATTCATGCCCGAATGATCGACAACGGGCTCGCCTGGTCCCTGTTGGCCATCATGGTTACCTTTGCCAACGATACCGGGGCTTATTTTTCCGGGAAACGGTGGGGAAAACGGAAGTTGTGGCCTTCGGTCAGCCCCAATAAAACTTGGGAAGGATCTCTGGGCGGAATTCTCTTTTCTCTGGTGGTCAGCGGGGTGATCGCTTTCTATTTTCCGGAGCTTGGCAGCCTTGTCGCCGTAATCGGTATCGGCCTTTTGATCAGTTTGACCGGTCAATTCGGGGATTTGGTCGAGTCTGCGATTAAGCGCAAGATGGGAGTGAAGGATACAGGCACTTTGTTGCCTGGTCACGGCGGGGTATTGGACCGTTTTGACAGTTTGCTTTTTGTCTTTCCTGTTCTTCATCTGGTCCAGCTCATCTGAGGAGTGAATAAAGGATGCAACAACGATTGGCAATACTCGGTTCCACAGGCTCGGTCGGAACCAACACCCTGGAAATTGTCCGACAACATCCGGACCGATTTGAGGTTGTTGCCCTCGCTGCGGGAAGCAATGTGGATGAAATGGTCTCCCAGGTGGAGGAGTTTCACCCGAGCCTCATCTCCATGTCGACGAAAGAAGCAGCGCAGGAAGTGAAAAGACGGGCCAGCCACCCGGTTCGAGCGGTTTTCGGTCCAGAAGGGATGGAGGAGGTGGCGGCCCATCCTGACGCCACTTATCTGGTTTCGGCCTTAGTAGGGAGTCAGGGGTTACCACCGACATTAACAGGAATCCGCGCAGGTAAGACGGTGGGGCTCGCCAATAAGGAAACCCTGGTGATGGGGGGTTCGATTGTGATGGGGGAAGCGAAGGCAAAGGGCGTCGACGTGCTCCCCATCGACAGCGAACATTCCGCTATTTTTCAGAGCCTCAACGGGGAAAAAGTTTCCCAGGTTCGCCGAATCATCTTAACAGCCTCTGGGGGAGCGTTTCGGGATTGGACGAGGGAAAAGATGAACAAGGCGACCCGGGAAGAGGCATTAAACCATCCTAATTGGTCCATGGGGGCCAAGGTGACAGTTGATTCCGCCTCCATGATGAACAAGGGGCTGGAAGTGATCGAGGCCCGCTGGCTGTTTGATCTTCCCTATGACCAAATCGATGTGCTGGTCCACGAAGAAAGCATTATCCATTCCATGGTAGAATTTGTGGATGGAGCGGTGATGGCTCAGCTGGGCACACCGGATATGAAGGTCCCGATCCAGTATGCCCTCAGCTACCCCGGTCGCTTGCCTTTAGAAGGGAAACCCCTGGATTTGGCACAGCTGGGGACCCTTCATTTTCGCCAGCCCGACCTGGAACAGTTTCCCTGTCTAGGATTTTCTTACCAGGCCGGCCGGCAAGGAGGTACGGCGACCACGGTGTTAAACGCCGCCAACGAAGTAGCTGTGGAAAAGTTTTTGGAAGGCGGACTTCCGTTTCTGATGATCGAGGAAATCATTGGGGAAGTACTTTCCCGACATCAAACGGTGCCTGAACCTGGGCTGGAGGATCTTTTCGAAGCGGATCGTTGGGCTCGCAGGACTGCCCGGCTCCAGCTGGAGAAAGCCCTTTGATTAAACCCGCGATCAAGAAGGCGGTGATGGTATATGCAGACGGTTATTTCTTTTGTGTTGTTGATCAGTGTACTGGTGTTTATCCATGAATTGGGCCATTTTATCTTTGCCAAACGGGCGGGCATTTTGGTCCGGGAGTTTGCGATCGGATTCGGTCCCAAATTAATCTCCTGGTTTCGCGGGGAGACCCAGTACTCTGTCCGCATTCTCCCCCTGGGCGGTTATGTTCGTATGGCCGGGGAAGATCCGGAAATTGCGGAGCTGAAAACAGGTTCCCAGTTGGTGCTCGATCGGGACTCCGATGGCCGTGTCATCCGGATTCGGGCGCCGAAATCCGCCTCTTCCGGCAACGCTTCTTCCATGGATGAAGTAGCCCGCGAATATGGAGAGGTGGACGACTTTGCCGGGAGCGATTTGCCGGCCCACCTTCCTCCGGCGGTGGATGCTGTGTCGGGAAAAATGTTGGAGGCGGATTTAGAGGACAAGCTGTTCATCCTGATAGAGGATGAAGAAGGTAATGAAGTAAAATACCGCCTTCATCCCCAGGCTGTCATCCAATACGATGAGAAAAATATCGTACAGATTGCCCCTTTGGATCGTCAATTCAGTTCTAAGGGGGTCCTGGACCGGGGCTTGACCATCTTGGCCGGTCCGGTGTTTAATCTCCTTTTGACCGTGATTCTGATGGCGGTGCTTACTCTGGTGATTGGTCTGGAGACCAAGGTGTCGATCCAGAATGTCTTACCGAATTCTCCTGCGCAAGAGGCGGGGATCCAGCCTGGAGACGTGGTCCGTGAAGTGGAAGGAAAGCAGGTCAACAGCCTCAATGATATTCGCATTCCTCTTCAGGACGCCCAGGGCGGGCCGGTGGATATGGTGGTGGAACGGGCCAACCAACAATACCAAACCACGATCACACCGGAAAAGAAAAACGATGTTTATATGATCGGTATTGAGATGAAACAGGAGTTGAGGGATGCGACCATCTCCGAAGCGGTTGTGAACGGTTTTACGCAAACCTATGATCTCGGCGTGGTGATGGTGAGAGGGATCAGCCAACTGATCACCGGTCAGGTGGGCTTGGAAAATCTCGCGGGACCGGTGGGGATTGCTGACATCACCGGAGAGGCGGCCGAAGCGGGATGGATCCCCCTTGTTAGACTGGCAGCGCTGTTGAGTCTCAACCTCGGTATCCTGAACATTCTCCCCTTCCCGGCTTTGGACGGCGGTCGGCTGGTGTTTATCGTGTTAGAGGCTTTTCGCGGAAAGCCGGTGGATCCCAGCAAAGAGAGTCTTGTCCACTTTGTCGGTTTTGCGCTGTTGATGATGTTGATGTTGTTTATCACTTACAACGATATCCTGAGGGTCTTTTTTAGATAACCTGGTTTGTGGTGTGAGGAGGAGCGACCATGAGACAGAAAAACATGCTGATCCCCACGCTCCGGAACGTGGGGGCGGAAGCGGAGATGGTCAGCCATCGGCTGATGCTCCGCGCCGGGATGATCCGGCAGCTGGCGGCGGGGGTATATACCTATCTGCCTTTGGCCTATCGAACGCTGCGCAAGGTGGAACAGATCGTCCGGGAAGAGATGGATCGAATCGGGGCCCAGGAGTTGCTGCTTCCGGCAATAAATCCAGCCGAGCTTTGGCAGGAAAGTGGGCGCTGGGATGACTATGGACCGGAATTGATCCATTTCCAGGACAGGCATGAACGGGATTTTTTGCTGGGTCCCACCCATGAAGAAGTGATCACCGATCTGGTGAGAAACGAAGTCAATTCCTATAAAAAGCTGCCGATGACCCTGTACCAGATCCAGACGAAATACCGGGATGAACGTCGACCCCGTTCTGGTCTGCTGCGGGGACGGGAGTTTTTGATGAAGGATGCTTATTCCTTCCATGTTGACTGGGAATCACTCGATAAGACGTATCGGGATATGTACCAGGCTTACATCCGCATCTTTACCCGGCTAGGGTTGGATTTCCGCGCTGTGGAAGCCGATTCCGGCGCCATGGGCGGGGAGGAAAACCACGAGTTCATGGTACTGTCTGACTCTGGTGAGGATACATTAGCCCTCTGCAGCTCCTGTCAGTACGCGGCCAATGTGGAAACGGCCAAGGTCGGGCGGGATGAGACGAAGGCACCTGACATGGCCGAAGTTCCGAAACCGGAAAAGTTGTCCACCCCTGGAGCTTCCACTATCGACGAAGTTATCCAGATGCTGGACAAGCAACCGGAACAACTGATCAAGAGTCTCCTGTTTACCGTAGACGGCGACCCGGTGTTGGTGCTGGTCCGCGGCGATCATGAGGTGAATGAGATCAAAGTGAAACAAGCCCTGGGTGCGGAAACCTGTCATCTGGCCGATGATCAGACCGTAAATCGAGTGACTGGTGCTCCCACCGGCTTTGCTGGTCCTCTCGGTCTGAAAGAAGCCGTTCGGGTGGTAGCCGATCACGCGGTGTATGAAATGGCGGAGGCTGTCACCGGAGCCAACGAAGCAGATGCCCATCTGCTCCATGTGGCTCCGGGACGGGATTTCCAGGTGGATCTCTACGCCGATATCCGTACGGTGCAGGAAGGAGATGCCTGCCCACACTGTGGTGAACCGATTCGGTTTGCCAAGGGGATTGAAGTGGGTCACGTCTTTAAACTGGGTACCCGCTACAGCGATTCCATGAATGCCACCTTCCTGGACCAGGAAGGGAAAGAGGGTCGACTGATCATGGGATGTTACGGCATTGGCATCTCCCGTCTGGTAGCGGCCACTGTGGAGCAGTCTCACGATGACAACGGAATCATCTGGCCGGTTGGTGCTGCGCCATACCATGTCCACCTGATTGCTGTCAATTTGAAAGACGAAACCCAATCCCGTTTGGCGGATCAGCTCTATGAGCGGCTCCGGGCGGATGGCGTGGAGGTGCTTTACGACAACCGTCAGGATCGGGCTGGTGTCAAATTTAAAGATTCCGACCTCCTGGGCATCCCGCTTCGGATTACCGTGGGAAAAACGGCAGCAGAGGGAAAAGTGGAATACAAGTTCCGACGGTCAGGGAAAAGCGGAACACTGACCACAGAGGAACTGATAAAGAAATTGCCGGATCTTCTGAACAGAGCCGATCAGCAGCAATAACGGAGGACAACACCCCGTCGCATCGACGGGGTGTTTCTTTTCCAGCGAGGAGAGGGTGAATCTCGTGGCTTTTTTTTGATAAACTCGGTAGGGAGAATGAAAACAATCCGATGGAGATAGAAACGAGGAGAGGAAGCAGGGGGGAAACGCGTTGTCGATCAGGGAACCGAAAAAACGGGATCGGTTGGTGGAAGTGTTGCGGCGAGCTCAGATTTCCGACGAAGAAGCGCGCCACTTTGCAGGAGCGTATATAGAGAAAGTGAAAGTAAGCCGTCGGGATCGAAGCTGGACCTTTTGTCTTCAGCTACATCACCCGGTGCCGCCAGATATCTTGTTTAAGGTGCAGGAACGGATCGCTCGTGCCTTTCAACAGGTGGCTGATGTTCGATTTGTCATCCATTATGATCGTGCCGATCTGTCCCAGCTGATGGAGATGTACTGGCATTGGATCCGAAAACGGGTGGGGGAAAGGCTTTCCCCCTCCGCGGCCGGGTGGTTGTCCCGTGCGGAATGGTCGTTAGAGGGAGAACAACTCACGATTCGCTTTGCCAGTCCTCTCATGCAGAAAATGGCGGTCGCTAAGCAGCTGGACCAAGCGGTATCTGCCTTCTTTCAAGAAATATCCGGTCATCGGATCCAGGTAGCTCTCGACTGCCAATCTTCCACTGAGGCGACGGAGAAATTTTTGGAGGAAAGGGAGCAGGCGGAACGCCAATGGGTTGAGGAAGCGATGAATCACCTTGAGGCAAGCGAACCACCTGCTGAGGAGGACGAATCAGCGGAGGAAGTGCCGGTGACGATCGGCTATGATTTTCACGATGATCCCATTCTGATCAAAGAGATTACAGATGAGGAACGCCGGGTGGTGATCCGTGGTTCCGTCTTTAAGGCGGAGGTACGCGAACTTCGGAGCGGACGGACTTTGTTGACCTTCAATGTGACGGATTACTCCGATTCGATCGCGGTGAAAGTTTTTGCCCGGGATAAGGAAGATGCGGCCAAGTTGGGCCGTGTCAAGGACGGGATGTGGCTAGCGATTCGGGGTTCTGTGCAGTTTGACACCTTCGCCCGGGATCTCGTGGTGATGGCCAATGACTTGAAAGAGGTACCGCCACATAAACGGGAAGATCGAGCCGAGGAGAAACGGGTGGAGCTCCATTTACATACGGCGATGAGCGCTATGGACGGGGTTCATGATGCCGAGTCCATGGTGAAGCAGGCGGCGGATTGGGGTCATCCGGCGGTGGCTATCACCGATCACGGCGTGCTGCAGGCCTATCCCGATGCCTATGCTGCCGGACAAAAACACGGGATTCAAGTCATCTTCGGTCTGGAAGCTTTTGTGGTTGATGATGGGGTGCCGATCGTCACTCGCCCTTCTGACCGGGCCTTAAAAGAAGACTCCTACGTGGTCTTCGACGTGGAGACGACGGGACTATCAGCGGTGCACGATGAGATTATCGAGTTGGCGGCGGTAAAGGTGGAAAAAGGGGAGATCGTGGATCGGTTCGAAGCTTTTATCAACCCTCATCGGCCCTTATCCGCTACGATTACCGAGTTAACCGGAATTACCGATGATATGGTAAAGGATGCCCCAGATCTGTCTGATGTGCTGCCCCGGTTTCTATCCTTTATACAGGGATGTGTCCTGGTCGCTCATAACGCCCGGTTTGATATGGGATTCCTGCAGGAAGGTTGCAAAAAAATCGGTAAAGATCCGGTGGACAATCCCGTGATCGATACGCTGGAGTTGGGGCGATTCCTATATCCACGGTTAAAAAACCACCGGCTCAACACCCTTTGTAAGAAGTTTGACATCGATCTGACCCAACACCACCGGGCGATTTACGATGCGGAAGCGACGGGTTATCTGTTGTGGCAGATGGTCAAGGATTGTGAGGAGCGGGAAATTCTCCGGCTCAATCAGCTGAACAACTTTACAGGAGAACGGGATCTTAGCCGGTTGCGCCCCTTCCACGCCATCGTTTTAGTAGAAAATTACACCGGATTAAAAAACCTGTACAAGCTGGTATCCCGCTCCCATCTAGAATATTTTCATCGGATGCCTCGCATTCCCCGGAGTTTGTTAGAAAAATACCGGGAGGGCCTGATCATCGGATCCGGCTGTGAAAAAGGGGAGCTGTTTGAAGCTGCGCTTCAAAAATCGCCTGCGGAAGTGGAGGAAATCGCCAACTTCTACGATTATCTTGAGATTCAGCCGGTAGAAGTGAACCAACACTTAGTCGAAAAGGGTATCGTGGAAGACCAGGAGCGTCTGCGGGAGGCCAACCGTCTGTTGGTGGAAATCGGGCAGAAATTAAACAAGCCCGTGGTGGCCACCTCCAATGCTCATTACCTCAATCCGTGGGAAGCCACATATCGGGAAATTTTGGCCTTTAACCAGACCGGCGGCTTTCGCAATCGTGGGCCGTTGTCACCAGCTTATTTCCGTACTACCGATGAAATGCTAGAGGAGTTTTCCTATCTGGGTGAGGAGACAGCCCGCAAGGTGGTCGTTGATCATCCTCGGGACATTGCCGCTAGGATTGAAGAGGTGAAGCCTTTTCCCGACGGTCTGCACACACCGATTATCGAAGGAGCGGACGAAGAGCTGCGCCGGATCTGCTATGAAACGGCGACCCAGCTATACGGTGACCCTCTGCCTGAGATTGTGGAGGAGCGGCTGGAAAAAGAGTTGGGCAGCATATTGAAGCATGGTTTTGGAGTGATTTATCTCATCTCGCACAAGTTGGTGACCAAATCTTTGGCGGACGGCTATCTGGTCGGTTCCCGAGGGTCGGTTGGTTCCTCTTTTGTGGCGACGATGAGTCACATCACCGAGGTGAATCCGCTGCCGCCTCACTATGTTTGTCCGGAGTGCAAGCACAGCCAATTTATCACCGACGGATCGGTCGCTTCCGGGTTTGATTTGCCTGATAAAGATTGTGAGCAGTGCGGCGCCAAAATGAAAAAAGATGGTCACGATATCCCCTTTGAAACCTTCCTCGGGTTTAAGGGGGACAAAGTGCCTGATATCGATCTCAACTTTTCCGGGGAGTATCAACCCCGTGCTCACAAATATACGGAAGAACTGTTCGGCCAAGAGTACGTGTATCGGGCGGGAACGATTTCGACGGTGGCCCAAAAAACAGCTTTCGGTTATGTGAAAAAATATGAAGAAGACAGAGGGATTCAATGGAGGAATGCGGAGATCGACCGTATGGTGGAGGGCTGTACCGGTGTGAAGCGAACTACCGGTCAGCACCCCGGAGGGTTGATGGTGATCCCGCAAAACATGGATGTGTACGATTTCACACCGATTCAGCGCCCCGCCGATGATGTGAAATCGGAAACCATCACTACCCATTTCGACTATCACGCGATCAGCGGTCGATTGTTGAAGCTTGATATCCTGGGTCATGATGATCCGACGGTTATCCGCATGCTGCAGGATCTGACGGGGGTAGATCCCAAAACGATCCCGGTCGATGACCCGGAAGTGAAAAAGCTGTTCAGCGGCACCGAGTCTCTGGGTGTCACTCCGGAAGAGATCGGAACGGTAACCGGAACCCTGGGCATTCCCGAGTTTGGAACCCGCTTTGTTAGGCAAATGTTGGAAGATACAAAACCGACCACCTTCGGGGAATTGGTCCGGATTTCTGGACTTTCCCACGGCACCGATGTCTGGCTCAACAATGCGCAAGACTTGGTCCGCTCTGGTACAGCGGTGTTGGCGGAGGTGATCTCCACCCGGGATGACATCATGGTCTACCTCATTTATAAAGGGATGGAGCCTTCGATCGCCTTTAAACTGATGGAGAAGGTGCGGAAAGGAAAGGGGCTTACCGATGAAGAGGCGGACTTGATGCGTAACCACGGCGTGCCTGAGTGGTATATCGATTCCTGCCGCAAGATCAAATATATGTTTCCGAAGGCTCATGCTGTCGCCTATGTATTGATGGCTATTCGGATCGCCTGGTTTAAAGTGCACTACCCCATTGAATACTACGCCACTTATTTTAGTGTGCGGGCCGACGACTTCGATGTGGAGCTGGTCCTAAAAGGGGCAGATGCGGTGAAAAAGGCGATTCAGGAGATTGAAGAGAAGGGAACAGGGGCTACTCCGAAGGAAAAAGGGCTGCTTACCGTGCTGGAATCGGTACGGGAGATGCTGGCCCGGGGCTTGTCCTTTCAACCGGTCGATCTTTACCGCTCCGATGCTACCCGTTTTCTGGTGGATGGGGATAGCCTGATCCCACCTTTCTCGTCGGTAGCAGGGATCGGGACCAATGCCGCCAACAACATTGCTCAGGCGCGGAAAGAAGGGGAATTCTTGTCCATCGAAGACTTGCAGAAGCGGAGTCGAATCTCCAGCTCGGTGGTCGATGTGCTGAGACGTCTTGGTTGTCTGGAAAATATGCCGGAGAGCAATCAGCTGACGCTGTTTTGATGCCTTTTCGCCTCACCGGAATATTTTGCGAACCACTCGCTCTTATGATATGATGTCGGAGAACGTTTTCTTCCCCGTCTCCGGCCATAACCGGAGCTTTACCTTGTGACGCGGTTGTAGTTTAAGATCTTTTTGGCTATACTGAGCGAGAGATATGTTTTCGGCCGAAAAGAGTGGGTTGGCACCCACTCTTTCCCTTTGTGGTGAAATTTCTTCATAGGGAAAAGGGCTGACAAGGAGGGAATAAAGTTGAGTCGCAAGGTGATTGAAGCGGTGGAGCAATTAGCCGAACCGATTTTGGCCGGGGAAGGCTTGGAATTGTACGACACAGAATATGTCAAAGAAGGGAAAAACTGGTATTTGCGCGTATATATTGACCGACCGGGCGGGAAGGTCGATCTCGACGATTGCAGCCGAGTGAGTGAACGTCTCGGAGAGGAATTGGACCGGGTAGATCCGGTTTCGGGCCAGTATTTTTTGGAGGTCTCTTCTCCAGGTGCGGAACGCCCGTTGAAGAAGCCGTCACACTTTGAACGGGTGGTGGGGGAACGGGTGTTTTTGACCACTTATGAAGCCATTGAGGGAAGAAAGAAGTTTGAAGGGATTTTAACCGATTACTCACCGGAAAAATTGACGGTCGATCTAGATGGTGAACAGGTGGAAATCCCGATGGAAAAAGTGGCCAAGGCGCGTCTGGTCCTCGTGTTTTAATCGAAGGGAGGAGAATGAAAAAGATGAATGCCGAGTTCATCGAGGCGCTCAGCCAACTGGAAAAAGAAAAAGGCATCAGCAAAGAGGTGTTGATCGACGCGATCGAGGCGGCTCTGATTTCCGCTTACAAACGGAACTTCCATTCTGCCCAAAATGTACGGGTGGACATCGACCGAGATACCGGTCAGGTTCGGGTCTTCGCCCGGAAAACCGTGGTGGAGGAAGTGCTGGACCCTCGTCTGGAAATTTCCCTTGAGGCAGCCGCCGATATCAGCTCGTCCTATGAGCTGGACGATATCGTTGAGATTGAAGTCACCCCGGCAAATTTTGGCCGTATTGCTGCCCAGACCGCCAAGCAAGTGGTCACCCAGCGAATCCGGGAGGCGGAACGCAGCATCATCTATGAACAATTTGTCGACCGGGAAGAAGATATTGTGACCGGCGTGGTGCAACGGGCGGATAACCGGCAGTACTATATCGACCTGGGCCGGGTGGAAGCCTTGCTTCCCTTCCAGGAAACGATGCCGGGGGAGCGTTTTAAACATAATGATCGAGTGAAGGCGTATATCAACCGTGTGGAAAAGTCGACTAAGGGTCCGCAGGTGTTTGTCTCCAGAACCCACCCCGGGTTGCTGAAGCGCCTATTTGAACTGGAAGTCCCGGAAATCTATGAAGGGATCGTGGAGATTCGCTCGGTGGCCAGGGAAGCCGGGCATCGGTCCAAACTGGCTGTCTCCACACGTGATGAGCAGGTGGATCCGGTCGGCGCCTGTGTCGGTCACCGGGGCATGCGGGTGCAGACGGTGGTTACCGAGCTGAGGGGAGAAAAAATTGACATCGTCCGTTGGTCGGAGGATCCTGTCGAATTTGTTTCCAATTCTCTCAGTCCCTCGAAGGTAGTCAGTGTGGATATCTATGAGGAAGATAAGATAGCCCGTGTGGTTGTCCCCGATCACCAACTCTCGCTAGCGATCGGTAAAGAGGGGCAAAATGCCCGTTTGGCAGCAAAGTTGACCGGTTGGAAAATTGACATTAAGAGCGAGTCTGAAGTGGGAGAGATAGTGGAGGAAGAGCCGGAAGCTGAAGAAGAAGCCGTGGAAGAAAATACGTTAGAAACGGTACCCATCAAGGAGCAGACCGTCCAAGGATCTGACACCGTTGCCGAGGAAGCGGCGGAAGAAGAAACTGCGGACGAACAGGAAAAGGATTCCGCTACGGAATCGGAATAACCATCTGCGCCAGGAGGTGGGTGGAATGAAGAAGAAAAGAAAGGTTCCGATGAGAAAGTGCGTAGCTTCTCAGGAGATGTTTCCAAAAAAAGAACTGATTCGAATTGTGCGTACACCGGATCAGGAGGTCCGGATCGATCCCACTGGGAAAAAATCCGGTAGAGGGGCATACCTGTGCGCGAAGCCGGAATATGTGGCGATGGCGAAAAAAAGGAAAGCCCTGGACCGGGCGTTGAAGGTTAAGGTGGATGAGGAATTTTACCAACGATTGCAGGATTACATCGAGACGGGGAAGCTCGATGAATAAACAGCAACTCCTACAGATGTTGGGGTTGGCGATGCGAGCGGGTAAGGTTGTGTCCGGCGAGGAACAGGTGTTGGCTGCCATTCGGTCCGGTGCCGCCTACCGGGTTCTCATATCGGATGATGCCGCACCTAACGCCAGGAAAAAGATCGCGAACAAATGTGATTTTTACGATGTTCCGCTGACGATAGCAGGTTCCCGCCAAGAGTTGGGCGGAGCGATTGGCAAAGCCGAACGGGTGGTGATTGCTGTGACCGACCCGGGCTTTGCCAAAGCCATGGGGAATGGTGCGAGTAACTGACGGGGGTGATCGATTTGGCGAAAATCCGCGTTTATGAATACGCTAAAAAAATGAATATGAGCAGTAAGGAAATCTTGACGATCCTTAAACGGTTAAATATTTCCGTCAATAATCACATGAGTGTGATGGACGATGAGATGGTTAAGAAAGTGGAGCAATTTTTTAAAGACGTAAAACAGGGGGCGGAGAAATCGGAACCGAACACAGCCAAGCATGAAGAGAAAACAAAACAGAAGTCAAACAACCGCACTGGTGGGAATCGACGTTCGGAAGGCGGAAAAAATCAAGGCCGGGGCGGAAGAAAAGGCAAGCAAGATCAAAACCGCACCGGCGCCGATCAACGGCGTCGAAATCGAGGAAATGGGAAGGACAACAAAAACCGCGGCGGCGGTCGAGGCCGTAGAGGAAACCGCAGGGGTGACCGTAAAAGTCAACAGCCGAAGCAGGCCCCCGTACTCCCCTCGGAAATTGAAGTGACCGGCCCGATGACCGTGGGTGAACTTGCTCAATTGCTGCGGCGGGAAGCTTCGCAACTGATCAAAAAGCTGATGGGTCTCGGTACCATGGCCACTATCAACCAGGAGATCGATGTAGATACGATTACCTTGCTTTCCGAAGAATTTGGTGTGAAGGTTCATTACAAAGAAGTGGTGGATGAATCCGCCTTTGAAGAGTTGGAAGAGAAAGATGACCCCGAACAGCTCGAGGAACGGCCCCCGGTTGTAACCATTATGGGTCATGTGGACCACGGGAAGACCACGCTTCTGGACACGATTCGGAAGACGAAGGTGACTGCCGGCGAAGCGGGTGGTATCACTCAGCATATCGGGGCATATCAGGTGAAAGCTAACGGCAAAAAGGTTACTTTTTTGGATACCCCCGGTCACGCGGCATTTACCACGATGCGGGCTCGCGGTGCCGAAGTGACCGATATTACCATCCTCGTGGTGGCCGCCGATGACGGTGTGATGCCGCAAACAGTTGAAGCGATCAACCACGCCAAAGCGGCAGATGTGCCGATTATCGTGGCCATGAACAAGATCGACAAGCCGGAAGCTAATCCTGATCGGGTCCAACAGCAATTGACGGAACACGGACTGATCCCTGAGGATTGGGGCGGTGACACCATCTTTGTTCCGGTTTCCGCCATCAAAGGAGAAGGAATTGATGAGCTCCTGGAGATGATTCTCTTGGTAGCGGAAGTAGAGGAGTACAAAGCCAACCCTGACAAACGCGCCCGCGGGATTGTGATCGAGGCGGAACTGGACAAAGGACGAGGTGCGGTCGCCCGGTTGCTGGTTCAGAACGGAACTCTCAACGTGGGAGATGCACTGGTGGCCGGAAGCTATTTCGGTAAAGTGCGTGCCATGATCAATGATCGCGGTCAGCGGGTGAAAACGGCAAACCCGTCCACTCCTGTCGAAGTTTTGGGTCTGTCTGATGTGCCGGAAGCGGGCGATCCCTTCATCGTCTTTGAGGATGAGAAAAAGGCGCGGGAGGTTGCCGACAAGCGGAATGAGCGGAAACGTCAGGAAGAGCTGGGCGTAACCAGTCGCGTGACTCTGGACGATCTGTACAAACAGATTCAGGAAGGCGAGACAAAAGATCTGAACATCATTATCAAAGCAGATGTGCAAGGATCGGCGGAAGCTCTTCGCGGCTCCTTCGAAAAGATCGATGTGGAAGGCGTCAAGGTGCATATCATCCACTCCGGTGTCGGCGCGATCACGGAATCCGATGTCAAATTGGCTTCTGCTTCCAATGCGGTTATCGTTGGCTTCAACGTGCGTCCTGAACCCCAGGCCCGCATCACCGCGGAGCAGGAAAAGGTGGATATCCGCCTCCATCGGGTGATCTATGACGCCATCGAGGAGATCGAATCGGCGATGAAGGGCATGCTGGATCCCGAATACCGTGATAAACTGGTCGGTCGCGCTGAGGTGCGGCAAACCTTTAAAGTGTCCAAGGTGGGGACAATCGCCGGTTGTTATGTGACGGAAGGTAAGGTTGTCCGGGATGGTAAGGTGCAGCTGATTCGTGACGGTGTCGTGATCCATGAAGGAGAGATCGATACCCTAAAACGTTATAAAGATGATGCCAAAGAAGTCGCTCGGGGATATGAGTGTGGAATCACCCTCAAAAACTTTAACGACATCAAAGAGGGTGACACCATGGAAGTGTTTATTTTGGAAGAGGTGGAGAGATAACGATTGCATATCGGTCTCTTGGACTGCCGCTGTCTGCTCCCAGGTGCAACCTCCCTCAAGGATAAGCGCCGGGCGGTAAAAAGCGGTCTGTCCCGCATCCGCCACCGGCTCAACCTGTCGGTGGCGGAGGTAGGGGCTCAAGATAACCGGCGGTGGGCAGAGTTGGCTGTAGCCGGTGTCGGAAGCGACAGGAGGATTGTAGAAAAGGAGCTGCAGGAAGCGATGCGTCTTCTGGAATCCGTTCACGATCTGGAAATCGTTGACGCGGAAATTTCCTTCCTGTAGCCCCATCCTGTCAAGGGAGTCGAACAGGAGGTGTCGCTGATGGCGCGCATTCGGGCAAGTCGTGTCGGCGAACAGGTGAAAAAGGAATTGAGCCATGTCTTACAGCATGAAATGAAAGATCCCCGGATCGGTTTTGTCACTGTAACCGCTGTGGAAATGAGCGGGGATCTCCAGCAGGCGAAAGTGTTTATCAGCGTGTTGGGAAACGAGGAACAGAAGGACCAGACGCTCTTGGGATTGGAAAAAGCGAAGGGTTTCCTCCGAACGGAAATCGGCCGCCGCGTTCAGCTCCGCCACACCCCGGAATTGATTTTTAAGTTCGATGAATCGATCGAGCACGGTCAATATATTTCCAAGTTATTGGAAGAAGTGAACCGAGATGGCGACCAATCAAAGTGAAGCACGAAAGCGGGCCGAAGCTTTTATAACAGATTCAGGACCGTATTTGGTGGTCTCCCATCTGCACCCCGATGGGGATGCGATTGGTTCCACTCTGGCAGTGAAGTGGATTCTGGAAAAGTTGGGTAAGTCCGCAGTACTGGTCAATGAATCCCCTGTCCCTCACAAATTTCAATTTCTACCTGGGGCGGGCGAGATCCGTTCCCCGGAAGAGTGGAGGGGAGACGCTCCTTTTCGACAGGTGATTGCCGTCGATGTGGCGGACGCAGAACGGATGGGGAAAGCGAGCCGACTGGTAGCCGATGATGCACAGATTCTCAATATCGACCACCATCCGACCAATGATCGGTTCGGAACCGTCAATTGGGTGGAGCCAAAGGCCGCTGCCACGGCGGAAATCCTTTGCCATTGGGCAGCCCATCTCGGGGTGAAGGGGGACCGAGCACTTGCCACCTGTCTCTACACGGGGTTGCTCACAGATACCGGCGGTTTCCGCTACTCCAATACAACCCCGGAAGTGATGGAGCTGGCATCGGGGTTGCTTCGCCACGGGGTGGAACCTGCCGAGGTGGCCGACCGGGTGATGGAAACGATGACTCGGGAACAACTGGCCCTGTTACAGAGAGCCCTGGATACCCTCTCCTTTTCACGGGACGGCCAGGTGAGCTGGATGTGGTTGAGTCGGGAAGCGTTTCGGGAAACGGGGGCTCGGCAAGAGGATCTGGACGGGATTGTCAATTACGCCCGCAATGTGGTCGGGGTAGACGTCGGCATCCTGTTTCGTGAAACGGAGGAGGGTGCGGTTAAGGCCAGCTTCCGCTCCCGTGAGATCGTCGATGTAGGTGCGCTGGCGCAGGCGCTGGGCGGAGGTGGTCATGCCCGGGCGGCGGGATGCACCCTTAAGGGTCCCCGGGAGCGGGTGGAAGCCCTCGTCCTGGAACGGGTGGGCGAAGCCTTGCAACAGGGGGGAGCGTGATGCTTCACGGTGTAATTCCCGTGCTGAAACCTTCCGGTTGGACCTCACACGATGTGGTCAACCGGATTCGCCGTCTGTCCGGTCAGAAAAAGGTAGGACACACCGGGACTCTTGATCCTGAAGTAGAGGGGGTGCTCCCGGTTTGCCTGGGACAAGCTACCCGAATCGCCGAATATATTCAGAACCTGCCTAAACGGTATCGAGGAACGATGACCCTGGGGATCGCCACCGACACCCAAGATCAAACAGGTCAAGTGGTGGAAGAAAAACCGGTGGATGTTGTTCCGACTCCGGAACAGATTGATGCAGTGTTCAACCGGTTTACAGGAGCGATCCAGCAGGTTCCCCCAATGTTTTCCGCGGTCAAAGTGAAAGGGCGTAAGCTTTATGAATGGGCCCGGGAAGGTGAGTCAGTTCAGAGGCCGCCTCGCACTGTGACCATTTATTCTCTGCGCAGAATCGGCATGGAGGACGGTGAACACCCCCGAGTCGACTTTGATGTGACCTGTTCCAAAGGCACCTACATTCGCACGCTCTGTGTCGATCTGGGGGCGGCGTTGGGCTATCCGGCTCACATGTCCCGATTGGTGCGTACGGAAAGCGGCCCTTTTACGCTGACAGATGCTCAACCGCTGCAAAGTTTGGCGGAACTGGCGGAAAAAGAGGAGCTGCACCGGGCGTTGATCGGGATCGGAGACGCCCTGGCCCATTTACCCCAGGTAGCGGTGACAGAAGAAGCGTCAGCTGGGGTGCTCAACGGCAGACCTCTTTCTATGAAGGGCGATTTTGCGGTTGGTACTTTGTTCCGGGTGTTTACCCATTCAGGTCAATTCTGTGCGCTGTATAAGATGAGGGACGAACAGACGGCAACGCCGGAAAAAGTATTTCGGGTCAGGTGAATCTGATGGAAACAATCCATTTATCATACCCCTTAAAAACTGAAGAAACCTTCCCTCCCATTTCGCTGGCGATTGGTTATTTTGACGGGGTTCACCGCGGACACCAGGCTGTGATTCAACGAGCACGGAAGATAGCCGCTGATCTAGGTGTGATCTCAGGTGTGATGACCTTTTATCCCCACCCGCGGGACGTGTTAGGCAAAGCTAAGGTGAATCAATACCTCACCCCGCTTCCGGACAAGCTGGCCCAATTTGAACGACTGGGCGTAGAACGTGTCTATGTGATGCGTTTTGACCGGGAGCTGGCCGCCCGTTCCAAGGAGTCTTTTGTAGAGGATGTATTGCTCCCTCTGCAGGTGAAGGGAGTAACCGTCGGATTTAACTTCACCTTTGGCCGCGGAGCGAAGGGGAAGGCGGAAGATTTAGCGACACTGGGAGCGGGCCGGCTGCAGGTGGAGGTGGTGCGGCCGATTCAGCATCAGGCTCTCTCTGTCAGCAGCACCCGGCTGCGTCAGGCGCTGGATCAGGGCCGGGTGGAAGAGGCTTGTGAGATCCTGGGGCGTCCATACACCTTGCGTGGATCGGTGGTCCAAGGAGATCAACGGGGGCGGACGATCGGGTATCCAACTGCTAATCTGAACCTGGATCAACCTTTTATCGTTCCCAAACAGGGCGTTTATGTGGTCCGTGTCCGCAAGGGGGAGAAAGTTTACCACGGGATGATGAATATCGGCGTCCGCCCCACTTTTAAGGAGAAAGAGGCACAACGCACCTTGGAGGTCCACCTTTTTGATGTGAACGAAGACCTCTATGGTAACCACTTACAGGTGGAATTTCTCCATCATCTCCGGGACGAGGTCCCTTTTGATTCCGTGGATGACTTGATCGCTCAATTACAACAGGATGAGCAGAATGCTCGTTCCTGGCTGGACCTTGGCAAAGGTGCTAATCGAACTTAAATACATTTACTATTACCAGTGGTTATGCTATACTGTCCAGGTACCGGGTGGCGCTGTCACCCGGTCTCCGTGTCGAGGGCTTTTTCGGCCCTTCGGCGTAGCAACCCTGGCGCGGATCATTGACTGCCTCGGCGATGGCCTGGGCCATGGGGGTTTTGAAATAAGGAGGTGAACGGGATGAGCTTGTCCCTGGAACGCAAACGGGAAATCATCAACGAGTTCAAAACGCATGAGAATGATACCGGATCTCCCGAAGTTCAAATCGCGATCCTGACTCATCGGATCACGGAGTTGAATGAACATCTCCGGGAGCACAAGAAGGATCACCATTCCCGCCGTGGTCTTCTGAAGATGGTCGGGCAGCGTCGCAATCTGCTCAACTATCTGCGGAATAACGATGTTCAGCGGTACCGCCAGGTGATTCAAAAATTGGGCTTGCGCCGGTGACGTGAACAAAGCGGGGGATTCCCCGCTTTTTTCAGTAACAGAGAATCTAAAAGCCTCCTTAGAAGGAAATAATGCTACCATGAAGAAAGTATTAACTGTGCGTGTGAGAGGAGGGTTCGCAGCAAAGATGGAATCAACGGTTTTCGAGACGGAGTTGGCGGGGAGGCGATTAACGCTGGAATTTGGCAAATACGCCAATCAGGCCAATGGTTCCGTTTTAGTACGTTACGGAGAGACAGCGGTATTAGCTACGGCAACGGCGTCGGAAGAGCCGAAGGACCTGCCCTTTTTTCCCTTGACGGTGAATTATGAAGAACGGTTGTACGCGGTGGGAAAAATCCCCGGCGGCTTCATCAAGCGGGAAGGGCGACCCAGTGAAAAGGCGATTCTGGCCAGTCGGTTGATCGACCGGCCCATTCGTCCGCTGTTTCCGGAGGGGTTCCGGAATGATGTGCAGGTGATTACGACGGTGATGTCCGTCGATCAGAACTGTTCATCGGAGATCGCCGCTATGATCGGCGCTTCCGCCGCCCTGTCCGTCTCCGACATCCCCTTTTCCGGTCCGATCGCCGGAGTGATCGTCGGCCGGATCGACGGAGAGCTAGTGATCAATCCGACGGTTGAAGAGAGCGAAAAGAGCGATATACACCTGGTTGTCGCCGGTACCAAATACGGTGTTAACATGGTGGAAGCGGGTGCTGACGAGGTTCCGGAAGAGGTTATGCTGGAAGCGATCCTGTTCGGTCACGAAGCGATTAAGGAGCTGGTGGCCTTTCAGGAGGGGATTATCGAACAGATCGGAAAAGAAAAGATGGAACCGGAACTGCACCGAGTGGACCCCGAAGTGGAGAAGCGGGTGCGGGATCTAGCAGCCGTCCCCATGGCGGAGGCCGCCCAAGTTGTAGAAAAACAAGCCCGCGAGGAAAGTATCGAGCAGGTGAAAAAGGCGGTTGTGGAGGAGCTTGCTGAGGAATATCCGGAAGAAGAACAACAACAAGAGATCGACGAAGTGCTGCAGACGGTGTTGAAAGAGGAAGTCCGCCGCATGATTTTGGTGGAGAAAAAACGGCCCGACGGACGGTCTCCAGAGGAGATACGCCCCTTGACCAGCGAGGCGGGTATTCTTCCCAGAACTCACGGCTCTGGCCACTTCCGGAGAGGGCAGACACAGGTGGTCAGCGTCTGTACCTTGGGTGCCCTCGGAGATGTACAGATTTTGGACGGCCTCGACCTAGAAGAGTCCAAACGGTTTATGCACCATTACAATTTCCCTCCTTTCTCCGTGGGAGAATCCCGGCCGATTCGTGGACCGGGGAGACGGGAGGTCGGGCACGGCGCCCTGGGAGAACGGGCACTGGAGCCGATCGTCCCCTCTGAGGATGAGTTTCCTTACACGATTCGAGTCGTATCGGAAGTGTTGGAGTCCAACGGTTCCACCTCCCAGGCTAGTATCTGTGCATCGATTCTGGCTATGATGGATGCTGGTGTGCCGATCAAGGCCCCTGTTGCCGGTATCGCCATGGGCCTGGTCAAAGAAGGTGATCAGGTGACTGTGCTGACGGACATTCAAGGGATGGAAGATCATTTGGGTGATATGGACTTTAAAGTAGCGGGAACGAGCCAAGGTGTAACCGCCCTCCAGATGGATATCAAGATCCAAGAGATCGATCGTGGGATCCTGACACAGGCCCTGGAGCAGGCTTATCGAGCCCGCCAGGAGATTCTCAGCAATATGACAGCGACACTGGAGGAGCCCCGTAACGAATTGTCTCCTTATGCTCCCAAAATTCTCACCTTGAAGATTCACCCCGATAAAATCCGTGAAGTGATCGGACCCAGTGGTCGGGTGATCAACAAAATTATTGAGGATACCGGGGTGAAGATCGACATTGAGCAGGACGGACGGATCTTTATCGCCTCGACGGATCCGGAAAAGAACCGCAAAGCCAAAATGATCATCGAAGATCTGGTACGGGAAGTGGAGGTTGGTGAGACGTACACCGGTACCGTGAAGCGGGTGGAAAAGTACGGGGCCTTTGTGGAAATTCTCCCGGGCAAGGAAGGTTTGGTACATATTTCCCAGCTGGACAAAACTCGGGTGAACAAAGTGACCGACGTGGTCAATCTCGGGGATTCCATCGAGGTGAAGGTGACGGAGATCGACAACCAGGGGCGGATCAATCTGTCGCGAAAAGCCTTGTTGACGGATAAGTCCTGAGAATGGATCTTGTCCCCCACAAAAAGAGTCAGAGCGATCTGTCTCTTTTTTTATTTGTCCTAAACCCTTGTATAGGAGTCGGTAGCGACGCATAGATTAGGAATATCTGGAATGAAGGTGTTGTTGCCGACATGAATAAGGGAAAGCTTTCATTGAAGTGGCTGATCCTTTCTTTCCTCCTGCTTGTCTCCGCAGTCTATTCTCCACCGGTCACCGCATATGTCGATTCGGTGAAGCAGGGAACGGCGGAGCCAGTGATTCAGCCCTTATTTGAAGAAGAACATATAAAAGACGTGATCGAAAAAGGAGCCCGTGCTCGGTATGAACCACCGGTGGATGCCCGGGTGGATCCGATCTGGAAGGCGATTCCCGGTTACAACGGCCGAAAAGTGGATCAAGAAGCCACTTATCGTCGGGCCCTGCGGAAACAAGGAGGGGAAATCCCCTGGGTTTACCGGGAGGTGCCCCCGCGGGTGACGCTGGATCAATTGGGAGCCCAGCCGATTTACCGAGGCAACGAACAGAAGCCGATGGCGGCTCTGATGGTGAATGTAGCCTGGGGAACCGAGCACCTACCGGGAATGCTGAACATCCTGGAACAGGAAGGTGTCCCTGCTACCTTTTTTTTGGACGGATCTTGGGTGAAAAAACATCCGGAAGAAGCTAAGATGTTGCTGGAAAAAGGCTACGAGGTAGGCAACCATGCGTACAGCCATCCGTTGATGAGCCAAATTTCCCGGGATCGCATGCAACGTGAGTTGCAAAAGACCGAGGAGCTGATCCGTGAACTGGGTGGTCGATCCCGTTTTTTTGCTCCCCCGGCGGGGGATTTTAATCAGTCTGTTGTGAAAGAGGCCTATCGTATGGGGATGAAAACCGTTTTGTGGACGGTGGATACGGTGGATTGGAGGCCCAGTTCCAGCCCGCAATGGATGACGGAGCGGGTACGAACAAATATCGACAAAGGCAGCCTGTTGTTGATGCACCCGACTCCGCGAACGGTACAAGCCCTTCCTCAAATCATAAGAACCATTGAGCAAAAAGGATTACGATTGGGCACGGTGGGTGAGGTTTTATCATCAAAACGGATAGATCCTGTTGAGCCCTTCCACACCTTTTGATATAGTGATTAATACTTGCGGAAAAAACTGACATATAAAAAGGATAAATGGGATAGGGGGAACAAATTGATACAAAAATGGACGCTTTCCAACGGGATCCGGGTGGTGGCGGAATCGATACCCCACGTCCGCTCAGTCGCGCTGGGTCTGTGGTTTGGTACTGGTTCCCGTCATGAAACATCGGAGAACAATGGGGTTTCCCATTTTTTAGAACACATGATGTTCAAAGGCACAAAAACACGGACTGCTCGCCAGTTGGCGGAAGGATTTGATGAAATCGGCGGCCAGGTCAATGCCTTTACCTCCAAAGAGATGACCTGCTACTACGCCAAAGTGATGGACGAACATTTGGAGCCGGCGGTGGAACTGTTGGCCGATATGGTGCTTCAATCCACTTTCGATGCTGACGAGATTCGCAAAGAACAGAAGGTGGTGGAGGAAGAGATCCGGATGGTGGATGATACGCCCGATGATGTGGTTCATGATGAGCTTTATTCTGCTGCAGTCGAAGGTCATTCCCTCGGATTTCCGATTCTGGGAAGTGTGGAGAATGTGCGAAGTTTCGATCGTGGTGGTCTCTTGGATTTCAAGGAGAAGCGCTATCATCCCCAAAAGCTGGTGATCGCCTGTGCAGGCAATCTACCGGAACATTTTTTGGAGTTGCTGGAGACCCATTTTGGACACTTTCAGGGGGTGCCGGATCCGATTCCTCGGACAAAGCCGGTGTTTACTGCCGGTGCCGCGATGAAGAAAAAAGCGACGGAGCAGTCTCATTTTTGTCTCGGTTTACCTGGGATCGCGGTTGGCGATCCTCGCCATTATGCTTGTATCCTGCTCAACAATTTGGTGGGAGGAAATATGAGTTCTCGCCTGTTTCAAGAAGTTCGTGAAAACCGGGGGCTGGCCTATTCCGTATTTTCTTACCACAGTTCCTACAGTGATTTTGGCTTGTTCACGATCTACGCGGGAACGGCACCTGGTCAGGAAAATGAAGTGATGGATGTGATTCTACACATTCTCGAGGATATTCGGAATGACGGAGTGACCGATGAGGAGCTTCGCAAAGGGAAAGAACAGTTGAAAGGCAGCTTGATGATGGGACTGGAGAGCACCAGCAATCGGATGAGCCGGTTGGGGAGAAATGAACTTCTCTTAGGTCGTCATAAATCTTTGGACGAAGTGGTGGAGGCGGTGGAAAGCCTGACCCGCCAAGATTTGCTTGAAGTGGCCCGGGCTCTCTTTTCCCATCCGATGGCGATCTCTGGTATCTCGCCAGAGGGTCGATTGCCTTCAGCATTTAGGAGGGAAGCCCTTGCACTATGAAGTTGGCATTCAACAACTTCCCGGAAATGAGGATTTAACGATCCCCCGCCAGATGTCTGCGGGAGCCAGTGGGTTTGATTTACAGGCTGCGGTAAAAGAAGAGATTTTATTGAAGCCGGGGGAGTGGCGGCTGATTCCGACAGGGATTGCGTTGGAGATGCCCCCAGGGTTGGAAGCCCAGGTGCGACCTCGCAGTGGACTGGCTTACCGTTACGGGATCACATGCACCAATGCCCCTGGAACCATCGATGCGGACTACCGCGGTGAAGTTTCCGTCATTTTGCACAACCTGGGGCATCAGCCCTTTCACGTTCAGCGGGGAGATCGCATTGCCCAATTAGTATTTCAGCAGGTTCCCGTGGTACGGCTCACGGAGAAAATGGAGCTGGATGAAACCCAGCGAGGATCGGGCGGCTTTGGTCATACAGGAAAGTAATCTCAACATCGGAGGGGAAAGGTGAGTTTCGAGAGACGCAAAGGTTTGGATGAAGAGCTGGAACAGGTGAGAAGCGCCCTGTATCAGGTGGTGGATGGAAAAAGCTCCCGATTGTCCGCAGCGGCGATTCTGCCTATCAGCCAACAGTAGGATTTATTGCTGAACCGTTTCCACGCGGAAAAAGAATCGTTCCGGATGAGGTTTTTTTCCTCATATCCTGAATTCACGAGGGATACATATGGATCAGGGGGAGGGATCGCCTTTGCGGTGGAGCGAGTTTGCTGAAAAAGAACTGATCGATGTTGGAGGAGGGGAACGGATCGGTAATGTGGGGCAGGCAGATCTCCTGATCGATCCGCAAACGGGAGAAATCCGTTCCCTGTTGCTGCCAGTTGGCTCTTCGTGGTTCGGAAAAAAGCAAGGTACCCGGGAGATCAACTGGGGACATATCAAAAAGATCGGACCGGAAATGGTGATTGTGGAGACGGGAAGCGGTCTCTATCATCGGTAATAGAAGCTTCATGCGGTAACGAGGTGCACTGCACCTCGTTTTTTGTATGTGGTAACCGATAAAGAACCCTCGACATATGATGCAGGAGAGAGCGGCGACTTCCCAAAGGTAGGGGTGCCCGCCGCCATTGGGTACTCCACCGGGAAAGGGGTCATTCAGGGGAGATGTTGAAAGGAAAACATGTGGTATTTATCGGCGGTGACGCTCGGCAGCTGGAAGTGATCAAAAACTGCATCGAGGGGAAGGCAAGGGTTAGTCTGATCGGTTTTGACAACCTGCAGAGCCCATTCAGCGGCGCCGTCAACCGGGAACTGACCGAAAACCTATTAAAGACGACAGATATATTGATCCTTCCGATTTTGGGAACGGATGAAGAAGGATTTGTTGACAGCATTTTTACCACCAAAAAATTAGTGCTGACCGAGAGGCATATCGCATCGTTACCCCATCATGTCACGATCTTTTCAGGAATCGCAAAATCATACTTAAAGGATTTAAGCGAAAAATACTCCATTCGATTGGTGGAGCTCTTAAAACGGGATGATGTAGCCATCTACAACTCGATTCCCACCGTCGAAGGCGCTCTGATGATGGCCATTCAAAATACCAATATCACCATCCACGGGTCGACTTGTGCTGTGCTGGGGTTGGGTCGAGTGGGAATGACTCTGGGAAGAACTCTGACAGCATTGGGGGCTCAGGTGAAAATGGGCGTCCATCGACCGGATCAGGCAGCCCGTGCTGAAGAGATGGGACTAAAGGCTTTTTTTACGAAAGATATTCATGATCAAGTGGATGATGTAGAACTGCTCTTCAACACCGTCCCATCATTGATCGTTACGGAAGAAGTGCTCAATCGGATGTCCCACAACACGGTCATCATTGATCTCGCTTCCAAACCGGGTGGTGTCGATTTCCTCCATGCTGAAAAGAGAGGGATCAAAGCGTTGTTGGCGCCCAGCCTACCCGGAATCGTCGCATCCAAATCAGCGGGCCGGATTTTGGCCCAAACGATTATCCGCCTGGTGGCGGAGCAGCATGAGGAGGGTTCCAACCGATGAATTTGAAAGGGAAAACCGTCGGATTTGGAATGACGGGTTCCCACTGCACCCATGACGAAGTGCTGCCGCAAATGGAGCGGTTGGTAAAGTTGGGAGCCCGGGTGATCCCGATCCTTTCCCATACCGTTCAAACGGTGGACAGCAAGTTTGGGGAAGCGGCGGAATGGTTGCGCAAGATCCGGGACATCACCGATGAGAATATGATCACTAGTATTCCTGAGGCAGAACCGATCGGCCCGAAAAAGCTATTGGATTGCATGGTGATCGCCCCCTGTACCGGGAGCAGTCTGTCCCGCTTGGCCAACGCGCAGACAGACAGTCCGGTGCTCATGGGTGCCAAGGCGCAGATGCGCAATCAGCGGCCCGTCGTTGTCGCCATCTCTACCAACGACGCTCTGGGTCTCAATGCAGCTAACCTGGCCCGTCTTCTACCAACCAGGCATATCTATTTTGTCCCCTTCGGCCAAGATGCACCGGAGCAGAAGCCCAATTCACTGGTAGCGCGGATGGAAATGATCCCCGAGACGATTGAGGCGGCTATGAACGGGAAGCAAATCCAACCATTGATAGTTGAAAAATACCGCGATTTGATCTCATAATAGATAAAGATGCACCACCAGCATACACCGGGTTGCGGTGGCCTTCATTTATCCTCAATGGAGGCCCTCGTAACTTTTGGCCTACTGAAGTCTTTAGGGGGACTGATTACATGCCTTTGAAAGAAGCAACGGTCGCTGTCTTAGGAGCAACAGGTGCTGTCGGAGAACAAATCCTGCGCAACCTGGAGAAGCGTTCTTTTCCCGTGAAAGAACTTCGCCCGCTGGCTTCGGCCCGTTCTGCAGGAAAGACGGTTCGTTTTAAGGGTGAAGCGGTCACAGTGCAGGAGGCAAAGCCGGAAGCCTTTGAAGGCGTGGACATCGCTCTGTTCAGCGCCGGCGGCGGCATCAGTGAAAAGTTTGCTCCCGAAGCTGTGAAACGGGGTGCCGTGGTTATTGATAACACCAATGCCTTCCGTATGAATCCGGATGTTCCCTTGATTGTGCCGGAAGTGAATGGGGACCAAATCAAGAACCATCAAGGGATTATTGCCAATCCCAACTGTTCCACGATTCAGATGGTGGTGGCGCTCAAACCGCTTTACGACCGGTATGGATTTGACCGCGTGATCGTTTCAACCTATCAGGCGGTCTCCGGATCTGGTGCTCAAGCGATGGAAGAACTGAGCGAACAAACACGCGCCTCTTTAGAGAATCGGGAGGTAAAAAAGGAGATCATGCCGGTCGGCAAGCTTGACAAACATTATCAGATCGCCTTCAACACCCTTCCACAATGCGATGTGGCCCAGGATAACGGGTTTACGTTGGAAGAGATGAAGATGGTGCGAGAAACAAAAAAGATTTTCGGTAATGAACAGATCGGCGTGACCGCCACCTGTGTGCGGGTTCCGGTCCAACGGGGACACAGCGAATCCGTCTATGTGGAATTGGAAAAAGAGTTCGATCTGGAAGAGGTACGTCAGGCTTTACGGGATGCGGACGGGGTGATCCTGGAAGACGATATCCAAAACCAGGTGTATCCCACTCCATTGGATTCTGTCGGCCGGGATGAAGTGTTCGTGGGACGCGTGCGCAAAGACATCGCTCATCCCCGGGGACTCAACCTGTGGGTGGTAGCCGACAATCTTCTGAAAGGCGCTGCGACCAACGCCGTACAAATCGCAGAACGTTTGGTTCAAGCGTAAGGTAGAAGGGATTATTGATGAAAATCCGAGTACAAAAGTTTGGCGGAACTTCGGTGGCCACTTTGGAACGCCGGCAGCGTGTCGTCCATCATATCCAGCAGGCCATTGAAGAAGGTTGTGGTGTTGTCGCTGTGGTTTCGGCGATGGGACGTAAAGGGGATCCCTACGCCACAGACACATTTTTAAACTGGATCACGGAAAATGGGCAGTCCCTTTCTCCGCGGGAACAAGATTTGCTACTCTCCTGCGGGGAGATCATTTCCGCCTCCACCCTATCCAGCCTGTTAAACCGAGAGGGAATTCCCAATACGGTGCTTACCGGAGGGCAGGCTGGAATTATCACCAACGATAACTACAACAACGCACAGATCCTAACCATCAATCCCAAGCGCGTCCAGGAGGAATTGAAGCAGGGGAAAGTGGTTGTATTGGCCGGGTTTCAGGGCCAAACGGTCGATGGAGAGACGACGACCTTGGGCCGCGGGGGGAGCGACACGACCGCTACTGCCCTCGGGGTCGCTCTAAATGCTGACGTGGTCGATATCTTCACCGATGTAGAGGGTGTGATGACCGCCGATCCCCGGATTGTGGAGGATGCGGCCCCTCTCGAGAGCGTCACTTATACGGAGATCTGCAATTTAGCCTTCCAAGGGGCGAAGGTGATTCACCCCCGTGCGGTGGAACTGGCCATGCAGACCAATGTGCCGATCCGGGTGCGATCCATCAACCGCGATCATCCAGGCACCTTAGTTTCCAGCACCCATGAGCAACACCGTGTGGCCAGTGAAGTGAACGATCGCCTCATCACCGGCATCACCCAGATGGCCAACGTCACCCAGATCAAAGTTCCGGCGGGCGAAGGGCAATATGACCTCCAGTTGAAGGTGTTTAAAGCCATGGCGGAAAACGGGATCAGCGTGGACTTTATCAATATTAACCCCAGCGGAGTTATCTACACCGTGTATGATCATGTTGCGGATCAGGCGGAGACCATCCTTCGCTCCATGGATCTCAAGCCGGAATTGTTGCGGGGATGTGCCAAGGTGTCCTTAGTAGGTGCTGGTATCGCCGGCGTCCCCGGCGTCATGTCTGAAATCGCCGAAGCGTTGACCAGAGAGGACATCCCGGTACTGCAATCCGCTGACTCTCATACGACGATTTGGGTGTTGGTGCCAGGGGAAGATATGGTGAAGGCGGTTCGTTCGTTACACCGAAAGTTTGATCTTCACAAAGCCCATTTAACCAGTTAATATATAGAGAATGGTTGGGTGTTTAAACAGATCTACACCGATAGATCGGGACTAGGGGGATGGACGTCGTGCAATTTGGTAGACTTCTGACTGCTATGATTACTCCCATGACCGATCGCGGAGCCATTGATTGGCCGCGCGTCGATTCTGTTATTGAACATCTTATTCAGAACGGCACCGATTCTATCGTCGTCGCTGGTACGACAGGAGAGTCGCCGACATTAAGCCATCAGGAAAAGCTGGAACTCTTCCGGCATTCGGTTCAGCGAGCCGGCGGTCGCGCCAAAGTGATCGCCGGCACCGGCAGCAATAACACCGCGGCATCGGTCCAGTTGACCCGCGAGGCGGAAGAGGCTGGAGTAGACGGTGTGATGCTGGTGGTTCCTTACTACAACAAACCGACACAGGAAGGGTTATACCAACATTTCAAAACGGTGGCCGAATCGACATCCCTCCCGGTCATGGTCTACAATATTCCCGGTCGGAGCTCTGTCAACCTCAGTGTCGATACATTGGTACGGTTGACCCATGAAGTGGAAAATATTACTTCCATCAAAGAGTCGAGCGGGGATCTTGTTTCGTTAATGGATCTTGTGGAACGAAAACGGGATGGCGTAGCCATTTATAGCGGAATGGATGAGTTGTTGATTCCTTACCTCTCTATCGGAAGTGTCGGCATCGTCAGCGTGGCGAGCCATGTAGCCGGAAGAGAGATCAAGGAGATGATTGAAGCGTTTTTTGCCGGGGAAGTGGAGAAGTCCGGTGCGATTCAGCGCCGCTTGATTCCCTTGTGGCGAGGCCTTTTTATGACAGCCAGCCCAGCACCGCTTAAATACGCCCTATCGCTGCTGGACGTTTGCGAGGAACATGTCCGCCTTCCGATCGTTCCCTTGAATCAGGCGGAAAAGACGCATATGCAGACACTCCTTCACACCATGCAGATCACTTGACAAAAGGTGATGAGAGTGTAACCCCGGGTCTTAAAGGGCCCGGTTTTTTCGTTTGCACTTCTGGAATATTTTCTTATCCGGTTTCTTGCAACCCTTCTTTCCATTCGTGTATAATAACGATAAGTGACTTGTGCGGTTTATGGGTGAACTACAATTGAATATGTAACAGGAGGAATTTTTTTTGACAAAAAACAACTCACGAAGCAAATTGTCCATTTTTGCTCTCGGTGGGTTGGATGAAATCGGGAAAAATATGTACGTGGTCCGTTACGGCGATGACATCGTCGTAATCGATGCTGGATTGATGTTTCCGGAAGAGGAAATGCTGGGAATCGATGTGGTGATTCCGGATATCACGTACTTGCTGGAGAATCGTGACAAAGTGCGCGGGATTCTTGTCACACACGGGCATGAGGACCATATCGGCGGTCTTCCTTACATCCTTAAACAGCTTCATGTGCCGGTATACGGTACAAAATTGACGATGGGCCTGGTGGAACACAAATTGCGTGAGGCCCATCTTTTAAACCAGACGAAACGGGTGGTTATCAACAGCCGGTCGGAAGTGAAGCTGGGTTCGATGAAAGCCACCTTCTTTAAGACGAACCACAGCATCCCTGACTCGGTCGGGATCTGTCTGGAAACGCCGGAAGGGCGGGTCGTCCATACCGGTGATTTCAAATTTGATATGACCCCCGTCAACGGACAGGCTGCAGATATGCATAAAATGGCTGAGATTGGTAAGAAAGGTGTTTTATGCCTTCTTTCCGATAGCACCAATGCGGAGCGGCCCGGGTTCACCGGATCGGAACGTACGGTTGGCGAAGCGCTGGAGGCTGTGTTCCGCAAAGCGAAACAGCGAGTGATTGTAGCCACATTCGCTTCCAATATCCACCGGATCCAACAAGTGGTGGACGCGGCTCACATGCACAACCGAAAGCTGGCTGTTGTTGGGCGCAGCATGGTTAATGTGGTCAATATCAGCATGGAACTCGGTTATCTGCGTGTTCCCCCCGGTCTGTTGATCGACCCCGATGAGATCAACCGATTGCCTGCCCATAAGGTGACGGTGATGTCGACGGGAAGCCAAGGGGAACCTATGTCCGCTTTGACGCGTATGGCCAATGGATCCCATCGCAAGGTGGAAATTTTGCCTGGGGATACGGTGATTTTAGCTGCCACGCCCATTCCCGGCAATGAAAAATTGGTCGCCAAAACCGTCGATAGACTCTTTCGGGTCGGGGCCAACGTGGTCTACAGCACCAATTCCCAGCATGGTGTCCACGTGTCCGGTCATGGATCCCAGGAAGATCTGAAACTCATGCTCAATTTGATCAAACCGAAATACTTTTTCCCGATTCACGGTGAGCATCGGATGTTGCGTGCTCACAGCCAACTTGCCGAATCTGTCGGAATTCGTCCGGAGAATATCTTTATCAGTGATAATGGAGACGTGGTTGAATTCTCCGGCGGTAAAGCGCGTTACGGCTCCAAGATCCAGACGGGGAATGTCCTCGTCGACGGGTTGGGGGTCGGAGATGTGGGAAATATCGTTCTTCGCGATCGTAAACTGCTGTCCCAGGATGGCATTCTCGTCGTTGTAGTCACCCTCGGAAAAAATAATGGTAAGATTTTGTCCGGACCCGATATCATTTCACGTGGCTTCGTTTATGTGCGCGAATCGGAAAAACTTCTGGAAGAAGCCAACCGCATTGTCACCCAAACGATGGAAAAATGTGTGAGTGAACGGGTCAGCGAATGGGCATCGCTTAAAACGAGCGTTCGGGATGCTCTGAGTAAGTTCTTATTTGACAAAACACGTCGTCGCCCGATGATCCTTCCGATCATCATGGAGGTTTGAGACGTATCTAAAAAGACCGCGATCTCTTTTACGAGGTCGCGGTCTTTTTTACAAGATCGGGGACAACAGTCTGGAGACGGACTCCTTAAAACGGATTTTTAAGGGTCGCTGTTCGTACTCCTCCATGGTCAATTCCCGGGATTGTCCCAAATCCGATTGGAAGATGGCTGACAATTGTCGTGTAGTCGGTTGATGGTACATGAAGGCATTGACCTCAAAATTGAGCCGAAAACTGCGGACATCGATATTGGCTGTTCCCACCGAGCTGATTTCATCATCGACGATGATCGTTTTCGCATGGATGAAGCCGTTTTCATACAGGTAAATTTTCGCTCCGGCTTTTAACAGTTCGCCAATATAGGAGTACGTCGCCCAGTAAACAAACATATGATCCGGTTTGTTCGGAATCATCATACGGACATCGACCCCTGATAGGCTGGCGATTCTTAAGGCATCTAGCAGGCTGGCGTCGGGAACGAAGTAGGGGGTTTGAATATAGATCGATTTTTTGGCAGAGGTGATCATTTTGATGTAACCGTTTTTGATCTGTTCCCATTCGGAGTCAGGTCCGCTGGTGACGATTTGCATGGTCACTTCCCCAACCGGGGGTGTGACGGGGAAGTAGCGGTCGGAGTAAGCGATGGGGTGGCGGGTGGTGGCCTGGTTCCAATCCAGAATAAATCGGGTTTGCAATGCATGGACAGCGGTTCCGATGATGCGCAAATGGGTATCCCGCCAGTAACCGAATTGGGATTTTAATCCCAGGTATTCATCTCCCACGTTGAAGCCACCCACATAGCCGATTTTTCCGTCGATAATACCCAATTTCCTGTGATTTCGGTAGTTGAGCCGGGGGTTGATAAACGGAAAGGAAGAGGGAAAGAATTCTTCCACGTGTCCGCCGGCCTCGATCAGTTGGCGAAATGGTTTTTTCGATGTTTTTCTCGATCCCAAATCGTCAAACAGGACGCGTACTTCAACCCCCTCCATCGCCTTTCGGGTCAACGTTCGAATGAGTCTTTTTCCCAAGTTGTCATTGCGGAAGATATAGTACTGAAGATGGATGTGGTCCTTGGCCGACTCGATGTCCCGGAACAAGGAACGAAATTTATCTTTACCGTCGGTAAACAGGTTGACTCGGTTATCCTGGGTCAACACGGCGTCGTTATTGATCAAGTGCATGTAAATCAGACTCTGATGTTTCTTCGTGTCAGGATTTTGGAAGGGGAAGGTGTTGTCTTTAATCGCTTGAATCTGTGTGTGAATCAAGTGTTCAATGCCGATTTTATGTAAATCCTTCCAAACAAAAAGGCGTTTACGACTCAGATTTTGTCCGAAGATCAGGTACAACAAAAATCCTGCTAGGGGGACGAAAAACAGGATTAACAGCCAGGCCCAAGTGGCGCTGGCATCCCGTCTTTCCATAAAGATCAAGATAATGGCAACCAGGATATTGAGGATGAAGACGATACTGAGCAGAATCGACAATAGGTTAATGTTTTCATTCATATGAGACCCCTGCCTGTCGGTTTTTTAAACCTATCTCGCATCATTCTTACGTTTCCTGCTGGATTCGTCAAGCAGATAGCAGCAACGAGCATAGGATTCCCACGAGCCCCCCATACTAACTGGAGGAAAAGGGGGATAAGTATGAATGGAAAAATGACACCGCAAACCAATCCGACCACACAACCTCCAGGTGCACCTTCTCCCGGAGCTCCCGGACCGCAGCCGGGAACGGATCCGGAAAAGAAAGGGGCCCCAAAGCAAAAAGGAATCGTCGATGCCATACAACAGTTGGGTCAAACCAACGTACCTCAGATGGAGTCCAATGTCCACTGTCTCTCTATCATCGGTCAGGTGGAAGGGCATATTGTGATGCCAGCCCAAAACAAAACGACCAAGTATGAGCATGTCATTCCTCAGATTGTGGCAGCGGAACAAAACCCCAAAATTGAAGGGGTTGTCGTGATGTTGAATACTGTCGGCGGGGATGTGGAAGCCGGGCTGGCGATCGCAGAGATGATCGCCTCCATGAGCAAACCGACGGTATCCTTGGTGTTGGGAGGAGGCCACAGTATCGGGGTGCCGATCGCGGTGGCTTCCGATGTAAGTTTTATCGCCGAGACGGCCACGATGACGATTCATCCCGTCCGCTTAACCGGTATGGTGGTGGGGGTTCCGCAAACCTTCGAGTATATGGAAAAAATGCAGGACCGGGTGATCCGGTTTGTTGCGGAACACTCCGCCATCAGCGAGGATCAGTTTCGGGAGTTGATGTTTCGGACCGGCGAGTTGGCCCGGGATATCGGAACCAATGTGATCGGAGGAGATGCAGTCAAGTACGGTTTGATCGACCATGTGGGGGGCTTGGGCGACGCCTTGACGGAATTGAATCGACGAATCGGGACTGGTTCGGAGGGACCGATCCAATGATTTATTACTCCGTCATCCCGATGGAAGCTGCTCTCACCGACCCTTCAGAACAGGGGCCTGAAATCCGGGAAGTGGATGTAGGAGGTGTCTCCATGGTGGTGGAGATGGAGGGAGGCGGTCAGGGGCGAATCCTGCGCCTGCTCTCCACTGATCCTGGACATTACTTGGATCCCCGCTATCAACCGGGTTCCCGCGTACGTTTATAAATCTACATGGCAAGACCCTCCATCCGGATTCGGACTGGAGGGTCTTGCCATGTTATAATGGAAACACAGGAATAGTTTGGACAGAAAAGGGGACCGGTGATGGCGAAACAAAAAAACAAACCCTCCCAAAGTGTATCAAATGCGATTTTATTTGAATTATACGGCATTGTGATCTTCACCCTTTCGCTGATGGCGATGGCCCAGATGGGAGCTGTCGGTCGGGCGCTGGGGTATTTATCCCGCTTTTTTGTGGGTAACTGGGACTTTCTGATCCCACTGGGCGGGTTGATATTGGCGGTCCGCATCATGGCCAAGCGCCGATGGCCGAGCCGCTGGTCCCCCCGCTGGTTGGGGATCCTGATGATTGTGCTGGCCTTTCTCATCTGGAACCACATGGAAACTTTTGACGCCCTGGAAGAGCAGGGGGCGAAAGGGTCGATCCTCTCCATCACGTGGGAACGGATTTTGGAGGAGAAAAATTCCCGTCTTCCGACGGATATCGGAGGTGGTATGGTAGGGGCGATGGGCTATGGGCTGTTTCGTTTTCTATTTGACCGAACCGGCTCGACATTAGCTGTGATCGCTCTCGGATTGGCAGGGGTGATGCTGGCGACGGGACTATCCTATGTCAATAGCTTTCATGCTCTGAAGGCGCGCTGGAATCAATTTGTACAACATTGGAAGGCGGAGCTGCTCCGTCGCTTTACTGATCAGCGTAAAAAAGCGGCAACTTCTTCACGGCGTCGCCCGGTTTCGAAAGACAAAGGAAAACGGTCGGCGGAACAAAAGGAATCTCCTGATATCCCGGTGATCCACGACTTTTCGGAAAAGGCGGAAGAAGAGAAAGACGTGCCGGCGGAGCTTGTACAACCGGAGCTTTTTCCGGCGAAACCCCCGATTACGGAGAAAAAGGAGGCACAGGTCCAATCGTCAGACTCTGATAAAGAAAAATCCGCTGGTGCAGTGGTGGTTCACTTCAACAAAGAGAAAGACCTTCCCGAGTACCGGCTGCCGCCCTTTACACTCCTCAGTAAGCCGAAAACATCGGGAAATCGGGATCGTCGTGGGATGACCGATAATGCGAAAAAGCTGGAGAAGACGTTGGAAAGTTTCGGGGTAAAAGCGAAAGTGACGCAAATCCACCGAGGTCCGGCGGTTACCCGATATGAAGTGCAGCCGGATATCGGGGTCAAGGTGAGCCGGATTGTCAACCTGTCCGACGATATCGCACTGGCACTGGCTGCCAAGGACATCCGGATTGAAGCGCCGATTCCGGGGAAAGCTGCTTTAGGTATCGAGGTGCCTAACCCGGAAATATCGATTGTGGGGCTCCGGGATGTGCTGGAAAGTTCTCAGTATCACGAGGCCCATTCCAAGCTATCCATCGCCCTGGGCCGGGATATCTCCGGTGAACCCATCGTGGGAGATTTGTCTAAAATGCCCCACCTGCTGGTAGCCGGCGCGACAGGGTCAGGCAAAAGCGTCTGTATTAATGACATCATCTGCAGCATTTTGTACAAGGCAAAACCCAATCAAGTCAAGTTGATGATGATCGACCCTAAAATGGTGGAGCTAAACATCTACAACGGGATTCCGCACCTGTTGGCACCGGTGGTTACCGATTCCCGGCGGGCCGCAGTAGCTCTAAAAAAAGTGGTGGCGGAGATGGAAAAGCGGTACGAGCTGTTTGCGGAATCTGGAGCTAGAGATATTGAACGTTACAATCAACTCGTCCGGGAAAAGGGGGAAAAGGAGCCAGAGTTACCCTACATCGTGGTGATCGTTGACGAGCTAGCCGATCTGATGATGGTGGCACCGGCGGATGTGGAAGATGCCATCTGCCGACTGGCTCAGATGGCCCGGGCTGCCGGCATCCATCTGATCATCGCGACCCAACGCCCGTCTGTCGATGTTATAACTGGGGTGATCAAGGCCAATATCCCGTCGCGCATCGCCTTCGGCGTCTCCTCAGCAGCCGACTCCCGCACGATTTTGGATATGGGCGGAGCGGAGAAGCTGTTGGGACGGGGGGATATGTTGTACCTGCCGGTGGGAGCATCCAAACCGATCCGGGTGCAGGGATCTTTCGTTTCCGATTCAGAAGTGGATGCGGTGGTGAAATATGTGAAAGATCAGCAGGAGGCCCGTTATCACGACGAAATGATTCCGGAAGAACAGAGCGAGGACACAGCGGAGGAAGACGTGGAGGATAGTCTGTTCCCCCAAGCTGTTCAATTGGTGGTAGAGGCGAAAACGGCTTCGGTATCTTTGTTGCAACGGCGTCTCCGAGTGGGTTATACCCGGGCGGCTCGCCTGATCGACTTTATGGAGCAAAAAGGGATCGTCGGTCCCTATGAGGGAAGTAAACCGAGAGAGGTGCTGGTAACCCCTGAACAGCTGGCGGCGCGACAACAAAACTCCGTCTGGCGCTCCGGCTGATTGGACAGGGGTCATGAAAAGACGCAAATGAGGGTGTGGGGACAACTCCGGGTGGGGATGTCCCCATTTTTCACGTTTCTATGAAACGCTTGAAAAAGCGATGGTTGAGTGTCGTTTCTGACATGGGATGCGATCAGTGGGGGGTATTACTCAGCGGCCTGCTGGAGGCTGCCGGTCTGATGACTGTTACCGGTAGGGTTAAAAACCTCGGGAGAAGCGGAGGTAGCGATGATGGAGGTCAGTCCCTGGGATCGAAACTTGATCCCCAATTTGACCCCATCTCCGACCACGTTAGCGGGGCACGGGCCTATCTCTTTAGCGATACCCATTTTCAGGAAGTGATACCCTTTCGGCGTCTGAGCCGCCACCTATTTCGGCTTGGCAGTGGGGATCGTTTGAATCAGCCAGCTCTTTTGGATTGACAGTTTGGAGCTGGCTGTTTTGTTGGGGTGGGCGGCAGGCCCTTGCAGCCATTGAAATCCGATGAAACCTGTTAAAAAGAGAGATGTTTTTTCCTTTCTCCGCAGCATTTCTGTGGAGAACGGTCATACTATAGAATATTGAGTGGATTTCGGGAGTTGGGGGTATCTCTCGCATGCCTCTCTGTTCTTTGGTACAATTTAGTTATGAAACCCGGTTTTAAACGGCCGGATTCCTGTGATTTACAGAAAAGAGGTGTGGGTGTGACTGAATTGCGTTTTGAGACGGTGGATGTGGATCACCTGAGGGTTCATGTCTGCTCTACGGATAAATTTAAGACCAATATGATCATCGCCCTTGTGCAGCAAGATCTCTCTCCGGAGACGGTGACCCGTCACGCGCTCCTTCCCAGTGTTTTGCAACGGGGAACCCGTACGTACACCTCGACGGTTCAGTTGAAAAGAAAATTGGAGGAGTTATACGGGGCCTCGTTGTTTGGTGATGTGTTTAAACGGGGCGAACGGCATATCATGCAGGTGGGCCTGGAGATTCCCGATGATGCTTACCTGACGGAGACGGGGTCACTTTTGGAAGAAGGGGCTGCCTTTTTGGGTGAAATCCTCTATCAGCCGGCGACTGAGGGAGAAGCCTTCCGCGAGGATTACGTCCAGGCGGAAAAGAAAAATCTTCGTCAGAAGTTGGAAAGTTTGATCGATGACAAAATCCGATTTGCCGCCATCCGGTGTATTGAGGAGATGTGTAAAGAGGAGCCTTACGCCCTCTTCAACCACGGCCGCCTTCAGGATTTGGATGCCATCGACCCGCAGAACCTTTATACATATTACCAGGGGTTGATGAAGAACCAGCCGATCGACCTTTATTTTGTAGGGAACGTCACCCCAGAGCAGGCGGAAAAGTTGGTGAAGAACCACTTCCCGACCCAGGGTGGCCAACGAAGTGAGGTTCGTCCTTCCACTTCGAATCGTGTGCCTGATGAGGTCAAAGAAGTGGTGGATCGTCTCGACGTAAATCAGGGGAAATTAAACATGGGTTGCCGCACCCAGGTGACCCTGGCTGATGACGACTATCCGGAACTCCTGGTGTATAACGGTATCCTGGGCGGATTCCCCCATTCCAAGCTGTTTACCAACGTTCGAGAAAAAGCCAGCTTAGCGTACTACGCTGCGTCTAGGGTGGAAAGTCATAAGGGGGTCATGACGGTTCAGTCCGGCATCGAGATTGACAATTATCAGCGGGCGGTCGATATTATTCGCAAGCAGTTCGAACTGATGGAACAGGGGGAGATCAGCGATTCGGAGTTGAGCCAGACGCAAGCGATGCTGACCAACCAGTTGAAGGAACGGCAGGATCGGGCCCATGACCTGATCGATTCCCACTATCACGGGCTGTTAAGCGGGCGCAAGCGTCCCCTGGACCCATTGATTGAACAGATTAACCGAGTGACAGTTGCTGATGTGAAAGCGGTAGCCGAAAAGGTGAAACTTGATACGATTTACTTTTTGAGAGATAAGAAGGGGGGAGACGAAGGTGGAAAAAATTGAACACAGCCAGTTGAAAGAGACCATTTACTATGAACAACTCCCCAACGGGCTTAAGGTCTATCTGCTTCCCAAACCAGGTTACAATAAGACTTACGCCACCTTTACCACCCGGTACGGCTCCATCGATAACCATTTTCAACCGCCGGGAAAAGAGGAAATTCGGGTTCCTGACGGTATCGCCCACTTTTTGGAGCATAAGATGTTCGAGGAGCCAGAGGGAGATGTTTTTAATAAGTTTTCCAAACAGGGGGCTTCCGCCAACGCTTTTACCAGCTTTAATCGGACAGCTTACCTTTTTTCCTGCACGGAAAACGTGGAGAAAAATTTGCAGACGCTGATCGATTTTGTTCAACATCCCTACTTTACCGACGAGTCGGTGGAAAAAGAGAAGGGAATCATCGGTCAGGAGATCCGCATGTATGATGACAATCCCGACTGGCGTTGTCATTTTGGCTTGATCGGTGCCATGTTTCAAAACCATCCGGTGAAAATTGATATCGCCGGAACCATCGAATCGATATCCAAAATTGATAAAGAGACCCTTTACACCTGTTACCACACCTTTTATCATCCCAGCAACATGCTCTTGTTTGTGGTGGGACCCATCGATCCAGAAGCGATTATGGATCAGGTCCGTCAGAATCAGGCGGACAAAGCCTACGAAAAGCAGGAGGATATTCGCCGCATCTACCCTGAGGAAGATGAGAAAGTGGCTCAGGAGAAGGTGGAAGCGCATCTGTCTGTGGGGATTTCCAAATGCTTGTTCGGTTTTAAAGAAAACCGGATCGGCTTAAGTGGTGACGATCTCGTCAAGCAGGAACTGGCTACGGAAGTAATGTTGGAAGCTTTGTTCGGCCAAGGTTCCGAGTTGTATCAGTCTCTGTATGATGAAGGGCTGATCGATGACCATTTTGGCTACGATTATACTTTGGAGGAAGGGTATGGATTTTCCATGGTGGGAGGAGACACAGCCGATCCCGACCAACTCCTCGCCCGGATCCGGGAGGAGCTTCCCTCTATCAAGGAAACGGGTATTCCTGAGGAAACGGTGGACCGGATTCGAAAAAAGAAGCTGGGGAACTACCTTCGCTTTTACAATTCTCCGGAGTGGATCGCCAACCAGTTCACCCATTACCGTTTGAATGATACGGATCTGTTCAACATCATTCCGATGTTGGAGCAGCTGAAGTCGGAAGAGGTGAACAAACGGTTACAGGAACATATTGATTGGGATCGTTTTGCTGTATCCTTGGTTCGCCCGATCAATGAGCAGTAACGAATGATGGGCGTGCCTTTCGGGGCACGCTTTTTTTATGGAGAGGGGGAGAATATGGACCGTCCTTTATCTGGGCAAGTGGCCCTGGTTTCTGGGGGAAGCCGCGGGATCGGTGCTGCAATCGCCCTTCGATTGGCAGATGCAGGGGCGGATGTGGCTATCGCTTATCTCCGCTCCCGGGAAAAAGCGGAGAGGGTGGTCGAGCAGTGCCTCTCCCATGGGAGCCGCGCCATTGCCATTCGTTCCGATGTCCGTTCTCGGGATGCAGTCAACGAGGTGGTGGAAGCAACCCGCCGGGAGCTGGGAACCCCCCTTTTACTCGTTCACAATGCCGGCGTGGCGGGGGATAGCGTTTTGTTTCAAGATGTGACCGATGAGGAGTACAACCGGTTGATGGATACCCATGTCCGTGGCGGGTATCATCTGATTCAAGGGGTGATGCAAGAGATGGTGAGGCGCCGTTTCGGCCGTATCATCCTGCTTTCGTCTGTTTGGGGGGAATCAGGTGGTGCCGGAGAGGTGCTTTACTCCGCTGCCAAAGGAGCGGTCAACGGAATGACCCGGGCGCTGGCCAAGGAATTGGCTCCCTCAGGGGTGACCGTTAACGCTGTCGCCCCCGGCGCGATCGAGACCGATCTGTTGAACGCACAGTTATCCGGTGAGGAGCGAAGGGAGTTGGCAGAAGCGATCCCGTCCGGACGCCTGGGAAAAGGGGAAGAAGTGGCCGCGATGGTTGAATGGCTCTGTCGCAGAGAAGCGGCTTATGTCACAGGTCAAATTCTCCATATAAACGGGGGTTGGTATCCATAATCGGCATGCTCTTTTTTGTATAAGGAAAAGGGGATCGGATCATATTACCCGTAGAGGACATCATCCCCAAAGGAGGATAAAATCCATGTCGGTCCTTAACAACTTCCAGGACTGGAAAAACTTCTTGAACGAACGCGTCGAGCAGGCACAAAGTTTAGGGATGGATAATGAAGCGCTCAACAACGCCGCTGTACAGATTGGCGAGTATCTCTCCAAGGAGATCGATCCCAAAAACGACCAGGAACGCATGTTGAAGGAATTGTGGGACGCCGCAGACGAACAAGAGAAGCACACGATGGCCAATTTGATGGTCAAGCTGGTTCATGGCGGCGATCAACAGTCTTAATAAGGAAGAGATGAAACACCCTTTATCGACAGGGTGTTTCATTTTTTTATTCAAAGATATTATTAAGTAGCCGGGGTTCGATTCTCAACGGACATGTGGTATACTATTAAACAAATTTGCAACCTTGTTTAAAGTCTCCTGAACAATTTGACAGACGGTCTTGCGGAAGGGTGTGTACATATGGGCGACCACGATTGGTATCTCGAATACCAAATCCATAAAAACCGACCTGGTCTGCTTGGTGATATCGCCTCTCTGCTGGGGATGCTCTCCATCAATATCCTGACCATCAACGGGGTGGAGAATCGACGAAGAGGGATGTTACTCAACACAAACGACCGGGAAAAGATCGAAGCCCTGAAACAGATCCTGAAGCGTATGGATAATATCACGGTCACCGCGATCCGTCCGCCCACTCTGATGGATCGGATGGCGGTTCGCCACGGCCGTTATCTGGACCGATGTCTCGTGGATAAAAGAACGTACCGCTTTACTCGAGATGAGTTGGGTCTGCTGGTTGACTTTTTAGCGGAGCTCTTCAAAACGGAAGGGCATCAGCTCATCGGGATGCGCGGTATGCCCCGGGTGGGAAAAACGGAATCCGTGGTCGCCTCCAGCGTGAGTGCCAACAAAAGGTGGACCTTCGTCTCATCGACCCTTCTGAGACAGACGGTCCGTAAACAACTGGCGGATGATGAAATGGATTCCGATAATGTTTATATTATCGACGGGGTGGTTTCCACTCTGCGGTCGACGGAGCGTCACTTTATGCTGATCCGGGAAATTATGCGCATGCATGCGACCAAGGTGATCGAACATCCGGATATCTTCGTCCGGGAGACGGAGTATGAGCTGGATGATTTCGACTATCTGATCGAACTGAGAAATGATCCGGATGAAGTGATCAGCTATGATGTTTTGGATGATGACATTTCCACTTTTGATATCGGATAGAAATAGATGGGAATTCAGGAGGTACAGTAATGTCTGGAATCGGAAACCGGTTAAAAGAGACAAGGGAAAACAAAGGCTTATCTTTGGAACAAGTGCAGCAGAACACCAAGATTCACATCGAATACTTGCGTGCATTGGAACAGGAGCAGTTTAATTCTTTGCCTAGTCCATTTTACGTCCGGGCTTTTCTGCGCACTTATGCTCACAGTCTGGAACTGGATGCACAGCCGTTGTTGGATCGTTATGAGCGGTTGTCAGCTGCAGGAAGAGTGCAGGGGAGGCAATCTTCCTCTGCCAACCACGCTACACAAGGGCGGGAACGGGTAGGGGGGATGCGGCAGCGGCGCCCGATGCAACAGAGTCCCCGATTGGGACGAACTTATTCCCCCCGTTCTCAGCGGATGGCGCCCCCGTCCCCATATGGGCGGTCGGCCAGTGCTTTTGCTAATGAGAATCAGCAATCGCGACAACAAACGAATCCTTTGTCTCAGCAAGGGACAAGCCGTTTCCGGACGATTCCGCCAAGGCAGGCCCAACCATCGGTTTCCCAATCCACCCAGCGCTATCAACCGCCGGTGACCCCCCCTGGTGAGACAGGGACAGGGTCCCAACAAAATTTGCAGCAAACGTTAACCCCCCGTAAAGTCAGTCAAGAAATCAAACGTGGAATGGCGGAAGGGGATGGCAGACCGAAAAAAAGCGGCGCCAGCAAGTGGATGGTGCGAGTGGCTGCCATCGGAGCGCTGTTGTTGGTCTCTATCGGAGGTTATACAGTGATTACCACTGGGAGCGACGACAACCAGGTAGCCAAAAACGAGCAGCCGCAAGATGGAGGGGCTTCCGACAAAGCGGATACTACGGATAAAGCGGAAGCAGATGCTCTAGATGCCCCAACCTTGACAAAGGTGGAGACCGGCGAAGAATTGGAAGGAGATCTTTACGTCCTGGAAAATGCTGATAAGTTGAAAGTGGAGATCAAGGCGAGCAAGGGAGATACCAACATCAATGTCGGCAGCAAGGTGAATCAGGTAGAGGATTCATACGAGATTAGTGCGGGGGAACAGCGTACATTGTCCTACGACAAGTTTGTCTGGTTCCGTCTGACAAAGCCATCTAACACTCAAATTAAGGTAAATGGTGATGAGATCGATACTTTGGCTCAGGACGTTCCCAGAAGTTATCGGATTCAGTTGAAGAAATAGTAATGGCAGGAGGTGGGCCGGGTGTCGGTTAAGATCGGTCACCGGCTCAGACAAGCCCGGGAGTCCCGAGGGTTAACTCTGGAGGAGATGGAAGCTCATACACGGATTGCCGCCCATGATCTGGCTGCGCTGGAAGCGGAGGACTTTGACCGCATCGCCAGTCCCTATTATGTACGGACCTATCTCAGGACTTATGCGCGCGTCCTCGGCTTGGACCCGCGGGAGATCGTGGAGGATTACCGTCGAGGAGCGGAGGGACTGTCGTCATCTCCTGCAGGCGGTATCGGTTACAGGGATGGTCGGCCTGGATCGAGGGCCCGCTCCCGCCGTTCCAGAAAATCCCGCCGAGATCGGGATGCGGTTCCACCTGCAGTGGAAGAGTCGAGTGAGGAGGAGTTCTCTCCTCCGTCACGCTTTAGCCGACTTCCCCGCAGGCATATACGGAGCGAGTCTGATGAAGTGGAAGAAGAAACTGGAACTCCGCGGGGCGGAAACACCACCCCGCGGATAAGTATGCCGCCGGATTTACCAGAACCTCAGGAATTGGGGTTATCCCCTCGTCAAGGGCATCAAAGGTCGGAAGGTGCAGCGGATAGCCTTGAAGGCGAGTCGCTCAGCCGCAGCGGAAAACATGCAGCGATGGGACGGGGCGGCCGAAAGAATCAGCAATCGAAGGATGATCAAAAGGACCGTTTAGGTATATGGTACACCCGCTTTTTAATCGCGATGGCTCTCTTGCTGATACCGGCGGCCATATATGTTTTTTCGACAATGTCCGGAGATGAATCTGGCTCCGCCGACCCCGTTGGCCAGGATGAAAAATCAGAAGGTGATAAAGAAGAGACTGGATCGGCTGATACTCCCAAGCCTGTGCTGACTCCCTTGGAGATGGGCGGGGAAAAAATGGACCGTTATGAATTGGCTTACGCCGATCAGATTCAACTCAAGGTGAAAGGCAAGGATGAATGTTGGTTGCAGGTTCGGGAACAGGAGATCGGCGATGCGCTGAAGGAATCCCTCCTGAAGAAAGAGGATGTTTTTTCCTATACCTATAAAAAAGGTAACGAACTATTTCTGGTATTGGCGCCCGCTTCCGGTGCAGAGGTGACCGTTAACGGGGAACAAGTGAAAACGTCCTCGTATGATCACAAAAAGGTGATTCACATCGCCCTTGTCGATTGAAGCTCCCCGTCTGGGGAGCTTTTTGACAGGGGGGAGTCTCTCGGTTATACTGAACCAGAACTTTTGCCGGGTTATGCCCATCTTCTGAAAGCTGAGAGAGGCAGAAAATCCCGGTTTTTTTGAGGTTCTGCAGGGAGGTGGAACAGGCCAGTGGCGAAGCCGACCGACCCGTTGAGAAAAGCAAGAGAGGCGGCCGGTTTGACGTTGGAGGATGTGAAGAGCCGGACCCATATACGGTTGCATGATCTACGGGCGGTGGAGGAAGGGGACTTCGACGCACTTCCAGGAAAATACTATACCCGAACATTGATTCGAAAGTATGGGGATTATCTCGGAGTGGATCCAGCCCCGATTTTGCAGGAGCTGGAACAAGAGAGGACGTCGGCAGTGATAGAAGAGGAAACGGCAGAGAAGGAGCTGTCCGTATCTCACCTCAGCCGGAAAGAGCGGTATCGCGCAGAGAAAGAGAAAAGCCTTTCTTTTCCCCAAAGTGTGGGCCGCTTCCTTCCCACTTGGTTGAAGTCCCCGCCTAAAAAGTACGTCTGGATTCTTTTGGCCTTTTTTGCGCTGTTGATCCCCGTTGCTATCTATGTTTCCTCTTCCGCAGAGGATCCGTCGGGGGAATCGAATGACCAAAAATCGGTTGACGCTCAGGATTCGAAGAAAAATGCGGAGGACGATGCCGTCGTTGAATTGGTAAAAGCGTCGGAAACTTATACCTACGGCGATATGTATGAAGTTTCCAAGGCGGATGAAGTTCAGGTGACCTTGGAGGCTAAGGAGGATACCTGGTATCGGTATCGCGCAGGGGGCCCGACAAAAAAGGTGAAAGAGGAAGCGACGATCCAAAAGGGAGAGAAAAAAACCTTCCGTCATCCGGAATGGGTCTCACTTTTGGTTGAAAGCCCTAACCAGGTCAAGCTTACTTTTAACGGCCATGTTATCTCTACAGAGGGAGTGACAGGCCAGCATGCTTATCAGTTGAAGCTGAAGAAATGATCGAGGCGCGGGAGCTGCTGAATAGGCAGACTCCCGCTTTTGACATGTGAGAAAGTGATATATTATACTTACGATATTCGCGGGAAAAGAATGGGAACGTTCACCCTCTGGGCCCTGCTTTCTACGGGGGCTTGTTTTATGCTTTTGGATGCGAGTACATAGATATTGACGCCGACTGGGTTACCATTGGCACAGGTCTGGAGCTGACGGTTTTTGCGCAAGCTGGATTATGGTAAGGTTAGGAGAGCAAGACCCGGCAGGTGGAAGAAACGCCCCTTTGTTTCCCGGGGGAGGCGATTACCTGGATGATCAACGGATGCGGAGAAGCGGCGGGACGGTTTATTTGCACCCTGCATCTTCCGATTCTGCGGGGGAGGGTTCGTCGACGTGAATCTGGCCAATAAAATTACACTGGCCCGGATTTTTTTGGTGCCGATTGTGATGCTTTTTTTGCTGGTAAATTACGATCTGGGTCAATTCCGTTTGGAGCATGGTGTGATCACGGTAAGCGAGATCATTGCCACCTTGGTATTTATCTTGGCAGCGGTGACGGATGGTTTGGATGGCTACATCGCCCGCAAACGGAAATTGGTGACCAATCTGGGTAAATTTCTTGATCCCCTTGCAGATAAACTGCTGATTTCAGCATCGCTCATTTCCCTGGTGGAGATGCAGCGTTTAGACGCGTGGATCGCCATCGTGATTATCAGTCGGGAGTTTGCGGTAACAGGTTTGAGATTGGTTGCTGCTGCGGAAGGGAACGTGATCGCTGCCAGTCGTCTCGGTAAGTTGAAAACGATTGTGCAAATCATTGCCATTGCAGCGCTGATGCTGAATAACTTTCCCTTTTCCTTTATCTCATTTCCCTTTTCCCAGATTTTCGTCTGGTTGACTGTGATCATTACAGTTCTGTCCGGGATGGACTACTTTATTAAAAATCGGGCTGTGATCCGGTTTTCAAAATCTCGTTGACAGAAAGGAAGTCATGGATGCGAGCTGAGCTGGTGGCGGTGGGAACCGAACTGTTACTGGGACAAATCGTGGATAGGCATTCGGCTTTTTTATCCAAGGAGTTGTCACAGCTGGGGATCGATGTGTTTTTTCATACATCGGTGGGCGATAATTGGGGACGGCTTAAAGAGATTGTGGAGACGGCGGTTTCCCGTTCCGACTTGGTCATTTTCACCGGGGGATTAGGTCCGACGGAAGATGATCTGACCAAAGAGACAGTGGCTGAAGTACTGGATGTTCCATTGGTGGAACATCCCCCGTCCGCAGAAGTGTTGGAGCGTTTATTTTCGGAGCGCGGCCTGTCTGTCCCCCCTTCCAATTATAAGCAGGCGTTGATGTTTGACGGCGGAACGGTTTTTCCGAACCCTAACGGTACCGCTCCCGGTGTTGCGATCAGCCGTGATGGGGTGACGTGTGTGCTTCTCCCAGGACCTCCTACAGAATTGTATCCGATGTTTGAGGCGCATGTTCGCTCCTATCTGGAATCGATTCGCCCCGACCATGAAGTGGTGGTCTCCAAGGTGCTACGCTTTTTCGGGATCGGGGAATCTCACCTGGTGGAACGGATCGATGACCTGATTCGGAACCAGGATAATCCGACGATTGCCCCCTTAGCCAAGGAGGGAGAGGTTACCCTGCGCTTGACGGCCAAGGCGAATACCCGACAACAGGCTGAGGCGATAATTGCTCCGGTGAAGGAGTCCATCCTCCAGTCGGTCGGCCGGTATGTGTACGGGGAGGATGAGGAGAGCTTGGAGAGGGTCCTTGTCACCGCTCTCGCTCAACAAAACCGGACGGTTTCGCTGGCTGAAAGCTGTACTGGAGGACTTCTCAATCACATGATCACCTCGGTCCCCGGAAGCAGTGCCGTGTTTCAGGGAGGCATCGTCTGTTATACTGATGAGGTGAAAAAATCCATGCTGGATGTTTCTCCGGACATTTTGGCCGGTCCAGGGGCAGTCAGCATGGAAACTGCACAAGCCCTCGCTGACGGAGCCCTTCGCCGCCTGGGCTCCGATTTCGCTCTTTCCGTCACCGGTGTGGCTGGTCCGGAGCCTGCGGAGGGAAAGCCCGTTGGCCTGGTCTATCTGGGTTTGGCGGAACGGAACCAACCAACCCGCACTTATCGGCTCAACCTCTCCGGTTCACGGGAGAAGATCCAGATCCGTGCGGCTAAACAAGCGCTCTATATCCTGTTGGAACGATTAAAGAAAGGTGAAGCTACGAATGAAGCAATTTGATACCTTTGAATTGGACTCCCGCATTTTAAAAGGGATCCGGGACATGGGCTTTGAAGAACCCTCCCCGATCCAGGAGGAGTGTATTCCTGCCGTTCTCCGTGGGGAGGATGTGATCGGCCAGGCTCAGACGGGGACTGGTAAGACCGCCGCCTTTGGCATCCCCCTTCTAGAGCATGTGGATACTGATCTTCACAAAGTGCAAGCGGTGATACTGGCGCCTACCCGGGAGCTGGCCATCCAGGTTTCGGAAGAAATCCGTCAGATCGGCCGGCCGAAGCGGGTCAAAACCCTCCCCATATATGGTGGACAACCGATTGGCCGCCAGATTAAGGCCTTGAAGCAAGGAGTTCATGTGGTGATCGGAACTCCCGGCCGGATGCTGGACCATCTGCGTCGCAAAACGCTCCGTCTTGATGATGTGGATACGCTGGTGTTGGATGAAGCTGACGAGATGTTAGACATGGGCTTTATCGATGACATCGAAGCCGTGATGAACTTTATGCCGGCCAATCGGCAACTGCTCCTGTTTTCAGCCACCATTCCCCCAGCCATTCGTCACCTGGCCCGTAAGTATATGAAAAAGCCCCGTTATATCACAGTTAGCCGAGGAGAAGTGACGGCGCCAGTGATCGAACAGGTGTACTACCGGGTATTGGAAAGCGCCAAGTTGGAATCGCTGTGCCGGATCCTTGACAGCGAAGAGGTGGAGCAGGGGATCCTGTTTTGCCGGACGAAAAAAGGTGTTGATGAGTTGGCGGAATCCCTGTCAGGACGGGGATATCTCGCCGGCGGGTTGCATGGGGATATGGCTCAGCAGCAGCGGGATCGGGTGATGAACGCCTTCCGCCGCGGCGATATCGAGCTTTTAGTGGCGACTGATGTGGCTGCTCGGGGGATCGATGTGGGCACGATTTCCCACGTGATCAACTACGATATTCCTCAAGATGCGGAAAGCTATGTTCACCGGATCGGACGGACCGGCCGTGCGGGACGGACCGGGGTCGCACTCACGCTGGTCACCCCCCGGGAGATGAAACAGCTTCGTTCCATCGAATATGAGATTGCCGGACAATTGCACCCCCGGGAATTGCCCAGTTTGGAAGAGGTTGCGGAGCGGCAGCAACAGGTGTTGCGAGAGCAGCTAGACGAGATGATCGAATCCGGCGAACAGATTCCGATTTTCGAAGAGCTGGTTAAGGAGCTGTCGGAGAAACACGATGCGGAAAAGATTGCCGCAGCCGCTCTTCATATGGCTTTTGCCGACCGATTCAATGCCGGCACCGATGCTGTGTACGACTTCGGGGAGACCGGTGCTTCCCCGGGGATGGTTCGCTTCTTCATCAATGTCGGTCGCAACGTCGATATCCGTCCGCGGGAGCTGGTGAAAGCGATCGCGGAACAGGCAGGAATCGCCGCCAAGAAAGTGGGTCGCATCAACATCTACGACCGGTTTTCTTTTGTGGAAGTCCCTGAAGAAGTGGCCCCTTTCGTCTTTGAAGCTCTGCGTCGAACCAAGATCAATGGAGCCCGGGTCAATCTGGAACCGGCCCGTCCCCGAAACCGTTCCTGATGATCCTTTAAAAAAACCTGCCGATCGGCAGGTTTTTTTAAAGGATGGAGGATCAGTGAATGCCCAGGGCCATCTTGGCGTAACGGGACATCCGTTCTTTGCTCCAGGGCGGGTTCCAGACGATGTTGACCTCCACGTTGTTCACCCCGTCGACCGACTTGACGGCGGTATCTACCATTTCGTTGATCATACCAGCCAACGGGCACCCCATGGCGGTCAGAGTCATGGTGACTTTGACGTTGTTTTCATCGTCAATGTCTACACCATAGACCAGTCCCAGGTTGACGATATCGATGTGGAGCTCTGGATCTTCGACGGTTTCCAAAGCTTCCATAATCTCTTCTTTCATTTGTTCCTTATCCATTTTTACCCACTCCTTTACGGGATGAGGCATCTTTTATACTTTATAATTACTCTACCACAAGCATACAGGTGATAAAACACTTCACAGGGAATCGAATAAATGTTCGTAAATAATCTTGGCAGGGATCTAAAAAGGATGTATCATGATAATATCCATGGGATCGAAGGAGTGAGGAATGCATGTCCGACCGCAGTCAAGCTCTGGATATGGCGTTAAGGCAGATAGAAAAGCAATTCGGAAAAGGTTCGATCATGAAGATGGGAGAGTCGACCGGTCGTCAGGTGGAGACCGTATCCAGCGGTGCTCTCGCCCTGGACATTTCTCTGGGGGTCGGGGGATATCCCCGGGGGCGGATTATCGAAGTGTACGGCCCGGAATCTTCAGGGAAGACGACTGTTGCTCTTCATGCAATCGCAGAAGCGCAGCGCAACGGGGGACAAGCCGCCTTTATCGATGCCGAGCACGCGCTGGATCCTGTTTATGCCCAGAAGCTCGGAGTGGACATCGATGAATTGCTCCTGTCTCAGCCCGACACAGGCGAGCAGGCCTTGGAGATCGCCGAAGCCCTGGTCCGCAGCGGAGCTATCGATATCATCGTTGTCGACTCAGTGGCTGCATTGGTACCCAAAGCGGAAATCGAAGGGGAGATGGGTGACTCCCATGTGGGCTTGCAGGCCCGTCTGATGTCCCAGGCGCTTCGCAAACTTTCCGGCGCGATCAGCAAGTCGAAAACGATCGCTGTTTTCATCAACCAGATTCGGGAGAAAGTGGGCGTGATGTTCGGTAATCCGGAAACCACTCCCGGCGGCCGTGCGCTCAAGTTTTACTCCAGTGTCCGGCTGGAAGTTCGCCGTGCCGAGACGATCAAGCAAGGGAATGAGATGATCGGAAACCGGACCCGGATCAAAGTGGTCAAAAACAAGGTGGCCCCGCCCTTTAAGCAGGCGGAAGTGGATATTATGTACGGGGAAGGGATTTCTAGGGAAGGGAGCATCCTGGATATCGGCAGCGACTTGGATATCGTGAAGAAAAGCGGTGCCTGGTACTCCTTCGAGGGAAATCGCCTCGGACAGGGTCGGGAGAACGCCAAACAGTTCTTGAAGGAAAATAGTGAGACCACTCTGTCCATCGAAAATAAGATCCGAGAACATTACAATTTACCGACGGTCAGTGTTGCGGAAGAGAAGACGGAGAAGAGCAAAGGAAAAAAGGCCAAGGGTGAGGAAGAATCTGAAGCCCTCTCCCTCGACCTGAAGGAGTAAGGGGACGGGCGTGATGGGTGAGATCACGCGGATCGAACGACAGAAGAACGGACTTCCCCGCTACAACATTCATGTGGATGGAGCTTACCGGTTCGCTGTTCACGAGGATGTGCTGGTACGTTTTAGACTGAGTAAGGGGATGGAAGTGGATGCTGCCGAGATAGAGTCCATCCTGGCGGAAGAGGAGCGGAATAAAGTGTATCAGGCCGCCCTACGCCATCTCAGCTACCGTCCCCGCACGGTCTTTGAGTTGAAACGCCATCTCCTGGATAAGGGATATGAATCTGCCTATGTGGATGCGGTAACTGAGGAGCTGAAGGAGAAGCGTTATCTGGATGATCGGCGCTTTGCACAAGCCTGGGTGGAAGAACGGCGTCGACGAAAAGGATATGGCTCCCTTAAGCTGAAACATGAACTGGAACAGAAAGGTGTTTCTTCCGAAACCGTGGAAGAAGTGCTGAGCCAACTGGAAGATGAGAAAGAGAGAGAGCTGGCCCGAATGGTTGCGGAAAAACGGTACCGCCGTCTTGTCGGACAACCCTGGCCCAAGGTGGAAAGGCGCCTGGGCCAGTATTTGTTCAGGCAGGGCTTCAACCCGTCACTCGTTTATGAGCTCCTCCGTACCTTCCGGAGCCGGCACGAACGGGAGGAGGGATGATGAATGCTCCGCCTTCTCTATGTCACCGATACGCACATCCGGGGAACGGCTCCCCGCAGCCGGACTGACGACTTCGTCCAGGCCATCGGCGATAAATTGGATGAAGTGGTGGAGATTGCCCATCGGGAAGGGGTGGATGCTGTCCTTCACGGTGGGGATTTGTTTGACCGGCCCGACCTTTCCCCGGCCGTGGTGCGGGATGCTGCCCGGTTGTTACGCCGTCTCCAGCTGCCTATCTATACAGTGGCCGGCAACCATGATATTTACGGCCATAACCCAGACACGGTCGAGCGGTCGATGTTAGGACTATTGGATGCGTTTGGGGTAGTTCAGCTCATTCGGCCAGGGGAAAAGGTTCTTTTGGAGGGCGGTGGCCGGAAGATCCAGTTGACCGGCCAGCCTTTCCACTATGATTTGGATAGACGGGAGGCATCTCTGGACTATGCAGTCCAGAATGAAACAGGTGCCGATTACTGCATTCATATGGTTCACGGTATGGCGGTGGATCGACCGTTGCCGGATGGGGTGGCCCACACCATGGTGGATACGCTGTGGTCAGAAGAGGTGGATGTGCTTCTGACTGGACACTACCATGCCGGTTTTCCCGTGAAACAGAAAGAAGGCCGCTATATTATCAATCCCGGTGCCCTCGCTCGCATCAACAACCATCCTTCGGAAATCAGACGGCATCCTCAGGTGGCGCTCTTGGAGTTGGGAGAAGAGATTCACGTCCGTTTGATCCCTATCACTTGTGCGGCACCTGGTGATGCGGTCCTGGACCGCTCGTATCTGGAAAAGGCTGCCTACCGAGAGGAGAAGATGGCCGAGTTTGTGCGGATGTTGCGGGACGATGGGGAGTTCAGGGCGCTGGCTGTCCGGGAAATTGTTGAGGAGATCGCCGGGTTGGAGAAAGTGGAGGATGAGGTGAAGCATGAAGCCCTGCGACGAATCGCTGTGGTTCAAGAGCAATGGGGGAGTGAAGGGGGGCTGGTGGAGTGAAAAAGTTTGACAAGTTGGTGATTGAGAACTTCCAGTCCCACACCTATACCGAGGTGGATTTTACCGAAGGCTTCAATGTGTTCGTCGGTCCGTCGGACAGTGGAAAGAGCGCTATCCTGCGGGCGCTCCGCTGGCTGTTGTACAATCAGCCCAAGGGGACCGATTACATCCGGGCAGGCAAGAATCGCTGCCGGGTCTCCCTTACCTTGTCCGACGGGACGGTGATCACCCGGATCCGCTCTGCCTCCGTTAACCGATACATACTTCAGGATCCCCAGGGCAGTGAGCAGGTTTTTGAGGGGTTCGGCAGCCAGGTGCCAGAAGAAGTGAGTCGTGCCCACGGGATGCACATGTTGAAGTTGAGTGCTGATTGGAACCTCCCCGCTCAATTTGGCAGCCAGCTGGAGGGGCCGTTTTTGCTGTCGGAGACAGGCAGTGTCAAAGCCAAGTCCATCGGCCGAATCAGTGGTGCACACCTGATCGATATGGCCCTGCAGGAAACGGGGAAGGATTTGAGACGAACGGCTGTAGATTTAAAGTATCAGACGGCGGAAGCGGAGCGGTTGAAAGAGGAATTGAAACCATATGAACACCTGCCGCAACTGATCCGCGATCTCGACCGTTCCGAAGCGATTGAGCGGGAAGCGGAAGGAAAACATGAAAAGCTGCAGCGGGTTTTGGCCTTACGGGAACGGCGCACCGCTGTCCATCAGGAGAAGGAAACGGTGCAGGAGCGGCTGAATCGTTTGGCCGGTTTGGAGCAAGTGCAAGATCTGCTGAATCGATTAGAGAGTGAAAACCTCCGATATCGACAGTTGGAGCGGTTGCGGTTGAGCCGAAGAAAACTGGTGCGGGAACGGACATATTGGCAAAATGTCTTAAAGGCGAGCCAGCACTTAAATCAAGTCCAACACCGACTCCAGGAGCTGGTGATAGCCAAAGACCGGTTGTCCAAACTTCGCACCCTTCATGGCCATCTGGCGAACATCCGCGCGGAGACGGCGCGTTATCAGCGGTTGCAGCAGCAGACCGAGGGCATCCACCAGATCGATGTTTCTCGACTGGAAGAGAAGGAAGAGATGTTGAAGCGGTTGGCCGGGTTGCAACCCCGATATATGCGAGTGAAGTTGGGAAAAAAAGAGGTAAACAAGGTATTACAGGCGACGGAACGGCTCCCAGTTCAGAAGGTGACCCGTCTGGAACAGATGGCGGAACGACTGGCCTGGCTGAGGAAGCAAGCTCAAAAACGAGCGGATCTTCGTTCCCGATTGGAGAAGGGAGCGGTCTATCTCAAGAACAATGCGGAGCAATTTGATCGGTTGACGGAAGAGCTGGTAAGCCACCTTCGAAAGCTGGGTCGATGTCCCCTTTGCGGTTCCGAAATCGGCTCATCCGTCCTTGAACACTTGATGGAAGAGTACAGGGGAGGGGTAACTGGTGCAGCGGCAGGAAGAGAGGATTAAAGAGATTAAGACGGCCTTGGAAGAGGCGAAAAACCAGCGTTACAAGGCCGAACTTCGGTTGGAAAACCTTCAGCAGCAGGAAAAGGCGATCCTGGAGGAGTTGGAAGAGCTGGGTGTAGAACCGGAGCGCTTGGATGAAGAAATCCAACGGCTGGAACAAGAGATCGACCGCCAGATTGAGGAAGCCTGGTCGTTGCTTCCCCAGGAGCTGATCGGGAACTATGGATCGGAAGAATGAACTCCAGCAACTGAAGGAGCGCCTGAATGCTGCTCGGGAAGAGGCCTTGGTGCGCAAGACCAAGCGGGATTCTCTAACAAGTATGTTGCAGGATGTGGAGCGTCGGATGGCGGAGGCTGAGTCCAAGCAAAAACTTTATGAAAAGGTTGGCGCTCTTCTCCAGGAATCGGCGGAGCATGCTCGAAAACAAGCGAAAGCCCAGATGGAAAATCTAGTGACGAATGCGTTGCAGTATGTATTCGGACCCATGTTTCGCTTTGAAATTGAGCTCTCTGACCATGGTGGCAAGCCGGTAGCCGACTTTTTTGTGGTTACGGAGTGGGACGGGATCACGGTAAAGAACAAACCTCAGGATGCTCGCGGCGGCGGTGTGGTGGATATCATCTCTCTCGCCCTCCGGGTGGCCTTGATGGAAACCTTTCGGCCGTGCCCGAAGGGTCCGTTGATTTTGGATGAGCCGGGCAAACATGTCAGCTCCGAATATATCGTATCGATGTTGGAATTCCTTAAATCTACCGGAGAGATGTTTGATCGGCAGATCATCTTGGTGACCCACAATACACACTTGACGGAAGGTGCCGATCGGGCCTTTGAGGTGGGTCTAAAAGACGGAACGACCGTCGTCCGCCCAGTTCGATTTCTTGACAATGGGTGAACCTAATAATACAATTGGAGTGCATCTGAGATACTCCTTTTGTGGTTTCTCATGATGTTTTGTTTAAAACTTTCCCCGTAATAACAGGTTTCTAGCTTGTTGTCATCGGGTAACTCCATGATTTCCAACTTCAGTTTGAAGTCAACCATCCGGAACTGTCCGCTTTACCCGGATGAAGTTAAAGCGATGGAGTGCGGAGCGAGCGAAAACTCGGTAAACTATACATCGTTTGCCCGATCGGAAAAAATGGGCGGCGTACCCCTTTTCGCCATGTGGATGATAGGGGAGTGACTGGACAGACCGATGTGCTCGGTCTTGTTTTTTACTTGAAAAAGGGAGGAGGTGGGTAGCAATCGATGGGTGATTTTCTTCTCTGGCTGCTCCTGTTCCTCCTCGGTATTGGACCTGGTCTGGCCATCGGGTATCGCATGCGGAAACTGACGGCGGAAGCCCGTATCGGCAGCGCCGAGAAAGAGGCGGAACAGATCATCGATAAAGCCCGCGGAGACGCGGATTCTTTGAAACGTGAACGGATTATTGAAGCCAAGGACGAGGCGCACCGCATCCGCGCTGAAGCGGAACAGGAAATCCGGGAACAAAGAAATGATCTTGCTCGGCTGGAACGGCGGTTGATGAGCAAAGAAGAGAGCCTCGACAGAAAACAGGACGCCCAGGAAAAACGGGAAGAAGAACTGAATCGGCGGGAAAGCGGGATCCAAGACCGTGAAAACCGAACGGAAGAATTGTATAAAGAACAGGTAGCCGAACTGGAACGACTGTCCGGGATGAGCTCCGAAGAAGCCAAACAGATCATTCTTTCCAGAGTGGAAAACGAAATGAAGCATGAAACGGCTCAGCTGATCAAGGAAATGGAACAACAGGCGATAGAAGAGGCGGATAAACGAGCACGAAGTATCCTCTCTCTCGCTATTCAGCGTTGTGCTGCCGATCATGTGGCCGAGACGACGGTTTCAGTGGTAACGCTCCCCAACGACGAAATGAAGGGACGAATCATCGGTCGGGAAGGTCGGAATATCCGCGCCTTGGAAACCCTGACCGGGATTGACCTGATTATCGACGATACACCGGAAGCGGTTATCCTGTCCGGGTTTGACCCGATTCGGCGGGAAGTGGCCCGGGTCGCTCTTGAAAAATTGGTGGCAGATGGCCGCATTCATCCCGCCCGCATCGAAGAGATGGTGGAAAAATCGCGAAAAGAAGTGGATGAACGGATTCGAGAGTACGGGGAACAAGCCACATTTGAAACGGGGGTCCACGGTCTCCATCCCGACTTGATCAAGATTCTCGGGCGGTTGAAGTTCCGGACCAGTTACGGACAAAACGTGCTGCAACATTCGATGGAAGTGGCACATTTGGCCGGGTTGCTGGCGGCAGAACTGGGTGAGGACGTTCATCTGGCCAAACGAGCCGGACTTTTGCACGATATCGGGAAAGCGATAGACCACGAGGTGGAAGGGTCTCACGTAGAAATTGGGATCGAATTGGGTAAAAAGTATAATGAGCACCCTGCCGTGATCAACGGGATCGCATCTCACCACGGAGATGTAGAAGCCACAAGTGTCATCTCTGTTTTGATCAGTGCAGCGGATTCATTGTCCGCCGCCCGTCCCGGTGCACGGCGCGAGACCCTGGAAGCTTACATCAAACGTCTTGAGAAGTTGGAAGAGATCAGTGAATCGTTTAACGGGGTCGATAAATCTTACGCCATTCAAGCCGGGCGCGAAGTGCGGATTATGGTTCGCCCCGATGAGATTGGCGATAGTGAATCGACAAAATTGGCTCGGGAAATTAAAAAAGAGATCGAAAACCAGCTGGATTATCCGGGACATATCAAAGTCACGGTGATCCGTGAAACACGGGCTGTCGAATATGCAAAATAAAGTGGCTTCATGCCGCTTTATTTTTTTCCCAATCTGGAGGAGCTAAACGATGCGTTTGTTATTGGTAGGAGATATTGTTGGATCCCCTGGCAGAAAAGCCTTGTGTGAATATTTGCCTCGTATCAAACGGGCGAAGCGCCCCGACCTGATTGTGGTCAACGGGGAAAACGCTGCCGATGGGCGAGGGATCACCCGGGCCATCGCCGGGGAGTTTTTCGGCATGGGCGTCGATGGCATCACCTTGGGGAATCATACCTGGGATAAGCGGGAGATCTTTGATTTTATCGATGATGAACCTCGGATCGTCCGTCCGGCCAATTATCCCGAAGGGACGCCTGGGCAGGGCTATACCCATCTCCGCTTTTCTCGCGGGGAACTGGTGGTTATCAGTCTGATGGGACGCACCTTCTTGTCCAGCCTCGAATGTCCTTTCCGTACTGCCGACGCTATTTTGAAATCATTGAAGGAGAATGTACCTGTCCTCGTTGACTTTCATGCCGAAACTACCTCTGAAAAACAAGCACTGGCCTGGTATCTGGATGGAAGAGTTTCAGCGGTTATCGGGACCCATACCCACGTACAGACTGCCGATGAGCGGATTTTACCCGGGGGTACCGCTTATTTGACCGATGTGGGGATGGTGGGACCATATGATGGCATTCTCGGGATGGACAAAGACTTGATCGTCAAGCGATTTTTGACCCAACTACCGGTCCGTTTCGAGGTGGCAACGGGAAAAGTTCAGCTAAATGCCGTGCTACTCGATCTGGATCCGGCAACCGGAATGGCTTCGGACATCCGCCGCATCCGTATCGATGATGATCATCCTTGGTTTGATTAAGCGGTTGGAGAGCCTTCTCGGTGGCAAAATAGAGCATCGCTGATAGAATTGCTCTTTTATACGACGAATAGAAGGAATTTATAAAAGATTGCCGAATATATTTAACAGTGGACTCACTCCAAACCATCGAGGAGGTAGCCAACATGGAAGTATTAAAAGTTTCAGCAAAGTCCAACCCGAATTCCGTCGCCGGTGCACTTGCAGGGGTTTTGCGTGAACGCGGCAACGCGGAGATTCAAGCCATCGGTGCAGGTGCACTCAACCAATCTGTCAAGGCAGTTGCCATCGCGCGAGGGTTTGTAGCGCCCAGTGGAATTGACCTGATCTGTATCCCAGCTTTCACTGATATTGTTATCGATGGTGAGGAACGTACGGCGATTAAGCTGATCGTTGAACCTCGTTGAGAGGGATGAAGCCTGATCGTAAAACCTGTTTATACCTATAAACAGGTTTTCTTTTGTGTGACAGGGAGGGAAAGAGGTGCGTTGGATCGATGGACATTGCGATGTGTTGTATAAAATGTGGGAGAACCCATCTAAGAAACTGGATTTTTACAGAAGGGATTCCGCCTTGGATGTAAATGCCCCGGCAGCTAAAGAGACTGGCATGCTGCTGCAGGTGTTTGCCGTTTTCGTTCCCCCCGAAGTGCCGCGAAGCCAGACTTGGCAGGTGGCGTTAAACCAAGTGGACCGGTTTTACGAAGAGGTGATCCGTGATGGACGGTACGTTCGTCCGGTGCAAAGCCCTGATGATTTGTTTGCGCTGACCCGGGAAAACCGGATGGGGGGGCTTCTCGCATTGGAAGGTGCCGATGCCCTTCAAGGCGATCTCCGTCATTTGCGCCTCTTGTACCGGCTCGGTCTCCGTCAGGTGGGGTTGACCTGGAATGGAACCAATGAAGCGGCGGACGGGATTCAGGAAGAACGGGGCGGCGGCTTGACCCGTTTCGGGTGGGATCTGGTGAAAGAGATGGGGCGATTGGGAATGGTTTTGGATGTCTCCCATCTGTCGATTCGAGGGTTTTGGGATGTGATGGAATCGGATCTTCCGGTGGTGGCCTCCCACTCCAATGCCCGGGCAATTTGCTCCCACAAGCGAAACCTGCTGGACGATCAGATCCGGGCGCTGATCCAAAAACAAGGGCTGATCGGGATCACGTTTGTCCCCATGTTTGTACGGGATGACCCAAACGCTGCTACCATAGACGATCTGCTCTTACACATCGAGCATATCTGCAGTTTGGGAGGGGAACAACGGATCGCTTTCGGCTCTGATTTTGACGGGATCGACCAAAAAATTCCCGGACTTCGTCACATCGGTGATCTGCCCTATCTGGAGGAGTCGTTATTGAAACGGTTCCCGGAACACCTGGTACGCAAATGGATCGGGGAGAATGGGTATCACTTTTATATGGAACATCTGTAAAGTGGAAAAGAAGACGGTAACGGTTGCTTTTTGCCCTTGGGGCGTCTAGAATGAATAACTACCAATAGCTATCGAAGGCAGGCAGAACCTGTTCTGCGGTTTCGGTATGCGGTCCAAACCCTCCGGGTTTGAGCAGGAGCGGCCGTGCGGCCGTTCATCGGTACCTGATGACGCAGGGAAACCGTTTCCCAACGCCTGTGGAGATGCGGAAAAAAAGAAAAAACCGGGTCGCTGAAACAGGAACTTATCTTTAAGGGGCGTCACAATATGTTTTTTTGTGCACAGTTGCAGGGAAGAATCAAAGGAGATGAGTTGATTGATCGAGCAGCTTTCGTGGAAAGTGGGCGGACAGCAAGGGGAAGGCATCGATAGCACCGGAGAGATCTTTTCCACCGCGCTGAATCGCTTGGGTTATCATCTTTATGGTTATCGTCATTTTTCTTCCCGCATTAAAGGAGGTCACTCCAATACCAAGATTCGCATCAGTACCCGACCGATTCGGGCGGTTTCTGATGATTTGGACGTTTTGGTCGCCTTCGATCAGGAAACGATCGATCTCAATGCCCATGAGCTCCATTCTGACGGGGTAATTATTGCCGATACCAAATTTAAACCGAGTTTGCCGGAGGGGATCACAGCCCGACTCTTTTCCATTCCATTTACAACCATCGCCAAGGATATCGGTCTGGCCCAGATGAAAAATATGGTCGCCGTCGGGGCATCCAGTGCTTTATTAGGTCTACCGACGGAGTCCTTTCAAGAAGTGATCGAGGAGAAATTCCTCCAAAAAGGGCAGGCGGTTGTGGATAAAAACATGGAAGCGATCAAAAAAGGCGCCGACCATGTCATGCAGGAGGCAGGCGGACCGATCGAGGCACTGCGCTTGCAATCATCCGACGGAAAAAAACGCCTGTACATGATCGGGAACGATGCGATCGCATTAGGTGCGATCGCCGCAGGTGCACGTCTGATGGCCGCTTATCCGATTACCCCTTCGTCAGAAATTATGGAATACTTGATTAAACAATTGAGCGAATTTGGGGGTACCGTTGTCCAGACGGAAGACGAAATCGCCGCCATTTCTATGGTGATCGGTGCCAATTATGGGGGGGTCCGAGCGTTGACCGCATCGGCCGGTCCGGGACTTTCCTTGATGACGGAAGCGATCGGCCTCTCGGGAATGACGGAAACTCCGGCTGTTATCGTCGATACCCAGCGGGGCGGCCCCAGTACGGGACTTCCCACCAAACAGGAGCAAAGTGATATCAATGCGATGATGTACAGCACGCATGGGGAGATTCCCAAGATTGTGATTGCTCCCAGTACAGCGGAAGAATGCTTTTACGACACGATCCAGGCTTTTAACCTGGCGGATCAATATCAGTGTCCGGTCATCATTCTCTCCGATCTGGCCCTCTCCCTCGGTAAACAGACGGTGGAGCCCTTGGACTATGATCGGATTCAGATTGATCGGGGGAAGCTGATTACCGACTCGGCAAACCTGCAGGAACTGGAGAATTCTGAGCTGTACAAGCGATACGAGGATATCGATGACGGGATTTCTCCCCGCATCCTGCCCGGTGTGAAAAATGGACTGTACCATGTGACCGGAGTGGAGCACGATGAGACCGGCCGACCCTCGGAGAATGCCGCCAATCGCAAAAAGATGGTGGAAAAGCGATTGCGGAAGCTGGAACGGGGGATCCCCTTTAAAGATCCGGTTTATGTAGATGAGAGACACGAGGAAGCGGATCTCTTGATTGTGGGTATCAACTCCACCCGGGGAGTGATTCAAGAAGCCATGGGACGATTGGAGGTTGATGGAATCAAGGTGAATCACCTCCACTTGCGTCAATTGCTCCCCTTCCCGATCGATGCCGTTCAACCCTACGCGGAAAAAGCGAAGCGGGTGATTACTGTAGAAAATAATGCCACCGGACAATTAGCCAACCTGTTGAAACTTCAACTGGGTATGAAAGATAAAATTTCCCATGCGGGTAAGTATGACGGCAACCCCTTCCTTCCTGCGGAAGTGTACAATCAATGTAAGGAGCTGTTAGTCCATGGCCACGTTTAAAGATTTCCGCAATAAAGTAAAACCCAACTGGTGTCCGGGGTGCGGCGACTTTTCTGTGTTGGCGGCGATGCAGCGGGCATTCGCTAATCAGGGGTTGGAGCCGGAAGACGTGGTGTTGGTTTCGGGGATCGGTTGCTCCGGCCGGATTTCCGGTTATATGAACGCTTACGGTTTCCATGGGATCCATGGAAGGGCGTTGCCGATTGCTCAAGGGGTAAAATTGGCCAACCGTGATTTGACTGTGGTGGCAGCCGGTGGTGACGGGGACGGTTTTGCTATCGGGATGAGTCATACCATTCACGCCATCCGGCGGAATGTGGACATCACGTATATCGTGATGGATAACCAGGTATATGGGTTGACCAAAGGGCAAACCTCTCCCCGCAGCGAGATGGGTTTCAAGACGAAAAGCACTCCGAAAGGTTCTATCGAGTCCTCCATCGCTCCCTTGGAGATGGCGCTGACAGCCGGTGCCGGCTTTGTTGCTCAGGGTTTTTCCAGTGATCTGAAACAGCTGTCCCGCCTGATCGAAGAAGGGTTGAAACACAAAGGGTTCTCCTTGATCAACGTATACAGTCCCTGCGTCACGTACAATAAAATCAACACCTATGATTGGTTTAAAGAGCATCTGGTTAACCTGGATGAAGAAGAGGGATACGATCCTTCCAACCGGATGATGGCGATGCAGAAACTGATGGAGTCCAATGGATTGGCGACGGGTCTCATCTATCAGAACAAGGAGCGGGCCAGTTACGAAGAGATGATACCAGGATTCCGCGAAACGCCGCTGGCGAAAAGCGATTTGAAGCTGGATCGAAGCAAATTTGAGCAATTGGTCGCCGAGTTCGCTTAAATGGAGCCACAGCCACTTTCCGGCAGGGAAGTGGCTGTTTCATTTCCGAAGGGGGACTGAGAGATGTTGCGGTGGACCGTTTTGGGTTGTCACAGTCCGTATCCCGCGCCGGGTGGTGCCACTCCCGGTTATCTTTTGGAAACAACGGAACATAAGATATTAGTGGATTGTGGCAGCGGGGTGTTATCCCAACTGGGCAAAAAAATCGCCCCTCACGAACTGGACGCTGTGTGGCTATCCCATCTCCACCATGACCACATCACAGATCTGTTCGTGCTGCAATATGCGGTGATGATGGCGATGCAAACGGGGCAGAGAGAAGAACCATTGACGGTGTATGCGCCGTCTGAACCAGCAGGGTGGGCGGAGAAAATTCCCTATCGCCATTTTGTTCGACATCAGCCGATTCAAGAGGGAGAAAGCTACTCCCTGGGCGATGTGACCATCATCCTTCATCGAACGGAGCATGCCGTCCCCTGCTACGCACTAGAGGTTCGACAAGGCGAGCGGGTGCTCTTGTATGGAGCGGATGCGGGTCCGTCTACCTCATGGGAATCGATGGGTTCTTCCCCCGACTTGTTTATTTGCGAAGGGACGTATCTGCACCGAGATCTCCCTCCTCACCCCGTCGGGCATCATTCCGTGTTGCAGGCTGCACAAGCAGCAGATCGGATTCAAGCCCGTCGGCTGCTGATCACCCATCTGTATCCCGAGTATGATCCCGATGACCTGCGAGCGGAGGCCTCTTCCGCCTATAAAGGGGAAATGTGGGTGGCGCAGTCCGGATGGACGATCCGATTGTGACGAATGGTTCCAGCCGTGGTATACTCCCTTTGATAGACGAAATTAGAACTGCCTGTCGGCGGAAGGAGCGGGAGAGGTGGTTATTGAATGCGTCGCCTGTTTGATGATGAAGAGACGCGGAAGATGGTGAACAAAACTCGACGCTGGTTGGAGAATGGCCTGCAGAAGAGCAAAAAGGGCGTCCAGAGAGCCTGGCAGGAATACAGGCAGGAAATGGCGCGCCGGGAGCGGGAGAAGGACGAACGGGAAGAATTTGAAGCGGAATTTCGCTATCGGGACCGGGAACTGGATTTTCATATGTTGATTTCCGCTGAGGAAGCGAGCCTGTATGAACAAGCAAAACAAAAATTGCAGGAGATGAAGCGAAGGAGCTCGGATCCTCAAGTTCATAAGGAATGGGAAGCGAAAAAGTATTTGACGTTACATGAACACTTCACGGAACGAATTCAGTATTATTTTCGGCGTCGTCTGTCCGATCCCGTGGCCCTCCACCGAGCGATCCGATATTGTGAACGCCAAATTGAGTATGCCCCTGTAGCGAAGCGAGCGTATCAAATGGATCCGATGGTTACAGAGCTCCCAGAACACCCCGGCTATGATATCCTGGTCACCCTCTATGAAGAAGCGGAGGAATGGGAGAAAGCGCTTCGTCTGTCGCAAGAAGCGAAAGAGGAGGGGTGGGGCGGCGATTGGGAAGAGCGGATCCAGCAGTTGAAAGCATGGGCCGATGCTAAATAAAAAGCAGCCGCAATGAGTGAGCGGCTGCTTTTTATTTCTTCAGGCTTTTACGGTAGCGGTCGATCCGGTGTTGCCAGTCTCCTTTCCATCCCTGAGCGAGGGCTTCTTCACACAGACGGATCGCCTCTTCGACATCCCCTTGCTTCTCCCGGATGATGGCCAGCTGTTTAAACCCGTAATGGTGGGGCAGCGTTTTTGCCTGCGGATCCATACGGTTGGCTTGGATTGCCATCGGGGCGTACGCGATCTGTTTTTGGCAATATTGAATCGCTTTTTTCAAATTTTCCGGGTCCTCGTTGCGCAATTTGTAAAAATGTTGAGCCCGGTCTCTATAAAAGATTTGCAGTGCCCAATACTGTTTGGCATAGAAGTGCTTTAACTGGTTGATTTCCCAGGCATTGGCCCCTTCCCCGAACCGGCGTTTCATCTCTTGATACTTTTTTCTGGCTTCATCCACCACCTGGCGCTCCTCTTCGTCCAGCGGCATGGAAAAACGGAAGTCCCCTTCTTCATAGGTTAAGCTGGCCTCTGCAGAATGCGAGTTGTTATGCGCCGGCTCCTCATCCGCGGCAGTGACGGGTTCTTCCCCCCGACCAGTCGCTGACGATTGGGAAGGTTTTAACAGTTCTCGAGCCTTTGTCAACAATTTTGCAAACACTCCCCACCGACCTCCTCGGACATAAATCGACATATGATGTACTACCGAAATGGTATCTTTCACCGCCGATTCTGTCAATTGGGCTCCGTCGGCAGACAATGTCCACTATTAAAGGACATTACACAATCGGGTTAAAAATGATATAATCCTTAATGTAAAAAGGATAAAGCGGTTTCGTAACAAGAGGAGGTGTCCGTGTTGAATGGAAAGATGCGTGCGCTGGTAAAACACCATGCAGGCTTTGGTGCTGAATTGCGGGAGGTCGCCATCCCCGAGCCCGGTCCCGATGAGGTGTTGATCAAGGTTCGCGCCACGACTATTTGCGGTACAGATGTTCACATTTACTCATGGGATGACTGGGCAGCCAAGCGGGTCAACCCTCCCCTGGTCTTTGGACACGAATTTTCCGGAGAAGTGATTCAAGTGGGAGAGCGTGTCAAACACCTCGCTGTCGGGGATCATGTTTCCGCTGAAACCCATATCGTCTGCGGTCAATGTCCCCAGTGCCGACGGGGGGAAGCCCATGTTTGCGCCAACACAGAGATCATCGGCGTGGACCGACGGGGATGTTTTGCGGAGTACACGGTGATGCCTGCCGCGAACTTGTGGAAAAACCAACAGGATCTGCCCCCAGAGGTAGCTTCGTCGATGGAACCGATGGGGAATGCGGTCCATACGGCGCTGTCCGGACCGGTGAACGGCCGCTCCGTAGCGGTGATCGGTTGTGGACCCATCGGCATCATGGCCGTGGCAGTGGCTCGGGCCTCCGGGGCGTCCCGGGTAATCGCCCTTGATATCAATCCCTATCGGTTGTCCTTGGCGAAAAAGATGGGAGCGGATGTGGTGATCCATTCCCTGGAGCAGGATCCTTTACAGGAAACGGCGAAGTGGACTAATGGTCAGGGTGTAGATGTGGTGTTGGAGATGTCGGGGAACCCCACGGCCATCCAACAAGGTTTCTCCATGTTAACTTACGGGGGCCGCATGTCGATGCTCGGTTTACCCACTCGGCCGGTGGAGTTGAATGTGAGTGATGAAATTGTGTTTAAAGGCATTCAAATCCACGGCATTGTCGGCAGACGTATGTACGAGACATGGCAGCAAACTGCGGGTTTTCTCGAATCGGGCCGTATCGACCTGGAACCGATGATCACCCACCGGTTCCCGCTGGAAGATTATGAGGCAGCTTTTCAACAGATGATCAGCGGAAACTCCGGCAAAGTGGTGTTATATCCTTGAGCGAAAAGTGAGGGGCGGCACTTACCCGAAGCCGGCCACTGCACCCAAAGGGCATAAGTCTCTCCAGCCGCTTCGTTCCTGGTCTCGCTATGTTTATCCTGCCAATCATCCTGCTGCGAGCAAGGGCAAAGCCGGGAAGGGAGTCAATTTGAGGAAGAATGTTTCTCCCAAACGCCCTGGCCTGCTAAATCTTCGCCGGGTTGGGCAGCATTCTCTCCTTTGGGCGCCAGTCCATTAATTTCGTGGTGCCCTTGAGTGCATCCACTCCTTCGGGTGTCAGGCTGTCTGTTGGAGGTGCCTAGTAGGTGCAAAGTCGTTTTTCGGGTAACACCTCCCCTCGCACAAGGTCTCCATCGATTAAATGCTTTTGAAACCTCACAAAACATCGGAGGGAACAAAATGACAGGTTTTGAGTATCTGGAAGAGGAAATCCGTCAATGGAAGCAGGAAAGAACCTTTCGCTCTCTGACGGAATTGGAGTCGGACCAGGCATCCCGGGTAAAGATTCAGGGACGTGAAGTGATTCAGCTTTCATCCAATAATTATTTAGGATTGACGACACATCCTCGCTTACAAGAGGCAGCCTTGCAAGCGGTGAAGGATTATGGGGCCGGAACCGGTTCCGTCCGCACGATTGCCGGCACCTTTTCCATGCATGAGGCGTTAGAGCGTAAGCTGGCGGATTTTAAACACACAGAAGCGGCGTTGGTGTTTCAGTCTGGCTTTACCGCCAACGTCGGCGTGCTATCCTCTATTTTGTCTGAGAAGGACGTGGTAATCAGCGATGCCCTGAATCACGCCAGTATCATCGATGGTATCCGACTGACTAAGGCTGGCCGCCGTATCTACAAACACGCGGACATGGACGACTTGGAGAAGGCGCTTCAGGAGACACAAGGGGCTCGCACTCGTCTGGTGGTGACTGACGGTGTTTTCAGTATGGATGGGGATGTGGCCCCGCTGCCGGAGATCGTGGAGCTGTGTGAGAAATATGACGCCTTGGTGATGGTGGATGATGCTCACGCCAGCGGTGTCATGGGGACAAATGGCCGGGGGACAGTCGACCATTTCAACCTGCACGGACGGGTCCACATCCAGGTGGGGACGCTGTCCAAAGCGATCGGTGTTTTGGGCGGCTATGTGGCCGGCCCGTCAGCGCTTCGGGATTACCTGATCCATCGCGCCCGTCCCTTCCTGTTTAGTACCTCCCACCCTCCCGCTGTCACCGCCGCCTGCTCTGCGGCGATCGATGTGCTGCTGGATGAGCCGGAATGGGTGGATCGTTTATGGGCCAACACTCGCCTGTTTAAAAAAGGTTTGCAACAATTAGGATTTGATACCGGAAAAAGTGAAACTCCCATCACTCCCGTGATGGTTGGAAACGATGCACTTACCCATAAATTCTCCGATACCTTGCTGGAGGAGGGGGTATACGCCCAGGGGATCGTCTATCCCACCGTGCCCAAGGGGGAAGCCCGGGTCCGCACCATCGTGACCGCCGGCCACTCCCGTCAGGAGCTGGAGAAGGCTTTGGAAGCCTTCGGTCGGGCCGGTCAAAAGTTGGGGTTGATCTAATTTCAAGAAAACAGCCGGCCTGTAACCGGCTGTTTTTTGTTTGCCCTCTTTCTTACATTGATGAACATCTGGTTTTCCGATATAATTTATAAGATGCAAGAGATCACTCATGCCGGTAGAAAGGTGTTGAGTATAGATGAACGAAGAAATGCGCGCATTTTTTACACCGCCTGACCTGAAGGCGGCAAAGCAACGCCGGAGACGGGAAGTCTCCGTGCTGGAATTTGACCAGATCCCCGAAGAGATGCGGGCGATCGGGCAAGGCAAGAAGTATATGATTAAAACTTATGGTTGCCAGATGAATGTACACGATTCGGAAACCATCGCTGGGATTTTGGAACAGATGGGATATGAGCCGACAGAATCGGAAGAATCGGCAGCCGTTATCCTGATTAACACCTGTGCCATCCGCGAAAACGCCGAGGATAAAGTGTTCGGTGAGATCGGCCGTTTGAAAACCTTGAAGACGGAAAAGCCGGAGTTGGTGTTGGGCATGTGCGGTTGCATGTCCCAGGAAGAGTCTGTTGTCAACCGCATTTTGCAAAAACATCAGCATGTGGATCTCATCTTCGGCACCCACAATATCCATCGCTTGCCTCATCTATTAAAAGAAGCGCTCATGTCGAAGGAAATGGTGGTGGAGGTCTGGTCCAAGGAAGGGGACATTGTGGAAAATCTGCCTAAGTCCCGTCAAGATGGACTGAAGGCGTGGGTCAACATCATGTATGGCTGTGATAAGTTTTGCACCTACTGCATCGTGCCCTTTACTCGCGGCAAGGAGCGGAGTCGCCGTCCGGAGGATGTATTGGCAGAGGTGCGGGAGTTGGCCCGGAAAGGGTATCAAGAGGTCACTCTCCTCGGACAAAATGTCAATGCCTACGGAAAAGATTTCACGGATCGGGATTACCGGTTTGGGGATCTGATGGATGATATGCATAAAGTGGGCATTCCCCGAGTGAGATTCACCACCAGCCATCCGCGGGATTTCGACGATCATCTGATCGAGGTGTTGGCGAAACGGGGTAACCTGGTGGAACACATCCATCTCCCGGCTCAATCGGGCAACAATGCCATCCTGAAGATCATGGGAAGGAAATACACCCGCGAGCGTTTTCTGGAGCTGGTCAGCAAGATTAAAAAGGCGATCCCTGATGTGGTCTTAACCACCGATATCATCGTCGGCTACCCCGGAGAGACGGAAGAGCAGTTTGAGGATACACTCTCTCTGATGAAGGAAGTGGAGTTCGATTCGGCCTTCACCTTTATCTATTCCCCCCGGGAAGGAACGCCGGCGGCCAAGATGAAAGACGATGTTCCCCAAGAAGTGAAAAAAGAGCGCCTCCACCGCCTAAATCGGCTGCAGGAAGAGATCAGTCGTAGGAAGAATGAAGCGCTCCGCGATCAAGTGGTGGAAGTCTTGGTGGAAGGGGAGAGCAAAAAAGATCCCGATGTGTTGTCGGGACGCACTCGGACCAATAAATTGGTCAATTTCCGCGGACCAAAGCACTTGATCGGCGGGTTCGCCCACGTCCGGATCACCGAACCCCGCACTTGGACGTTGCGCGGGGAATGGGTTGGAGAAGCCTCTGTGGAAAAGGTGGGGAGCTGATTGATGGAGACGGTATTACAAGATCACCCCATCTTGAATCACGCCTCGCAGTTGGGGAAACGGCTCTTGGAAACAGAGGAGATCCAACGGTTTCGCTTGGCTGAAAAACAGGTCCAAAACAGCCATCGCGTCAACAGCCTGATCGAAGAGATCAAGCGAAAACAAAAGGAACTGGTTCACGCGAAGCATTACCAGAAACCGGAGTATATTCGTCAGTTGGAAAGGGAATTGGACCGTCTTCATGAAGAGCTGGACAATCTCCCTATCGTTCGCGAATATCAACAGTCCCAGGTGGAAGTTAACGATATATTACAGATTCTGACCGATGTGTTGGCTCAGGCGGTGTCGGAGAAACTGGATGTAGACGTCAGCGGAGATGTCGGCGGCGGTTGCGGCAGCGGCGGGCCCTGCGGTTGTAGGTAACTCGATAGAAATCGAGTGGAGTGTCGACCCCCCGAGGAATCTTCCTCGGGGGGTTTTTGTGCGCACATTCAGGCGAATCACCCATACACCCGCCCGAACATCTTTTCATAACTTAGGCTCCTATAGGGGCTTTTTTTAGCACCCTGGACTATGGCCCTGCATACTAATGATACTGAACGACTGTTTGGAGGAGGGAGTATCGTGTCAAATACAGAAGGCGGAATGCAATCCCGCCAAATCATCACCAAAGCGGTCACAGGCAGGGGCCGCAAGTTCTCTCAGGCGACGCACTCCATCCATCCCCCCGATCAAATTTCCAGCATTCTCGGTGCTTGGATTATCAACCACAAATATGAGGCCAACCGGGTGGGGGATATCATTGAGGTTTCGGGAAGCTACGACATCAACATGTGGTTTTCATTTAACCAGAACACCAAGACGGAAGTAGCCAATCACACGGTGCGCTATGTGGAGCAAGTTCCGCTAAGTTATTTCGACAGCAATGTGAGAGAGGGGACCACAGAGGTTAGCGCCGTCGCCACTCAGCCGCCCAACTGCATCGAGGCGACCATCTCCCCCGACGGTTCCTGCCTGGTCCGAGTGGAAAGGGAGTTTTATGTGGAGATGGTCGGTGAAACCAAAGTGTGTGTCCTGGTCAGTCCCGCGGGGTGCGAGGACTGGGATGATAAGGTTTTCGATGGAGGAGATATGGAAGAGGCAGGCGATGATTTCGAAGATCTAGATCCGGACTTGGTGATTGATGATTTGAACGATTGATTTTTAATCAAAGGGAAGGCCGTGGAGGCGAATGCCTCCATTTTCTTTTATGCGCTAACCCCAAGAGCTTCCTGCACATAACATATGATCAGGTCTTTCAAGCGGACATGCGAAAGGGGAAGGGATATGGAACCGATCCAACTTCCGATCAAATCATCCGGGGACGAACAGGCGCTGCGCAGCCAGTTGGTGACAGCGAAAAAGATGCTGGTGCCTTCCATTCGCCTTCAGGGTTCACCGGACCATTATGCCAAACCCTTACGGACGTTAAATGACGCCGATGCCGTGGAAAGAGCAAAAGAGAAAGGACACCGGGTCGCAGCCTTGAAACTGCACGGGCTTCCTGTAGCTGAGGGGAGCATCCGGTGTCTCAGGCGGTATGTTGCAGTGGTGTTTCAGACCCAGGTATGGCTCTTGTACCGATCACGGGAGCCGAAGGCGTGGCTGGCCGGTAACCGCAGTTCTGTCAAGCAGGGGTTCCGGATTATTCCTTCCAATGAGAGCAATCGGGAGATTGTTCGGGTGAAGAGGTTGTGTATCCGGGCTTTGTATGCCCTCGGACTGGACTACGGGGTGGTTAAAGTCGGCGTCCGATCCGGAAACCGGACGGTTGTCCTTGATATCTACCCGACGCCAAAGTTGAACCGAGAGATGGAAAACGCTTTTTGCCAAGCATTTACTCAGTATATGGGTAAATTGCCGCGGTTGATGACGGATCTGAACCGCGTGACTCTTGGCGCAGATCCGGAATTTATCATGAAAAAGGAAAACGGAGAGCTGGTCATGGCCTCTAACTATTTTCCCAGATTCGGCTTGGTCGGTTGTGATGCCATCTGGTATGGACAAAACCGTTCGGCGAGACCCTTGGTGGAGATTCGTCCAAAGCCGACCCCGGAACCGCGTCAGTTGGTCATCCGATTGTATAAGGGGTTGATCCGGGCTTCCCAGCGGGTCAAAACGAACCGGTTTCGCTGGCTTGCTGGTGCCCTGCCCCACCCCGGCTACCCTTTGGGAGGACACATTCACTTTAGCGGAGTTCCCCTCAATTTTAAACTGCTCCGTGCCTTAGACCATTATTTAGCCCTGCCGCTGGTATTGATTGAGGATCCACAAGGAGTGAAAAGGCGTCCGAAATACGGATACTTAGGGGATTTCCGCACTCAATTTCATGGTGGGTTCGAATACCGGACACTTCCTAGCTGGTTGATCTCCCCGACAGTGACAAAGGGGGTGTTGGCAGCAGCGAAACTGATCGCCGCTCATTACCCGGTATTGAAAAGCGGGTATCTTCAGCGACATACGGTGCAGAAAGCTTATTACGAAGGGGATAAGGAAGCCTTACGGTCTATCGTGCAGGATTTGTTGGTAGAACTGAAAGGGTTGAAAGGGTATCAACAATATCGAAACTATCTAGATCCTTTTTTTCAAATGGTGCTATCAGGTAAAAAATGGAATGAATCGAAAGATATCCGTTTGGTATGGAAGATCACCTCGAATCGTTCCTGAGTGGAGCTGGTTGTTCATGGAATCGACCCATGATAAAATGATAGTTACGCAAAGATCAGCAAGAAAAAATCTAATTTCGGAGGGTCTGTCAAAGTGGCCGGATATACTCCGATGATGCAGCAATACTTATCGATCAAGGCAGAATACCCCGATGCCTTTTTATTTTTTCGTTTAGGCGATTTTTACGAAATGTTTTTTGACGATGCTAGGCTGGCGGCGAAGGAGTTAGAGATCACTCTGACTTCCCGGGATACCGGTAAAGAGCGGACCCCGATGTGCGGTGTTCCTTACCATTCAGCCGAAATGTACATCGGGCGGTTGATTGAGAAGGGTTATCGGGTTGCCATCTGCGAACAGGTGGAGGATCCCGCTTCCGCCAAAGGGGTGGTGAAGCGGGAAGTGGTCCGGGTGATCACTCCTGGAACCGTTGTAGAGGAAAAGATGCTCACCGATCAGGAAAACAACTTTTTGGCGGCTGTAACCCGTCGACACGGGCAGTTTGCCGTGGCGGCCAGCGATCTGTCCACCGGCGAATTTTACGTGACGGCGATATCCGGTGATCCGCAGGCGGTTATCGATGAGTTGGCGGCTTACCAGCCGAAGGAAGTTGTGCTGGATACCGAGCTGGCAGAAGATGCCTTCAAAGAGGAGTTGAAGCTTCGCCTTCGGACCCTGATCACAACGCCCGCGCTCCCTCCTCAAGGTGAGAGGGAGCGGGCGTTGACTGAGCACTTTCCAGACAGCCGGTCTGTGTTGACGACTCCCGTCCTGGAGGAAGTGGCGGGTCTCTTACTCGGTTATCTGCAAACGACGCAAAAACGCGCGTTGTCCCATATGAACCGGATACAACGCTACGATGCCAACCGGTTTATGGTGCTGGATGCTTCAGCACGACAAACCTTGGAGCTGACCCGTTCCCTTCGCGAGGGGAAAAAGGCGGGTTCCCTGTTGGGGCTGTTGGACCAGACGGCAACCGCCATGGGAAGCCGCTTGTTGAAAAAGTGGCTGGACAAGCCCTTGCTGGATGTTCATAAAATCGAGGAACGTCAGCAGGTTGTGCAAGCGCTGATGGAGGAGTGGATCCTGCAGGATGAGATCCGCGATAAGCTGAAAGAAGTCTACGATCTAGAACGGCTATCGGCCCGGATCGCGTATGGGTCAGCCAACGGACGGGATCTGCTGGCACTGCAGCGTTCTCTCAAAGCGATTCCCGGGTTGAAACAGGAGCTTATCCAAACGGGGAATCCGGCGCTGAAACAAATTGCGGAGGAGATGGATCCTCTGACGGAATTGGCTGATCGGATTGAACAGTCGATTGCGGAGGAGGCCCCCGTCACGATCCGGGAAGGTAACTTGATCCGAGACGGATATGATGAAGAGTTGGACCGCTTGCGCATGGCAAAACGCGAAGGAAAGGACTGGATCGCCCGTCTTCAGCAGCAAGAGCGGGAGAAGACAGGGATCAAGTCTCTGAAAATAGGCTTTAACAAGGTGTTTGGTTACTATATCGAAGTGACCAAGCCCAACCTGCGTTACCTTCCTGAAGGGCGGTACCAGCGCAAGCAAACCTTGGCCAATGCAGAGCGCTTTGTGACTCCGGAACTGAAGGAGCGGGAACGGTTGATCCTAGAAGCGGAGGAGCGTTCCGTGGAACTGGAGTACCAGCTGTTTCTCCAGATTCGAGACCGGATCGCCCAAGAGATTCCCGCTATTCAACACTTAGCTGACCAGGTGGCCCGCCTCGACGTGCTCCATTCCTTCGCTCTGGTTTCCGGCAAGTATCGCTATGTTCGCCCAGAAATAAAAGATGATGACCGGCTTCGGATTGAAGGGGGTCGTCATCCGGTGGTGGAGGCGGCAATGGGTGAAGGCGAATTTGTGGCCAATGACAGCGACATGGATGGCGAACATCGTCAGGTGTTGCTGATCACCGGCCCCAATATGGCGGGGAAGAGTACATATATGCGACAAGTGGCCTTGATCACTGTGATGGCTCAGGTCGGTTGTTTTGTTCCCGCCAAGCGTGCGGAGATCGGTATCGTCGATCGCATTTTCACCCGGATCGGAGCAGCGGATGATCTGGTCGGCGGCCGGAGTACATTTATGGTGGAAATGGATGAAACTCGCCTCGCTCTCGCCCAGGCGACGTCACGCAGTTTGATTCTTCTCGATGAAGTGGGCCGTGGGACATCCACCTACGATGGCATGGCGCTGGCCCAGGCGATTGTGGAGCATATTCACCATCACGTGGGAGCCAAAACGTTGTTTTCCACCCACTATCATGAATTGACCCGTCTGGAAAAGGAACTGGACCGTGTGCTGAATCTTCACGCCCGCTGTGTGGAGCGGGACGGTAAAGTGGTTTTCTTGCACCGGATGGAACCCGGCGGGGCGGACCGGAGTTATGGCATTCATGTGGCCCAGTTATCAGGTATGCCCCGTGAGGTGATCCAACGGGCGCAAGGATTGTTGGAAACCTTGGAGGGGCAGGCGGAAACCGCTGGGGCTCACCAGTTGGATCTCTTCTCATTCGGGAGCGAGCAGCCAGCTGATCCAGTGGAACAAGAGGCGTTACGTGCGCTGCGAGAGTGGGATCTGATGAATCGTACCCCCCTGGAAACGGTTCAATTTTTGTTTGAATGGCAGCAAAAGCTGAAATCCGGAGGCGGTTCTCATGGGTAAAATCCGTCTGATGGATGAACGCCTGGCCAACCAAATCGCCGCCGGAGAAGTGGTGGAGCGGCCAGCTTCGGTGGTGAAAGAACTGGTGGAAAACGCTCTTGATGCGGGAGCGAATCAGGTGAATATCTCTATCGAGGAGGGGGGCATCCGGTCCATTCGCGTGGTGGATAACGGTTTTGGGATGGATCGCGAGGATGTTCAGCTCGCCTTTGAGCGGCATGCCACCAGCAAAATCGTGCGGGAACGGGATCTCTTCTCCATTCGATCGCTGGGTTTTCGCGGGGAGGCACTCCCCAGTATCGCATCCGTATCCAAGATGACGCTGATCAGTTCCACCGGCGAGGGACCCGCCACCCGGCTGATGTTGGAGGGCGGGCAGCTGATTTCCGAGGAGGAAACGGCCCGTTCCAGAGGGACTGAGGTGCTGGTAGAGGATCTATTCTTCAATACGCCGGCCCGTTTGAAATACCTGAAAACCGTCAATACTGAAGTTAGTCATGTGGCTGATGTGGTGGGACGTCTAGCACTAGCTCGCCCGAAGATTTCCTTCTCTCTGGCACACAACGGGAGGGAACTGTTTCGGACCTTGGGGGACGGCAAGCTAAACCACGTGGTTTATGCGCTTTACGGGAAACAGGTGGCACGCAAGAGCTTACCTTTTTCCGCCGAAGATCCGGACTTTACACTGGAAGGGTTGGCGGTCAGGCCAGAGGTGACCCGCTCCAATCGCAGTTACATCTCTGTGATCATCAATGGACGTTTTGTCCGCAGCTTGCCGATCACCCAGGCGGTGTTGCGTGCATATGACACCCTCCTGCCCATCGGTCGGTATCCTATCGCGGTCTTAAGCATCGGGATGGATCCCAAACTGGTGGATGTCAATGTTCACCCCTCCAAATTGGAAGTCCGTCTCAGCAAGGAGAAAGAGCTGTTCCGGTTGATCGAAGGGGAGTTGAAGGGATTATTTCAAAAGCATGTGCTGATCCCCGATGCAGCCGCCCCCCGACGGGAAAGGCCGACGGTCGAATCCCGTCCGGTACAGCAACGGCTCCAATGGGATGCTCCCCCACCCGCAGCGAAACAGTCGGTAACTCCCCCTCCAGCAGAGGTGCGGGAGACGGCGGCACCCTTTGCCACGGAGGCGAAGTCGCCACCATCTCCCTCTCCCCGGCTGGAGGATGAACAGAGCCATCCCTATCAACAGGAGGAGGCATCATCGTTAGAACAGACGCCCTCGAAACAGGAGCCACAGTTGTCTGAGCGTCCTTCCGATCCGACAGAAGCCGGGGAGAGGCTGCCAGATCTGACCCCATTGTCGCAGATTCATGGGACCTATATCATCGCCCAATCGGAAGATGGTTTTTATATCATGGATCAGCATGCAGCTCACGAACGGATTTATTATGAAACCTTCTATCGGCGCATGAAAGAACAAGATACTAGACAGCAACCTCTCCTGATTCCAATGACGGTGGAATGCACACCGGCGGAAGCGGAGGTGATTGGAAATTGGTTGCCTCGTCTATCTCAAATGGGGCTGGAATTGGAACCTTTCGGCGGGGCCACCTTCCTGGTCCGCTCTCACCCGGGCTGGTTTCCCGCAGGTAGTGAGGAAGAGTTGATCCGGGAGGTTCTCGACTGGATCAAAAAAGGGGAGAATATGGACTGGGCACGTTTTCGCGATGATGGAGCCAAAATGATGGCTTGCAAGGCGGCGATCAAGGCCAACCGGCATCTGCGCCGAGATGAGATGGAGAGTCTGATCCGCCAACTGAAGGCGTGTGAATCCCCCTACACTTGTCCTCACGGCCGACCGATTCTGATCCATTTCTCCACTTATGAAATTGAAAAGATGTTTAAACGGGTGATGTAAGTGGTAGTGGTTACAACGTCCCGCCGTCCCCGGCAAACCGCTCGCCAATGGGCGGAGCGAATGGCACGGGATTTGGAAACGGTTTTTCTTCCGCGGGAAGATCGTTCTCTCAAGCGATTGATGGAGGAGGTCGGCGGCGCAGAGGGCGCAGTGGTGGTCGGAAACGGGGAGGTTTGGTGGGAAGACCGGTTCGGACATCGGTTCCAGTTCCACCCCAACCTGGCAGCCCTCCGGGTCAAATCTCTAGCAGCCGGCGGAGAGGACGCCATGGTGAGTGCAGCGAAAATGATGCCAGGTGATCAGGTGCTTGATTGTACGATGGGTTTGGGGTCGGATGCGATTGTAGCGGCACATGTGACCGGTGCGGAGGGCGGGGTGCTTGGGTTGGAGAGTCAGCCGGTGATCGCCGCACTGGTCGCCTACGGTTTACAACATTATCAACCGTCTTCCCACCGCTTAAAAGAGGCGATGCGGTCCGTGCAGGTGGTAAATGTCGATTATCGGGAATACTTGTACCAGCAACATAGCCGTTCGGTTGATGTGATTCTTTTCGATCCCATGTTTCGTCAGACCGTCAACCGCTCCTCAGGGATTCAACCCTTGAAAAAGTTAGCCAACCCGAGACCGCTTGACCGGGAATCGGTTCGGCAAGCGGTAAGGGTAGCTCGGAAACGTGTGGTGCTCAAGGAGCGGCTGATGAGCGGGGAATTTGAGCGTCTGGGATTCCAGGTGGTAAAGGAGGCGTCCAATCATGCCTTCGGCATCATCGAACCCTGACCGAGAAGCATTGCTGGTGATCATCGGTCCAACAGCGGTCGGAAAGACGAAACTGAGTCTGGAGCTGGCGCAATCCTTCCGAGGGGAAATCATCTCGGGCGATTCGATGCAGGTATACCGTTATATGGATATCGGTACAGCCAAGGCGTCACCAGAGGAAAGAAAAGGGATTCCCCATCACCTGATCGACCGATTTGATCCCGACTATCCATTTTCCGTGGAAGAATTTCAGCGGTTGGCCGGCGAACTGATTACCGAGATCAACAAGCGGGGTCATCTTCCCATGTTGGTGGGCGGTACTGGCCTCTATGTTCAGGCGGTGACCCACGGATACCGCCTCCCCGGCGTACAGGAGGACCCAGCCTTCCGCGAGGAGATGCATCGGTTGGCGGATGAAAAGGGAAACCAAGCGCTCCACGCCCGCCTGCAACAAGTAGATCCAGAGGCGGCGGAACGATTGCACCCCAACGACCGACGGCGTACGATCCGGGCGCTGGAGATCCATCGGGCGATGGGAAAGCCCCTCTCCCAAATACAAAGGGCCGATCCCCCCGACCGCCGGACGTTGTGGATCGGCTTGACCATGCCCCGGGAGCTTTTGTATCAACGGATTGACCAGCGGGTCGACCAGATGATGGAGCAGGGTTTGCTCGATGAGGTGGCGGCTCTGCGCCGGATGGGCTACGATACGGATCTGGTCTCGATGCAAGCCCTTGGATACAAAGAGTTAATGATGCATCTGAAGGGAGAGATGACCCTGGAAGAAGCTGTCCGCCTGATCAAAGGTCGCACTCGCAAGTTCGCCAAACGTCAACTCTCCTGGTTCCGCAGACTGACCGAAATCCATTGGTTTGACATGACGGATAAAAATTCCGGGGAAGAAATTCGCACGCTTGTAGCAGGAAACTTCCCCCGTTACCAAGAATAAAGTAAACTAATGTCAGTATGTACATAGGAGGTACACATTTTGAAGCAATCGATCAACATCCAGGACACGTTTTTGAACCAGATCCGGAAGGATTCGGTGCCGGTCACTATCTACCTGGTAAACGGCTTTCAGTTGCGCGGTGTGGTTCGCGGCTTCGACAATTTTACGATCGTGATCGACAGCGACGGCAAACAACAAATGGTTTACAAACATGCCATCTCCACTTTTACACCGACACGAGCCGTTTCGCTCATGTCCAACGAAGATTCCAATAAGGAAAGCTAAAACCAAGTGGCTACACTTGGTTTTTCCATGTCTGTTCACCATTAAATGGGCGGATGCGTATACATATGTGAGCCGATTCCAGCAAAGAGGTGACAGAGATGGCAAGCCGCGTTATCACGAAGGAACCCCACCGCATTCATGTGATGTTGGATCACGGCAAGAAGAACACCTCTTTACAACGAGAAAAAACACCGGGGATCGACTACAGCGGGGAGGAACACCTACCGCTGAGACGGTGCATGGAGGAGTTGGACCGTCTGGTCGGACTCTCCGGGATCAAAACATTCATTCATGAGATCTATGCGTGGTTGACGGTCAACAAACGCCGGCTGGCTGCGGGGTTGATGACGGAAAATCAAGTGCTGCATATGGTTTTTGAGGGAAACCCGGGAACAGGGAAAACAACAGTAGCTCGCATTATGGGACGGTTGCTGAAAGAGATGAATGTACTCTCTGAAGGACACCTGGTGGAAGTGGAGCGGGCCGATCTGGTGGGTGAATATATCGGCCACACTGCACAAAAAACGAGGGATCATGTGAAGCAGGCACTAGGCGGTATTCTGTTTATCGATGAAGCTTATTCCCTTTCCCGAGGTGGAGAGAAGGATTTTGGTCGAGAAGCGATCGATACTTTGGTCAAATCGATGGAGGACCATAAAAATGAATTTGTGCTGATTTTGGCGGGTTATCCGGAGGAGATGAAACGCTTTCTCCGTTCCAACCCGGGGCTTCCCTCCCGATTCCCGATTCACCTCCGTTTTCCCGATTTCACCATCGACGAATTGCTTCAAATCGCCCAGGGTATGCTGCGGGAACGTCAATACCGTTTTTCGGAAGCGGCTTTAAACAAGTTGCGCCGCCATCTGCACGAAGCGGCCCGTTTTCCGGGTGATAACTTTGGAAACGGGCGATATATCCGCAATATCGTGGAGAAAGCGATCCGACATCAGGCTGTCCGCCTGTTAAACAGCCGCCATGTCTCCCGAGAGGATCTGATGACTCTGCATGCCGACGATTTGCGGTTTCCTCGCAGGGGAGAAGAGGAGGGGCCAGTGGTTCCCTTTCGGTTCGCTCCGTAAGTTTTTCTGTGCGGAAAATGGTATAATGGTGGAAATCTGTCTGAAAACCTGGGGAGGATGAGAAAAGATCGACGGAGAAAAGGCGTTGGAGCGGGCGGTTTTGGTTGGTTGCGGGAGCCGTTCGCAAGAAGAAGAGATCAGATCGTCCCTATCCGAATTGGAAAGATTGGCGGATACAGCCCGAGCGATCGTAGTCGATACCTTAGTCCAGTACCGGGAAGTTCCGGAACCAGCCTGGCTGATTGGACGGGGAAAGGTGGAGGAGCTGGCCGAAAAGGTGAGCTCTGATGCGATTGACGTGGTCATCTTCGATCGAGAACTCTCCCCCGGTCAACAGGCCAATTTGGATCGGCGGCTTCCCTGCAAAGTGTTGGACCGGACCCGGTTGATCCTGGATATATTTGCTATGCGGGCGAAGACGAAAGAGGGAAGCATCCAGGTGGAGCTGGCTCAGCTGGAGTATATGCTCCCCCGTCTGGCGGGCAGAGGGCATGAACTTTCTCGGCTGGGCGGCGGAATTGGGACCCGGGGGCCCGGAGAGAAAAAGCTGGAGACGGATCGCCGGCATATACGCCGCCGTATTCGGGATCTGAAACAGGAGTTGGAGCGGGTGCAAAAGCACCGTCGCCTACATCAATCCCGACGGCGGAAAATGGAGATGGTCCAGGTGGCGCTGGTCGGTTATACCAATGCCGGAAAGTCGACCTTGCTCAATCGTTTGACCGGCGCCGATGTGCGGGAAGAAGACCGGTTATTCGCCACTCTTGATCCCACTTCCCGTTTTTTAGAACTCCCCTCCGGGGAGAAAGTGATGCTGACGGATACCGTCGGCTTTATTCGGAATCTGCCCCACCATCTGGTGGAAGCCTTTCAGTCCACCTTGGAACAGGTGAGAGAAGCGGATTTGCTCCTGCATGTGGTGGATGCTAGCCATCCGGAAGCCGGGAAACAGATGATCGCGGTGGATCGGGTGTTAAAAGAGCTGCAAGCGGATCGGGTTCCGACGCTCACCGTTTTTAATAAAGCGGATCGTCCCGGTGGGGAGATCTTGACGGCAGAAGGGAGATCCATTCGGATCTCCGCTTGGGACAACCATGATTTAGACCGGTTGAAAGATGAAATGGACGACATGCTTTATGCTGCCCAAATTCACGGTTTGGCGGAGATACCGGTATCCAGAGGAGAAATGATTTCCCACTTTTATCAGAAGGCAGAAGTGGTCCATTCCGAGGTGGACGGTTTGACGCTCAAAATGGACTTCCGTCTGCCTCTCCGTCGTTTTGAACGGATGTCTCCTGAAGTGAAATCCTTTATCCGCCGAGTTTACTGATTAAAAATCTAACAGTAGAAATGGTGTTTAGCATGATGTACAAGCATTTTCGTCACGGGGATCTATTGAAACAGTGGGCCGAGCAGGCGGAAGCCCGGATCGCTCCGCGGATCAGGGAAATCGAAAAACGAGTGGAATTTCATCAGTGGCGGCTCTTAGAAGCGTATCGCCAAACGGGGGTGAGTGAACAACATCTCTCTTCCTCAACCGGTTACGGATATGATGACATGGGAAGGGAAGCCCTGGAAGAAATTGTGGCCAGGGTTTTTGGTGCGGAAGCAGCACTGCTTCGCCCCCATATTACCTCTGGAACCCACGCCATCGCCGCTTGTCTGTTTGGCGTTCTCCGTCCAGGTGAAGAGCTGCTGTATATTACCGGGCCTCCTTACGACACGCTGACGCAGGTGATCGGTGAAGAACAGGACGGTACAGGATCGCTGGCCGATTACGGAATCGGTTATCAAGCCGTAGACTTAACCCCAGAGGGAAAGGTTGATTGGCCGGCTGTTCAAAAAGCGATTCGCCCCCAAACGCGGTGTATCGCGATCCAACGCTCCCGAGGATATTCGGAACGCGCTTCCTTCTCGGTAGAAGCGATCGGCGAAATGGTGGAGAAAGTTCGCAGGCTCTGTCCCGATGCCATTGTATTTGTGGACAATTGTTACGGGGAATTCGTGGAAGATCAGGAGCCTTCTCATGTGGGGGCTGATTTGATCGCCGGTTCTCTTATCAAAAATCCGGGTGGGGGATTGGCCAAGTCCGGCGGCTATATTGTCGGCAGAAAAAAATGGGTAGATCGGGCTGCTTCCCGATTGATCGCGCCCGGTATCCTGGCGGAGGGAGGCGCCACCTACGGTTATCTGCGTGACTTTTACCAAGGATTTTTCCTCGCGCCTCACGTGGTTGGAGAAGCGTTAAAGGGAGCTCTGTTCGCATCGGCGGTCCTCGAAGCCGCAGGCTTTGAAACCACTCCCCGCTACGATGAGCCTCGTACGGATCTGATCCAACTGATCCGTTTACAGGACCCCAAACGATTGATTGCCTTTTGTCAGGGAATTCAAGCAGCATCTCCCGTAGACGCTCGATTCCTTCCGGAGCCATCTCCCATGCCGGGATACGAAGACCCAGTGATCATGGCGGCGGGAACCTTCGTACAGGGGGCTAGTATTGAATTATCAGCCGACGGTCCGCTCCGTCCGCCTTATCTGGCCTATCTTCAGGGGGGACTCACTGCTGCCCATGTCAAAATCGGGGTACTGACGGCGTTAGATCGGATGTTGACCCATTCCCCTTCGGAATCGGCGAAACTGGAACGGTGATCGGAGGAGGACAAAGATGGAGATTTTGTGGTGGATCTTGACTATTCTGTTGTTTGTGTTGGGTTTTCTCGGATTGGTGGTTCCGGTTTTACCGGATGCACCGCTGTTTTTCTTGGGATTGCTCATCTATCACTTTTTGATCGATTCAGAAGCTCTCGGTACTTCGTTTTGGGTGGGAGCGGTATTGATCACCGCCTTAGTGGTCATCACCGATTATGTAGCCGGCGGTATTGCTGCACGGACTTACGGGGGCTCCCGTTGGTCGCTTCCCGCTGCTGTGGTAGGAGCCTTGGCAGGGATTCCCTTAGGCCCGCTGGGGCTGGTTCTTGGTCCGGTAGTGGCGGTGATCGCCGTGGAGTTTTTTCGGAAAAAAGACTGGCAGGAAGCATTTCGAGTCGGTTTCGGCACGTTGCTCGGCTTTGTAGGCGGTGTCCTGGTTAAGGGCCTGATGATGGTCGGATTGCTCATTTGGTTTTTGATCCTGGCTTTATAAAATCAGCTCTTCTTAAAAGGAATCTTTTAGGGGAGGATACTGAGCAAAAAGAGCTTCAGGATTCCTCCTTATTTTATGTCACATTTCCTAACATATCTTGACGAGGTAAACTGACATAAATATACTGAACTAGAAGGAGGAACTGCTGATGAGCGATGAAATCCGTCGTAATATGCCCCTGTTTTCCATGGGTACCATCACGAAACTGACGGATCTCACCCCCCGGCAAGTCCGTTACTATGAGCAACAAGACCTGATCCGTCCGGAGCGGACCCGTGGGAATCAGCGGTTATTTTCATTTCATGATGTGGACAGACTCCTTCAAATTAAGTCGTTAATGGAAAAAGGGGTCAACATCGCCGGTGTTAAGGAGATATTGCAGGATCAAGATCGATCACAGGATTCAAAGCGGGCTGAGCAAAAACCGAGACCCAGTAAGCCGGATTTGTCGGAAGAAGAGCTGCACAAACTTCTGAAACGACAACTGTCTGAATTGAGTTACCAGCCAAACCGGGGTCATCTGATCAGCGGTGAGTTGTCCCGTTTCTTCCATTGACGTCACACTATTGGAAGGGAGTTTCCAAAAACATGCCGAAACGCTTTACCAAGGACGACATTCTAAAGTCCGTCGAAGAAAACAATGTGGAGTATATCCGTCTGCAATTTACGGATCTGTTGGGGACGATCAAGAACGTGGAGCTCCCCAAAAGCCAGTTGACGAAAGCCCTGGACAACAAAATGATGTTTGACGGTTCTTCTATTGAAGGGTTTGTGCGCATCGAGGAATCGGATATGTATCTACACCCGGATCCTGATAGCTGGATCATTTATCCCTGGGGCGGTACCGAGGATTCCCGGGTGGCCGGTTTAATCTGTGATGTCTATTCTACAGAAGGGACCCCTTTTGCCGGTGACCCTCGCAGCATTCTTAAAAGGGTCCTCAAAGAGGCGGAGGAGATGGGATTTACCGCCTTTAACGTGGGACCTGAGCCGGAATTCTTCCTCTTCAAAACCGACGCCAAAGGTGAACCGACGATGGACCTGAATGACAAGGGCGGATACTTTGATCTGGCCCCCCTCGACCTCGGGGAAAATTGTCGTCGGGATATTGTGGTTACGTTGGACAAATTAGGCTTTGAGATGGAAGCTTCCCACCACGAGGTAGCCCCGGGGCAGCATGAGATCGACTTTAAATATGCCGGCGCCGTTACCGCAGCAGACAATATCCAGATCTTTAAGCTCGTGGTGAAAAACATCGCCCGGCGTTACGGATTGCACGCTACCTTTATGCCGAAGCCGCTCTTCGGCGTGAGCGGTTCGGGGATGCACTGCCACCAATCCCTGTTCCGCGGTAAAGAAAATGTCTTCTATGATGAATCCGATGAATTGGGTTTGTCCGAGACCGCTCGTCATTATATGGCTGGGATTTTGAAGCATGCCAAAGCGTTTACAGCACTGACTAATCCCTTGGTCAACTCTTATAAGCGGCTGGTGCCAGGCTATGAAGCGCCAAGCTATGTGGCCTGGTCCCCGACCAACCGCAGTCCGTTGGTCCGTGTACCCGCCTCCCGCGGCCTTTCCACCCGGATCGAAGTCCGCAACCCTGATCCGGCGGCGAACCCGTATCTCGCACTGGCGGTGATGCTGAAGGCAGGGTTGGACGGAATCAAAAACAAGTTGGAGCTGCCGCAGGAGACCGACCGAAATATCTATGTGATGGATGAAGCGGAGCTGGAGGAAGCCGGTATTGAAAAACTGCCGGCAACATTAAAAGAAGCCCTCGACGAACTGCAAAAAGACGAAGTGATCACAGAAGCCCTCGGTGAACACGCCCTCAGACACTTCGTTGAAGCCAAGGAGATCGAGTGGGATATGTTCCGCACCCAGGTCCACCCCTGGGAACGGGAACAGTACATGTCCCTTTATTGAGCCCGATTCAACCAAACCCCTTTGCCGACTGGCGAAGGGGTTTTTGTCGTTTCGATAAAGTCCAGTGCTTCTTGGAACACCTCATGACTCTGATGCAATGGATCGAAAGTCTGAGATATAAATCCATATTTCGACGGATGGGAAATGTTGTACGCTGATGTATGGTGTGAACCAAAGCAGGACTGTATAAATGGTTAAAACTATTCAGGGAGGTCTTCCATCATGATTAAAGGTTTATATGAAGCTCATTTGCCTGTAAGTAACTTAGCTCAGTCGATTGAATTTTACCGAAATTTAGGTCTTGAATTGGCCTATAGAAGCACCGTTGTCTCTTTCTTTTGGATTGAAAAAGAAAAAAGTTGGCTTGGTTTATGGGAAGCTGAGCAAGTAAATACTCCTTATCACCCTGCCATTAGACACATAGCATTTAGGGTCGATCTTGAAGACATAAAAAAATCGAAGGAGTGGTTGGAAAAACGGAACATTAAAGTAAAAGAAGCTTTTGGGTTTTCACCAAACAATCAACCCCTTGTTTTACCAAACAACCCGCAAGCCCACGCAGCCATCTACTTTCAAGACCCTGATGGGAATTCATTAGAATTGATTGCACCGCTTAGAATCGATGTTGATGAAGAATTTCAAATGATGGAGTTAAATCAATGGTATAAACAGAAGAAATGATTAAAATCAAACTAGTTTGTTCCACCAACCAATTACCCCCTAATGATAATGGGGCCGCCAAACCCATAATCAACCCGGACGCTGGATCACGTCCGGGTTGATGCTTTCTATTTTTCGTCGAACATCTTCCCTGGGTTGAGGATGGCTTTAGGGTCGAGCAGCTGTTTGATCTCCCGCATCACATCGTAGGCAGGGCCATGTTCCTTTCGTTGATAGGCGATCTTTCCCGAACCGACACCGTGTTCGCCGGTGCAGGTGCCACCCTCGGCAAGCGCGTGTTCCACCAGCTGGTGGTGGATCTGGTTGGCTGCCTGTACGTCAGCTTCATCCGTGGGGTCGATCATCAGTAAGGCATGAAAATTGCCGTCTCCGATATGACCAAAAACAGCTCCGTCCAGATGAGAAGCATCGATCAGTTGACGGGCGTATTCCAGGGAAGCGGCCAATGCCGATAGAGGGACACAAACATCTGTCACCATCTGTTGTTTGCCAGGGGTACCGTGGACAAAGGAGTAAGCCAGATGATGGCGTGCTTCCCATAACTGCGCACGAGCCAGGGAATTCGTTTCAAAATGAAAGTCTTCGCATCCCTCGTTTTCCGCCAATTGCCCGGCGAAATCGGCATCTTGTTTCAATCCGGCGGGGTTTCCGTGAAATTCGAGGAATAAGGTGGGCTGCTCCGGGTACTCGGCGTGGTTGTAATGATTCACCTGTTGGATAGCTCGGGAATCGACCAATTCCAACCGGGCCACGGGGATTCCTGCGGACAGGATGGACTGGGCGGCACGGACAGCCGGTCGAATTCCCGGAAAAACGGCTCGGGCTGACAGGATGCTTTCCGGAATTCCGCAAACCTTCAACCGGATTTCTGTAAAGACGCCCAATGTTCCCTCAGAGCCGACAAACAGACCCGGAAGGTGATACCCGGAAGAGGACTTTGCAGCTCCCGATCCGGTCTGGAGAACACGGCCGTCCGCCAGCACCACTTCCAATTCCAACACTTGATCTCGGGTCACTCCGTAACGGACGGAGGTGGTGCCGCTGGCATTGGTGGCGACCATACCGCCGATCGTAGCGTCCGCACCTGGATCCACCGGGTAAAACAATCCGTATTTTTTTAATTGCTGGTTCAACTGCGTGCGGGTCACTCCCGGTTGGACCCGCACTTGAAAATCTTCCGGCCGGATTTCCAAGATACGGTTCATCTGTTGCAAGTCGAGGGAAATCCCGCCTTTGGAGGGAATGACGTGTCCTTCCAGGCTGGATCCGACCCCGAAGGGGGTCACCGGAATTTGATGCCGATCAGCAAACTTCATTACTTGGATCACCTCGTCGCGGCTTTCGGGAAAAACCACAACATCCGGCAAGTGGGGGGGATGGTAAGACTCATCTTTACTGTGCTGTTCGCGAGTGGTCAGGTTATCCGTAACCCGATGTTCCCCCAACATGTTACGCAATTCCGTCATCCAATCCAATGAAAACCCTCCTGTGAGCAGGTTAAAACAATATCCGAGGTTTAGTCCCTCACCTTGATCTTATCACGGGAGAAGCTTACCGGAGGCGTTCATCGTCTCTATATTTATGTAAACAAGTTTACAACACAAACAAAAGGCACAAAAAAGAACCACAAGCTGCCATCGATGCTTATGTCGGCTGGCCGACGCTTCTGCTTGCTTTCTTGTTGACTCCCTGGGGTGATCACGTATATAATGAACAGGTTAAGATCGGGAGCTGTCCTACACATGCGGATTCGGCGGTATCGGTGTGAGGCCGGTGCTTTTTATTTTTCAAGTCTGTTTTTCCTTCGAAAGGGTTGCTATAGTAAACAGTGAGGTGAAATCGATGGACCGAAAAATGTCGCCGCACTCCGCTCTGGTGGATGTTCTGCAGCAAGGATCGACGGCTTTTCCGGTCGTGTTGTTCAAGGAATATAAGAGGTTGGGTTTGAACGAAGGACAAGTGATGTTGCTTTTACATATTATCGTATTTCGTGAGAAGGAAGAGATCCCATTTCCCACCGTCAACCAACTGGAAGAGCGGATGAGTGTTTCAGCCGATCAGATTGTGCAATGGTTGCAATCCCTGGTCCAGAAAGGATTCTTATCGATTGAGGAGACGGTAGAGGAGGGAGGGATCCGAAGCGAACAATATTCGATTGCACCGCTGTTGCAGCAACTAGCGGCCTCCTATTTGGACCGAGAATCGCTTGAGGAGCAACCGCCAGCAGAAGAGACATATGGAAACCTGTTTCAGCTCTTTGAACGGGAGTTTGCCCGCCCTCTTTCCCCGATGGAATGCGAAACACTCACTCAATGGCTGGATGAGGACAAGTACCCATCACAGTTAATTGTTGCCGCCTTAAGGGAAGCGGTATTTTGCGGAAAACCCAGTTGCCGTTATATTGATCGGATCCTGCTGGAATGGAAACGAAACGGAATACAGACGGTGGAGGAGGCGGTGGAGTACTCACGGAAGTTCCGACAAAAAGGGATCCTCTACCAGCCAGACCGCTCCGGCGGTGAAGCCGGCGGCAGTGGATTTTCTCTTTACAACTGGGTGAATCAAACTCCTTGACGGAAGCAGTCGCTTCCGTCTTTTCTCTTTCCGCCGTTTACGGTTTGCTGAAGAAGCTATGCCATAGACGTTGAATACGAAATTCGATTCAGCGTCTATGGCGTTAACAAGGATTAAACCCCCAGAATTGTAAAATGATATGCCCTTACCTCGGGATTGGAGGGGAAGGGGAACAGAGATAGACAGGAGTGGCGAATTATGTATTTATATCTCTCTTTTTAAAGTACGAAATTAGGGGTAATCGTTTTGGTCCGAAAGTGGAATTGAGAAAAAGAGATACTTCCATCTATTATTTTATTCGAAAGGACTTTTCTTTTTATGTCCACTTTCTCTAAAAATCTCTCATAGAGAGGGAGGAGGATCTTCTTGCATTTGCCCTCGAGAGGTACTGTGTTTCGGAAACAATTCACATCGATTCGACTCAGTTGGTTGGATTTGATGGACCGATGGGCTCGCTTTATCGGGATGAAACAGCAGGTTCGTTGCCAACACTCGCAAAGCCGGCCAGCTTGGTTCAACGGGGCCCATGTAGGTTTTATCTGTGATACTTGTCAACGAATCATTCCTCATCTGGATTCGCAATGGATGCAATCGCTTTCCTGGAACAAAAAAATGGATCTCTTATCCTTCATCCACGCGAATAAATTTCAGACTGATTTAAATTATCGGTCCCTTAAGCGGAGCGATGTCTTATTTCCCTCTGAGCCAGAAGAAAGGGCACAGCTTAAATCGGAAGGTTCGGGAAGGATAGGGGGAAAAGGGGAAAAAGTGTTATGATTTATGGGGAAGTCCGATGGAAGGGGGAAGCTTCATGAAAAAGGTGATGAATCAACCGGAACATATTGTGAGCCAAATGCTGGATGGGATGGCCCAGGCTTATCCCGAACGCCTTCGCTTGTTGGAGGAAACCGGCGTGCTGGTACGCAGGGATGCCCCCGTCAACGGGAAGGTTGGTTTGGTCAGCGGTGGCGGTAGCGGCCATGAACCGGCTCACGGCGGCTATGTAGGGAAAGGGATGTTAGATGCGGCTGTGGCGGGGGAGGTGTTTACTTCTCCAACCCCGGATCAGATCCTGAAGGCGATTCAAGCTGTCGATAGTGGGGAAGGGGTTCTCTGTATCGTAAAAAACTATACCGGGGATGTGCTCAATTTTGAGATGGCGGCAGAACTGGCTGCGGCGGAAGGAATTCAGGTGGAACAAGTGATCGTCCATGACGATGTAGCTGTAGAAGACAGCACCCATACTACTGGACGTCGTGGAATTGCCGGCACGGTCCTTGTTCACAAAATAGCCGGTGCTAAAGCGGAGCAGGGGGCATCGCTTAAAGAAGTGAAGGAAGTTGTAGAAGAGACCGTCTCCCGGGTACGCAGCATGGGAGTGGCTTTAGAGCCGTGCACATTGCCGGAAGCGGGTCAGCCTAGTTTTACCTTGGGAACGGATGAAATTGAACTGGGAATCGGCATTCACGGGGAGCCCGGAGTAGCTCGGACTGAACAGTTGCCCGCTGAAGCATTAGTTAAGCGGTTGTCGGGAAAGGTGATCGGTGATCTTCCCTTTGAGCGGGGGGATCGTGTGGCGGTGTTGGTAAACGGTATGGGTTCCACGCCGCTGATGGAGTTGCATGTCGTTCATCGAGAACTGATTGAGATCCTGTCGGAGAACGGGTTGACTCCCGTACAGGCATGGGTCGGGGAATATATGACTTCTCTCGATATGGCAGGGTTTTCTATCACGCTACTAAAGTTGAATAAGGAACTGGAACAACTATTGCTAAGCGAGAGCGATACCCCCGCCTTTCGCGTTTAAAAAAGGAGTTTCAACTAAAATAAACATATTTGTAATGCAAACCAATTAGGTCAAAACAAGCAAAGCTCAGCTCGACCGCGTGTTCTCCTTGGGAGGCGATTTGATTTGGATGTAACAGTGGCGAAAGCTTGGTTTCAACGTTATGCTGATGTGATTTCAGAGGAAAAGGCTTTATTGACCCGTTTAGACTCTGCTATCGGAGATGGGGACCATGGAGCCAATATGGCCCGAGGTTGGAAAGCGGTTCAGGAAGAATTAGAATCCTTCACGGGAGGATTGTCCGATGCTTTTCTGTTGGTCAGCCGCACTCTGATCTCCAAGGTCGGGGGGGCCTCGGGGCCTTTATACGGAACGGTTTTTCTGCGCATGTCGATGGCGCTGAAGGGAAAGGAGACCATCGACGAGACCGACTGGTCCAACCTTTTACAACAAGGGGCAGAAGGAATCGCCCAGCGAGGAAAAGTGACGGGTGGGGAGAAGACCATGTACGATGTCTGGTCGGTATTGCCACAAGCAGCAGAGGAAACGGCTCAACAGGGTGAGGATGAGCTGACGCTGGTCACCCGCCTAGCACAGATCGCTCGGGAAAAGGCGGATGCCACCCAAGAAATGAAGGCGACGAAAGGTCGTGCCGCTTATCTGGGGGATCGAAGTATTGGCCACAAGGACCCAGGGGCGGAATCGACTGCGCTCTTGTTTGACGCTCTTCGTTCCACCTTGGCCGATAAGGGAGGTGCCGATCATGAAAACTGATGCGGCACTGGTTTTGGTGTCCCATAGTGAACGTTTGGCCGAGGGGGCACGGGAGCTAATCTCATCTATGGCCCAGGATGTCCCGATTTTGATCGCTGCCGGTGATGGGGAAGGAGGACTGGGCACGCGATCCGAAGGGATTGTCGAAGCGGTCCAATCGGCCAATGCCGAGCATGTGCTGCTCATTTTTGATTTGGGAAGTGCGTTGATGAATGCAGAAATGGCGTCTGAACTCTTGGCCGCAGAAGGTCATGAGGTGACTGTTGTAGACGCCCCTTTTGTAGAAGGGGCGATGGTGGCGGCGATGGCTCTGCAAGTTGGAAAAGGGGTTTCCGAAGCGATCAAAGAGGCAGAAGCCTCCCGTCAACAATTGAAAAAGGGTTGATAAGAAAACGCCCGCAGTTGGCAATTGCGGGCGTTTTCTTATTTTCGATTGGCTAGTGCATTGACGATCCGTTCAAACTTTTGTTTTCTGGAAGCTTTAAAATAAATGATGGATCGGGGTGGAGTATTCCGCAGGTGGCGAAGCAGCGATTGGCGGGAATGGAAATGGATCACACGCTGGGGATTCATCTTTTCGGCAATGGCGGTTTTTCCGATTTCCCGTGCCTCCCGTCCATAGGTGATCAATTGATGGAGATTGAGCTGGGCAGCAAAGCGGCCGACTTCTCGGTGTGCCGATCGGGTGTAAGAGCCTAATTCCATCATATTTCCCAGGACCGCAATGGCCGGTCGGGTTCCTGAGATGGAATTCAAAACAGTCAACCCTGCTTTCATCGCTGTGGGATTGGCGTTCCATGCATCATTGATCAGTACCCGCCTGGCAGCTCCTTGCAACCGTTGCAGGCGCATTTTGGGAAGTTCCACCCGTTGCAGCCCGCTTTTGATTTTGCGCAGACTGCTTCCCAAAGAACGGGCGATACCGATAGCGGCAAGGGCATTGTAGATATTATGTTTTCCCCAGGTGGGGATGAAAAAGGTTCCCCGTTTGCCGTCCATTTTCACATCAAAGATCGTGCCCCGAGTCGTGTAGCGCAGGTTTCCTCCTTGAATGTCGGCAGGTTGATGGATGCCGAAGGTGTAAACTTTTCCCTGAAAACGTCGAGTGGAGAGTTGTCGGGAGCGCTGGCAGTCCGCATTTAAGTATAGGGTGCTGCCGGAACGCAAACCGTCGATCAGTTCCTGCTTTGCCTGTACAACGCGATTCAAACCGCCGACGCTCCCCGCATGGGCTTCCCCTACATTGGTGACGGCGCCCACCTCTGGACGAACGATCCGACATTGACTGGCGATGTTGTCGAGGGACTTCATTCCCATTTCCAGCGACAGAACTTGGTCTCCAGGCGAGAGTCTCAACAGATAGGAAGGAAGATAACGAAAGGTATTCAGGTTCCCAGTGGTATGAACCACCCGCCGGTTCTGTTTGAGAATCGAAGCGATCATGGCTGTGGTTGTCGATTTACCAGCACTGCCCGTCACGGCGGACACGCGGGGGGCATGCTGTCGCCAGTTCCAGAGGGCCAGCCGCCAGCGGGCTTTGTCCATGTCGGACACTTGAATGACGGCGGTTGCTTTCGGAATCGCTGCGGGGCTGACTCCCCTTGGGATCACTACTGCGGCGGGAGGGCATCTTCTCAGCGCAGCGATTTGTTTCTCATGGGAGCGGGAGGTCGAATAAAAGTAAATCTGTTTTTTTCGTAGGTATTTATATTTCCCCTGATTGGCGGCGTGGAGAACCGTATGGCCGTTTCCTCGAATCAAAGACCCTTTCAATATACGTACACAATGATTGAGGGCGATGGGTTTCGTCGGAACCGCCTCCTTCAGCCTATAAACGGAAATCGAGGTTGATCCCATCCTATTCAGGAAAAGGATTTTCGGAGACGGGAAAAGCGGCCCATTTCCTTGTAAAAAAGCCCGCTGCAAAACTCCTGCAGCGGGCCCCAGAGATCATATGTGTTAACCTTGGGTGGCCTGCTTTTTTTTGGACAGACGCCCCAAGGTGAGAACCCCCACCACGATGAGGAGGATCAATCCATATTTCATCACGGGCTGTTCTTCGAAAAATCCTTTTAGAAAAGGTTCATCCACAATCATCTTCCCTGCGGTCCAAGCCAAAACTCCAGATCCGATGTAGATAATCACCGGAAAGCGTTCGATCCATTTTAGAATCAAAGTGCTTCCCCAAACAATGACGGGCACACTGATCAGAAGTCCGATGATAACCAACAAATAATGTCCGTGAGCTGCCCCCGCAATGGCCAGCACGTTGTCCAGACCCATGACGGCATCGGCGACGATGATCGTTCCGATCGCTCCCCACATGCTATTGCTTGCTTTTACATCGTCCTCCTGCCCCTTCTCTTCGACCAACAGCTTGTAGCCAATCCAAATCAGGATGAGACCGCCAACCAACAGCAGACCGGGAATCTTCAACAGCCAGACGACGACCAATGTGGCGATAGCGCGGATGACGATGGCGCCCAGGGTACCGCCGATAATCACAGGTTTCTGTTTATCTTTTGGCAGGTTTCGGGCGGCTAGACCGATTACAATGGCATTGTCTCCGGCCAGTACTAAGTCGATAATCACGATGGAAATCAATGCTTGAAAAAATTCCAAGCTCAGAAAGTCTGCCATACAACTAACCTCACTCTTTTTGATTTTGAAAAAAGCAAATAAAAAGACCTTCACCACAAATAAGCGGTAAAGGTCTTGCCAACAACGCTCGGGTTGCCAACAAAGCCGGGGAGATTCCCGTAATGACGACTTTGTTGTAGCAGCTACTCCCCTTTAACAGGAAGAAGAATTCCTATTCCATTAAAAGCTATTGTTATGATACTCAATAAACTTACTTAAGTCAAGGTTGTGCGAGAGACGATGTGATTTTCGTTATGGGCCCCTTGCCGTTGAATGGCCCGGTGTATCGAGGCGAGTTGTTTCCAATGACGATCAACAGCGGCCCGACCCTCATCGGTGATTCGCACGGTGGTCTGAGGGATCTTTTTTCTGATGAAATGTTTGTCGATTACGATCAGTTCTGCCTTTTCCAGTTTGGCCAAATGGCTAGATAAATTTCCCTTTGTCAGCCCTGTCAACTCTTGCAAAAATAAAAATTCAGCCAATGTACATGCGGAAAGGGCGGTAAGAATAGCAAGACGGGCGGGTTCGTGTACCAGCTTATCCAGGCGAGCCAGTTCTTTATAGGGCAACATGTATGAATCACCCCGAAAATCCCAATATTTTGTCCCTTCAATTACTATATATTACCGACTCATTGTTATCAAGAACCAGTTTGTAATGTAAACCTAAAAAAACCGAGAAAAGAGACTGAACACAGCTTCGTTTCTCGGTTTTCGCGGATTTTATTTCGTTTTTTCTCAAGTCTTGTTTATAATAGAAGGGTACGCTTAGGAATCCTCATCTTCTACAAATCGAACTCGGTCCAGTTGGTTTTTCACCGATCCCCGGATCGCTTTCAAATACTGTTCCCGAAGATGCTTCTGTTCGCTTTTCTCATCTGGAGTGAGCCCTTCGGCTTTTTGTTTTCGAGCCAGCTCGTTAATCCGCTGGATCATTTTATCGCTAATCACAGTATCACTCCTCCAAGCATTCACTTTACTGAAAAGAGAGTGCTTTGGCAAGGCCAAAGGGGGTGGGAAGGATAAAAGGGGTCATCTATGCAAGAGTATCCACCCAGCGGACGGAGCAGGAAACCAGTCTGCAACGACAGGTGGATGATCTGAAAGCCTGGGCAGACACCTTATCCTGTGAGGTGGTGGAGGTGATTACCGAACAGCAGAGCGGTTTCGACTTGGAACGGGAAGGTCTATACCGAATGTTGGATGAGGTTCGAAGCGGTAAAGCTGAAGTTATCCTGGTCCAGGACGATACCCGGTTGGGACGGGGGGAAGCGAAGTTGGCTGTCATCCATCAGCTCTCCCGCTGCGGCGCGACAATCTTCAGTCTCCAATCCGGGGGAGAGCTGGAGCTGGAGGCCGGTGAATCGACGGTGTTGGCGATCATGGCCAAGGTAGAAGAGTTGCAAAGAAAATGGATGAGCCAAAAAATTTCCTGGGGGATGCGCCGAGCCATACACGAAAGAGGTTACAATCCCGCCGTTAATCTAAAGAATCAGGGGCAGGGGGGACGGTCCCGAAAAGAGGTTCCCATTGAGAGAATCGTGGATCTGAAGGAGAAAAGACTCACCTTTGAGGAGATTGCAGCCACCTTACAAGGGTTTGGCTATGATGTCTCCCGGGCGACGGTGCATCGTCGCTACCGGGAGTGGAAAGCCTCCCTGGAAGAGGGAGAATACATATCGAAATGATGGAGTGTTGTAGCTGATGGATTGGAATCGTTTTCGTGAATTGACACAGATGCCCGGGGTGCCAGGGGCGGAGGGGACGGTTCGGAAGGCGATGCGGACCGAGATCGCCCGTTACACCGAAGATATAGTGCAGGATCGGCTCGGTAGCCTGTTTGGGGTCAAATGGGGCACAGCGATGCAACCCCGTGTGATGATAGCTGGCCATATGGACGAAGTCGGGTTTATGGTCACCCGGATTACGGAAAAAGGCTTTATCAAATTCCAAGCGCTCGGCGGTTGGTGGAACCAGGTGTTGCTGGCTCAGCGTGTTGATGTGGTTACGCGGAGCGGAAAACGGATTCCGGGGGTTATCGGTTCCGTGCCTCCCCACCTTTTGAACAATGAGAGAAGAAAAAAACCCGTGGAGATTTCCGACATGTTTATCGATGTGGGAGCCGATAGCCGGGAAGAGGCGGAAAAGGCCGGAATATATCCGGGGGATCCGATCACCCCGGTATGCCCCATGGTGGAGATGGAAGGGGGCAAGCGGTTGATGAGCAAAGCCATAGATAACCGGTTCGGGTGCGCCATGGCTCTGGAACTACTGGAAGACCTGACGAAGGTGGATCACCCCAATACGGTCTACGCCGGGGCCACGGTACAGGAAGAGGTCGGAACACGCGGCGCTGTCACAGCTGCTCATACGGTAAAACCGGATGTCTTTTTTGCGGTAGATGCCGGGCCGGCAGGGGATACTCCAGGGGTTGAAAACGGTTTTGGTGAAGTGGGTAAAGGCGTCGTCATCCGCCTTTTTGATCGGTCTATGGTACCCCTGGCGGGAATGCGTCGCTTCTTGATTGAGACAGCGGAGGAAGAAGGGATCCCTTATCAATTTTTTGTTTCCCAGGGCGGAACCGATGCCGGTGCTGTCCATAAAACCGGAATCGGCGTCCCTTCGGCCGCTGTCGGAGTGTGCGCCCGCTATATCCACTCTCATGCCTCCGTGGTGGATAAGGAGGATATCCGCTCGGTGAAACGCTTCTTGACTGCTCTGGTTCGCCGCTTGGATGTTCATCGTTTGGATGAAATGATGCGGGATTAAGCCTGTCGCTTTCCTGTCACGGTTTGTTGCCCGACCATACGGTTCGGGCTTTTTATTGGATGAAAAACGAGAGGAGGCCTTGGGTTGGAAAGTAAGGTCAACATCCGAGTCGGAAGCCGTCCCCGCTCCTTCACCGGGATCTTAGACGGAGTCTTTCGCCTTCTTCGCTCCCAGTTATGGGTGGTGTGGATGGTTTGTACGGTTTTTCTGGGTCTTGGTTCTTTTTTTCTGTATTTCTCGATCTATCGAGGAGATTCCATCATAGGTTCCAGTCTGTACGGGCCGCCAGATCCCTTCGACCTGGTCATGATGATGCTGTCGATGTTGGTCTATGGATTGTGTTATTTGTTCCTAGCTCCGCTTGTTACGGCTTCGGTCACGGGTATCACCCTCCGACAGGTTAAGGAAGGCCGGAGAACAGCGTTAAAGGAGGCGTTTCATCTCATAGGCACCTTTGGGGGGCGGGTGTTAGGCACCCTGCTTTTAAAGTGGCTCCTGATCCTGGCTTGCGTGGCTGTATCGGTATTGATCCTGCTGGTATCGGGTCTTTTGATGGGATCAGCAACGGGGGAATGGGCGGTATCGATGGGGACCGTCGCAATTTTGGGAGGTGTGCTCGGTTTTGGTCTGCTGACATTCCTGACAGTCCGTTTCTACTTGGCTGTCCCGGTCATATTAGAAGAAGGGAGTGCTTACTGGGAAGCGTTGAAGCGGAGTTGGCGTTTGACCTATCTTTCTTTTTGGAGAACATTTGGCCTGATGGTTGTGCTCGGACTGGTGCTATATGTCTTTAACCTGATTCCTTCTGTATTACTTCCGGCGCTTTTTGTGCCAGCAGGTTTTTTTCTTCCTCAAGGCGCTGTAACCTTTGCCCATCTCATCCTCTCTCTGCTGGTTGCTGCGTTTGAAGCCCTAGCATATGCACCGGGAGGGATTTTAGCAGCGATCTTGTATCTAGAGCGAAGGGCACGAAAAGAAGGAGCTGATTTGGCAGAAGAAGCGGACCGCCTCCGGCGGAAGCTGGTATGATTGCGAAGGGAGGAGGTGGCAGTTTCCTTGGCCAGGGATTACCAAGAAGCGAATCGGCAACTTTCGGAGATTTTGAAAGAGGAGGAGCGTTCCGGCGAAAATCTGCTCCTAAAAATCAAACAGGGATTGTATAACGGATGGATCGATTGGAATCACCGGTTCCAGGAGTGGTTGGAACAGCTGTTGGGGGTTGAGGTGGATACACGGCTCGGCTGGTTGTTGCCGGTGTTGCTAGCCGCCCTCCTATTGCTGGCCGCGGTCTGGATCTTTCGCAAAACCACCTATTCGGGAAAGGTTCAGAAGGATCAACAGCATGATGTCCCTTCTGTCGAGGATGAAGCCTTCCGTTGGTGGCTCATGGCTGAAGCAAGGGCGAAGCGGAAGGAGTACCGGGAAGGGATCCGCTATTTATTCCGGTCGGTGTTGGCCTCCTTAGAGAAGCAGCAGATTTTAGTTCGCGGTGATTACAAAACCAATCATGAGTACCGGAGGGAAGTGGAACAAAATCGCTCCGACCTCCTTCCTGCTTTTACCGAACTCGTCCATCAGTTTGATCGAATCTGGTACGGTCGGGTTCCGGCTGCAGAGCAGGAGTATGAGGTTTTCCGGTCGTTATCGGCACCGCTGGCAAAAAAGGGGGGGCCCCGATGAAAAAGAGGAGGGTTTGGCCTTGGGCGCTCACAATAACGGTGTTGCTTACGGTGATCGCATTGGTGACGACGTGGTTGCAGACATCGCCGATACCTTACTCCAGCCTCAATTCTACGGAACAAGGAACCAAGGGAATCTATCGGCTGTTGAAAGAGCGGGAGGTTCCCGTGGACAGGTGGGAAACGGGATGGGACCGGTTGCCGGAGTCAACGGGCCATGTGCTGTGGGTGATTCAACCAGAGCAAAAGGTATATTTCCCAGAAGTGGAAGGCGAATGGCTGAAGCGATGGGTGAAGAAAGGAAATACGGTCGTGATTTGGTCAGGACCGAAGACCCCTCTGTCTCAGGAATTGGGATTTGACGCTGCCCAATCGGCTGATGGTGTGCGGAAGGTGAAGATGGCACCCACCACTGAAGGGTGGCTAAAGGAGGTTCATTCCCTTTATTTCCCTCATGGACACCAGGTGGAAGGGTCTCCGGATCGGGTGTGGATGGATGAACAGGGGAGCCCGCGTGTGGGGAAGCGGAGCATGGGCCGGGGGGCGATTTACTATATACCGGAACCGGATGTGATCACCAACCAAGCCATCGACAGGGCAGACAACCTGGCATTGGCTCTCCACATGGCCTCCTTTACGGCGGGTGAGGGCAAGGTTTGGTTTGACGAATCGGTCCATCAGTCTGTGGAAAGCACAGCACCGGCGGCCCCCTCACAACCGGGGACTCCCTCCACCGTCGAGGAGCTCCTTACCCCTTTGATGCGATTATTGCTCGCCCAATTGCTTCTCGGGGGGATCCTCTGGTTATATCTGCAAGGTAAACGTTTTGGAGCACCGCGCCTAGAACCGATCCAGGAGGAAGCGACCGGTGACGAATATATCCGGGGGATGGCTTCTCTTTATCAATGGGCCGGTTTAAAACAGGAATCTTTAGCTATTCAGTTGGAAGGTTTATTGCGGGAGACAAATTTACGGATGGGTTTGAGCCCGAAGGCTTCTCGCGCAGAATTGTGGGAGCAGATCGAGAAACGGATGGGGCCGACGGCATGCAAAGGACTACAGGACCTGGCCGATCAAGTGGAAGGTCTTACACCACCGGTTAAAAGAAGCTCCTTCCTGCGCATCAGCCAGGCGTTGCAAAAATGGAAAGAGGAGTTGGAAGAATGGACTCGAAACAGATCGGGGAGATAACGGATAAGGTGTTGAAGGGGCTGGCTCCAGTGGTAGTCGGCCAGAAGGAGCAGCTGCGATTGTTATGGGCTTCATTTCTGACAGGGGGGCATGTCCTGTTGGAGGGAGTGCCGGGATTGGGGAAAACCCTAATGGCCCGCGCCTTGGGAGCCGCTTTGGACATGTCCTTCGCCCGCATTCAATTTACACCGGATCTGATGCCTGCAGATGTGACGGGAACCAATATCTTCGACATCCAATCCGGTCAATTCACTTTTAAACGGGGTCCGATCTTTCATCATCTCATCCTAGCGGACGAGATCAACCGGACCCCACCGAAAACCCAAGCCGCTCTTTTGGAGGCGATGGAAGAAGGTCACATCACGGTGGATGGAGGGGAGTTCTCTCTGCCGCAGCCGTTTTTTGTGGTGGCGACACAAAATCCGATCGAATACGAAGGTACCTATCCACTGCCTGAGGCACAGCTGGATCGCTTCATGGTGAAGTTGACGGTAGATTATCCCAAAGAAGCAGAGGAGATGGCCATATTAAAGGGGCATCGGCTCACCGCCCGCCGGGAAGAGCCTTTAGATGCTCTGGTGAGCGCCGAAGAAGTCTTATCCTGCCGGAAAGCGCTGGATGGAGTTCGTGCGGATGATGTGGTGGTCCGATATATCACGGCACTGGTGCGGGCGACACGAGACCATCCCCAGGTGATACTGGGAGCGAGTCCGAGGGCGGGTATCAGTCTGTTGGTGCTGGGGCGGGCGTTGGCTGCCATGGACGGCCGCGATTATGTGACTCCCGATGATATTAAAAGGGTGGTCGCTCCTGTCTTTCGCCATCGTTTGGTCCCCAGCCCCGATGTGGAACTGGAGGGTTTGAAGATCGATGACCTCGTCGAAGAGATCACGCGCTCGGTTTCGGTTCCGCGATAATGCATTCCTTCCCACCCCGCGCCTGTTGCGGCTGATCGTTCTCGGCACCGCTGTCACCCTGCTCGCTTCGGCGTGGGGGATGGAGATCCAAGCAGCGGCAGGGTTCTACAGCATATTGGGAATTCTGACGCTGGCGGATGCAGTTGGGCTTTGGCGCAAGGGGAAGGTCGAGCTGTCACGTTCGACTCCCCATCTGTTTGAGCTGGGATCGGACAGTGATGTCGTGCTAAGGGCGTCCCATCTGGCCCCATACCCGGTCCGTGTGCATTTGCGGGATGATTTCCCCCTCGGTTTTTACGCGGATCGGCGGGATTTGTCCCTGACACTCCCGCCAGCAGGGTCAGGAAGCGTCATGTATCGGTTACGCCCTCACCGTCGCGGTCTGCATCCCTTTGGGAAGATTCACGCCCGGGTAACCGGGCGTCTGGGGCTGCTGATGAGACAACAGGCTCAAACAGCGGAACACGAGGTGCGGGTGTTCCCGCCCTTGCAGGAGGTGCGCAGGGTTCGAGCTGGTGTGTACCGAAAACTCTTGACTGCGGAAGGGCCTCACACCTGGCGGGGCTTGGGGCAGGGTTCGGAGTTTTCTCATATTCGCGGGTATGTGCCTGGGGATGAACCCCGCTTAATCAATTGGAGCGCCACAGCCCGTCGACATAAGCTAGCAACCAATGTTTATCAACCGGAACAAGGTCAGCATGTGGTGATCCTGATCGACTGTGGTCGGATCATGGGAGTGAAGGACGGGGAATGGAGCCGCTTGGACCGAGCAGTAGAGGGCGCCCTCGCTTTTGCCGCCATCGCTCTGGAACGGGGCGATCAGGTGAGCCTGTTCGCATTTGCCAACCGCGTCCTGCGTTGGGTGCCTGGGGCCAAGGGGCGATCACAGTTGCAACGTCTGGTGGAAGCCTGTTACAACCTCGAGCCGGCCTATGCGGAGTCCAATTATCGTGCAGTGGTGGAAAGTTTGGCTTTTCGCCAGAAGAGGCGGGCGTTGGTGGCGCTTTTCACAGATACTGGAAATCTTACCTATGCCGATGATCTGATGGAACAGCTGACTCGGCTACAGCGGCACCACGCCGTGATGACGGTCACCTGCGAAGATTCCATCCTGCAACGGGAACAAAATCGTTTTCCCCAGGAAGAACTGGATGTGTTTCGCAAGACGGTGGCGCAGCGTGTCTCCGAGGAGCGAAGGGAGCAGATGGTCTATCTCAGGCGGCGAGGAGTGACGGTATTGGATGTGCCTCCGGATCAGCTGGCCACTTCCGTTATCCACCAATATATCGAGATCAAAAATCGGGGTCTGCTGTAAATGACGTTCCTTTCCTGACGATTATTTTCTTTGCGCTATCCAAAAGATTCTCCCTAAGTTGTTGGCAGGTGTGCCATAAGGGAGGATCTTTTCTTTATCATGACGAAGAAGCAGACGGGGGTGCTGCGGATGAGCTCTGAACAAGCGATCCGAGTGGTCGTCGGTGCCGGTGAATATAACAACAATCCCGGCTGGATTCATACGCAACGGAGTGAATTGGATTTATTAAGAAGGGAGGATTGGGAAAAGCGCTTTTCCCCTGACTCGATTCAGACGATTCTGGCCGAGCATGTGTGGGAGCATTTGCGTTTTGATGAAGGGGTGGAAGCAGCGAAAAATTGTTATCGATTCTTAAAGCCAGGCGGATGGATTCGGTGCGCGGTTCCCGACGGCTATTTTCCAGATCCAGCTTACCAACACGTAGTTCAAGTGGGCGGCCCCGCCCCCAAGGATCATCCGGCCGCCAGCCATCAAATCCTTTATACTTATGATTGGATCACAAAAATGTTCCGCCAGGCTGGGTTTGATGTGTACCTGCTGGTATACTTTGATGAAACGGGGCAGTTTCATTATAATAAATGGGATGAAAGGGGTGGGTTTATCTATCGTTCCCTTCGTTTTGACCACAGAAATAAGGGTGGAAAGATCGTTTTTACTTCTCTCTTGGTTGATGCGGTCAAGCCGATGAGGTGATATTTTTTCTTTCTAAAAAAAGATTGCACTTCTAACAGGAATCTTCAGTGACGATGAAGAATAAATGCTCCGAATGATGAAGAATCAAAACTCCATGGCTTACTCACTCCCCAAATTCGCCCTGCACAACGCCAATTAACAAAATATTCTACACCCAAAGATAGGAGTGAGAAGATGGATACAACCGAAAAGAAAGCAATGAAAGAGACCGACCCTGCCCATCTCAGTCGCTTAGCATCAGTCGGTCAAATCGCTGCGGGAATTGTACATGAAGTTCGCAACCCGCTGACAACGGTGCAAGGATTTCTCCAAATGATGGAGGAAGATAAAGAGTCTAAATATATTCACATCGCCAAAACCGAATTGGATGACGCTTTAAATACCTTAAACAGTTTACTACAAGTGGCTAAACCGGACATGGGCGATGAGAGGAAGCAATCGATTAACTTATCGGTGGAGCTGGAGAATGTACTTTCTCTCTTCCCCTTCCAATCTTCCGATGTGGAAGTGAAACGGATATTTAGAGATACAAATGTTTTGGTATACGGGAAGAAAACGCTTTTAAAAAAAGCACTGTTTAACTTATTAAAAAACGCATTTGAAGCGATTCAAGGCAATGGCAAAATCACCCTTCATCATCAAGCGGACGCAAAGTATGTTTATGTGGCGATTCAGGATACGGGGATAGGCATCCCGGAAGAAAAAGTTTCCCTGTTAGGAACTCCCTTTTTCTCAACCAAAAAAGTGGGCACGGGAATGGGGTTGGCCCAGGTCTATTCTGTAATACACCAGCACGGTGGATCGATTGAAGTAGACAGCGAAGAAAATGTCGGCACTACATTTACGCTTATCTTCCCAAGAGATGATGTAAAGAAAAAACAAGGAGTGATCCATTTGGACCTAGAATATAAAGAAGGGTTGGGAATGAAGGAATTTTTCATGGAAAACCGGGAGGCTTTTGAAGAGCGGCTGTTGTCGGAGGCGGTCAATGCTAAAGACAAAATTAAAGAGATTGACGAAAGAGGAAATATCAATCTGTTGGAAAACGCCCATAAACTGGTTTTGTATGTAGTGGACGAACGGGAACACGAGTTGATCCAATTTGCCAAACAAGAAGGGGAAGTATGGGCGAAACATTCGTTAGCATTGGCTTTCAAGCTGGAATGGATTCAGGCGATCCGAAGGACCTTGTGGGACTTTATGTTTAATTACGACCAAATGAGCGAGGCGCTTAATCGAAAAGAAGAGTTTTACGCCCTTGAAAAGCGGATTAACGAATCGGTGGATCAATTTTTGCATCATTTTTTTATTAGCTATTCAAAGTTCAAAGATAAATTGATCGAATCCCAACAAAAAATAGTGGAAAATTTATCGGTTCCGATCATCCCGATCAAAGAGACGATATACATACTGCCGATTATCGGCCAAGTGGACCATTACCGGATCATTGCGATCGAAGATAAAGTGATTCCGGAGGTGGGGAATTCTCACATCGAAACTCTGATCATCGATCTCTCCGGTGTTGCCACGATGGAACCCAGTGTGATTCAGCATCTATTGAAAATCCTGGAGGGCCTGTCCTTGATGGGATGTAAACCGGTCGTCACCGGTCTTCGCCCGGATATCGTCAAATCGATCATTCACATGAATTTGTCATTTGAACAAAAGGCAGAGACGAAAAGAACCTTACAGCAAGCATTGCTGGATTATATATGAATAGGCTAAACAAAAAGCCACTCCCGAAAAAAACGGGGGTGGCTTTTTGTTTACAGAGCTGGCGATGATCCTGATCTTCCTCATCCTTGATGAGATCGGTTTTTTTGAATGGGCCGCCCTCCACATGGCCCGCCTCGCTGGCGGGAACGGACACAAGTGATCGTCTACGGCTTGAAGGGGTAATACCAGCGAAGCTGTCACCAGGGGCAAAGTAGATTCCATAAAAAGTAAAACCCTCAACTGAGGGCTTTTTCGTATGGTCACCGGACCAAAACAAGAAAATGTGTGTACACCGTAAATCTCTCCCGAAGGGGGAGGTTAATAATTAGAATTTTTCTTTGGTGCCCCAGGCACCCTCAATACTCAAATAAAACGCTTAATTGGCCCATAACTAATTTGGATCTTATTGCTCCCGATTTATCATGTACTTATATTTGAAAGTAGATCAGGGGTAAGTATTTCATCTGATCGGTTAATTAGTGATTTCATCCTAGGTGTGAGTAACTCCCAACTTAACTGTTGCTGCTTAAGTGTATTTAAAGCATACTTAGTTTTTTTAAAGAGTTCTGATGATCTTCCGTGGATTGAAATATCATCTTCATTAAAGCCTAATCTTTTTCTTAGACTAAGAAGCTCAGTAGCCACAATTATACTATGAACCACTCCATAAACCGGTCTCCTCGTGTTCCGAATAGCAGAAGGAACCCAAGCCTTCTCATCATTCAAAGCAACATCTTTATGAAAATGACCGTAACACTGTTCATCAAGATATAAAAGTGTATGGGTCATTTCGTGAACAAGGGATTCTACAATGTCTTTATCGGACCAGTTATTATCTGGCTGTACCCAAATCATACCAACAGCTTTGTGAGAGGAGGCACTGCCAGGAGTCGTTACTGCTGTAGTTACTGCAACAGTATCCACAACAACACGAAAAGTATCACCCAATTGCGAATCATTCTTATTGAGGTAATTAAATCCTTTCCTTACTCGATGCAAAGCCTTTTCATTAATAAAATGTGGTGAATTCATGTTTTTATTATATTTCTCTATATCCATTATCTGAAGTAATGAAGTCAATCGATCGCCAGAAATAATGAATTCTGGTTCAATTTCTTTACTACGGGTTACTTCTGGGTTAATTTGTGAAAGATGCTCTTTCAGAGCATTCAGAGTGTGGAGAAAGCCCTTCACTGCTTTCTCCACACTCTTTTTTTATGGACAAAACCAGCTCATCGACGTATCAAAACCTGGATCAAAAAGGCCGCCCAACCACCTAGCCGGCTTTGGTTAGGTGGTTGGCAATCTTCTTGATGTTTTGCGCTGCGGCCGTCATCAGCGCTTGCTCTTGGACCTTTTCCCTTCCCCTCAACCGGCAGTAGCGAAGCCCGTGCAGCTCTTTCGCGTCTGCAAAGCTTCGCTCGATCGTCTCTTTCCGTTTTTTGTACAGGTATTTTCCCGTAGAGGAAAGGCGATGGGCTCGCACTTTTTCCTTATGTTTTTC